>DASQLN010000024.1:0-148197 GCA_035629975.1 Allosphingosinicella sp. | reverse complement strand
CGGGCGGCCAGGCGCAGCAGAACTTCACGATCAACAACAATACCGGCCACGTCCTGACCACGCTCAACGTCTCGCCCTCGAACGAGGACGAGTGGGGCCCGGACATTCTCGGCCGCGACGTGCTCGCCAACGGCGAGTCGGCGGAGATCAGCTTCGCCCGCGGCGAGACGCAGTGCCAGTGGGACATCCGCGCCACCTATGACGACGGCGGCACCACCGATGCGCGCGGCGTCAATCTGTGCGAGGTCGCCACGGTCGATCTGACCGCCGGCGAATAGCCGCTAGGGCGAACGCCAAAGCGTCAAGGCCCCGCCGCTTGCCCGCGGCGGGGCCTTTTTCTTGCGCGCGCGGAACGAATGTCGGAAAGTCAGGCCCTGTTCACAAGCGTTCCGGTAACTTGGCTCGTAAGAGCCAATTTCGGGAGACCCAAGATGAAGAAGCTCCTTCCCCTTCTCGCCGTCGCCGGCGGCCTGATTCTCGGCGCTCCCGCGCAGGCGGCCGATCGTCCGGACGGCGAGGCCCGGCTCGCGCGGATGCTCGAAGGCCGCGTCGCCGGCGCGCCGGTCGACTGCGTCGATCTGCGCCGCGTCCGGTCGAGCTCGGTCATCGATCATACCGCGATCGTCTACGACGCCGGCAGCGTGATCTATGTGCAGCGCCCGACCTCCGGGCTGAATAGCCTGCGCGATTGGGACACGATGGTCAGCCGTCCGTTCGGCAGCCGCCTGTGCAGCATCGATACGGTGCGCATGGTCGATCCCCATTCGGGCATGCTGACCGGGATCGTCTTCCTCGACGACTTCGTCCCCTATCGCCGGGTGCGCGACGGCCAATAGGCCGCGGGCGAGAGCGCCGGCGCGGTTCCGCCCGCCCTTCCGCCGGGCGGCCGTGGCCGGCGTGATTCCGTTCGGGAAAACCTAGGCCGCGCGATCCAGCCGGCGCTCGAGTTCGTCGAGCCGGCGCAGGATCGCGCCCGCCGCGACATTGCCGCCCGCGAAGCCGGGATCGCCGAGCGCGACCGGGCCGAGCGCGGTTTCCAGCACGATTCCTTCGAAATAGACGCTGTTGCGCGGGGTTCTCGTGACCACCCGCGACACGACGATCTCGTCGTAAGGCTGGGTGGCGCTCTCTCCCTGACGGATGAGGGTGACCGCGTCCTCGCCGACCTCGACGGCGAGGCCGGGATCCTCATAGGCGCCGTGGCGCCGCAGCCGCAGCCAGGCGTAAGCGAGCAGGCCGAGGCCGGCGACCACGAAGCCCGCGGGCAACCAGCGCACCACGCTCGGGCTAGTCTCGGCGAGCAGGATCACCGCCAGGCAGACCGCGCCGAACAGGAGATAGGCGCCGGCGAGCCAGAGCAGCTGGCGGCGCTCGCGGGCGCGCAACTCGGCGCGGGTCAGGCTGCGCGCGCTCACCGGCAGGGGACAAGCGCCGGCCTCGTTGCCGAGGCAGCGGGCGAGCTCGTCGCGGGTGAGATGCTCGGCCATCAGGCGTAGGGCGGCGCGTCGAGGCCGGCCGGGCTTTTCGTGAAGACTTCGCAGCCGGTTTCGGTGATGCCGACGCTGTGCTCGAACTGGGCGGAGAGCGAGCGGTCGCGGGTGACCGCGGTCCAGCCGTCGTCGAGCACCTTGGCGGCGGCCTTGCCGATGTTGATCATCGGCTCGATGGTGAAGAACATGCCGGGCAGCAATTCGGGGCCGGTGCCCGGGCGGCCGGCATGGACGACCTCGGGCGCGTCGTGGAAGACGCGGCCCAGGCCGTGGCCGCAGAAATCGCGGACCACCGAATAACGGTGTGCCTCGGCGTGGCTCTGGATGGCGTGGGCTACGTCTCCGAGCCGGTTGCCGGGCTTGGCCGCCTCGATCCCGCGCATCATCGCTTCATAGGTCACCTGGACGAGCTTCCTCGCCTTGATGCCGACCTCGCCGACCAGGAACATGCGGCTGGTGTCGCCGTGCCAGCCGTCGACTATGGGGGTCACGTCGATATTGACGATGTCGCCGTCCTTCAGGCCGCGCTCGCCTGGAATGCCGTGGCAGATGACGTGGTTGACCGAGGTGCAGCAGCTCTTCGTATAGCCGCGATAGCCCAATGTCGCCGGAATGGCGCCGCGCGCGCGCATCTCGGCGAACACGATCTCGTCCAGCTCTTCGGTGGTCACGCCGGGGACGACATGGGGGACGAGCGCATCGAGGATCTCGGCGGCGCAGCGCCCCGCCGCGCGCATTCCGGCAAAGCCCTGCGGCCCGTGCAGCTTGATCGGGCCGTGGCGGCCGATGACGTCGGCTTCGAGATCGATGATCTGGGTGTCCATGTGGGGAATATAGCGGGCAAGGCGCTTTGAAACAATGAACCAGGGCAGCCTCGCCTGCCCGTTCGGCCTGAGCTTGTCGAAGGCCTTTCCTTCTTCATCTTGGGGAGTAAGGGAAGGGACGGGCTTCGACGGGCTCAGCCCGAACGGAGTGGGTGAATCGACCCAGACGGAGTTTTCTGACTTTGACTTCCGAACGGATCTGGACGGCCGGGCTGGTGGTGATCGGGGACGAGATCCTCTCCGGCCGCACGCAGGACAGGAACGTCGCCCAGATCGGCACCTGGCTCAACCTGCAGGGGATCAGGCTCGCGGAGGTCCGCATCTGCCCCGACGACATGGCGGCGATCGCCGAGGCGGTGAATGCGCTCAGGGCGCGCAACGATTATTTGTTCACCACCGGGGGCATCGGCCCGACCCATGACGACATCACCGTCGACGCGATCGCCGCGGCGCTCGGCGTCGAGGTCGTCGTCCATCCCAAGGCGCGGGCGATCCTCGAGGCTTATTATGCGAGCCGGGGCGGCGTCACCCAAACCCGCCTCAGGATGGCGCGCGTGCCGGATGGCGCCGAGCTGATCGAGAACAGGCTGTCGGGCGCGCCCGGCATCCGCCTGGGCAACATCTTCATCCTGGCGGGCGTGCCGCATATCGCGACCCTGATGCTGGAGGGTCTGTCGGGGCAGATCGAGGGCGGCCGGCCGTTGCTGTCGCGGGTGATCGGCTGCTGGTCGCCCGAAAGCGAGGTCGCCGATCTGCTCGGCGAGACCGAGCGCGCGCACCGGAGCTGCCAGATCGGCTCCTATCCCTTCTTCCGGGACGGCCGGGTGGGGGCGAATTTCGTCATCCGCAGCAGCGAAGAAGGCGCGCTCGAGGCCTGCGCGGCGGACCTTGCCGGCCGGCTCGAGGCGGCCGGCTGCGCGATCGTCGCCGACGGCATCTGAGGAACCGGGGCGCCGGGCGGAGCGCTTCAGGCCACTTCATTGGGAGCGCGTAACGTGATGGACCGTTTCTTCACCGGGTTCGCCGGCCGGATCTCCTCATTCGCGGGCCAGCCCGCGGCGTTCGTCGTCGCATTCGGCCTGATCCTGGTCTGGGGGATGACCGGGCCGCTGTTCGGCTATTCCGACACCTGGCAGTTGGTGATCAACACCGCGACCACGATCGTCACCTTCCTGATGGTGTTCCTGATCCAGAACAGCACCAACCGCGACGCCGCGGCGATGCAGGCCAAGCTCGACGAGCTGCTGCGCGCGGTCGCCAAGGCGCGGCCCGAATTCATCGGCATCGAGCATCTCACCGACAGCCAGATCGAGAAGATCCGCGCGGCGCTGGAGGAGGAGGCCAGGGATCACGCCGACGGAAAGACCAACGGCAAGACCAAGGGCAAGGGCAAGGGCAAGGCGCACGAGAGCGTCGAGCAGCTGCTCAAGCGGTTCTGAGGGGTGGAGAAGGTGGAGCGGGTGAAGGGAATCGAACCCTCGTCACTTGCTTGGGAAGCAAAAGCTCTACCATTGAGCTACACCCGCTTACGCGCCCGCCGGATGCCACAGCGCCGTGGCGCGGGTCAACCGCCGGTATTGTACCTGAGGTCGGCCCCGCTGAGCGCCTTCTTGTCGACGGCGCCTTCGGCATAGCGCAAATTGGTATAGGCCTGCGGCGGCAGCTTGGCGCCGAAGCTCTTGGCCTTGCCGGGCGCGAGGCGCCTCAGGTCGAACTCGTCCTCGAACTGGATGCCGATCCGCTTGGCTTCGGACCAGCGCACTTCGCCGCCGAGATTGCCGCAGCCGGGCAGGTCGAGCTGGATATTGGCATTGACGGGGAGCGTGCGGTCGCATTCGAGCAGGGCGCCGCCGGTCGAGATATTGCGAACCCGGACCGGCATCGACATGCCGTTGAACTGCAGGCTGGCCACCTTGAGGATGCCCTGGCGCGGCGGCCGGTTGAACTGGAAGCCGTCGGCGGTGATCGCCTTGTTCTGCTCGGCGAGCGCGCCGGCGTCGTCGGGGTTCATCGGGCGGCCGAAAATATAGCCCTGGATGTGGCTGCAGCCAAGCTCGCGGATCATGGTCAGCTCGTCATGGGTCTCGGCGCCCTCGGCGGTCGTGTCCATGCCCAGGCTCTCGGCCAGCGTGACGATGGCGCGGATGATTGCGGCGTTGCGGCTGCCGTCCTTGGCGGCGCCGCGCACGAAGCTCTGGTCGATCTTGATCTTGTCGAACGGGGCCTTCTTCAAATAGCCCAGCGACGAATAGCCGGTGCCGAAATCGTCGAGGGCGAGGCGCACGCCGAGCGATTTCAGCTTGGCGAACATGTCGTCGGTCGCGTCGCTTTCGACCAGGAACACGCCCTCGGTGATCTCGAGCTCGAGCTGGCGCGGCTGGATGCCGGCATTGGCGATCGCCGAGACGATGGTGGCGGGCAGGCTCGGCTCGACGAACTGGATCGGCGAGAGGTTGACCGCGACCCGGATATGCTCGGGCCATTTGGCGGCTTCGAGGCACGCTGTCCTGAGAACCCATTCGCCGATCGAGAGGATCAGGCCCGCTTCCTCGGCGAGCGGCACGAACAGGCTCGGGGAAATGACGCCGCGAGTCGGATGGTGCCAGCGGACCAGCGCCTCGAAGCCCGACAGCGCCTCGGTCTGGGCGTTGACCACGGGCTGGTATTGGAGCTGGAGCTCGCCGCGGGCGATCGCCTTCCTGAGGTCGGTCTCGAGGATCTGCCGGTCCTGCGCCTCCGAATGCATTTCGGGGGCGAAGAAGCAGAAGGTGCCCCGCCCGGCGGCCTTGGCCGAATATAGAGCGAGGTCGGCGTTGCGGATCAGGGCGTCGGCGCAGCAGCCTTCGGGCGGCGCGGTGGCGATGCCGACCGAGGCGCCGATCGAGATGTTGTGGCCCTCGATCATGTAGGGCATCGACACCTGCTGGATGAGGCGCCCGGCGAGTTCGCTGAGCCCGCCTTCGTCATGCTGGCCGGGCAGCACGGCCTCGAACTCGTCGCCGCCGAGCCGGCCGACCTGGCCTTCCTTGCCGATCACGCTGGTGAGCCGCTGCGCGACCTGCTTGAGCAAAGCGTCGCCGATCGGATGGCCCAGAGTGTCGTTGACGTTCTTGAAGCGGTCGAGGTCGATCAGGAAGAGGGCGCAGCCGCCCGTGGCCAGGGTCTCGTCCAGGGTCCGGCGCATCAGCATCCGGTTGGGCAGGCTGGTCAGCGAATCATATTTGGCGAGGCGGTTGATCTCCTCCTCCGAGCGGCGCTGCTGGGTGAGATCGCTGCCGATGCCGCGAAAGCCAAGGAAGCGGCCATATTCATCGAAGCTCGGCGTGCCGGAGAGCGACCACCAGATTTCGGCGGCGGTGTTGGCGCGGACGTTGATGTCGGTGAAGGGCAGCCGCGTCGAGAGGTGGAAGCCCAGGGTTCGCTCCGAGGATTCGGTGCCGCGCCGGTCGTCGAGCCCGATCAGGTCGGCGAAGGGCATTCCGATCAGGTCGGCGGCCGGCGTCTTCAGGTCGGCGGCGAGCTGCTCGGAGACGTAGGAGAGGTTGCCGCGCGCGGTCGTCTCCCAGAACCAGCCGCGGCCTGCCTGCTCGAATTCCTCGATGAAGCGCGCGGCGCGCTGCCCGTGCCAGTCGATCACGAGCCGGCGCTGGAGCTGGACGATGCGGTCGGACGAGCTCTTGAGGCTCAGCCAGACCAGCAGCACCGACAGCAGAGCGGTCGCGGCGGCGCCCGCCGT
This sequence comes from Allosphingosinicella sp., assembly GCA_035629975.1. Taxonomy (GTDB): domain Bacteria; phylum Pseudomonadota; class Alphaproteobacteria; order Sphingomonadales; family Sphingomonadaceae; genus Allosphingosinicella. Next base: position 142,147 of record DASQLN010000024.1, on the reverse strand, counting down.
GTCCTGTGCAAGGAAGAAGAATTTGGCCGTGAAGCCCGCGCAGCCGATCGCCACCAGCGAGGGAAAGGAGAGGAAGGCGATGGGCAGCGCGAGCACGCCGCCCGCCACCGCGATATCGAGCAGGGTGACGTCGTCCGCCCCGGCCTGGCCGAAGGCGAAGGCCGCGCACCAGAATGCGTAGGTGGCGAAGCTGTAGAGAGCGGCGCCGCGGATCGCGACATGCGGGGCGAGGCGGGAGAGGGGGTGCCGGCGCAGCCAGGCCCAGAGTCCGAGATCCATGGCGATGAGGCCGCCGAGCGTGCCGACGAGCGCCGGCGGCGGGTTCAGCGGGTCGCCGAGCGCGAGCAGGAAGGCGGCCGCGCAGACCAGGTGGACGCCGAGCAGGAAGGGCGGGACATATTCGAGCGAGCGCACCCGCTCGCGCGCCGCGCTCTCCTCCTGCTCGTCGTCGACGCGCCGGAAGTCCTGGGCGAACAGACGCGCGAGAGGCGGACGCTTTTCCGCCTCCCCCAAGTCCGGATCGCTCTGCCGTTTAAGCCCCGCCATCGGCGAGTCCCTAGCCGATCGGTCTTAAGAATTGTTTGCCGGACGGGCGGGCCGCCATCGGCGCCCAATCCACGTCATCCATGAACACGGACATCCCGGAGACTCGGAGGCCCTGCTCATGGATCCTGACCTTCGTCAGGATATGACGGCCGGGAAGCTAGCTTTGCGGCTCCTCGTCTTCGTCCGCGGCCCGATCCCGCTCTCGGCGCTCTTCGCGCTCGCGGCGGCGCGCCTCGCGCCCCTCGCGTTCCTCCGCCTCGCGCAGCTCGCGGCCGCGTCGCTGGTCGGCTTCGGCCTGGCTGGTGGTGACCGCGTCGACCCCCGCGCCCACCGCCTTCACCGGCAAGGTGACGATGTCGACCGCCGTCCTGGCGAGGCAGCCGGAGAGAAGCAAGGCGAGAAGGGGAAGGAGAAGGAGAAGGCGCATGACCCGTCTCGTAGCGATTAAGGCGTTGCCGCCCGATGAACAACGGGGCTTGACAAAGTTTCGGTCTCGTCCGATATTTCTGTTATGACAGAAATAACAGGCGAGCTTCGGAAGCTGGCGCCGGCGGTGGAGCGCTTCATCCTCCATTGGGGCGACATGGGCAATCAATGGGGCGTCAACCGCTCGGTCGCGCAGATCCATGCCCTGCTCTATCTTGCGGAGCGCCCGCACACGGCAGAATATGTCGCCGACACGCTCGGGCTGGCGCGCTCCAACGTCTCCAACAGCCTCAAGGAGCTGATCGGCTGGAAGCTGGTGAGGCGGGTCCCGGTGCTCGGCGACCGGCGCGATCATTTCGAAGCCGAGACCGACCTTTATGAGATGGTCACGCGCATCGCCCAGGGCCGCAAGGAGCGCGAGATCGATCCCGCCGCGGCGGCGCTGCGCGCCTGCATGGCGGAGGCCGAGGGCGATCCGAAGGTCGGCGCAGTCGCGCTGGCGCGGCTCGCCGAGATGCAGAAATTCATCGAGACGCTCAACCGCTGGTACGAACAGATGCTGGGCGTGCCGCCGGCCAAGATCATGTCCCTGATCAACATGGGCGCCAAGGTGGTCAATTTCCTGAGCTTCGGCCGCGGCAAGAAGGCGAAGGGCGGCTGATTTCTATTTGCCCGCGGGTTTCTGTGTTTTCAGAAAGCCGAGAATAGAGGAGACCGGGATGGAGTGGCGGGAGGAGGGCGAAGCCACGATCATCGCCTTCCCGGCGAGTAGCGCGCGGCCGCCCGCCGAGATGGGCGACCTGCGTTTCCGCACGCTGCTCGGCGAGACGGCCTGGGCGGCGCTTCCCGAAACCACCCGGGCCCGCTTCGGCAGGCACATCGGTCACGGCCGCCCCGCTCTCTATGCCGGCGAAACCGTCGAATGCCTGACGAACGCGGCCGGGCGGCTGCTGGCGCGGGCGGCGCGGCTGATCGGCGGCCCGCTGCCCTTGTCCTGCGATGCCGATCTGCCGGCGATGGTCGCTGTCAGCGAGGATCCCGCCGGCGGCGGCCAGGTCTGGACGCGCGTCTATGGCCGGCGCCGGGGCTTCCCGCAGGTGATCCACAGCTGCAAGCGTTTCGCCGGTCCGACCGGGCTCGAGGAGCATATCGGCTGCGGCTTCGGCATCGCGCTCAGGGTCGAGGTAATGGACGGAGCGCTGCATTTCATCGCCGACCATTATTTCCTGGCCGCGCTGGGCCTGCGGCTGCGCATCCCGCGCTGGCTGACGCCCGGCCGGCTCGTGGTCAGCCATATCGACTGCAATCACGGCCTGTTCGCCTTCATGCTCGTGCTGACCCATCCCTGGTTCGGCGAGATGATCCGGCAGACGGCGATGTTCCGCGACATGGCGGGGGTGGAGGAGGGTTGATCCCATGACTTCGGCTTTGGACAGATTTCCCGCGGCCTTCGTCGCTGCCGCAGCGACGCCGGCGGTGCTTACCGGCCTGTTTTTCTTCGTGCTGGCAGGGCCCGGGGGCTTTCTGTTCGGCTTCTTCATCGCCTTCATCCTTGCCGGCTTGCATGTCGTGTTGCTCGCGGTGCCGATCCACGCGTTGCTCCGCCGCCGCCGGACACCGGGGCCCATGCTCGTCCTCGTCTTTTCCTTCCTGATCGGATCGCTGCCGCTGCCGCTCCTGCTCGGCGTCGAGGAGGTGTCGACCGGGCTTCTCATATTCGGCCTGCTCGGCACGAGCGGCGGCATGGCCTTTCTGCTGACGGCAGGCCCGCGCGAGGACGACCTGGAGGAATGATGAAGCGCGTGCTTGTGATCGGCGGCTATGGCGGCTTCGGCGCGCGGCTGTCGCGGCGGCTGGCGGCGGCCGGACATCATGTGCTGGTCGCAGGGCGCAATGCGGAGAAAGCCGCGCGCTTCGCTGCGACGCTGGCGAGCGCCGAAGGAGTGGCCGCCGATCGGATGGGCGATCTCGCGCCTTTGTTCGGCGCGCACCGGCCCGATCTTGTCATCGACGCCGCCGGCCCCTTCCAGGCGAGCGATTATCGCGTTCCGCTCGCCTGCATCGCGGCCGGAATCTCCTGTCTCGACCTCGCCGACGCGCGCGATTTCGTGACCGGGATCGGCGCGCTCGACGCAGCGGCGCGGGCGGCTGGCGTGACCGTGATCGCCGGCGCCTCCACCGCGCCCGCCTTGACCGGCGCCGTGGCGCGGCATCTGGCGCGGGATCTGGACCGGGTCGACGGCGTCGAGATCGCGCTCAGCGCCTCGGCGCGCGCCACCGCAGGCGCTTCGGTGGCGCGCGCCATTCTCTCTTACGTGGGCAAGCCGGTGCGGCTCTGGCGGGGCGGGCGCTGGCAGGATGGCCATGGCTGGCAGGAAATGCGCAAGGAGCGGATGCAGGCCGGTCCGTTCGCGCTCGGCCGCCGCCGCGTCGCTTTGGTCGACGTGCCCGATCACGATCTGCTGCCTGAGATGCTGCCCGGCCGGCCGGCCGTCGCCTTCCGCGCGGGCAACGGGCTCGGCTTCCAGATGTGGTCTTTGTGGCTGGCGAGCTGGCCGGTCCGTTGGGGCTGGCTGCGCTCGCTCTCCGGCGCTGCCGGCTGGCTGCTGCCGCTGCAGCGGTTCTCCGCGCGGCTGGACGGCGACCGCTCGGGCATGACGGTCGCTCTTACCGGAAGGCGAGGCGCCGAAGCTGTGGAGCGGCGCTGGACTCTCGTCGCGGTCGCGGGCGACGGGCCCGAAATTCCGACGCTTGCGGCGGCTTTGCTTGTCGAGGACATCTTCGCCGGCAGGCTGAGAAGCGGCGCCTATGATTCCTCGGCGCTCCTCGTGCTCGAGCGGTTCGACGCCGCCTTTGCCGGCCTCGCGCTGGCCCACCGGATCGAGCACCGCGTCCTGCCGCTCAGGCCGGTCGGTCGCTGATCAGGCTCATGCAGGTCAAAGCGGCGTCGGCCTTGCGCATCTCGGAAATGTCGAGGCTGACCACATCGAAGCCGCGGCGTGACAGCAACTCGGCGGTGTTGGGGCTGTCGGCGGCGGCGAGAAGGGTGTCGCCGGCCAGCAGCACATTGCCGCCATAGGCCTCCGCCGGCGCGACCGCGAGCAGCTCGACGCCAGTGAAATGGGAGGCCGAGACCCAGTCCGGATTGTGGACCAGCAGGCCCGCGACCCAGGTGGCCGCGCTCTTGAGATGAAGGCCGCCGGCAACCGGCACCGGGATGATTTCGAAGCCCAAAGGCGCGACGATCCGCGCCAGCGCATCGAGACCGGCGTGGTCGGTCCGCGAGGAAAGGCCGAGATGGAGCGTCCGCCCGATCCGGAGCACATCGCCTCCGTCGACATGGCCCGCGTCCAGCCGGTGGACGGTGAAGGCAGTGGCGAGCCCCTCGGCCGTGGACTCGATCTCCCCCGCCCGCGAAGCCGCGCCCGGCCGCAAGATCACCGCATGCTCGCCGAGCAGCAAGGCCGTGTCCTCGACGAACACGGCATCGGGGTAATCGGCGAGCGCGGGCAGGCGCCGCACCTCCAGCCCCGCTTCCGTCAAGGCCCGCTCATAGGCGGCATGCTGCGCGATTGCTTTGGCCACATCCACCCGCCCGTCCTGCGTCGTCTCGCATTCGACGAGGCGCGGACCGACGGCGCGGGTGAAAGCGATGCCAATCGTCAAATCACCACTCCCCGTCCTCCGTACTGCCCTGCAGCTTGGCCCGGGCCAAGAGCTCGGGCGCGCGTGCCCGCAGCGCTGCCGGCATGGCGAGCAATGCGTCGTCGTCGAAGCCTAAATGCGGCAAATGGCCAATGACGAGGGCGGCCACCGCCATCGCTTGCCCGGCGTCGCGACGCGCTTTCACCCGGTCCCGGTCCGGCCGTTCGGATACCCACAGTTTATGGAGGGCGAAGGCGCGCGGATCGGGCACGTCGAGCCGCAGCGGATAGCCGCGTTCGTCCACGACGATCTGCTGAATCTGGGGGCAATTCTGCAGCCATGCCAGCCCCTCGATTTCGGCGGCCGTGAGATCTGCCGCATCGTCACCGACGCGGCTCGTTCCGTCGCCAAAGGCCTGGTTTGCTGGCAATGGCCTGATCAGGTCGACCATGAACCCGGACCTGTTGACGGCTCGGAATGCGCCGGGCGCGAGCGGCGCGAAGGATGCATCGACGCTTCGCAATATACCCTGCAGACCTTCTTCCCGCGTGTCGGGGCCAAGCAGCCGCAACCGGTCCCGTGCGTCGTAGAGGAGATCGATATCGAGCGTGGCGAGCTGGCCCAGGTGAAAATGTCCGCCCCCCATCCGCTCATAAGCGTAGAGCGCATGTGTTCCGACGACGCTGATCGCCCTGCCAAGCAGCCCCTGGCGTTCCAGTTTGCGGAGCAGCCGCGCCGCCACCGACGGGACACGGCCCAGGCGCATCGCGCGATTGACGGGAGCCATACGCCGGATCGTCTCGTCGAGCGAGGCGATCCGCTCCCTGATCGCCGACCGGCCCGCACGGAATCGCTCGAAGGCAAGCTCCGTATCCGGGGCCCGCGGTCCCACGCTTTTCCATTCAGCCGCGGCCTTGCGGTAGAGATAGTCCCGCCCGCTTACCGTCTTCCATGCCATCGACCCGCGAAAGCGCTGGTCGCGCTCCGCCTCGGCCGCGCGTAATGCTGCATAGGCCTGCTCGGTATTGATGAGCTGGCGGCTTTGTTCGCCGTCGAGAGGCGTGAAAACGGGCAATTATCCCTTTCTGCTCACCACTGGAGGCAGAAAGGGATAATAGCATCATGCGGCCCGGCAGCAAGAAAAAAGGCGGCCGGATGTCCGGACCGCCTCTTTCGTTCTGGGTTCGGCGTGCCGTCTAGCGCTTCGAGAACTGGAAGGAACGGCGGGCCTTGGCCTTGCCGTATTTCTTGCGCTCGACGACGCGCGGGTCGCGGGTCAGGAAGCCCTCGCGCTTGACGATGGTCCGAAGGCCCGGCTCGTAGCGGGTGAGCGCGGTCGAGATGCCGTGGCGGACCGCGCCGGCCTGGCCCGAGAGGCCGCCGCCGATCACGGTCGCGATCACGTCATACTGGCCCTTGCGGTCGGCGATGTCGAACACCTGGTTGATGATCAGCCTAAGCGTCGGGCGGGCGAAATAGACCTCCTGGTCGCGGCCGTTGACGACGATCTTGCCGGTCCCCGGCTTCAGCCAGACGCGGGCGACGGCATCCTTGCGGCGGCCGGTCGCGTAGGCGCGGCCCTGCTTGTCGAGCTGCTGCTCGCGCAGGATCGCCTTGATCTGCGGGCCCTGGGTCGAGACGCCATGATCGTCGGGCGTCTCGTCGCGGCCGCGGCGGCCTTCGCGGCCATCGTCCCGGCCTTCGCGTCCTTCACGGGCTGGAGCGGCGGCGGGGGCGGCTTCCTCGGCAGCGGGAGCCTCGGCGGCGGGAGCCTCGGCCTCATCGGCGGGGGCGGCTTCGGCGGGCGCTTCGGCGGCGGGCGTTTCGGCCGGCTTCTCCGCCTCGGTCTCGGTCAGCTTGGCGAGATCGGCCAGCGATTGACGATTGTCGGACATTATTGACCCACCTTGTTCTTGCGGTTCATCGCCGCGACGTCGAGAGGTTCGGGAGCCTGGCCGCCGTGCGGATGCTCGGTGCCGGCATAGAGGTGAAGCGCGCGCATCTGGTCGCGGCCCAGGGGCCCGCGCGGGATCATCCGCTCGATCGCCTTTTCGAGCACGCGCTCGGGGAAGCGGCCGTCCAGGATCTTGGCCGGGGTGGTTTGCTTGATGCCGCCGACATAGCCGGTATGCTTGTAGTAGATCTTGTCGGTCAGCTTCTTGCCGGTGAAGCGCACCTTCTCCACATTGACGATGACGACATGGTCGCCGCAATCGACGTGCGGGGTGTAGCTCGGCTTGTGCTTTCCGCGCAGGATGTTGGCGACGATCGAGGCGAGACGCCCGACCACCAGCCCGTCGGCATCGATCAGATGCCATTTCTTCTCGACCTCGCGCGGCTTCGCCGACCGCGTGGTCTTCATCAGCGCCTTCATGGGCTATGGACCTCTTGAAATATTAAGCGCGGCCCTTGCGAGCCGCGCGATTGCGGCCGAATGGCGGAGGAGGGGCCGAAAGTCAAGGAAAAGCGGGCATTTGCTGAGAGGTATTATATTACCTCAAGGATTCGGAAGGCGGACGAGCAGGGTCGACCTTTCGGTGCGGTGGGGCGCGTCCCCGCGCATGGAGTGAAGGATCTGCCTCGCCTCCCAATGCTCGACAAGGCCGCTGCGGAGCGCGATCCGATAGGTGTTGCGTTCCTCAAGGCCGGTGATCCGGAGCGGCTGCGCGGCCAGACGTTCGGGCGCGAGCCGGCCAAGAAAGGCGGTGCCGCCGCGGTTGAGCTGCTCGGCGGGCCGAGGAGCATGATCAGGAAGCCGCTCATTTCTCCTTCTCAGCCTTCCGCTTCGACCCACTCGGCATAAGCCGGCCAGGCGCCGCTTATAGGCCAGACCGCGATCGCCGGCACGTCGTAACTGTGCAGCGCCGCGATCCGCGCGACCAGGGCTACCGCCTTGTCCGCCCGGCCTTTGAAGATCGCCGCCACCTCCTCCGATTCCTCGACCTTGCCCTGCCAGCGGTAGATGGACCGGCAGGCGCCCAGGATGTTGGCGCAGGCGGCGAGCCGCTCTTCCACTACCGCGCGGGCGATGCGCTCCGCCTCCGCTGCGTCCGCGAAGACCGCGTAGACGCTGACGATCCCGGTCACGTCTTGCGCTCGCCGAGCCGGTTCGCCGCGGTGACCGTGGCGGCGAGCAGCAGCACGGCCATGCCCTGATGCGCTACCGCGATGTCGATCAGCACGCCCGAAAGCACGGTGAGGATGCCGAGCTGGATCTGGATGACCACCGCGCCAGCCAGCATCGCCGCCTCCCAGCGCCGCCGCGCCAGCCAGGCCCTGACCGCGAGCCAGAGCGCCACCGCCGCGACGATGAAGGCGAGCCAGCGGTGGACGAAAATCACCGTGATCGGGTTGTCGACGAAGTTGCGCAGCGCCGGCCGCATCCATTCATAGCCGGCCGGATAGAATTCTCCGTTCATCGACGGCCAGGTCCCGAAATAGCGGCCGGCGTCGAGCCCCGCCGCATAGGCGCCGAACATGAACTGGAGGAAGAGCAGGGAGAGAGCCCAGATTCCGAGCAGGGGGATGCGCGCCGGCCGCGCCGCCGGATTTCGGGCCAGCGCGCGCAGGTCCCACATCGTCCAGAGCAGGCCGGCGAAGATGACGAGCGCCATGAGCAGGTGGATCGCCAGCCGGATATGGCTGACCGCGGGCCGGTCGACGAGGCCGGAGGCGACCATCCACCAACCGATCGCGCCCTGCAGCGCGCCCAGGCCCAGGAGGGCGCCGAGCTTCCAGCCGTAAGTCGGCGGAATCGCGCGCCGCCACCAGAAGAAGAGCAAGGGCAGAGCGAAGGCGAGCCCGATCACCCGCCCCAGCAGCCGGTGCACATATTCCCAGAAGAAGATCTCCTTGAACTGGGCGAGCGACATGCCGCTATTGACCCGCCGATATTGCGGGCTCGCCTTGTAATGGGCGAACTCCTCCTGCCAGGCGGCTTCGTTCATCGGCGGGATCGTCCCCGAAATAGGCTCCCAGCGGACCATCGACAGTCCCGATTCGGTGAGCCGGGTAATGCCGCCGACCACGACCATCGCGAACACCAGGATGGCGACGAACAGCAGCCAGCCGGCGACGGCGCGCGGCCTCGGGCGGGGCTCGGTTGGACGCTTCAGCAGGGCGATCGCCATGGCGCCGCCTATGGCCGAGCCGCGCGGGGACGGGAAGGGGGGCAGTTGCTTTCACGCAGCAGCGCCGGGATGGGGGGACAGCTACTTCCCGGCGGCAGCGCCAGAGGTTCGCGCCGCGCGTGAAAGCAACCGTCCCCACGCGGGGGCGGAACTTTTTCTGCGCATGATATATTGTCTCTCCGATTGGACTGGCCTATATCGGGCTCGGACAGGGAGTCGCGCGTGTTTCCGACCACGATCAGGAACGGGTCCATAGACCGGATGGCCATCGGCCTTTCGGGGCTTTGCCTCGTCCATTGCGTGGCGAGCGCGGTGCTGGTCATGGTGCTGGCCAGCGCCGGCGGCCTGCTCCTGGATCCGCATATCCACGAAATCGGGCTGGTCTTCGCGATCCTGCTCGGCGTGGTCGGGCTCGGCCGCGGCATTTTCGAGCATGGCTTCATGCTGCCCGCGGCGATCGGCGCGCTCGGCCTCGGCACCATGGCCGGCTCGCTGACCCTTCCGCACGGCCCCGAGGAGGTGTTCTACTCGGTGTTCGGCGTGCTCATCCTGGCCCTGGGCCACGATCTCAACCGCCGCGCGGTGATCTGAGGCTCCCACAAGCCGTCATCCCACAAGCCGTCATCCCACAAGCCGTCATCCTGAACTTGATTCAGGATCCATGAACACCGCTTTGCCAGCCTGCTTCGCCCGTGTTCATGGATGCCGGATCAAGCCCGGCATGACGGCACAGGTTCTTGTTCCCAACCTCGCAAAGGCCTACATTCCAGCCATGGCTCACGTTCATCATTCCCGTCAGGGCGCCGACCTCGCCGACGCCGCCAAGGCAAGCATGGAGCGCTCCGGCGAGCAGTGGACGCAGATGCGCTCCGCCGTTTTCGGCGCGCTGGCGAGCTTCGAGCGGCCGGCCAGCGCCTACGACATCGCCGAGAAGGTCTCGAAGGACCAGGGCCGCCGCGTCGCCGCCAACAGCGTCTACCGGATCCTCGATCTGTTCGTCGGCGCCAATCTCGCCCGCCGGGTCGAGAGCGCCAACGCCTATGTCGCCAACGACCATCCCGATTGCTTGCACGACTGCATCTTCCTGATCTGCGACAATTGCGGCCAGGCCAAGCATCTCGACGACGACCGCATCACAGGCGGCGTCCGCGACGCGGCCAAGGCGGCGGGCTTCAAGACGGATAGGCCGGTGATCGAAGTGCGCGGGACCTGCGGGGAGTGCGAGGAGGAGTAGGGCGCGCGCCCCGGAGCGGCGTCCGCTTTCGACCCATTGCGGACACTCGCGTGGAAGGCCTATCGTCGTCCGATGTGACGACCGACAGCGCGACCTACTATCGACCCCAGATTGTGCGCGCGTTCCGTCGAACCATCTCATAAGGATCGAGAACTCGGGTGCGGTCCAGAGGCCGTCCTCCGCACGCCGTGTCGATCAACCCGAATTCAGTTGAATTTGGAGCTGCGCGTCCGCGTTCCGCAGGACGAATGGATCCGACATTTCGATGGCCTCGGTAGGACGACATTTGGGTGCTTTCGAAAGAGTAGCTTGTGCACTTGGCTAGGAAATGAACAATGGCGTTGTCGAAGCCAGGTCGGCCCGGCTCGTAAATCAAGAAAGCAAAAAACTCGACGCGATTTCCAACGCGCTGCATTGACTCGGCGTCGATAAACCCGAGTGCGCGCCCCGCCGGCGTAGTCGATGCTCCGGTGGCAGCACGCCAATCGCTAGCCTGCGCAGCCGTCGAAGTGGCGGCAACCAGGAGAGCGCCCAAGAAAATCCGCAACAGCGCCATTCCGTCCTGTTCCAGATGCACCTGCGCCTCGGACTTTATTACAAGGCATGTCTGCTTTCCACCCATTGCGGACATCACCGATTTCGAATCCGGCGGGCTTCGGCCGGTGGTTCAGTGAGCGGCTGCGCGGGCCGCTGCACGCGGCGAGTAACGAGTGCCCTTGATTGAAATGTAGGATTTCTTTTGCTCCACGCTGGTCGATGGAACAGGAGCCACCCGACCTCACCCCCGAAGCGGCGACCGATGAGCCCGCTTCTTCCCCAAACCCCACCTTCGAGACCCTGTCCGAGGAGTTAGCCTGGTGGACGGGCCTCTCCGAGGGCATTCGCCGCGCCGGCGCCAGACCGCCGCCGGACGTCGCCGCCCGACTGAAGGCGCTGCGCAAGGCGGCCGCCGGCAGCGGAGACCCGTTCGATTTCGATCCGGTCCCCGTCCGCGCCCGCCACGACGGCTGGACGCCGAAGAAGCAGCGCCTCTACGTCGAAGGCCTCGCCGACACCGGCTGCGCCAGCGAGGCCGCGGCGCGCGTCGGCATGACCGAGCAGAGCGCCAACCGCCTCCGCCGCCGGCCCGACGCGAGGGGTTTCGACATCGCCTGCGAGGCGGCGCTGGAGTTCGGCCTGAGGGGGCTGCGTTCGGCCGCCTGGGAACGCGCGGTCAAGGGCGTCGTCCAGCAAATCTGGTATCATGGCGAATTGAAGGGCGAGCGCCGCGTCTATTCCGATCGTCTGCTCATCTACCTGCTCGACAAGGGCGAACGCCAGCTGGCTCGCCCCGCCGAGCGGCGCATGGCGCTCGACGACTGGCCGGCCTGGATGGACCAGCTCGAGCGCGGCTTTCCGGGTGGCGTCCCCGAGCCCGTGGATCCGGACGCGCCGCCCGCGGCCAAGGCGATCTGGCGCGACGAGCAGAGCGGCAAATGGTGGACCCGGTTCCCGCCGCCCGAGGGATATGACGGCAAGGAGAAGGGCTGGTTCGGCGGCGAGGATTATCGCCGGACGCTGTCCCCCGAGGAGCAGGAGCAGGTGGACCTCGGCATCGCCACGATCCACGCGCAGAAGTCCGCCGAGCGCGATCGATTCTTCGGCTTCGGCGGGCCGGCGAATTAATGTCTTGGGGGCTGAACGTTCCGAACCTTTGGAGCGGCCATGCGAGAAAATGGGGACGGTTACCTTTTCGTGATTGGCGGGTCGCTCGCGCAAGCCGTCGACCGAAAAATGGTAGCTGTCCCCATTCGTCCATCGCGAACCGAAATTGCTCAGCTTTCCCTCATGACTTCGCCACCCCCCGCGCTTATGGGGGGAAGCAAAGGACGTTGCATGACCGATCGCCCCGCCACCCCTTTGCTCGACACGGTCGAGATGCCCGCGGACATCCGCAAGCTCGGCAAGGAGCAGCTTCGCCGGCTCGCCGACGAATTGCGCGCCGAGACCATCTCCGCCGTCTCCGTGACGGGCGGCCATCTCGGCGCCGGGCTCGGCGTGGTCGAGCTGACCGTCGCGCTCCATTACGTCTTCGACACGCCGGCCGACCGGCTGGTCTGGGACGTCGGCCATCAATGCTATCCCCACAAGATCGTCACCGGCCGGCGCGACCGCATCCGCACCCTGCGCATGGGCGGCGGGCTCTCGGGCTTCACCAGGCGCTCGGAGAGCGAATACGACCCGTTTGGCGCCGCGCACAGCTCGACCTCGATCTCGGCGGCGCTTGGCTTTGCGGTGGCGAACAAGCTTTCGGACAAGCCCGGCAAGGCGATCGCGGTGATCGGCGACGGGGCGATGTCGGCGGGCATGGCCTATGAGGCGATGAACAATGCCGGAGCAGCGGGCAACAGGCTGATCGTCATCCTGAACGACAACGACATGTCGATCGCGCCGCCCGTCGGAGGGCTCTCCCACTATCTCGCGCGGCTGGTCTCGTCGGGCAAATATCTCACGCTGCGCCGCATCGCCCAGAAGGTTGCGCGCAAGCTGCCCAAGCGCCTCCACGTCATGGCGCGGCGGATGGAGGAATATTCGCGCGGCATGTGGACCGGCGGCACGCTCTTCGAGGAACTGGGCTTCTATTATGTTGGGCCCGTCGACGGCCACAATGTCGAGCGGCTCGTCAAGATCCTCGAGAACGTCCGCGACGCCGAGGAAGGGCCGATGCTCGTCCACGTCGTCACCAAGAAGGGCAAGGGCTACGGACCGGCCGAGGCGGCGGCGGACAAATATCACGGCGTCCAGAAGTTCGACGTGATCACCGGCGCGCAGGCCAAGGCCGAGCCGGGACCGCCCTCCTATACCGGCGTTTTCGCCAAGGCTTTGGTCGCCGAGGCGGAGCGGGACGACAAGGTGGTGGCGATCACCGCGGCGATGCCGTCGGGCACCGGCCTCGACAAGTTCCAGGAGCGGTTCCCCGACCGCTGCTTCGACGTCGGCATCGCCGAGCAGCATGCGGTGACGTTCGCCGCCGGCCTCGCAGCGCAGGGCTACCGCCCGTTCGCCGCCATCTATTCGACCTTCCTGCAGCGCGCCTACGACCAGGTCGTCCACGACGTCGCCATCCAGAACCTGCCCGTCCGCTTCGCCATCGACCGCGCCGGGCTGGTCGGCGCGGACGGCGCCACCCATGCCGGCAGCTTCGACCTCGCATACCTCTGCACCCTGCCCAATTTCACGGTGATGGCGGCCGCCGACGAGGCCGAGCTGGTCCACATGGTCCACACCATGGCGATGCACGATCTGGGGCCGATCGCGGTCCGCTATCCGCGCGGCAACGGCACCGGCGTGGCGCTGCCCGAAACGCCGGAACGGCTCGAAATCGGCAAGGGCCGGATCCTGCGCGAGGGCAAGAAAGTGGCGATCCTCTCTCTGGGCACGCGGCTCGAGGAGGCGCTCAAGGCCGCTGACGCGCTGGACGGCAAGGGCCTCTCCACCACGGTCGCGGACCTGCGCTTCGCCAAGCCGCTCGACGAGGAGCTGATCCGCCGCCTGCTGACCACCCACGAGGTCGCGGTGACGGTCGAGGAAGCGGCGATCGGGGGGCTCGGCGCCCACGTCCTCACCATGGCCAGCGATCACGGCCTGATCGACGCCGGCCTGAAGCTCCGCACCATCCGCCTGCCCGACGCCTTCCAGGACCAGGACAAGCCCGAAAAGCAATATGCCGACGCCGGCCTCGACGCGGACGGCATCGTCGAGACGGTGCTCAAGGCTTTGCGGCACAACAGCGCAGGCGTGGTGGAAGGAGCGCGGGCCTGAGACGAAATGCCTGTCTTGCCCTGGCCGGGGTGGCGGCGCTGCTGGCCGTCCCGGCGAACGGCCACCAGCGGCGCGGCGGCCCCGATCTCGCACGTTATGCGGGCCGCTATCCGTTCGACCGGGTCGCCGGCGTTCGCTTTCTCGAACATCCTCGAGTCCGTCAAGCGGTGGCCACTGCCGCTCCGACCCCCGGGATCCGGGCGCGCGGTCGCTTCGGACGCGACCTGCATGTCCCCCGCGCCGGAGATTCCCGCGACCGTCAGGGCGGCATTGTGAAGACGCGCGCGGCATGAGGCGGCGATCCGTGGCTTTGCTGGCGCTCGCGCTTGCCGGCTGCGGCGGCGCCGGCGCCGGCGCCGGGGGCAATCAGGTCGCGGCGGACAATCGCGCCGATGCCGCGCGCGAGAAGCTGCTTCCCTGCTCGGTGCAGGCGCATGGCTTCGGCGGGGTGCTGCGCGAGGCACCGGAACCGGCGGAGTGCGATGACAGCGTCGATCCGCAGACGATCGGCCTCGACGCGCTAATCCGGATCGCGCCCGATAGTCACCCAGCCTTCCACTACGTCCTCGCGGCGCGGCTCTTCGAGGCGGGCCGCAGGGACGAAGCGGTGTTCTGGTTCTACGCGGGCCAGCTGCGCTACCGCATCCGCCTGGCCTGCCACCCGAATCTTCGCCGCGACATCGAGCCGGCCCTGTTCGGCTCGCTGCACGAGACGGTTGGCCGCCGGATCAACGAATATGCGGGCGGCGACCCGCGGGCATGGGCCGCGACGATGGACCGCGCGCTCGCCTGGGACGCGGCCACCCATAACGGCTTCGAGCCCAAGGCGGCCTGCCGCGCCCAGATCGCCGAGCAAAGGCGCGGCATGGGCGAGCTGATCGCCCACGTCCGCGCCAACGAAGCCCAGCTCCGCCGCGAGCGCGCCGCAAACGGCCTTCCGAACCGCTAGGCTTGCCCGTTTGCGGACGCATCCGCGGCATGGCTCGAATGGTGCCGAAAATGAACTGACAAAGGATTCGAGATCGGCCGATGAATCGGTTATAGCATTGCCACGGTATCGAGCCTCATGATTGGGACGATATGTGGGGGAATGTCGCCTATTTCCTGCTCGCGATAGGGTGGAGTGTCGTCTTCACCCTCGTGCTGCTCTTTGTCCGGAGCAGGGTCCGCAACAATCGCCAGCGGCTGATCGAGGAGATGGGCGTCCTTTTCTTCCCGGATCCGAAATCCGCCATAGCTGCCTTCGACTATGTCCGCGCCAAATACGAACTCCAGACGGTCGCCGAGCAGCAACACTCCCAACGGACCATTCGGCGCTCCTCTTCCGCCTGGGCGCTGTTTGGCGCGTCGATGCCCTACATAATCCTGTGCGCCATCGGCTTCATCGTGCTGTTCGTGCCCAAGCAGGTCCTTCTCAGCGGCAGTTACGGCCTGCCCATGCTCTACGACAATCTGTTCTGGGCAATGGCGCCCGGCCCGAGCGCGCCCGTCGGCTCCGGAGAGGTGCCGCCCGGCGGGAAAATGGTGCTTCTCGAAGCAGCCGCGGTTCTTTCCGCCGCTTTCCTGGGCGGTTACCTGATGACCGTTCGGGTCCTGCTGAGGGCGGTACAGAATTACGAGCTGTCGCAGCTCACGTTCCTGCAGACGGCGGTGCATCTCACCTTCGGCATGGTCAGCAGCATGATGCTGTACCATATTCTCCGCCAGACCGGCGTCGGCGCCTTGTTGGGCGGGGGCCTGGACGTGTTTCCCGGCTTCCTCCTGCTCGGCTTCCTGGGCGGCTACATGCCCGATCTCGGCATCTTCTACCTATTCAGCAAGCTCCAGGTGAGATGGCTCAAGACCATGAACCCGCGCGCGCTGGAGCTTGTCGCCGTCGTGCCGCTCGAGGTGCTGGACGGGATCGATTACGATGTCCGCTACCGGCTCCAGGAGGCCGGCTTCTACGACGTCCAGAATCTGGCGGTGGCCAATCCGCTGCTCATGTATGTCGAAACGCCCTATACGCTCTACCAAGCCTTCGACTGGGTCCTTCAGGCCCAGCTCTGCACGGCGGTCGGCCCGGAGACCTTCCGCGTCCTGAAGGAGCACAGGATTCGGACGTCGCTCGATCTCGAGCGCGCCGTCCTCGGCGACGACGCCCCCGACGAATTCGTGCTGTCGATCGGCGCGCTCATCTTCCCGCCGTCGCCGGGGAACCAGGCCGGGCAGCCGCTGAGCGCCGATTCGGTGAGGCACGGCGTCATGGTCATGCTCGACGACCTACATGTTCATCGCATGCGGGCACTGTGGGAGCACATCTTCTCGCAAATCAGGCCCGGGCCCGTCTACTGGATTTATCGATCGCAGCCCGGCCTGCATCCGGCTGCCCCCAAAGCCGGGACCGCGAAGGGAGGGGAGAAGCCCTAAGAGGCCATGGAAAACCGCCGGCTGGCGCGCGACTTGGGGCCGACCGCCGATTTTTTCGCCGGATCATGCGAAGACAGGCGAAGCGGCCCGAAATGCGGCTATGTGTCGCCGAGTGACCCGCCTCGCCCAGCTTGAAACGATCGGCCCCGACGAATGACCAAGACCCGCGCCGATCAGCTCCTCGTCGACCGCGGCCTCGCCGAGAGCCGGGCGCGGGCGCAGGCGCTGATCCTGGCCGGGCTGGTCTTCTCGGGCGAGCGCAAGGTCGGCAAGGCCGGCGAGGCGCTTCCCGCCGGAGCGCCGCTCGAGGTGCGCGGCAAGGATCATCCCTGGGTCTCGCGTGGCGGGATCAAGCTGGCGCACGGGCTCGATCATTTCGGCTGGGAGGTGGGCGGCGCGGTTGCGCTCGACGTAGGCAGCTCGACCGGCGGCTTTACCGACGTGCTCCTGCAACGCGGCGCGATTCGGGTATTCGCAATCGACGTCGGCACCAACCAACTCGCCTGGAGCCTCAGGCAGGATCCGCGCGTCGTCGTCCACGAGAAGACCAATGCGCGCTATTTGACCGCCGATATCGTCACCGAGCCCATTGACCTCATCGTCTGCGACGCGAGCTTCATCGGCCTCGCCAAGGTGCTCGACACGGCGCTCGACTTCGCAAAGCCGGGCGGGCGCCTTCTGGCGCTGGTCAAGCCTCAGTTCGAGGCGGAGCGGGGCGAGATCGGCAAGGGCGGCGTGGTCCGCGACGCCGCGGTGCATGCGCGGGTCTGCGACGCCGCCGCCGCCTGGCTGCGGACGCGCGGATGGCGCGTAGAGGGCGTCACGGCGAGCCCGATCACGGGCCCCGAAGGCAATGTCGAATTCTTGGTCGGCGCACGAAGGAGCGCGGCGCAGGGGACAGATTGAGACAATCGCCCTATCGACATGGCTTCAAAATTGGTCATTGAGCGGCGCAACAGAGAGTCAGGCGTGAATCGGCAGCTTTTCATCTTCTCGCTCACCATTGCGCTCGCGGCGTGCGGCGGCGGCGACGCCAAGCAGCGCGACCGGGAGCCGCCGCTGGTCAAGGCCGAAGCGGCGACGATGATGACCTTCGCCGACCGCATCGAGGCGGTCGGCACCGCGCGGGCGAACGAGCAGGTGACCTTGTCCGCGCCGGTCACCGAGCGGATCGTGCGGCTGAATTTCGACGACGGCGCCTTCGTCCAGCGCGGCCAGATCGTCGCCGTGCTGCGCCAGACCGAGCAGGCCGCCGACCTCAATGCCGCCAATGCCCGCCAGCGCGAGGCGCAGCAGCAGCTGCGGCGGATCGAGGCGCTCAAGAATCGCGGCTTCGCGACGCGCTCCAATTACGACACCCAGGTCGCTGCGGCTGCGGCTGCGCGCGCGCAATCGCAGGCGGTGCAGGCGCAGATCGGCGAGCGGGTGATCCGCGCCCCCTTCGCCGGCTGGGTCTCCTTGCGCACCATCTCGGTCGGGGCGATGGCGACCCAGGGGACCGAGATCGCGACGATCAGCGACCTAAATGTGATCAAGCTCGATTTCACCGTGCCCGAGACCATGCTCTCGGCGATCCGCGAGGGCCTGCCGATCGAGGCGCGCGCGGCGGCCTATCCGGACCGTCCCTTCAACGGCACCATCCACACGATCGACCCGGTGATCGACCCCAATAGCCGCGCGGTCAGGGTGCGGGCGCTGCTGCCCAATCCCGATCGGGCGTTGCGCCCCGGAATGATGCTCAACGTGGTGATCAGCAGCGCCAGCCGCAGCGGCCTCTCGGTGCCCGAGCTCGCGGTGGTGGGCGAGGGCGACCGGCGCTACGTGTTCACGCTCGACGGCCAGGGCCGCGCCCGCCGGGTCCAGGTCAGGACGGGCGCGCGCATCGGCGGCAGGATCGAGATCGTCGGGGGGCTGCGGCCGGGGCAGCGCGTCGTCACCGAGGGGATCGTAAAGGTCGCCGACGGCATGCAGGTCCGCGTCCAGGGCGCCCCGGGCCGGGGCGGCGGTGCGCAGGGGCAGCGCGGCGGACGCTAGCGGATGAAGCTCTCCGACCTTTCGGTGAAGCGGCCGGTCTTCGCGGCGGTTGTCGCGATGCTGATCGCGGTGTTCGGCGCGGTCGGCTTCTTCGAGCTTTCGGTGCGCGAATATCCCGACGTGGATCCGCCCGTGGTCTCGGTCCAGACCAGCTATATCGGTGCCGCGGCCAACGTCGTCGAGACCCGGATCACGCAGGTGCTCGAGGAGCAGCTGGCCGGGCTCGAGGGCCTGCAGACGATCACCTCGCGCTCGCGCGACGGCCAATCGGACATCACCATCGAGTTCGCCGCCGGGCGCGACATCGACAGCGCCCGCGACGACGTCAGCGACCGGGTCGGCGCCGCGGCCTCGCAATTGCCGCAGGACATCGAGCGGCCGGTGGTGCGCAAGGTCGACGCCGATGCGGCGCCGATCATGTTCCTGGTCGTCTCCAAGCCCGGCTGGTCGGCGCTGCAGCTCAGCGACTGGACCGACCGCAACCTGGTCGACCGCTTCTCCTCGATCAACGGCGTCGCCCGCGTCTTCATCGGCGGCGAGGCGCGTCCGGCGATGCGGATCTGGCTTCAGCCCGAGCGGCTGGCGGGCTTCGGCATGACCCCCTCCGATGTCGAAAACGCGCTGCGCACGCAGAATGTCGAGCTGCCAGCGGGCCGGCTCGAATCCGCGCAGCAGAACGTCACCCTGCGCGTCGACCGGCCCTTCCTGACGCCGGAGCAGTTCCGCACGCTCGTCGTCGGCCGCGGCCAGGATGGCTATCTGGTGCGGCTGGGCGACGTCGCCCGGGTCGAGCAGGGGCCGGAAAACCCCTATTCCTCCTTCCGCCTCAACGGCAATCAGGCGGTCGGCCTCGGCATCGTCCGGCAGTCGGGCGCCAACACGCTCGCCGTCGCGGACGCCGCCAAGGCGATGGTCGAGCAGATCCGCCCAAGCCTGCCCGAGGGCATGGAGATCACCGTCGGCTCGGACGAGTCGCAATTCATCGCCCGCGCGATCGAGGGCGTGTGGCATACTTTGGCCGAGGCGGCCCTGCTCGTCGTCCTCGTCATCTTCCTGTTCCTGGGGAGCTGGCGGGCTACCTTGATCCCGGCGGTCACCGTGCCGCTCTGCCTGCTGGCCGCATTCGGCCTGCTCTCGATGATCGGCTTTTCGATCAACCTGCTCACCCTGCTCGCTCTGGTGCTTTCGATCGGCATCGTCGTCGACGACGCCATCGTCGTGCTCGAGAATATCTATCACCGGATCGAAGAAGGCGAGGATCCGCTCGCCGCTTCCTATCAGGGCGCTCGCCAGGTCGGCTTCGCGGTGCTGTCGACGACGATGGTGGTCTGCGCGGTGTTCGTGCCGATCATGTTCATCGCCGGCCAGACCGGACTTCTGTTCCGCGAGCTCGCCGCGGCGATGATCGGCGCGGTCGCTTTTTCGGGCTTCTTCGCGCTGAGCCTGGCGCCGATGCTCTGCTCCAAATTGCTGCGCCACGAGAAGAGGGGGCGGCTCGCCGGCTTCGTCGACAAGAATTTCCGGCGGGTCGAGGAAGGCTATGCGCGGCGGCTCGACTGGGTGCTGAGGAAGCCGCTGGTGCCGGTCGCGGTCGTCGCCTTGTTCCTGGCCGGTGCAGGCGCCCTGTTCTTCACCCTGCAGTCCGAACTGGCGCCGCCCGAGGATACCGGCATCGTCAACGTCAACGTCACCGCGCCGGAGGGGACGGGCTTTGCCGAGATGAACCGCTACATGGCCGAAGTGCAGGCGCGGCTGCTGCCGCTGGTCGGGGAGGGGGCGGTCCGGTCGCTGATCGTGCGCACGCCCGGCGGCTTCGGGCCGAGCGACGATTTCAACAATGGCGCGCTCGTCATTTTCCTGAAGCCCTGGGAGGACCGGACCGAGACCACCCAAAACGTGGTCGGCCAGGTTAACCGCATGCTGTCCCGGATCGCCGCGGTGCGCGGCAATGCGCAGGCCAGGAACTCGTTGAGCCGCGGGCGCGGCCAGCCGGTCAATTTCGTGATCGCCGGCGCCACCTATGCCGATCTCGCCCGCGCCCGAGACCGCATCGTCGCCGCCGCCGCGGGCAATCCCGGAATCGTCAATCTCGACAGCGACTATAAGGAGACCAAGCCGCAGATGCGGATCGAGGTCGACACCGCGCGCGCCGGCGACCTCGGGGTCTCCGTCGCGGACGTCTCAAACGCGCTGCAGACCCTGCTCGGCTCGCGCCGCGTCTCCACCTATGTCGATCGCGGCGAGGAATATCGCGTCGTCGTCCAGGCGGAGGAGAATGCGCGCGCCACCCAGGAAAATCTCGCCTCGATCCACGTCCGCAGCCGCACCGGCACGCTGGTGCCATTGTCCAGTCTGGTCCGCACGCACGATACGGCGGGTGCGCGCGATCTCGGCCGCTACAACAAATTGCGCGCGATCACTTTGTCGGCGGGCCTCGCCCCCGGCTACACGCTCGGCGAGGCGCTGACCTTCCTCGAGCGGGAAGCGGCCGGCGCGCCCGAGGTGACCGCGGTCGGCTATCGCGGCGAGAGCCAGGCCTTTCGGGAGGCTGGCGGGTCGATCTATTTCGTGTTCCTGCTGACCATCCTGATCGTCTACCTGCTGCTGGCCGCGCAGTTCGAAAGCTTCGTCCATCCGGGCGTGATCATCACCACGGTGCCGCTGGCGGTGGCGGGCGGGCTGATCGGGCTCGCGGTCATGGGCCAGACGATGAACCTCTACAGCCAAGTCGGGCTGGTCATGCTGGTCGGGCTCGCCGCCAAGAACGGCATATTGATCGTCGAATTCGCCAACCAGCTGCGCGACGCCGGGCGCGACGTGGGCGAGGCGGTGCGCGAGGCGGCGCGGCGCCGGCTGCGGCCGATCCTGATGACCTCGATCGCGACGGTCGCCGGGGCGGTGCCGCTGATGCTCTCTGGCGGCGCTGGCGCGGCGGCGCGCACCGCGATCGGCGTGGTGATCGTATTCGGCGTAGCGATCGCGACGGTGATCACCTTGTTCCTGATCCCGCTCCTCTATTCGCGGCTCGCGCGTTACACGGGCTCTCCGCTGGCGGTCACCCGCAGGCTCGAAGGCCAGCTCCACCCGCAACCGGCGGAATAAGGGAATCGGAAATGCCGGGCATCGCCTCCAAGACCGAATTGCAGATGAGCTTCCTGCGCTACGCCTTGTTCACCGTGCCCGGCATCGTGTTGCTCGGCACCCTGTCCGGGCTCCTCTCCAATTCGGGCTACGGCAATCCCTGGTTCGCCGCCTTGGTGAAGCCGCCGCTGATGCCGCCGGGCTGGGTGTTCGCCGTCGCCTGGACAACCCTCTACACCTTGCTCGGCCTGTCGCTCGCGATGCTGCTCCACGCCAAAGGCGCCCACAAGCGCGAGAAGGCGCTGACCCTGTTCGCCCTCCAGCTCCTGCTCAACTTCGCCTGGTCGCCGCTCTTCTTCGCGGCGCACAAGGTCAGCCTCGCTCTCTCGGTGATCGCTGCAATGGTCGTGGTCGTCATCTTCCAGATCTTCACCATGTGGAAGATCCGCATCTGGGCGGCGGCCCTGCTGCTGCCCTATTTTTCCTGGCTGCTGTTCGCGCTGACACTCAACTACCAGATTCTCGAACTGAACCCCGATGCCGAAAGGCTTGAACCGGCGGCCGCCGCTATCAATATCCAGATCAACGGCCCGTAGAAGGAAGTTGCGATGCAGTCCCAGAACCGCCTGTTCGACGATTTCGTGAAGGTGATGAACGGCGCCGCCGGCACCATTGCCGGCATGACCCGCGAGGCGCAGGCGGCGATGCAGGAGCGCGCGCGCGGCTGGATCGGCGGCCTCGACCTGGTCTCCCGCGAGGAATTCGAGTCGGTGAAGGCGATGGCGGTCGCCGCGCGCGAGGAAAATGAGGCGCTCAAAGCGCGGCTCGACGCGCTCGATGGCAAGGGCCCGAAGGTCGAGACGAAGAAGCGCAAGCCGCGCGCCGAGGCTTGACGCACCTCGTCACCCCGGCGAAGGCCGGGGTCCAGACCCGAAACAAGAAAGGCTGGGCCCCGGCCTTCGCCGGGGTGACGGATGAGGCCGGTCCAACGATGACTATCCACAGCTTTGTTAACCGGATCGCCCACACTTCCTTGCGCTTTTGGCGCCGCGCGGGCATTTTCGACGCGTGAACAAAGCGGGACTGGCGCTGCATGAACATGGACGAATATGAGCTTGAGCGTGAGGCGAGCGCCCCGATCGACATGCTCGAAACCTATTATAGCGCGCTGGGCTGGGTCTATGAGCGCAACGGCGAGGACGAGATCGTCTCGAGCTTCCAGGGCAGCTGGACGCAATACGAGCTGCGGGCGATCTGGCGCGCCGAGGACCAGGTGCTACAATTCCTCGCTTTGCCCGACATCCGCGTCCCGGCCGAGAAGCGCGCCGCGACCTACGAGACGATCGGCCTGGTCAACGAGCAGCTCTGGCTCGGCCATTTCGAGCTCTGGTCGGCGTCGGGGCTGGTCCTCTTCCGCCATGCCGCCTTGCTCGAGGACAGCGAGGAGAGCGGCACCTTGAGCCTGCAGCAGGCCGAGACATTGGTCGAGGCCGCGATCGAGGAATGCGAACGCTTCTACCCGGTCTTCCAGTTCGTGCTCTGGGCCGACAAGACCCCGCAGGAAGCGATCGCCGCGGCGCTGATCGAGACGCAGGGCGAGGCCTAGGCTACTCCCTCGTCATTCCCGCGGAAGCGGGAATCCAGGAGACGTCCGTGCAGCATAAGGCGCCTTCACGAAGAAGCCGGATCCCCGCTTTCGCGGGGATGACGGTCTAGGGGTGGCGGACCACCTCCTTCCCGGCCCCCTGTGGCTCGCCGGTTGCGGCAACATGGCGGGCGCGATGCTGGCGCGGTGGATCGAAGAAGGGGTGGACCCCGCCCATGTCAGCGTGATCCGGCCGAGCGGCGCGCCGGCGGGCGCGGGCGTCCGCGTCACCACCGACTGGCCCGAAGACGAGGTCCCGGCGATCGTGCTGCTCGGCATGAAGCCCCACCAGCTCGACGCCGCGGCGCCCTCCCTGGCGCCGATCCTCGACCGCGAGACGATCCTGGTGTCGATCCTGGCGGGGGTCGAGATCGCCGCGCTGCGTGCGCGCTTCCCCACGCCGCGGAACGTCGTCCGGGCGATGCCGAACCTGCCCGTCAGGATCGGCAAGGGCGTGATCGGCCTCCACGGCGACGGCGACGAGATCGCCGCGCGGAGCCTCGTCACCGGGCTGATGGCGGTACTCGGCCACGCCGAGTGGCTCGGAACGGAAGATGCGTTCCAGCTCGCCGGCGTACTGACCGGGGCGGGTCCCGCTTTCCTGTTCCGCTATATCGATGCCTTCGCCGGGGCTGCGGAGCGGCTCGGCCTGCCCTTCGACCAGGCGGGACGGCTCGCCCTGAAGATGGTCGAGGGCGCGGCCGCTCTGGCAGCCGCATCGGACGACGATCCCGAAACGCTGGCGCGCAAGGTGGCAAGCCCCGGCGGCACCACCGAGGCCGGGCTCAGGGTGATCGACGAGGATCGCGCACTCAACGAGCTCGTCGAGCGCACGCTGGAGGCGGCGCGCGGGCGAAGCCTCGAAATGGCGGCGGAGGCGCGGCGGGACTCGGATTGACCGACCGACTGGTCGGTCCTATCCGCGCCCCATGACCGATCTGCGCACCTATGACGATCGCGACGGCTGGATCTGGTTCGACGGCGAGCTGGTCCCCTGGCGCGAGGCCAACGTCCATGTCCTGACCCATGCGCTTCATTACGCCTCCTCGGTGTTCGAGGGGCAGCGCGCATATGGCGGCGAGATCTTCAGGCTCACCGAGCATAGCGAGCGCCTGCGCAACAGCGGCAGGCTGCTCGACTTCGAAATCCCCTGGTCGGCCGCCGAGATCGACGCCGCCTGCCGCGAGGTGCTGGCGGCGAGCGGCCTGACCGACGCCTATATGCGGCCGCTCGCCTGGCGCGGGTCGGAGCAGATGGGAGTCTCAGGGCAGCGGACCAGGGTCCACCTCGCCATCGCCTGCTGGGACTGGGGCAATTATTTCAGCGAGGAGGCGATCGCCAAGGGCCTCAGGCTCGACATCTCGCCCTGGCGGCGGCCCGCGCCCTACACCGCGCCCACCGAATCCAAGGCGTCCGGCCTCTACATGATCTGCACGCTGGCGCGCCACGCGGCCCAGGCAAAAGGCTTTGAGGACGCCCTGATGTTCGATTGGCGCGGCCGCATCGCCGAAGGGACGGGGGCCAATGTCTTCTTCGTCAAGGATGGCGAGCTGCACACGCCGACGCCAGACTGCTTCCTCGACGGGATCACCCGCCGGGCGGTGATCGGCCTCGCCCGCCGCCGCGGCATCCATGTCCACGAACGCGCGATCTGGCCGGAGGAGCTGGAGGGCTTCGAGCAGATGTTCCTCACCGGCACCGCCGCCGAGGTCGCTCCGGTCCAGTCCGCCGGCCCCTGGTCGTTCGAAGTCGGCGACCTCAGCCTGCAGATGCGCAGCGACTATCTCGACCTGGTCAACCGGCGGCTCGCCAACGCCTGAGCTCAGCCGGGCGCAGGCGCGGCGAAGTCCTCCTCGTAGAGCCGCTTGACATAGGCGCCGGTCGGATGGGCGCGCAGCGTCTCCACGGCGGCGCGCATCGCCGGCGGCATCGCCTCGACCGCCGGCATCTTGGCCCCGTAACCCGGCGGAAGCAGCAACGGCGCCGAGGCGCCGGCGAGGCCGATATCCGCCAGCGTGAGCCGGTCCCCGGCCAGATAGCGCCGCCCGTCGGCGAGCCGCGCGCCGGTCTGGTCGAAGATCGCCCGGATACGGCCGAACGCCTGCTCGGCGCGCTCCGGCCCGAGCTTCAGCAGCAGGGTGAACAGGCCGCGCAGCAGCGGATAGACGAGCGGGACCAGCATCGCCTGAAAGCGCGGCACGGGCGCCGCGAAAACCGGGGCCATCAGCTTCTTGTCGGGCAGCAGATGGTAATAAGCGAACACCGCCATGTCGGCGCCGATGCCGCCATTATAGTCCTGCCAGCCCTTCTCGACCTCGTCCTTCAGCGGGCCCGGCAGCGGGATCAGCTTGCGCTCCGGCGGCAAAGCGGCGTCGAAATGCTCGGCGATCGCGCGCGGGCCGGTCAGCCGAACGCCGCGCCCATAGAGCAGGGGGACCGATCCGTTGCCGCCGTGGATCAAGGTCACCACCGACACCCAGCCGAACAGATGATCCCGCTCGCGATAATCGATGCGGTAATAGCGCAGCAGCAGCCGCGAGGTTTCGCTGTCGACCATCGGCGCGAAGGTCAACAATGTCTTCTGCGGAGCGCCCGGTTGATCGGCCATGTGCTTCTCCCGATACGGGGACAGGGAACGCGGCTACTGAGTCGCCGGCAGGCGAGCGTTGGAATTAGGGAAATCCTACGCTCGTTGCGGCGCCTTGTACATCCGGTCAATGGCCGCCGCGGCCGGCCACGAAGGGGGGTTTTACTCGCCCCCCCGCCAGCTATAAGCCGCCGGTCACGCCTTCTGCTGGGGCGTCGCCAAGTGGTAAGGCACCGGTTTTTGGTACCGGCATTCGCAGGTTCGAATCCTGCCGCCCCAGCCAGCCTTCGCTTGCTTCGCAAGCTTCGGCTGGGCAAGCCATGCCTTGAAATCCGGCTCCGGCCGAGCGTTCGCGAAAAAGCACTTTTAGGGCTCCGCCAGCGTCACGCGAAGTTGCGGCCGAAGCGGTTGGCGATGAAGTCTGCGAAGGCGATGTCTTCCTGGCGGACGAAGCCCCGCTGCGGCAGCCGGCCCTCACGCACCAGATCGAGCGCAGCGCAGATCGCCGACGCCGTGGTGATCTGGATCGCGCTCCAATGCGCGCCGCCTTCGGCCCGCGAATAGACTTTGCGCACGAAGGTCTCCTCCTGGGGCTCGCCCCCCTTCGTGCCCGTCGCGGTAACGAAGACGAGGACGACGTCCTGCGATGTGCGGGGCAGCGCGTGGCCGAGAATTTCGGTGAGCGTCGCCTCGTCCAGGCCGAGCTCCCCGATCAGGCGCTTCATGATCGCGCAATGGCCCGGATACCTTATCGTCTTGTAGTTGAGGCTCCTGACCCTCCCGGCCAGCGTCTCGCCAAGAGTCCCCACCCCGCCCGACGTGTTGAATGCCTCATAGTCGGTCCCCTCGAGGGCAAAGGTCTCATGACCTTCGAGCGGCCGGACCTTGCTCGGCTTGCCGTCGACGACCGCGTCGCATTCGGCGAAATATTCGTGCACCAGCCCTTCGACCGACCAGGTCAGCTCGTATCTGAGGCTGTTGGTCGGATGCTCGGTGAGCGCGCCCACCCGCATGCGGACCTCGTCCAGCGAATCGAGCCGTCCGGCGAGATCGTTTGCGACGACCGAGATGAAGCCCGGCGCCAGCCCGCATTGCGGCATCAGCACCGAGGCCGCGGTCTTTGCGAGCGTCTTGACGTGGTTCGTGGTGCGGACGTCCTCGGTCAGGTCGAAATAATGGACGCCCGCCGCGGCGGCGCCGTCGGCGACGTGACGGGTGACCGAGAAGGGCACCGCCGAGAGCACCGCGAACTTGCCGGCGAGCGCGGCGTGCAGCGCCGCGCCGTCGGTCACGTCGAGGCGGAGGGTGTCGACATTGTCGCGGGCGCTCACCTTGGCGAGCGCGGCCTCGTCCTGGTCCGCAACGGTCACCCGATAGTCGCCGCTGCCCGCCAGCAGCTCGGTAATCATGGCGCCGATCTTGCCGCCGCCGACGAGAAGCACGTGATTCATGCGGTGAGCCTAGAGAGGCTCGCCGGACAATTCCAGCCGCCGCGCCGCGGCCTAGGCGAGGAGCCGCTTAGCCCCTAAGGAGGCGCCATGGCGGGGACGATTCATGTCGGCATCGGCGGCTGGGACTTCGATCCCTGGCGCGGGACATTCTACCCGCAAGGGCTGCCCAAGGCGAAGCAGCTCGCGCATCTCGGCACGCGGCTGACCGCGACCGAGATCAACGCCACGTTCTACAAATTGCAGTCTCCGGAACTGTTCAGGCGCTGGGGCGCGATGGTTCCCGACGGCTTTAAATTCGCGATCAAGGCCTCGCGCTTCTGCACCAACCGCAAGCAGCTGGGCGAGGCGGGGGAGGCGATCGGCCGGTTCTGCGCCCAGGGCTTCACCGAGCTCGGCGACAAGCTCGGCCCGATATTATGGCAGCTCGCGCCGACCAAGAGGTTCGACGCGGACGAGCTGCGCGCCTTTCTGGTGCTGTTGCCGACCAGCCGCGACGGCATCGCGCTCAGGCACGCGCTCGAGGTCCGCCACGAGAGCTTCAAATGCCGCGAGTTCGTCGCGCTTGCCCGGGCGTCGAACGTCGCGATCGTCTTCGCCGAACATGAGAGCTATCCGCAGATCGCCGATGTCACCGCCGACTTCGTCTATGCGCGGCTGCAACGGGCGAGGGAGGGGGAGGCCGCCGGCTATCCCGCCGGGCAGCTCGACCGCTGGGCCGAGGCCGCGCGCGGCTGGGCGGCTGGGGAGAGCCCGGACGGGCTCGATTATGTCAGCCAAGCGAGGGCGCCGAAGAATGCGCGCGACGTCTTCGCCTTCTTCATCGGCAGCGACAAGGTGCGCAATCCGGCGGCGGCCGAGGCGCTAATCGGGAGACTGGAATGACCGGGGAACTGACCTCTTACTCACCGACGGACGGGTCGGCGATCGGCACGGTGGCGATGGCCGATGCGGCTGCGGTCGCGGACGCGGTCACGCGCGCGGGGGACGCGTTCCTGGCCTGGCGGCTCGTGCCGCCGCCGCGGCGGGGCGAGCTGGTGCGGCTGTTCGGCGAGGTGCTGCGGGAAGAAAAGGACTCGCTCGGCCGCCTCGTCAGCCGGGAATGCGGCAAGATCCTCTCCGAGGGGCTGGGCGAGGTCCAGGAGATGATCGACATCTGCGATTTCGCGGTCGGGCTGTCGCGGCAATTATACGGCCTCACCATCGCCACCGAGCGGCCCGGCCACCGGATGATGGAGACCTGGCATCCGTTGGGCGTGGTGGGGGTGATTTCGGCCTTCAACTTTCCGGTCGCGGTCTGGGCGTGGAACGCCTGCCTGGCCTTCGTCTGCGGCGACAGCGTGGTCTGGAAGCCGTCGGAGAAGACGCCGCTCTGCGCGCAAAGAGTGGCGGAGCTGTTCGCGCGGGCGACGGAAAGGTTCGGCGACGCGCCGGCGGGCTTGCTCGAGGTGGTCCAGGGGGGGCGCGACGTCGGCGAGGCGCTGGCCGGCGATGCGCGCGTGCCGCTCCTGTCGGCGACCGGCTCGACGGCGATGGGTCGCAAGGTGGGGCCGCGCGTCGCGCAAAGGTTCGGGCGATCGCTGCTCGAGCTTGGCGGCAACAATGCGATGATCGTCGCGCCTTCGGCCGATCTCGACCTCGCCGAGCGCGCGATCGCCTTTTCGGCGATGGGGACGGCGGGGCAGCGCTGCACGAGCCTCCGGCGGCTGATCGTGCACGAAAGCATCTACGACCGGCTGATGCCTCGCCTGAAGCATATCTGGGCGAGCGCCAGGGTCGGCGATCCGCTCGATCGGGGGACGCTGGTCGGGCCGCTGATCGACGAGGCCGCGGTCGCGGCGATGCAGGCGGCGCTCGATGAGGCGCGGGCGCAGGGCGGCGCGATCCATGGCGGCGCCCCAATCCACGGCTGCTACGTCCGGCCGGCTCTGGTCGAAATGCCGGGGCAGGGCGCGGTGATGGTCCGCGAGACCTTCGCGCCGATCCTTTATGTGCTGCGCTATGCGGAGCTCGCCGAAGCGATCGCGCTGCAGAATGCGGTTCCGCAGGGCCTCGCCTCTTCGATCTTCACCACCGATCTGCGCGAGGCCGAGACCTTCCTTGCCGCCGCCGGCTCCGATTGCGGCATCGCCAATGTCAATATCGGCCCGTCGGGCGCCGAAATCGGCGGCGCGTTCGGCGGGGAGAAGGAGACGGGCGGCGGCCGCGAGAGCGGCTCGGACAGCTGGCGCGCCTACATGCGCCGCGCCACCAACACGATCAATTACGGCCGCGACCTGCCGTTGGCCCAGGGCGTCGACTTCGCGATTTGACTCCCTGGGAAATTCCGGACGCCGTTTCCGCGCCTCAAGGTTGATTTTCGCGTCCCTTCACTGACTGAGCAATTTGTTAACCGCTCCACTGGTATTTCCGAGGCCTCCCGGGGAGATGCCTGTTGAGATATTCGCGCAAAATCGGTCCACCGATCGTTTCTGCCGCCGTGGCGACCTTGGTCCTGACGAACTTCGCCACGGTCAGCATGGTCAAGGACGCCAATTCGTCCCGGTTCGAGCTGTTCGGCTCGATCTGGCCGATCGCACTCACCTCGGCGGTCGCGGTCATCCTGGTCATGTCCTTCCTCTACAAGTCGCTGGTCCATCTGGTCGAGGAACTCGAGGCGCGCGAGGCCAATGCCCAGCACCAGGCGCTGCACGACCAGCTCACCGGCCTCGCCAACCGTGCCTTGCTCGAGGACCGTCTCTCCCAGGCGCTCACCCGCTATCGCCGCTCGGGCGAGCAGGTGGCCTTGCTCATGCTCGATCTCGACCGGTTCAAGCAGGTCAACGACACCCTCGGCCACAATGCCGGGGACAAGCTCGTCCAGGAAGTGGGCGAGCGGCTGCGGTCGCTGCTGCGCGAGACCGACACGGTCGCCCGCATCGGCGGCGACGAGTTCGCCATCGTCCAGGTCAGCCCCAAGGGCGAGGCCGACGTCAGGCGGCTGTGCGAGCGAATCATCCAGGTCATCCGCAAGCCCTTCATCATCGGCGACCGCGAGGCCCGCGTCGGCGTCTCGATCGGCGCGGTGTTCGCCAGCAAGGAGGTCTCCGAAGCCTCCGAGCTGCTGCGCAAGGCCGACATCACCATGTACCGCGCCAAATCCGCGGGCCGCGACTGCTTCCGGCTGTTCACCGAGGCGATGGACGCCGACGTGCAGCGCCGCGACCAGATCGAGCTCTCGCTGCGCACCCAGCTGCGCGAAGGCCGCGGGCTCGACCTCCACTTCCAGCCGATCCTCGACGGCCGCGGCAAGGTCACCGGGCTCGAGGGGCTGGTCCGCTGGACCCATCCCGTGCTCGGGCCGATCAACCCGTGCGAGATCATTCCGATCGCCGAGGAATGCGGCGTGATCGACGAGCTTGGCCAGCACAGCTTCCGCGCAGCCTGCCAGATGGCGCGGCGCTGGCCGAACCTCTCGATCGCAGTCAACCTCTCGCCGGTCCAGTTCCGCGCGCCGCGCTTCGCGGCCGCCTTGCGCGCGATCGCCGAGGAGGAAGGCGTCGAGCCGGCACAGCTCGAGCTGGAGATTACCGAGGGGCTGTTCATCGAGCATGGCGCCTTGTGCGGCCAGACCATCCAGGAGCTGCGCCGAGACGGCTTCCGCATCGTGCTCGACGATTTCGGCACCGGCTATTCGTCGCTGAGCTCGCTGCGCCGCTTCCCCGTCGACAAGATCAAGCTCGACCGCTCGTTCATCGACACCGCCGAGCGCGACCAGAGCGTCGCCATCATCCGTGCGGCGGTGACACTGGGCCATGCGATGGACCTCGAAGTGGTCGCCGAGGGCATCGCCACCCGCGAGGAGGAGCAGGTCGCGCTCGAGGCCGGCTGCGACGGCCTCCAGGGCCATCTCTACGCGGCCGCGATGCACCCCGAGGAGATTGGCGGCTTCCTCGCGACGCTCGATCCCGCCGCAATCTCCGACGCCGCCTGAATCCAAGCCGGCCGATCGAAATCGGCTCTAGCCTGGCGGAGCGCGGCTCAATAGACACGAGCGGATGAGCACGCGCCGGTTCGCACTGATCCTCGGCCTCTTCTTCGTCGTAGCCGGGGTCGCCGGCTTCATCCCGTTCCTCGCGCATCCCGAAGCCGGTGCCGCCCTCGCCGGCGATCCTGCCGGCAATGCGGCGGAGCATCCGGCCCCGATGATGCTGGGCACGGGTCACGACATGCTGTTCGGCCTGTTTCCGGTGAACCCGCTGCACAACGGCATTCATCTCCTGTTCGGCCTGTGGGGACTCGTTGCCGCGCGCCGGCGCGGGGCGGCGCTGCTTTACGTTCGCGGCGTCGCGATCCTCTATGCCCTGCTCGCGTTTGCCGGCCTGCTGCCGGCGACGCAGACCGGGTTCGGGCTGCTGCCGCTTTATGCCAAGGATGTCTGGCTGCACGGCGTGATCGCGCTCGCCGCCGTCTATTTCGGCTGGGTCACCCACGAAGCGCCGCCCCGCTGATCCGCGCCCGCGGATATCCTGACGGGGACGAAATGACTAGCCGGCCAAAGCGGAGTTCAGTAGATTTGGCTCTTCGTCGCGTTGCGTGAAGACATCAGACAGGGGAGAGCAGGGATGAGCACGCGTCTATTCGCAATGATCTTTGGCATCGTCTTTCTGGCGGTAGGAATCCTCGGCTTCGGGGTCGTTCCGAGCTTGCTGGAGGGTCATTCCGCCTCGGGCTCGATGATGGAGGCCGAGGGCCTTCTGTTCGGCTTGTTCCATGTGAACGCCCTGCACAATATCGTCCACCTCCTCTTCGGCCTCTGGGGCCTCGCCGCGTCGCGCTCGGCGTCTGGTGCCGTCGGCTATTTCAAGGTCGTCGCGGTGATCTACGCGCTGTTGGCCATCCTCGGCCTGATTCCGCAGACCCAGGCCGGCTTCGGCGATGGCCTCGCCCATCTCGTGCTCGGCGGCTACAATGTCTGGCTGCACGCGGCTCTCGCCGTCGTCGCGGCCTTCTTCGGCTGGGTCAACAAGCCCGCCACGGCCTGAACGATAGCGCGGCGGCCCGGCGCCGATGCCGGGCCGCCATTTTCCTGTCCCAGCGTATTAATCCGTCTAGCGCGGCGCAACGGGCTTGCGTAGAAGCGGGCCATGATCAAACCATTCCGCGTCAGTGCGCTCATCGTCCTGCTGGCCTCTCCAACCATGCCCGGCGCGATCCAGGCAGCGGCGCTCGACCAGGCGCAGGCGCCCGTCGCCCCGGTTCCGCCGCCGGCGCCCGTAGCCTGGCGCGTCGACGCCGCGCGCGAGCTCCTCGCTTATGCCGAGAATATCGGCGCGGAGGGGCTGAGCCCGGCCGCTTATTCCGTCGACCGGCTGGCGGCAGTGATCGCGACGGGCAATGAAACGGCGATCACGCCGGTCGCCAACCAGGTGTTCCTGAAGCTCGCCGCGGATCTCAGCGGCGGCTCGGTCCGCGGCCGCGGCCGGGTCAGCTGGCACATGCCCGACGTCGGCCTCGATGCCGCCGCCCAGCAAAGGCTGCTGGCGCAGGTGCAGCGCACTGGCGGCGTCGCCGCTGCGCTCGACGGCCTGTTGCCGATCCATCCGCAATATGCCGGGCTGAAGCGGGCGCTGGCCGCGACCGCGGAAGGCGACACCGCGCGCCGCGACCTCATCCGCACCAATCTTGAGCGCTGGCGCTGGCTGCCCCGCAGCCTCGGCAGCCGCCATGTGCTCGTCAACGTGCCCGCCTTCACCGCCGCCTTGGTCGACGAGGGACGCGTAATTGCGCGCCACCGCACCGTGGTCGGCGCGCGCCGGACGCCGACTCCGCAATTGAGCGCGACCATCACCGGCGTCACCATCAACCCCTGGTGGAACGTGCCTCAGAGCATCATCCGCGAAAATGGCGGCAGTTTCGGCCCCGGCTATCAGGTCACCCGCAGCGCCGGCGGCGGGATCAGCGTGCGCCAGCCGCCAGGGCCGCGCAACGCGCTCGGCCGGGTCAAGATCGAGATGCCCAACCCGCATGCCATCTATCTGCACGACACGCCCTCCCAGTCGCTGTTCGGCCGGCCGGTGCGCGCGTTCAGCCATGGCTGCATCCGCACCCAGAACGTCCGCGATTTCGCCGCCCTGCTGCTCGCGCCGGGCGGCGAGTGGAGCCGCGCGGACATCGACCGCGTCGTCGGCACGGGGCGCAACACGACCACCCGGCTCGCCACCCCGATCCCGGTCTACATCGCCTATTTCACCGCGGTCACCACCGGCGACGGCAACATCATCAGCTATGGCGACATTTACGGCCGCGACGCGCCCGTCCGCCAGGCGCTCAACCGCGCCGGGGCGCCGGCAACCCAGTCGGCCAGCGCCAACTGAACCCGGGGCACGCGCGTTCACTGTTCCCCTGAGTCATCCCGGCGAAAAGCCGGCACCCATGAACTCGGGACGTGAAAAAGAGGCGAAGGCGCTTTCGCGTCTTCTCATCCCGCGGTGTAGAATGAGCTGTGCGTGGCGGAATGAATTCTGCCGTCCGGAACGGCCCGTTTCGTCATGGGTTCTCCGGCTGACCTTCACCGATCAGTCGGAGTGCCGCTCATGGCCCGCAACCTATCCTATTGGAACGCCACGGGGCCAGCTTCAAACTTCCCGCGGCTCGCCGGCGAAATCGAGGTCGACGTCGCGATCGTCGGCGGCGGCATCGTCGGCACCACGACGGCGCGGCTGCTCAAGGACCGCAGCCTCAAAGTCGCCCTGGTCGAGGCGCTCAAGGTCGGCGAGGAGGTGACCGGCAAGTCGACCGCCAAGATCACCTCGCAGCACAATGTCACCCTGACGACCATCAAGCGCAAGTTCGGCGAGGACGGGGCGCGGCTCTATGCCGAGGCCAATGAGGCCGGGCTCGCGAAGATCCGGGCGCTCGCCGCCGAGCACGGCATCGACTGCGACCTGAAGACCGCGGAGGCTTTCGTGTTCACCCGCGACGAGGACCAGGTCTCCGCCCTCGAGGACGAAGTGAAGCTCGCGCGCCAGCTCGGCCTGCCCGCCTCGCTGACCAGGGAAACGGGCCTGCCGTTCGAGGTGCGCGCCGCGATGAAGTGGGACAATCAGGCCAGCTTCCACCCGGTCAAATATGTGAAGGGGCTCGCGGCGACCATTCCCGGCGACGGCTGCCACGTCTTCGAGCAATCGCGCGTCATCGACTGGGATCCGGACCGGATCGCCACCGATGGTGGGACCGTCCGGGCCAGGCACGTCGTGATGGCGACCCATTTGCCGCTCGGCCAGATCGGCCTTTTTTATGCCGAGGCGCATCCGCACATGGATCCGGTGGTCATGGGCCGGGTCGCGGCGGGGCGGGCGCCGAATGGCATGTTCATCAATGCCGAGACGCCACGCAAGTCATTCCGTGCCCATGTCGACGAGGCCGGGCAGACCTGGCTGATCTTCGCCGGCATGAACCACAAGCCGGGCGACACCCAGGCGGCGCACGACAATATGGCGCAGCTGGAGGCGTTCGCCGCGGAGACGTTCGGCGTGACTGCGGACTATCGCTGGACCAACGAGGATTACGGGCCGATCGACCAGGTTCCGTTCGTCGGCTGGTCGTCCTCGATCGGGCCCGGCTATCTGGTGGCGACGGGCTTCAACGCCTGGGGGATCACCAACGGCACCGCAGCCGCAATGCTGATCGCCGACCTCGCCAGCGATCGCGACAACGACTGGCTCAAACTCTACGACGCGACGCGGATCAAGCCGATCGCCGGCGCCGCCGAGTTCGTCAAAGGCAATGCCGAGGTCGCCGCCCACCTGATCGGCGGCTATCTCGGGCGCAAGCCGCACAGCTTCGACGATCTCGGCCCGGACGAAGCCGCGATCCTCAAGGTCGATGGCCACAATGTCGCGGGCTATCGCGATCCGGAAGGGCAGCTGCACGCCTGCTCGGCGGTCTGCACCCATATGGGCTGCCTGGTCGGCTGGAACGGCACCGACAGGACCTGGGACTGCCCCTGCCACGGCTCGCGTTTCGCGCTCGACGGAGGCGTCATCCACGGCCCAGCGGTGAAGCCGCTCGAGCCCGTCGAGGTGAAGGCGGGGGAGAAGGAGTCGGTTTAGCTAGACGAGGCGGTCGGCGTAGAGGAAGCGGCCCGGACCCAGGCGGGCGAGCGTTTCCTGGAGGCTCTGGTAAGACAGAGCGAAGCAGCCTTCGCTGCGGCCGAGACGGCCCTGGACGAGAGCGACATGGGGCTCGGCATACCAGGCGGAATGGACGACGATCGCCCGCGCCTCGGCGTTGGAATTGGTGTAATCGAGCCCGCGCACGCGCATCGACCGGCCGTAGCGTCCCGGATAATATTCGCTGGTGACGTAGGCGCCGTTCGAAGTGGCCACGGAGCCGGGGCGATTGGAGAAATGCTGCAGGAAGCCGGTATGGGCGGGATCGGAGCCACGGCCGTGGGCGCAGAGATGACGGGTGACGCGGCCGCTATTGGTGTCGAGCAGATAGAAGCGCGATTCGGAGGAGGCCTTGCTGAAATCGACGATTCCGACGACGTCGATATCCCTGAGCGAATTGCGGTGACGGTCGAACGAGGCGCGGGCGCGGGCGAGGAGACGGCGGTCGATGACCGGGTCGGCGGACGGGCGCGCGGTCGCGGGGACGGAATAGGGACGATAGTTCGAAGCGCCGTTCCGATCGGGGCGGGCGCGCAGGACGGGCTCGGCGACCTGGGCGCGCAGCGACGAGGGCAGCAACGCGAGCGCGCCGCCGGCGGCTCCTGCCTGAATCATGTGACGACGCGACAACAGCATGGACAACCTCCCCGGTCCCGGAACCCTATGTAAAATCCTCTTTCGCCTCAACGGAGTGACGGCCACTTCTGACTCGGCTCATCGTGAAGAGCCCGTCATTCGCCGCATTGTGGCGCGATAACCATTAAGCATTTTTACCATAGGGCGACGAACCGTTTCGGAACTGCGGTGAATGCCGAGCGTCTCTCCCCAACGGAGTCGGGAAAGGGTGATGACGGGATTCGCTGGCTTCGATTCGGCCCCGCCGCTGCCGCCAATGGAGGCCAAGCTCGTCGATGCCCTCCCCGATGGCGCGGGCTGGCAATTCGAGCCCAAATGGGACGGCTTTCGCTGCCTGGTGTTCCGCGATGGCGACGAGGTCGTGCTCCAGTCCAAGTCCGGCCGGCCGCTCGATCGCTATTTTCCCGAGGTGGCGGCGCTGGTGCGCTCGCTGCCCGAGCCGCGCCTCGTCCTCGACGGCGAGCTGATCGTCCGACTCGACGGGGCACCCGCCTTCGACGCGCTGCAGATGCGCCTCCATCCCGCGGAGAGCCGGATCCGCAAGCTCGCCGCGCAAACGCCCGCCTGCCTGATGCTGTTCGACTGCCTGATGCTGGGAAGCAAGAGCTTGCGCGAGGCGCCGCTCGCCGCGCGCCGCGCCGCGCTCGAGGCGTTCCACCGCCGCACGAAACGAACGCAGCTCCTGCTCTCGCCCGCGACTTCGGACCGGGCGCTCGCGCAAAGCTGGCTCGGCGAGGCCGGCGGCGCGCTCGACGGTGTCGTCGCGAAGCGGCTCGACGAGCCCTATCGGCCCGGCGAGCGGGCGATGCTCAAGGTCAAGCTCGTGCGGAGCGCGGACTGCGTCGTCGGGGGCTTCCGCTACGGCGCCAGGGAGCGGCTGGTCGGCTCGCTGCTGCTCGGCCTGTATGACGAAGCGGGCAGGCTCGATCATGTCGGGTTCACCTCGTCCATCCAGGCCGCGGACAAGCCGGCACTGACCGCGCGGCTCGAAAGGCTGATCGCGCCGCCGGGCTTCACCGGCAAGGCGCCCGGTGCCCCGAGCCGCTGGAGCGGCGGGCGCTCCGCCGAATGGCAGCCGCTGCGGCCCGAGCTGGTCGTCGAGGTGCGCTACGACCAGGTTACCGGGGGCCGGTTCCGCCACGGCACTGGATTGCTGCGCTGGCGGCCGGACAAGGCGGCGGCGCAATGCACGGTCGACCAGATCCGGCCCCGTGCCGATTTTCGCAGCTGAACCAGTTCAGAATCAGTTGCGCTTTGTCCTTTCTCGAACCATTGGGAGTTCATGGGGGCCGCACCAAATGCATGCGAGGACGATCCACTGAAATCCCATTACGTATACGTGATCGACGACGACCGCGACGTGCGACGCTCCTTGAGCTTCATGCTTGGCGCCGCCGAGATCAGGTCGCATCCTTATGGCAGCGGCGTCGATTTCCTCGATGCCCTGCCCGATCTTGAACCCGGCTGCATCCTGCTCGACCTCCGGATGCCACAGATGGACGGCTTCCACGTGATGGCGGCGCTTGCCGAGCGCAACGTAGATTGGCCGGTGGTGGTGATGACCGGCCATGGCGAAATCCCGATCGCGGTGCGCGCGATGAAATTGGGGGCGGTCGACTTCATCGAAAAGCCCTTCTCGGAGCAGGCCCTGCTCGCCTGCTTCGCCCAGTCCTTCGCCCTGCTCGAAGAGCGCGCGGTCAGCGGCCGCCGCCGCCGTGAGGCCCACGATCGCGCCGCCTCGCTCACCGTCCGGGAGAAGGAAGTGCTGGCGAGCCTTCTGGCCGGCCGGTCGAACAAGCAGATCGCCCAGACGCTCGGCATCTCGCTGAGAACCGTGGAGATGCATCGCGGCAACATGATGGACCGGCTCGGCGCATCGAGCCTGGCCGAGGCGCTGACGCTGGCGCTCGATGCGGGCATCCAGCCCGCGGCGGACAAAGCGCCCTGATTCGATGGACCGCGCATCCTCTCCGCCAGCGGACGGGATCGCCGCCCTCACGGCCGAAAATGCCCGGCTCGAAGCGGAGCTCGCAAGGCTTCGCGAGAGCGAGCGCATGTACCGCTTCTCCGCCGAGCTCGCCGCCCGCCTGGTCTGGGCGGCGGATGCCGAAGGCAGCATGCGCTTCCTCGATCATCCCTTCGTCGCGCTGACCGGGATGCGCGCGGAGGAGGGGCTGGGTGCGGGCTGGTTCGGCGTGCTCCACCCCGACGACCGCGAACCCACGCGAGCGCTCTGGCGGCACAGCGTGAGCACCGGCGAGGCCTATCTCGCCGATTTCCGGGTTTGCAGCGCCGACGGGTCCTACCGGATGACCCGCTCGCGCGGCATCGCCATGCGCGGCGAGGACGGCGCCATACGCTGCTGGTACGGCACGACCGAGGATATCGAAGACGAGATCCGCGTGGAGCAGGCGCGGCGCGAGGCCGAGGAGCGCCTGCGCGAGAGCGAGGAGCTGCACCGCATCACCCTCGAAATGAGCCAGCAGATCGCCTGGACCGCCGAAGCGGACGGCAGCGGGCTGGTGATGAGCGACCGCTACCAGGAGCTGACGGGGCTCGGTGACCCGGAGAAGGCGAGCGAATCGCTCCACCCCCGCGACCGCGACCGGGTGACCGCGGCCTGGGCGGAATCGGCCGCGACGGGAAAGCCGTTCGCCGTCCGGACCCGCCTGCGCATGAAGGACGGCGATTATCGCCAAATGCGCGTGCGGGCGATGCCGCAGCGCGACGAGCAGGGTCGCGTCCTGCGCTGGTATGGCGTGACCGAGGATATCCACGACCAGGAGCAGGCGGAGATCGCGCAGCGCGACGTGGAGGAGCGCTACCGGCTCGCCGCTCTGGCCACCAACGACGCGGTCTGGGATCATGATTTCATCGCCGGGGTGATCGACTGGAGCGACAATATGGCGGCGATCCTGGGCGCCGCCGCCGCTCCGCCCGGGCGCACCCGGGCGAGCTGGTGGGAGGAACGGATCCATCCCGACGAGAAACTCAGCCTGGTGCAGAGCCTGACCGACGCAATCCAGGGCGATGCGCGGCGCTGGTCCGGCACCTACCGGTTCCGCCGCGACGACGGCAGCTTTGCCGATGTGCTCGACCGCGGGTTCATCATCCGGGATGCGGAGGGGCGCGCGGTGCGCGCAGTCGGCGCGATGTCGGATCTGACCGAGCGGCATCGCGCCGAAGCCGAGATCCGGCGCATGCAGGCCGAACTGATTCACGTCTCCCGGCTCTCCGCGATGGGGACGATGGCCTCGACGCTCGCCCACGAGCTCAATCAGCCGCTCGCGGCGCTCAGCAACTTCATCAGCGGCTCCAAGCGGATCGCCGACAATCCGGACATGCCGCGATCCGTGCTTGTCGATGCGCTCGACGGGGCCGAGGCGGCCGCGCTGCGCGCCGGTGAGATCCTGCGCCGGCTCAGGGACATGGTGTCGCGCGGCAAGGTCTCGGTCGGGGCCGAGCATCTGCCGCAGCTGATCGAGGAGGCCTGCGTGCTGGCCTTCGTCGACGAGGGCGCATTGGGCGTCCGTCACCGCCTCGACCTCGACCCGAAGGGCGCCTGGGTCCGCGTCGACCGGATCCAGATCCAGCAAGTGCTGATCAACCTCGTCCGCAACGCGGTCGAGGCGATGGCGGGGAGCGCCGAGCGCGAGGTGGTGATCGCGACGCGCGCTGCCGATGCGATGGTCGAGATCGAGGTCGCCGACACCGGCGCCGGGATCGCGGCCGAGCATCTGGAGAGCCTGTTCTCCGAGTTCATGACCACCAAGAGCGGCGGCATGGGCCTGGGGCTGCCGATCAGCCGCACCATCGTCGAAGCGCATGGCGGCGCGATCAGGGCCGAAAACCGCAAGGGCGGCGGCGCCGCCTTCATCTTCACTCTGCCGCGCGCACGGCGGCGCACCCAAGACCCGCAGAAGGCGCCCCGGCTTTAACTGCGCGCTGGAGCCCCTATCTTGCCCGAGCTGGAAAGGAGGCGACGAGTGGCCGAAGAACAGGCGATCCTGGCGGGCGGATGCTTCTGGTGCACCGAGGCGGTGTTCAAGGATTTGATCGGCGTCGGCGCGGTCGAGAGCGGCTATATCGGAGGCCATGTCGAACGGCCGACCTACCGCGAGGTCTGCGGCGGCGATACCGGCCATGCCGAGGCGATCCGGGTGACCTTCGATCCGGCGCAAGTCTCCTATGACGACCTGCTCGACATCCACTTCGCAACCCACGATCCGACCCAGCTCAACCGCCAGGGCAACGACGTCGGCACCCAGTATCGCTCGGCCATCTTCCCGCTGAGCGAAGGCCAGGAGGAAGCGGCGCGGCGCGGGCTCGAACGCGCGGCCACCGCCTGGCCGGCGCCGATCGTCACCACGATCGAGCCGCCCGGGACCTGGTGGCCGGCCGAGGACTATCACCAGGATTATTGGGAGACCGAAGGCCGCCGCAATCCCTATTGCCTCGCAATCATCCCGCCCAAGCTCCAGAAATTGCGCAAGAGCTTCGCGGCGCGGCTGAAGGCCGACGAGACCGCCTAGAAGCGCGGGGCCGCGGCGCGGCGCAGCCGGGTGCTATTACTATTACGGGGACACTATACTTAATTCACTATGCCGCAATGTATCGGGTCGCCGTGCCCGTCGCCGCGACGCAATTAAGTATAGTGTCCCCGTAACTCCGCAGAGTTTCGCGGCGCGGCTTCGACGAGACCGGCTAGGCGGGCGCGGCTGCGCGTCGCAGGCGATCGTTCATCGCGGCGCCGAGGCCCGTGTCGGGTATCGGGGCGACGGCGATGCGGGGCGCGGCCGCCGCTTCGGCCTCGTGCAGCCTTTCGAACAAGTTGGCGGCCGCTTCTATTAGATCGCCCGAAGCGCTCAGGGTGGCCTCGCCGGTCACCGCGCCGAACCCGATCAGCCATTCGTCGCGGCGGCTGTCGGCCACGTCGAGCCGCAGGGGCTTGGTCGGGGCGTAATGGCTGCGAAGCTGACCAGGCGATTCGATCCGGCTCGCCTCCACCGCCGGCAGGCCGAGATCGACCGGGCCGGGCCGGAGCAGGCGGGGCGGGCCGCCGGTCAGCGCGACGATGGTCGATTCGAGGCCGTGGGCGGTGGGGCCGGCATCGACGATCAGCGGGATGCGGCCGCCGAGACCGGCAAGCACATGCGCCGCGCGGGTCGGGCTGATCCGGCCGCTGGCATTGGCGGAAGGGGCCGCGAGCGGCCTGCCGACCGCCTCCAGCAGCGCCTGCATCGCCGGATGGGCGGGGGAGCGGATCGCCACCGTCGGCAGGCCTGCGGTGACCAGGGAGGCGATGGCCGCGCCTTCGCGCAGCGGCAGGACGAGGGTCAGCGGACCGGGCCAGTGACGTTCGGCCAAAGTCAGCGCGTCCGCATCGAACACTCCGATTTGAGCCGCGTGCGCGACATCCTTCACATGGACGATGAGCGGGTTGAACGCCGGCCTTCCCTTGGCCTCGTAGATGCGCGCGACCGCCTCGCCATTGGCGGCGTCGGCGGCAAGGCCGTAGACGGTCTCGGTCGGCATCGCGACGATTTCCCCCGCCGCGATCAGCCGCGCCGCCTCGGCGATCGCCTCGGGCCCGTAAGGCAGGACGCGGGTGTTTTGCGCGCTCACCGCGCCGCGCTATAGCCGGCCCTTCCGCAGCGCAACCTTCCGGGACCTTGCATGACCTACACGCCGCCCACGCAAGAACAGAAATTCCTGCTCGAGCATGTCGTCTGCATCGCCGACCTCGTCGACGACCGGGAGCTGGTCGACGCCATCGTCGAGGGCGCCGGCCAGTTCGCCGCGGGCGAGTTCGCTCCGCTGAACCGGATCGGCGACGAGGTCGGCGCCAAATGGTCGGCCGAGGGCGTGACCATGCCACCGGGCTTCCGCAAGGCCTACCAGGCCTATGTCGATGGCGGCTGGGGCACCCTGGCCGGGCCTCCCGAACATGGCGGCCAGGGCCTGCCGCTGATCCTTGCCACCGTGCTGATGGAGGATCTGGGCTCGGCCAATATGGGCTTCTCGCTGGTGATGATGCTGACGCCGGGCGCGGTGGAGGCACTCAGGCATCACGGCTCGCCGGAATTGCAGGCCGCCTGGCTGCCGAAGATCATCACCGGCGAATGGACCGGGACGATGAACCTCACCGAATCGCAGGCCGGCTCCGACGTCGGCGCGCTCAAGACCCGCGCCGTGCCCGCGGCGGACGGCAGCTACAGGATCATCGGCCAGAAAATCTTCATCACCTTCGGGGAGCACGACCTCGCCGACAATATCGTCCATCTCGTGCTCGCCCGCCTGCCGGACGCGCCGCAGGGCACGCGCGGTATCTCGCTCTTCCTCGTTCCCAAGATCCTTGCCGACGGGACCAGGAACGACGTCCGCTGCGTGTCGATCGAGCACAAGCTCGGCATCCACGCCTCGCCAACCTGCGTCATGGCCTATGGCGACGAGGGCGGCGCCACGGGGTGGCTGATCGGCGAGGAAAATAAGGGCATGGCCGCGATGTTCACGATGATGAACAACGCGCGCCTCAATGTCGGCCTGCAGGGGGTCTCGATCGCCGAGCGGGCGACGCAGCAGGCCGTGGCCTATGCGCTGGAGCGGGTGCAGGGCAGCCGCGAGGGACGGCCGGCGCGGATCGTCGAGTTTCCCGATGTGCGGCGGATGCTCCTGCGAATGAAGGCGCTGACGCAAGGCGCTCGCGCGCTCGCTTATTATTGCGCCGGGCAAACCGACCGGGCCAGCCTCGGCGACGCGGCGGCCAAGGCGCGGGCGGAC
Organism: Allosphingosinicella sp.; assembly: GCA_035629975.1. Lineage (GTDB taxonomy): Bacteria > Pseudomonadota > Alphaproteobacteria > Sphingomonadales > Sphingomonadaceae > Allosphingosinicella. The sequence continues at coordinate 99,592 of DASQLN010000024.1, read as the reverse complement.
CTGCTGACGCCGCTCGTCAAGGCCTACGGCACCGATGTCGGTGTCGAGGTGACCAGCCTCGGCATCCAGATCCATGGCGGCATGGGCTATGTCGAGGAAACGGGCGCCGCCCAGCATTATCGCGACGCCCGCATCTCGCCTATCTACGAAGGCACGAACGGCATCCAGGCGGCCGATCTGGTCGGGCGCAAGCTTGGGCTGGAGGGCGGCGGCGTGCTCGCCCGCCTGCTCGCGGAGATAAGGGCCGAGGTGGGCGGCGAGGCAAACCTCATCGGGCTTGTCGACGATATCGAGACGATCGCCGCGCATCTGCTGGTGTCCGATCCGGAAGACCGGCTCGCCGCCTCATATCCGTTCCTGACCATGGTCTCGGTCGCGGTGAGCGGCTGGCTTCTGGCCAGGCAGCTCGCGGCGATCGAGAGCCATGAGGGCGATCCGGCATTCGCGAGCATGAAGCGGGCGGCGGCGCGCTTCTATCTCGACCAGCTCGTCCCCGAAGCCGGCGGCCTCGCCGCGGCCGCGACGGCAAGCGCGGAGATTCTCTATTCGGCGGACGAAGACGCGCTCAGAGCCTGAACCCTCCCCCTCGATGGGGGAGGGGGATTATTCCGCTCAGACCCGCCGCGCCAATTTGTGCTGGCGCTGGCCGACGGTGCGCCAGATGCGCGGGCCCTGATCGACGCGGAAGGCGCCCATCTTCGCGCTCGGCTGCTCGAGCTCGCGGCCGACGACATAGGATTTGGAGGTCTGGCCGGTGCGGCCGTCGCCCCAGTCGTAGAGCGCGTTGACCGCGATCACCGGGATGAACAGATATTTGTTCTCGAGCACGACGGCGCGCATGTCCGCCCGCGACATGGCGACCTCGCCGCGGATCGCCACGGTCGTGTCGGGCCGGATTCCCGGCAGGCTGCATTTGGTGGTCTCGCGCCCGGCGACGCGGAAGAAGGCCCCGATCTCCTTGTCCTGCTCCTGGCCCGCGTTGAACATCTTGACGTCGATCCTGAGGTTGCGCGCCGGCGCTGTGCCGCTGTTGACGATCTCGAGGTCGAACTGGACGACGCACTCCGCCTCGGTCGAGGCGAGGCGTTCGGCCTTGAGCTCGAGCCCGAGCCACGGGCGCGGCACCGGCTCGGGCCGCGCGCCGACAGCGGCGCGCGCGGAGACTTCGGGCGCGACCGATGCGACCGCTTCGCCGATCGCGGCACCGCGCCGCCGCCGCCGGATGAAGGCGAGCGCGAGCAAGGCGAGCAAGGCGGCTGGAATGGCGTAGGCCCAGGGAAAGGCGCTGGCTTGCGGCGCGGGCGGCGCCGGCGTGCGCGTCGAGGCGGGTGTCTCGGGAGCGGGCTGGGCCTGCGGCGCGGCATCGACCGGTGCAAGCGGCGCGGACCGCGGCGCTGCCCCGTCCTGCCGGACCGGAGGCGCGGCGGCGGGCCGGCCCGCCGCGGGTGCCGGCCGGGCCGCGGGGCTGCGCTGTTGCGGCGACGTGGTGACGGGTGAGGGCGCGACGATGACGGGCGGCTGCGCCTGGGGCGGCGCGGGCTGGGTGACGATCCGCTGGCGCGGCTGGATCGAAAAGTCTCGAAGCTGCGGCGGGCCGATCGTGGGCGGCGGATTGGCGGGAGCAGCGCTATTGTCCTGCGCGCGCGCGGCGGCCGCGCCCGCGAGCAGCAGCAACGCGCCCACCGCGCCGGCCGACAACCTCAATCCAAATGCCTTCATTGCGTGGCCCGACCCGCTCCGCGCCCAGATGATTCCTGCCCCCAGATAGGAAGCAAGCAGCGAATTGACACGGATAGTCAACGCCCTGGCGCCGAACGGGCGCCGTTGTGCGGCAAATGTGCCACAGTGGAGCGATCAGTGATGGTCCGGCGAGTCGTCCGCATGCGCGGGCGCGGCCTCGCCACCGCCGTCCCGGCGCCGCGGGCAGCCGATCTCGCGCGGAACCGCGTCGGCGGGCGCATCGCGCGCGATCGTCGAGAGGGAAGCGGTCTCACCGTTTACCGACCAGGTTACGATCACCTCTGCGCCCTCGGGACCGACGTAGCGCAGGCCATATTCGGCCGGAGCCGCGGTCAGCTCATGGACCTGGCCGGCATGCGTGACGCGCGCGCGCGACGCGGTGGACGCGCCCCCGGCCCAATAGACCACGCGCGCATCGCCGCCCTCTTCGCAGGCATAAGGGACTCCGGCCGGGCCATGGTCTTCATGCGCCGTCGCGCAGCCGGCCAGCAGCAGCGCGGCGAGGCCAGCAGAGCCCAACAGGCGCATCCCCATCTCCCTCTTCCGCGCGCAAGGATCATGGTGCGCCACGGCGCCGGGCAAATCAAGGCGCCGCTGGCCCGCGCGGCGCGCAGCCCGGACTCAGGCGGTGGGGATCTGGAGCGGTCCCACACCGATGCGGGCATCGGGCGCCGGCGCCATGCTCGAGACCAGCCCGTGGCCGGCGGTGAGCGCGGCGAGGCCGGCGGTCATCGACAACAGGAAGGCGCGAAACGGGTGCATGGCGGTCCTTTCGATCCGGCGTCTCTGCCGGCTCCCCAGGCATTACTTTGGGGGTCGTTTCGGGACAACAACGCTCGTCGCGCGATATGTCATGTTGGTCGATGAGTTCCGGAGATTAGCGGGGACTGAGCTGGCAAGGCACCATTGTGCCTCGCCGTCGATCGTGTTCGGCCCCGGGCCGACCCGTCGGCCGATCGGCCTGCTCCGCGCCGCAGGCCCGGGGGCCTGCGCGCGGGGCGGCTCCGATTCAGGCGAGCGCGCGGTCGACCAGCTCTTCGGCGTCGAGCCCAAGCCGGCGCATGTGCGAGACGATGCCCGGCCAGCGATTTTCGAGGAAGTCCTTGCGCTCGGTGGCGCGGAGCCGTTCGGCCGCCAAAGGCGCGACGAACATGCCGACGCCGCGCTTGACCAGCACCAGCCCCTCCTCCTGGAAGGTCTGATAGGCCTTGGCAACGGTCAGCGGATTGGCGCCGTAATCGGCGGCGAGGCTGCGCACCGAGGGGAGCGGATCGCCGTCGCGAACGCGGCCCTCGAGGATCATGGCGGCGATATTGTCGCGCAGGCGAAGGTAAACGGGCCGGTCTTCGTTCATAGGCGTGATGGTGTACTAATACACTTGGCTGGTCAAGCGCTTTCTGGGCGCGGCGGGGCCCATTCGGAGACCACCTCGCCGGGCTCGGGCCGAAGCCTTTCCTCGAGCGCAGCGCCCGGCGTGCCGACGAAGATGAAGCCCGCGATCCGCTCGTGCGGCGCGCCGAAGGCGGCGAGCACCTGAGGCGAATAAGCGGCCCAGCCCGTCACCCAGCCCGCGGCGAAACCATGCGCGTGGGCGGCCAGGACGAGGTTCATGCAGGCGGCACCGCAGCTGAGCTCCTGCTCCCAGACCGGAATCTTGTGGTCCGGCGCCGGGCTGGAGAGAGCGACGATCAGCTCCGGAGCCTGCCGGGCGAAGCGCTCATTGGCCTCGATCGCGAGCCTGCCCGGCGCCGGATCGTCGGCCCGGTAGGCGCGGTCGAGCAACGCGGCGAGAGCATCGCGCTTGTCCTGCGGGACATGCACGAAGCGCCAGGGATGGAGCTTGCCATGATCGGGCGTGCGCATGGCGATTGCGAAAATGTCGCGAAGCCCGGCCGCGCTCGGCCCGGGCGCGACGAGATCGCGGGGCCGGCCCGAACGGCGAGTATTGAGCAGCGACAAAGCGGAGGTGAGGTCATTGAACATGGGCCGCCGCTAACAGGCCGCGAGAAGCGTCACAATCCCGCTTCACAAGTGAGATTCACCCGTTAGTGTGCCGCGCCTCCAAGGCCGCGACGACAGCGGCTGCTCGAATTGCTTCAGGGAGTTATGCCCGATGGCCAGCATCGCCAATCCGTCCCCGCCCGCACCGGCCGACGACCGCGCCTTCTTCGGCCACCCGAAGGGGCTGGCGGTCCTGTTCGTCACCGAGATGTGGGAGCGCTTCTCCTTCTACGGCATGCGCGCGATGCTCACGCTCTACCTGGTGCAGCATTTCCTCTTCGAGACGACGGTCGCGAACGGAATCTACGCGGCCTACGGCTCGCTGGTCTATCTGATGCCCGTGCTGGGCGGCTTGATCGCCGACCGCTATCTCGGCTCGCGCAAGGCGGTGACGATCGGCGCGCTGCTGCTGGTGGCCGGCCATTTCGGAATGGCCTTCGAGGGCTCTGGATCCACTCAGCGGCTGACCGTGGCCGGGATCGAATATACGGTCGAGGCCGAGGGACGCGGGCCCGACCGGCCGCTCTACCTGGTCCACCCGGACGGCCGCCGCGCGACGATCAAGTTCACCGGCGAGGCGATGCAGGTCAACGAAGGCGGCGCGGCGCTCGGCCTGCCCGCGACCGTGGCCACCAACGCCTATACGACTCGGGTCGAGCGCGACACCTTCTACACCCAGATCCTGTTCCTCTCGCTCGGCCTGATCATCGTCGGGGTCGGCTTCCTCAAGGCCAATATCTCGACCATCGTCGGCGCTCTCTACGCCAAGACCGACCTGAGGCGAGACCAGGCGTTCACCATATTCTATATGGGAATCAACCTGGGCTCGGTGCTTGCGACCGCCCTTTGCACCTGGCTCGGCTTCACTTACGGCTGGCGATACGGATTCGGGCTCGCCGGCATCGGCATGCTGGCCGGGCTGCTGACCTTCCTCTGGGGCCAGAAATATCTCTACGGCAAGGCCGAGCCGCCCGTCCCCGAGAAGCTGAAGCGCCCGATCGCCGGACCGCTCAACCTCGAATGGCTGATCTATGTGATCGGGTTGATCTGCGTGATCCCGGCCTGGCTCCTGGTCGGCCAGCATGAGATCGTCACAACCGCCCTGTCGATCGGCGCGCCGCTGATCTTCCTGGCGATGTTCATCTGGGTCGGCACCGTGCTGCACGGTCACGAGCGGGCGCGGATGTTCGTCGCCCTGATCCTGATCATCTTCTCCGTCCTGTTCTGGACCCTGTTCGAGCAGGCAGGCAGCTCGCTGACGCTCTATGCCGACCAGAATAGCGAGATGAGCGTGTTCGGGCTGTTCGACATTAATCCGGGGCAGACCCAATTGTTCAATCCCGGCCTGATCGTCCTGCTCGGTCCGGTGTTCGCGGGCCTCTGGACCTGGCTGTGCAGGAAGGGGCTCGAACCCTCGACGCCGGTCAAGTTCGGGCTCGGCATCGCCCAGGCCGGCCTGGGCTTCCTGGTGCTGGTGGTGGGCATCACCTATTTCACCGGCGCCGACTATCGGGTGCCGCTGATCTGGCTGTTCCTGGCTTATTTCATCCATACCACCGGCGAATTGTGCCTGTCGCCGGTCGGCCTCTCGATGATCACCCGGCTCAGCGTCGCCCGCGTGGTCGGGCTGATGATGGGGGTCTGGTTCCTGAGCTCGGCGCTGGCCCACACCGTGGCCGGACTGATCGCGCAGAAGACCGCGTCCGCGACGGTCGCCGGCGTGGTCGTCGATCCGGCCCAGCAGCTCAGCAACTATGCCAGCGTGTTCCAGACGATCGGCTGGGTCGGCCTCGGCATCGGCGTGACGCTCGTGCTCCTGTCGCCCTGGCTCAAGCGCTGGATGCACCTCGAGACGCTGAGCGACGAGGTCGATCACAGCCTGGCCGGCCAGAGCGCGCTCGCCGAGCCGGCCGCCGCAGGCACGCATACCGGGGGCGAGACCCGGGCCGGAGTGACCCGCCCGGCTTCTCCGCCGCGGGCCAAGCCGGACGATTCGGACGGAGAGCGCTGATGCGGGGCGGCGTGGCGGCGGCCGCCGCCGCGGCCTTGCTCTTCGGATGTGCCAATCAGGGGGCGAGGCCGCAAACCTCGTCCCCCGCGGCCGAGTCGTCCGCCCGGCCGCGCTACGTGCCGCCGGACGATCCATATCCCTCGACCTACCGCCCCTATGGAGGCGTGCCGACGGCGATCACCGGCGCCACCATCTATGACGGCGAAGGCGGCCGCATCGAGAATGGCACCATCGTCATGGTCGAGGGCCGCGTCCAGGCGGTCGGCGGCCCCGACACGCCGGTCCCCGAAGGCGCCACCCGCGTGGACGGGCGCGGCCGCTGGGTGACGCCGGGCGTGATCGACGTCCACTCCCACCTCGGCGACTATCCGAGCCCCGGCGTCGATGCGCATAGCGACGGCAACGAAGCGACCAATCCGGTCCGCTCCGAGGTCTGGGCCGAGCACAGCGTGTGGCCGCAGGATCCGGGCTTTTCCCGGGCGCTCGCCAATGGCGGCATCACCACGCTGCAGATCCTGCCCGGCTCCGCGAACCTGTTCGGCGGGCGCGGCGTCACAGTGCGCAACGTGCCTGGGCGGACCATGCAGCAGATGCGCTTCCCGGGCGCGCCGCGGGGCCTCAAGCTCGCCTGCGGCGAGAATCCGAAGCGCGTCTACGGCAATCGCAACACCATGCCGCAGACCCGCATGGGCAATGTCGCGGTGATGCGGGCGACCTGGCAGCGCGCGGTGGAATATCGCGAGCGGCGCGCCCGCGATGCCAATACGCCGCGCGACTTCCAACTCGACACCCTGGTCGAGGCGCTGGAGGGGCGGGTCCTGGTCCACAATCATTGCTACCGCGCCGACGAGATGGCGATCATGCTCGACATGGCGCGCGAATTTGGCTTCCGCATCGCCAGCTTCCACCACGCGGTCGAGGCCTACAAGATCGCCGATCTGCTGCGTGGAGCGAATAGCTGCGCGGCGATGTGGGCGGACTGGTGGGGCTTCAAGATGGAGGCCTATGACGCGATCAACGAGAACATCCCGCTCGTCCACAATTCCGGCGCCTGCGCGATCGTCCATTCGGACGACGCCAACGGCATCCAGCGCCTTAACCAGGAAGCGGCCAAGGCGCTCGCCGACGGCCGCCGGATGGGGCTTCAGATCGCCGACGAGGTCGCCTGGCGCTGGCTGGCGATCAACCCGGCCAATGCGCTCGGCATCGCCGACCAGACCGGGTCCTTGCGCACAGGCAAGCGCGCCGACGTCGTGCTGTGGAACGGCAATCCGTTCAGCGTCTATACGAGACCGCAGCAGGTCTGGATCGACGGCGCCCTGCTCTACGACATGAACGATCCGAGGCTCCGGCCGGTCAGCGACTTCGAGCTCGGCCAGCCGGGCGAGGGAGACGTGAAATGATGCGGCCTCGGATCAAGAACCAGAAGCCGTTCGTCCCGAGCGAAGTCGAGGGGCGCTGGCACGGACTCATCACGGGCGCCCCTCGACTACGCTCGGGACGAACGAGGTTGTTGGCGGGCTTGAGCGTTTTGGCGGCTGTGTTCGCCGCACTCCCCGCCGCCGCCCAGACCGTCGCGATCACCGGCGGCCGCGTCGTCATCGGCGACGGCACGGAGCCGATCGACGGCGGCACCGTCTTGATCCGCGACGGGCGCGTGGTCGCCGCGGGCGCCAACGTCGCGGTGCCCGCGGGCGTGCAGGTCGTCGACGCGCGCGGCAAATGGGTGACGGCGGGCGTCGTCGCCGGCTTCTCGCGGATCGGCCTGCTCGAAGTCGACGCGGTCGACGCGACCAACGACGTCCAGGCCGCCTCCTCGCCGTTCAGCGCGGCGATCGACGTCGCGCCGGCGATCAACCCGGAGGCGAGCGCGATCGCGGTGAGCCGCGCCGCCGGCGTCACCCGCGCCGTGGTCTCGCCCTCGACCGCGCGCAGCATCTTCGCAGGCCAGGGGGCGGTGATCGATCTCGGCGGCGACATGCAACCGATCACCCGCGCGCGCGCCTTCCAATATATCGAGCTGGGCGAGGAAGGCGCGGGCGACGCCGGCGGCAGCCGCGCCTCCGCCCACGTGCTGCTCAGGAGCGCGCTGAGGGAAGCGCGCGACCTGCGGCTGCCGATCGGCGCGCGCGGGCAGGGGCGGGCGGCCAATGTCGCGCCGCCCGAGGACATGCCGGAAAATCCGTATCTGCTGCCGGGCACGCAAAGGTCCGACGATGTCCTGCTGACCCGCTTCGACGCCGCAGCGCTGGTGCCGGTGCTGCAGGGCCGGCAATTGCTGCTCGTCCATGTCGAGCGGGCGAGCGACATCCTCCAGGTGCTGGCGCTGAAGCGCGAATTCCCGAACCTCCGAATCGTGCTGGTCGGCGCGACCGAGGGCTGGCGGGTGGCGGCGCAGATCCTCGCGGCGCGCGTGCCGGTCATCGCCAATGCGCTGAACGACCTTCCTGCGACCTTCGAGCAGCTCTCCGCGACCCAGTCCAATGTCGGCCGGATGCGCGCGGCAGGCATTCCCGTCGCCATCGGCATGATCAACGACGACGAGGCGCGCCAGGTGCGGCTGGTCACTCAATATGCGGGCAATCTGGTCGCCGTCGGGCGGATTCCGGGCGCCACCGGCCTGACCTGGAGCCAGGCCTTCGCAGCGATCAGCTCGGCACCCGCCGAGGCGCTCGGCATGGGCGGAGAGATCGGCTCGCTGAGGCCCGGCCGGCGCGGCGACGTGGTGATCTGGGACGGCGATCCGCTCGAGCTCGCCACCGGGGTCGAGGCGGTCTGGATAGACGGCGTCCGCCAAAGCCTCGAGAACCGCCAGACCCGCTTGCGCGACCGCTACCGCCAGCCGCAGGAAGGCGCGCTGCCGCACGCTTATGAGCGGCGGTAGGGGCGGGGCGTAGGGCAGGGGTTCGGCGGCTGGCTTGGTCGGCGAGCTTTGTCCGGGAGCCTTCGGTCCGCTTCTATTTCTCGTCGTCGTTCAGATCGGCCATCAGCGCGGCCACGCTGTCGAAGCGTGCAACGTCGCCCTTCCGGGCAGCGCGCATCGCCGCCTTGGTTTCCTTGTTCGGCGAGCGGACTTCGAAGGGAAGGGCATGCTCCGCCGCTACGCGCACCAGCATCATGCGAATTGCGTCCGATACCGACAATCCCATTTCCGACAGGACCGCAGTTGCTTCCCTCTTGAGGTCAGGATCAATCCGGGCACGAACAACCTCGGCAGCTGACATAATGGTATCTCTTCCGCGTAAGGAGCCACATTGTAGCTACAAATTCTAAATGAGAGGTTGAGGCCTCACCGTCAAGGCCCGTACCCCTTCCTGGACCATCCCTGCTAGGACGTGGAGCACAGGCAGGACGCGTCAGGACATGGAGCAATATGAGGACTGCCGCCATGTTCGTAACCCATTGACCCTAAAAGGATATTTGGCAGTGCCTTGAAACATCCATTGCATCTTGCTTATGGGTGCTACGAGCAGGACATACAAGTTGAGGGCGAGAGTGGCGTTAAGCCTGCAACACGTGCTGCATCAGTAAAATACCTAAGTCTTTGTTCTATTTCATTTTATTGTGCATATTGCATCCTGGCGCTGAGGAAGGTTCCCTAAGAACGAAGGATATCAATATGGCTACAGTTCGCGAAGCCAGCGCGATCGCAAAGAAGCAGCAGGCTCTGCGCGATCTGCACTGGCCGAACAGGGAGGCGTGGCTCTGGAATCGCAAGGCCCATCGCGGTTTCACCACGATCCCGAAGACCATGCCCCTGATACTCAAGATCATGGACGAGATGACGAAGGGCGCGCCCGTCTCCTCCACCTACCTGGCCCTGTGGTGCAACACCTGGGACAACAGCTTCGTCGTGCTCAACAAGCCCGGCGACCTCGCCCATGCCTCGGGTTTCGGCGGCCAGCGCGGCGAGTACACCTGGGCGACCCGTATCAAGACGCTGCGGGAACTGGAGTTCATCGATGTCGCCGCCGGTCGCTCGGGGCCGTTGGGACACGCGATCATCTGGAACCCGCACTACATCCTGCGCTGGCACCATCACATCAGGACTCCCGGCCTTACGGCCGCCAGCTACAACGCGCTGATCGAAACGGCACTTGAAGTCGGTGCGACCGACATGACCATACCTTGGACGCCCATCTCGCCGAAAGCGGTCGCTGTGGTGCCCGAGCAGCCCGCGCCGGGGATGCCGGTCCCTCCGCCCCCTCCGCCGTCGGAAGATGAGCCGGAGGGCGCGTGATGCGTGCGATCGAACGGACGACGCGCTTCAAGCGTGATTACAAGCGCGAGAAGAAGACCGACCCACAGCTGGACGACGACCTTCTCCCCGTACTCGAGGTGCTCGCCGCCGATACTGCGCTGCCTGATCGCCTGCGTGATCACGCGCTGACCGGCGAGTGGAAGGGCTTTCGCGACTGTCATGTTCGTCCCAATCTCGTGCTGATCTACGAGAAGATCGGTAAGGACGTACTCTCCCTCGCCCGGCTAGGCTCACACAGCGAGCTCTTTAACTAGGGTTGGAATCTCGACCCTTTCATCCCCTCCGGACCATAGCGTGCGCTCGAATCCGCGCTGGCGGCCTGCAGCGCTTCGAGGTCCGCCGCCTACAGTTCCAGATCGACGACGGCGACCCGTTCGAGCTCGAGGCAGTCTGGATCGACGGCGTCCGCCAAAGCCTCGAAAACCACCAGACGTGCGTGCGCGACCGCTACCGCCAGCCGCAGGAAGGCGCGCTCCCGCACGCCTACGATCCGCGCTGAGGCGCTAGATTCTGACCCTTTTCATTCCCTCGACGCTGTAGCGCGCGCCGGAAACCGCCCGTGCCGCCTCCAGCGCAACGAGGTCGTTCGCGCTGAGCTTCAGATCGACGGCGCCCGCGCTGTCCTCCAGCGTCGCGCGGCGTTTGACGCCGGGGATGGGGACGATGTCCTCGCCCTGCGCGAGCAGCCAGGCGAGCGCGACCTGGGCGAGGCTGACCCCGTGCCGGTCGGCGACGGCGCGGATCGTCTCGACGACCTTGAGGTTCGAGTCCCAATTCTCGTCGGAATAACGCGGGTCGTTGTGGCGCCAGTCGTCGGCGGGCAGATCGGCCTTGCTCTTGAACTGGCCGGTGAGGAAGCCGCGGCCCAGCGGGCTGTAGGGAACGAAGCCGATCCCCAATTCGCGGCACACGGGGAGAATTTCGTCCTCCACGTCGCGCTCCCAGAGCGAATATTCGGACTGGAGCGCGCAGATGGGATGAACCGCGGCGGCGCGGCGGATCGTCTCCGGGCCGGCTTCGGAAAGCGCGATGTGGCGGACCTTCCCCTCCTTCACCAATTCGGCCATGCCGCCGACCGTCTCCTCGATCGGGACATTGGGATCGACGCGGTGCTGGTAGAAGAGGTCGATCGTGTCGATGCCGAGCCGCTGCAATGAACCTTCGCAGGCGCGCCGCGCATTTTCCGGGCTGCCGTCGAGCCCGGTCATCTGATCGCCGTTCCAGCGCAAGGCGAATTTGGTGGCGATGACCAGGCCCTCGCGCCTCCCCTTTATCGCCTTGCCGAGCAAGGTCTCGTTGGCGAACGGCCCGTACATTTCGGCGGTGTCGAAGAAGGTCATGCCGAGATCGATGGCGCGGTGGATGGTGGCGATCGATTCATCGTCGGTGGCCTGGCCGTAGACGATGTTGCCGCCGGCGACCATCGGCATGCAGCCGATGCCGAGCGCGGAGACCTCGAGGCCCTGGCCGAGCGTGCGATATTTCATGACTTCGTCTCCTGATATGCGTGGCGCAGGGTCGAAAAAGCGAGCGCCGCGGCGCCGGCGAGCAGCAGCGCCTTGACCGCGACGACCACCCAGCCGGGCTGTCCCGAAGGATCCGGGCCGGCATGGCCGAGCTGGCCGAGCAGGCTCATCGTCATCTGGCCGGCCGCGAACGCCCAGGCCAGAGCGAGCGGACCGGGCCGGCCGCGCAAGGCCAGCAGCGCCGCGCCGACCAGCACAAAGGCGCCGATCGCATCGTCGATCCAGCCCAGGACCTCCCCGAGCGTGCCAGCGCGGCGCACCAGTTCCAGCACGAGCACGGCCGGCCCGCAGATCAGCGCGCAGGCGATGCTGGTGCGCAGGGCCCGGCTCACACCTTCTCCATCAGCAGCCGGTCTTCCTCGCTCGTCGCCTCGTCCTCTTCGAAGCCGGAGCGCTTCGAGATCACCGTGGTCGCGGCGACGTCCATGCTGACATTGCCCATCGTGCGCATCAGGTCGGGGATGACTTCGATCGCGATGAGGATGGCGAGCGGCGCGATCGGCACGCCCATGGCGAGGCAGATCGGCGCGATCGAGGTGACGAAGCTCGCTTGCCCGGGAATGCCGACCGCTCCCATCGTCGTCATCGCGGCGGCGGCGACTCCGAACGCCAGCACCAATGGGGTCAGCGGCGTTCCCATCAGGTAGGCGATGTAGATGGCGACGGCGAGGTTCATGGCGGGACCGGTGGCGCGGAAGATGGCGACCGCCATCGGCAGGGTGACTCCCGAAGCCTCGACCGGCACGCCCAATTTGGCGTTGGCGCGCAGCATGGCGGGCAGGCAGGCCAGGGAGGATTGGGTGGAGAAGGCCATCGCCTGGCTCGCGGCCACGGCCCTGGTGAAGCGCAAGGGCGAGATCCTGGCGCCGAACCAGGCCAGCGGCCAGGCCGCCAGCCACATCACCGAGCCGACCGCGACGACGATGAGCACGTAGTGGAGGAGGGCGCCGAACGCGGTCGCCCCGGCCCGCGCGCCGACCACATAGGCAAGCGCGAAGACCCCGATCGGGCCGATCCACAATACCCAGCCGATAACGATCAGCATGGTGTCGGCGACCGCCTGGAAGAAACCGGTCAGCGTCTTGCGCGGTCCCTCCGGCAGGCGCATCATCGCGAAGGCGAAGACGACGACGAAGACGATCAGGGGCAGGATCGCGCTCTCCGACGCTGCCGCGATCGGGTTGGTCGGAACGATCGAGCGCAGGAAATCCCCGAATCCGGGCGCATCGCCGACCGGCGCGGCGGTGGCGAGCGCGCCGCGCAGGGCCTCCGCCGATTCGGCGGGGAGCGGGAACCAGCCCAGCAGCAAGGGCGTCAGCAAAGCGGCCATGATCGAGGAGATCCACAGCAGGGCCACGAACAGGATCAGGGCGCGGGTGGCGAGCCGGCTCGCCCGCGCCGCCTCGGCGGAAGCGGCGATGCCGGTGATCAGCAGCGAGACCACCAGAGGCACGATCGTCATCTGCAGCGCGTTGAGCCACATCCCGCCGATCGGCTCGGCGGTGGCGATGGCGCCCTCGATCCAGGCGCCGCCCGCGGCGACGCTGGCAATCCCGGCGCCAAGCCCGAACACCAGAGCGAGCAATATCCGGGCCGGCTGGGAAATCCGCTTCCGTAGGGAGAGTTTCAAAAGCGTCGCCCTTCCTGACTTATGGCGCTATCAGGCCCTTTCTTCATGGCCGTCCAACGCACGGCAAGGGAAAAGTCGGGGCAAACCTCCAGATGACGCGTAAATTCTTCGGCACGGACGGGATCAGGGGCCGGACCAACGAGGCGCCGATGACCGCGGCGATGGCGCAAAGGATCGGCCAGGCGGCGGGCGCGCATTTCCAGCGCGGCGACCATCGGCACCGGGTGGTGATCGGCAAGGATACGCGGCTCTCCGGCTATATGATGGAGACCGCCTTGATCTCCGGCTTCACCAGCGTCGGCATGGACGTGGTGATGGTCGGGCCGGTGCCGACTCCGGCGGTCGCCATGCTCACCCATTCGATGCGCGCGGACTTGGGGGTGATGATCTCGGCCAGCCACAACAAGTATGTAGACAATGGCATCAAATTGTTCGGGCCCGACGGGTACAAGCTCTCCGACAAGGACGAACTGGCGATCGAGGCCCTGCTCGAGAAGGATCCGCGGCTGGTCCCGGCCGAGCAGATCGGGCGCGCGCGCCGGATCGAGGACGCGCGGGGCCGCTATATCCACGCCGCCAAGCTGACCTTCCCAAAGCATTTGCGGCTCGACGGGCTCAAGGTCGTCGTCGATTGCGCGAACGGCGCCGCCTACGACGTCGCCCCCTCGGCGCTGTGGGAGCTGGGCGCGGAGGTGGTGGCGATCGGCGTTTCGCCCAACGGCCTCAACATCAACGACGGCTGCGGCTCGACCGACCCCGGGCTCCTGAAGCGCAGCGTGATCGATAGCGGCGCCGATATCGGCCTCGCGCTCGACGGCGACGCCGACCGGCTGATCGTCGTCGACGAGGAAGGCGAGACGGTGGACGGCGACCAGCTGATGGCGCTGATCGGCTCGTCCTGGCACAAGCGCGGCCGCCTGCGCGGCGGCGGCCTGGTCTCGACCGTGATGTCCAATCTCGGGCTCGAACGGTTCCTCGGCGGCAAGGGGCTTAAGCTCGAGCGCACCCAGGTGGGCGACCGCTATGTGCTCGAGACGATGCGGGCCAAGGGCTATAATGTCGGCGGCGAGCAATCCGGCCACATCATCCTATCCGAATATGGCACGACCGGCGACGGGCTGGTGGCCGGCCTGCAGATATTGGCCGAGCTGGTCGCGCAGGACCGGCCGGCGAGCGAGCTGCTGAGCCTGTTCGAGCCGCTGCCGCAGCTGCTGAAGAGCGTCCGCTTCACCGGCGGCGCACCGCTGGAGAGCGAAGCTGTCAAGAAGGCGATCGCCGACGGCGAGGCGCGGCTCGGCGACACGGGCCGGCTGGTGATCCGCAATTCGGGGACCGAGCCGGTCGTGAGGGTGATGGCGGAGGGCGAGGACCAGGCCCTGGTCGAGGCGGTGGTCGACGAGATTTGCGCCGCGGTGAAGGCGGCCTGATGCTGGCGCTGAGGCCGGACTGCGAGCGGTGTGGGCGGGACCTGCCGCCGGACAACGCGGAGGCGCGCATCTGCACTTTCGAATGCACCTTCTGCGCGGGCTGCGTCGAGGGGCCGCTGGGCGGTATCTGTCCCAATTGCGGCGGAAGCTTCGAGCCAAGGCCGATCCGGCCGGCGCATTTGCTGGAGAAATATCCGCCTTCGACGGAGCGAAAGGGGCCTCAATGAGATCTCATCCCCCAGTCCGTTCGTCCCGAGCGAAGTCGAGGGGCGCTGGCACGGAGTCATACGAGCGCCCCTCGACGATGCTCGGGACGAACGACTCCTAGGATGACCACCCCCCGCATCCTGATCATCGCGGGCTCGGATAGCGGCGGCGGAGCCGGCATCCAGGCCGACATCAAGACCGTGACCATGCTCGGCGGCCACGCCATGACCGCGATCACCGCGATCACCGCGCAGAACACTTTGGGCGTCCAGGCGGCGATGCCGGTGCCGGCGGCGATGGTAGTGGCGCAGATCGACTCCGTGGTCAGCGATATCGGCGTCGACGCGGTGAAGATCGGGATGATCGGCTCCGCTGAGGCGGCGCTGGCGGTCGTGGACCGGCTCGAAGAGCTGGCGGTGCCGATCGTGTTCGATCCGGTGATGGTCGCGACCTCAGGTGCCGTGCTCGCCGACGCGGCGACCATCGCCGCCTTCGAGCGGCTGATGCGGATCGCCTCGGTGGTGACTCCGAACATTCCGGAATTGGCGGCGCTCGGCGGTGAGGCGGCGGTGCTGGCCCATGGCTGCCACCTGCTCGCCAAGGGGGGCCATGCCGAGGGCGATGAGGTGGTCGACCGGCTGCTCTCGCCGTCGGGCCCGATCCGCGAATTGCGCGGCAAGCGCTTCGAAACGAGCGATACGCACGGCACCGGCTGCACGCTCGCCAGCGCCCTCGCCACGGGGCTGGGCAACGGCTTGGACATCGAGAAGGCGTTCGAGCAGGCGGTGAGCTTCGTGCGGATCGCGATCCTCGAGGCACCGGGACTCGGCGGGGGGCACGGGCCGCTGGGCCATGCGCTGGGTCTTGTCCCGTTCGAGCTTATCCACAACAAAGATAAGTGAGATTCCAGCTTTCGCTGGAATGACGGGGCGGGGATTCCTAGGCTGGTGCGCATGGCGCGGCCCTGCTTCAAGCTGGAGAAGATTCATCCGGATCCGGTCGCGGGCGTCGACGAGGCGGGCTGCGCGCCGCTCGCGGGGCCCGTGGTCGCCGCCGCGGTGGTGCTGGACCGCAATCGCTTTCCAAGAGGCATCGACGACAGCAAGGTGCTGCCGGCGGCGACGCGCGAGGCGATCTGCGCGCGGCTCTACAGGGTGGCGGTAATCGGCGTCGGCATCGCCAGCGTCGAGGAGATCGATTCATTGAACATCTATTGGGCGCGGATGCTTGCGATGAGCCGCGCGGTCGACGCGCTCGGGCTCGATCCCGCGATGGTGCTGGTCGACGGCAATCGCTGCCCGCGCTGGGAGCGGCCCTCGTTCGCCATCGTCGCCGGCGACACCAAATGCCGCTCGATCGCCGCCGCCTCGATCGTCGCCAAGGTCACCCGCGACGCGATCATGGCGGAGCATGCGCTGGACCATCCCGGCTATGGCTGGGAGACCAACAAGGGCTATCCGACGCCCGAGCATATCAGGGCATTGAAGGCGCTCGGCCCGACGCCGCTGCATCGCCGAAGCTTCGCCCCCGTGCGCGCGCGGATGCAGCTGGAGCTGGAGCTGCTCGCGGCGGAGTGAGCGCCGCTCTAGCGGTGCTGGTCGAACAGGATCGGGTTGCCGTCCGGGTCGGTCAGCATGAAGCTTGCCGGACCGCTGGCGCTGCCGATCGCCGCGCCCACGTCGAGGCCGGCCGCCCGCAGGCGCCGCTGGAGGCTGCGGATGTCCTCGAACGCGCCGGTCGGCCGGCCGTCCTGGTCCCAGCCCGGGTTGAAGGTGAGCATGTTTCGCGGAAACATGCCCTGGAAGAGGCCGACTTTGGTGGCGCCGTTCTTCATGACAGCCCAGCCGCGGCCGTCGCCGGCAACCTGGACGAAGCCGAGCTTTTCGTAAAAGGCCTTGGAGGCGCCGATGTCCCTGACGTTCAGGCTGACCGAGAAATTGCCGAGCGCCATCTGGCTTGTCGCCGCCGGGGGCGGGGGCTGCGTTGCCGCGACCAGCATGAGCCCGGACAGGAGGATGTGAGCGATTTTCATGAGCTGCGACTCCAAAAGGGGAGCGAGATCGTTAGACTGGAGCGCAGGCGGCGGATATCGCCCAGATGGGTGATTGCGCGAAAATCACCCGCCCGGGCGGTTCGCCCAACTAGGTGAGGCAGTTGAGTCTTTCGCGCCACACCCACTTCAGATTGAGTCTGAACCTTGGTCGGCACCACAAGATGTAGCGCCAGACTCCTTTCGTTCCCGCGCACCTCAACGGAGCGTTAACCATATCGTGCAAGTCTCTGAACTTGACCGATGAGTCCGGGTGACTCAGCATGGCGGCCTTATTGCCGGGGGCGGATTGAATGAGCGTGATGGGGCGATTGGGCGCGGTCTTGCGGTCGAAAAAGGGGGCGGAACCGGCGCCCGATCTGCCGCTCGGCCAGATCATCCAGGACGATTGCGTCGCCGCCATGGCGCGCCTGCCCGAAGCTTCGATCGACATGATCTTCGCCGATCCGCCCTACAACCTGCAATTGGGCGGGGACCTCTTCCGGCCCGAGGGCGGGCGAGTCGACGCGGTCGACGACGATTGGGACAAGTTCGACACGTTCGAATGCTACGACGCCTTCACCCGCGCATGGCTCGCGCAGGCGCGGCGCATTCTCAAGCCCGATGGCACGCTCTGGGTGATCGGCTCCTACCACAATATCTTCCGCGTCGGCGCGGCGTTGCAGGACCAGGGCTATTGGATCCTCAACGACATCGTCTGGCGCAAATCGAACCCGATGCCCAATTTCCGCGGCACTCGCTTCACCAACGCCCATGAGACACTGATCTGGGCGAGCCGGAGCGAGGACAGCCGCTACACGTTCAACTATCGCGCGATGAAGGCCTTGAACGACGAATTGCAGATGCGCTCGGACTGGGTTCTGCCGATCTGCGCGGGGGCCGAGCGGGTCAAGGACGGCGGCCTCAAGGCGCATCCGACCCAAAAGCCCGAGGCCCTGCTCTACCGGGTGCTGCTCGCCTGCACCAACAAGGGCGACGTCGTGCTGGATCCCTTCTTCGGCACCGGCACGACCGGCGCGGTGGCGCGGCGGCTGGGCCGCAAGTGGATCGGGATCGAGCGCGAGAGCCGCTACATCCGCGTCGCCCGCGCGCGGATCGATTCGACGCTCGAGCTCGACGAGAGCGCGATGAAGGTGATGGCCTCGCGCGCCACCCAGCCCAAATTGCCGTTCGGCACCCTGATCGAGAGCGGGATCATCCAGCCCGGCGCGCTGCTCACCGACACCAGGCGCCGCTGGAGCGCCCGCGTCCTCGCCGACGCCTCGATCGAGCATGAGGGGCGGCAGGGCTCGATCCACAAGATCGGGGCCGCGGTCCAGGGCGCGCCCGCGTGTAACGGCTGGACTTTCTGGCATGTCGAGCGGGACGGGAGGCTGGTGCCGCTGGACACCTTGCGGCAGGACTATCTCGCAGCCCAGACCTGAACCTTCTCCCGTCAGCCCAGCGAAAGCTGGGATCCCACTTGTTCTTTCAAGGAAAGAGAGATTCCAGCTTTCGCTGGAATGACAGTAAGGGGCGACGATGACAGAACGAACCTACCTTCGCCCCACCGGATTCGTCGATGCGCCGTTCGGCCATGACGGCAAAGTCGCGCGGCTGGCGGGCGGGCTGCAATTCTTCTCCCAAGTCGAGATGACTGGCCCCAATGGCACGGAGCTGGTGCCCGTCGCGGGGATCGAGGCGCGGCTCGACGAGGCGGGGCTGGCGATCTGGGCGCGGCTGACGTCGCCGCGGGCGCCGCTGACGCTTAGCGAACGGACGGTCCGCCTCGATCAGCCGCAAGTCCTTGGCATCGTCAACGTGACGCCCGACAGCTTTTCCGACGGCGGCGCGCATGCCGGCGAGGAAGAAGCGGTCGCGGCGGGCCACGAGATGGCGACGGCCGGCGCCGCGATCATCGACGTCGGCGGCGAATCGACCCGCCCCGGGGCGAAGCCGGTCTGGGAGGGCGACGAGGCGGCACGGGTGCTGCCTGTAGTGAGAAGGCTCGCGGCGGCGGGCCATGCGGTGTCGATCGACACGCGCAAGGCCCCGGTGATGGAGCAGGCGCTCGCCGCCGGCGCCGCCCTGGTCAACGACGTCTCGGCCCTGACCTGGGATCCGCGCGCGATCGAGGTCGTCGCCAAGGCGGGCTGCCCGGTCGTGCTGATGCACCACCAGGGCGCTCCGGAGACGATGCAGGACGATCCGCGCTACGAGCGGCCGGTCATCCTCGAAGTCCATGACTGGCTGGAGGCGAGGATCGACGCGGCGGTGGCGGCGGGAATCGCGCGGGAGCGGATCATCCTCGATCCCGGCTTCGGCTTCGGCAAGAACGTCCAGCACAATCTCGATCTTATGAACGGCCTCGCCCTGTTGCATGGGCTCGGCTGCCCGATCATGCTCGGCGCCAGCCGCAAGCGGACGATCGGCGCCTTATCGAACGAGGCCCCGGCGGACCTCAGGCTCGGCGGTTCGCTGGCTTTCGCGCTGAAGGCCGCGGAGCAGGGCGTGCAGCTGCTGCGCGTCCACGACGTGGCCGAGACGCTGCAGGCGTTGCGCGTGTGGCGCGGGCTGCGCGACGCGGCGCTGACGCCGCCCTAGCATCGCGATTGTAGCTGTCTGCCAGGAAGACGACGCCATCGGCGGTCGGGAGCGCGGTCAGATAGGTGATGTAGACGGGGACCGGCTCGGGCAGATCGACCTGCTGCTCCGGAGCGCCCGTGGCGCGGGGCATCGCGCCGCCGAACAGCCAGCGGCCCAGCCTCTGCGCGTCCTCGAGGCGGATGCAGCCCGAGCTCTGGCGGCGGTCGGCGCCGGCGAAGAGGTCGCGATTGGGCGTGTCGTGCAGATAGACGCCGAGTTCGTTGGGGAGCATATATTTGACCCGGCCCATCATGTTCTGCGGGCCCGGGAGCTGGCGCAGGTTGACGAAGGTGCGGCCCGCCGCCACCGCCGCCCAGTTCACCTTCCCCGGCTGAAGCACCCGCGCTTCGTCGGACCAGTCGGACAGCACCTGCAGCCGCTCGGCGGCGATCGCGCGCGGGTTCCGTAAGGCCGCGCGGGCGCGCTTGCGGATCAGATCGGGCGGCAGGTTCCAATAAGGGTTCAGGGCCGCGTAGCGGATCAGGCCGGCCATTTCGGGCGTCGGCATGTCGCGCTTGCCGACGATCACCCGCATCGAGTCGCGGATCATCCCATCCTCGATCATGAACAGCCGCGCCGAAGCGGTATCGACGAGGACGTATCGCCCGCCGGGCGCCGCCGGGATGGCGCGGGCGCGCTCGATATTGGCGAGGATCAGCCGTTCGTAATGCGCGGCGCCGCGGTTGAGCGCGGCGATGGTGGCGCGGTCGGCCCGGCCAGTGACGGCAAGGCCATGTACCTTCTGGAACGCACGCAGGGCGGCCTCGATATTGCCGCCGCCGAGCCGCTGGCGGAGCAGATCGGCGCGGCCCGCCGCCACCTGGATCTGCGGCAACCGCGACCAGCGCGCGCGATAGGCGGCGAGCCCGCGCCTCAGGCCGTCAAAAGCGGGATTGCGGCGCAGCGCCGAACGGACGTGGTCGGCGAGCGAGGGGGCGGCGGCGAGCGCGTAGAGCGTGTCGCGGTCGGAGGCCGGCTCGGGCGCGAGGCCCGCATCGATGTAGCGCATTCGGCTGCGCTCGGCTGGGCGGCGGCGCTCCCGGACCTCGGCGACGAAGGCGCGGGTGAGGAGGAGGTCGGCCCGGGCAAGGGCGCGCGGATCGGCCGCGCGCGCGGCGCGCACGGCGGCGGCCAGCTCGGGGTTGGGCGGCAGCACTCGAAGGAGGATGTCGGCGCCGGGATCGAGGGCCGAGCCCTGTACCCAGACCGGCTGCAGGTCGCGTTCGGCATAGAAGGAGATGATTTCGGGATCGAGCTTGAGCGGTCCTGGAGAAAAGGGTGCCTGAGCGACCGTGGCCTGCCTCGGCGGATCCCGCGGCGACTGCGCGCCGAAGCATGCGGCCGTCGCCAGGCAGGCGGTGAGCGCGACGGCGCGCAGCAAGGCAGGTAGAGGGCGCATAGTCTTCGAGCGTGAACTAGGGCAGGGCGGCGCCAAGGTCCAACGGCCGCGAGGCCTTGTGCCGAACTGGCGCAACCCGGCGGGAGTCCGTTCCTTCAGGCCGGCCGCGGCAGCTACCCTTGAAGGTCATCGGCCCTTCTCCACTTTCGTAAACACGGCCACGAGCGGGCCGAGTTCCGAATAGCCGTCGCGGCGCCCGGCCGGCCGGTCCCAAAGGCTCGAGACCGAGCCGTCGAGATAGAGCGCGTTGCGGCAGCCGAGCGCGTCGCGCAGCAAGCGGGCGAGGCGTCCGAAGGAGACCGGCCCTTCGGAAATGGCGAACCAGGCGACGTTCTCGTCGACGGTGCAGACGCCGTTGCGGACGTGGAGCGAGGGGCCGTTGGGCTGGACGGCGGGGTGGAGCGCGCCGTCGATCACCAGCATCGGCCCGGATTGCGTCGCCCAATGCGGGCGCGAGGCGGGATCGTAGCGGGCGGCGGGAAGGATGGCGACGCGGCCCCCGGCGTCGATCGTCAGGACGCCGTTGGGGAGCAGGTGGAAATTGCCGGCGCCCGGGCGGCGGTTGATCGCGTGGCGCTCGCGCCCCTGGGCGACATAGAGACCAATCGGGCCGCCCGCCTCGTCATACATGCCCGCGTTCATCGCGAAGCGCAGGCGGCGGGCGCGCGGACCCAACTCCCGCTCGAGCGCGGCGAGGCTGCGCAGGCGGCCATCGCGGCCATCGAGGAACAGGGCGATCTCGTCGCGGCGGCGGTCGTAGCGGCAGATCGTGAAGGCCGAGCCTTCAAAGTCGCGGCGCTCGCATGCCGGCGCGGCGACCGGGGTGTGGGAGTCGGGCCCCTGTGCCGCAGGTCCGCAGCCAGCCAGCGCGAGGAGGATGAGCAGGCTAGAGCGAATAGCCGCCATCGCTGACCAGGCAGGCGCCGGTCATGTAGGCGGCGCGCTCGGAGAGGAGGAAGGCGATCTGCCCGGCGATCTCCTCGGGGCTGGCGTAGCGGCCGAGCGGGGTCGAGACCGACGCCATAGCCTTGTAGGCGGCCTCCTCGCTGCCGGTCGATTCGATCAGGTCCTGGAAGAAGGGGAGGCCGGTCCAGATCGCCGTCTCGACTCCGCCCGGCGCGATCGCGTTGACGCGGATGTTCGCCGACGCGCCCTCCTTGGCGGCGATGCGGGCGAGGTGGATTACCGCCGCCTTGGAGGCGCCGTAGGCGGCGATGCCGGCCTCGGCCTTCACCCCCGCCGCCGAGGCGGTGAGGACGATGCCGCCGCCGCCGGTCGAGCGGATCGCTCGCATCGCGGCCTGGAGGGTGAGAAAGGCGCCGTCGAGGTTGATCGAAAGCACGCGGCGCCATTCGGCGAAGGCGAGGTCTTCGATCGCGCCGCCGGCGCCGATGCCGGCATTGACAACCGCGTGCGTCAGGCCGGTAAGGTCGGCGTCGGCCCAGAGCTGCTCGTCGGTGACGTCGCCGATCAGCACCTGCCGCTCGCATGGCAAGGAGAAGGCGAAATCGCGCAGGCGATCCTCATCCATGTCGATGAGGATCAGCTTGCGCGCGCCCTCATTGGCGATCTGCGTGGCGACCGCGGCGCCGATGCCGGAGGCAGCGCCGGTGACGAGGACGATGGCATCGGTGAAGTCGGACATCGGGCGGGCTTAGCAGCGCCCGGCGCGCCAAGCTACGCCGCGATGTCGCCGATGCCGAGCTCGCCGAGCTTGCGGTAAAGCGTCGAACGGCCGATTCCCAGCCGTCGCGCGACTTCGGTCATGCGGCCGCGATAATGCCCGATGGCGAGGCGGATGACGTCGGCCTCGATCTCCTCGAGCGGGCGCAGATTGCCGTCGGAGGCGTAGAGCGTGACGCCGGGGCCGTGGGCCATTGCCGAGGTGGCGGATTGGCCGTTGAGCGGCTTGGCATGATAATCGTCGACTCGTCTGCCGCAGGCGGCCTCGTTGGCGATGTGGGGAAAATCGCCGGCAGTGAGGGCGTCGCTGTCGCAGAGCACCGCCGCGCGGAACAGCGCGTTCTGGAGCTGGCGGACGTTGCCGGGCCAGCCGTAGGAGAGGAGGATAGCGAGGCCGTCGTCGGTGATCGACAGATGCCGCATCCCCGGCTGCTCGGCGATGCGCGAGAGCAGGTGGCGGGCAAGCGCGGGAATGTCGCTCTGGCGATCCCTCAACGGCGGGATCGGAACGTGGACGACGTTCAGCCGGTAATAGAGGTCCTCGCGGAAGCGGCCGGCGGCGACCTCCTCGGCGAGGCGGCGGTTGGTGGCCGCGATGATGCGCACGTCGACGCTCTGGGTGATGCGGCTGCCGACGCGCCGGATTTCGCCGGATTCGAGGACGCGGAGCAATTTGACCTGGGTGTCGAGCGGAAGCTCGCCGACCTCGTCGAGGAAGATGGTCGATCCGTCGGCATCTTCGAAGCGGCCGATATGGCGGTCGAAGGCGCCGGTGAAGGCGCCTTTCTCATGGCCGAACAGCACCGATTCGACGAGATTGGAGGGGATCGCGCCGCAATTGACGATGTGCAGCAGCTTCTTGCCGCGCGGAGAGGCGGCGTGGATTGCGTGGGCGATGATCTCCTTGCCGGAGCCGCTCTCGCCTTCGATCAGCACGGAAACCCGGGCGCGGGCGGCCTTGGCGGCGATGGCGAGGGCCGAGCGGAACTTGGGCGCCGAGCCGACGATCTCCTCGAAGCCCATTGTCTTGCTGATCTTCTCGGAGAGCGGGCGCAGCTCGCCCGTGGCCTTGCGGCGGTCGGTCGCGGTGTTCAGGGCAGCGAGCAGCCGGTCGGGCGCGAGCGGCTTGACGACGAAGTCGCTGGCACCGGCGCGCATCGCGTCGACCGCGACGTGAACGTCGTTCTGTGCGGTGAGGACGAGCAAGGGCAGATCGGGCCGGGTCGCGCGGATGCGGCGGATGAGTGCGGTGCCCTCCTCGCCGGGCAGCCAGTGATCGAGCAGGATCGCGTCGAACTTGGGCTCCTGCGGATCCTCGAACATCTTTTCGGCGGCGTCGAAATCGGAGGCGCCGCGCACCCACCAGCCGGCACGCGCGCCTATGGCGGTGACCAGCCGGCGCTGCGCGGGCTCGTCATCGATCAGCAACAGGCAACGATTGGGATCCGCCCGCATTCTCATCCTTCTCATTCCGGGACAGGCGGGATAGCGCAGATGGGTAAAGGGGGCCTTAAGGGGGCCTGCCGCAGCAGCCGCGGCCGGAGCGCGATGCCGGAGCCTTCGGCACGAGCAATCCGCAAACGCCCCCGAGCCCGCTATCGCGCCTTGCCCTCCCTCCCGCCGCCTTGCTAGGAGCGGCCCAAAGCAGGAGGACGCGCGACATGGCAGTTGAAGGCGACGCCAAGGAATTCCGGGCGCATGAATCGAGCTACGGCCGATTCCTCTTCATGATGAAGTGGGGGACGATAGTGAGCCTGATCACCGGCTTCATCGTCATCCTGATCATTTCCAACTGAGCGGATTTCACGCGAGGATGCGGTTCCGCAGGGAATGAGGGCGGTGCCCGCAGGCGGCACAGATCGCAACGAGGCCATACCGAGCTAGGCGTTCGAGAGGCGAATCATCGGCCGCGGGGGCGGCAATATAGGGGGGAGCGGCCATGGCGACCGATAAGCACGTCCTCATCAGCTACACGCCGGGCGACTCGCCCTATGCCCGGATCCTCGCCGAGGATCTCGAGCGGCACGGCTATTCGACCTGGTTCGAGGGGCGGGACGCGCGGCCGGGCGCCGACCGCGGCAAATATATGGCCGAGGCGCTCAGCCGCGCGGGCGCGGTCGCGGTGCTGGTCAGCCCCGCGCTGTCCCATTCCACGAGCATCCTGGAGGATATCGAACAGGCGCGGCAGGCGGGCATAGCGCTGTTCGGCGTTCGCCTGGCCGATATCGACACGAGCCATGCCGGGCTGATGCCGATCCCGAATCAGGATTGGTATGACGGCTTCGGCGCCGCCGGCGAGGTCGGCGTGCACCTGATGATCGGCAACATGAAACCTTTGTTCGGCATCCCCATCGGGACGACCACGTCTTCCGGCCGCCCCGATCCCGCTTGGCCGCTGGCTTACGGGGACCCGGTGCCGCCCCCCAGTGTGCCGCTGGCGGCGCCGGCCCAGCCACCCGCGCCTGCCGCGCCTCCTCCCGTCCCGGCCGAGCCCGCGATCGAGCAGGTCCCGCCTGCGCCCGTTCCACCCGAGCCGGCTTCCGTCGAGCCCCCTCCGGCCCCGCCCTCCCTGGCCAAGTCTCCCGCGTCCGGGCCTGCCCCGGCCGCCGTCGCTCCGCCTCCGCTCCCGCCGCCGCTGCCGCCGCAGGCCCAACCGGGCGCCGCACCCGCGCCGGCGCCCGCGGGTGCTCCCGCGCCGCCCGCGGGCAGTTCCTCCAAGCCGCTCATTCTGATTGCGGTGGGCCTGGCGGCGGTCCTCGTCATCGTGCTCATCCTCTATCTCACCGGCGTCTTCGGCCGCCGCGACAGCGACCCATTCTCCGATGAATGGCCGCCGTCGTCCTCCACCGGCCCGCGCTCGTCCGGCACCACGGCCTGGCCGAACCGGGGCACGGGCTCGACTGCGGCGACGCCTGGTTCCTGGCTGTACGGACGCTGGTGCAGCGGGGCGGATTCAATCACCTTCGGGTCTAGCTCCTGGGCGATGTCGTCCAACCGATATGGAACCTACCGGCTGATCGGCAGCCAGATGACGATGACGTCCCCGGGCGGCGATTCGCGCATCGTGACCGTGCTCCAGATCGATTCGACGACCATGACCATGTCGGCGCCCGGCCAGGGCTCGGAGACGCTGCGCCGCTGCTAGGTCGCACATCGAACGCAGCCCAAGGCCGCTTTCCCTGCGCTACAGTCGGCGTTAGAAGGTCTGCCGTCAGCGACAAGGGGGACGATGATGGCCGCGGCTGTCGACCGAAGCAGCGAGGTTGGGCCGGGCGAAAGCACCCGCGAGCGGGTACCGTCCTCGCCGGAGCGGCGCGGGTGAAGATCGCGGTCCTGAAGGAAGCGGAAGCAGGCGAGCTTCGGGTCGCGGCGACGCCGGAGACGGTGAAGAAATATGTCGGGCTCGGCGCCGATGTCGCGGTCGAGACCGGCGCGGGCGAGGGCGCCTCCATCGCCGATGCGGATTATGAGGCGGCGGGCGCATTGGTCGGCGCCCGCGCGGCCGTTCTCAAGGATGCCGGTGCCGTGCTCGCCGTGCAGGGCCCCGATCCCAAGTCGCTCGCTGGCGTGAAGAAGGGCGCGTGGCTCGTCGCCTCGCTCAATCCGTTCGGGCAGCGCGACCGTGTCGACGAATATGCCGAGGCCGGCATCGAGGCGCTGGCGCTCGAATTCATGCCGCGCATCACCCGCGCCCAATCGATGGACATATTGTCCAGCCAGGCGAACCTGGCCGGCTACAAGGCGGTGCTCGACGGCGCTTCTGAATATGGCCGCGCCTTTCCGATGATGATGACTGCGGCCGGGACGGTGGCCGCGGCCAAATTGTTCGTGATGGGCGTCGGCGTCGCCGGCCTGCAGGCGATCGCGACCGCGCGGCGGCTGGGCGCCCAGGTGTCGGCGACCGACGTCCGCTCGGCGACCAAAGAGCAGATAATGTCGTTGGGCGCCAAGCCGATCTTCGTCGAGACTGTGGCAGGAATCGAGGGCGAGGGCGCCGGCGGCTATGCGACCGAGATGTCGGACGATTACAAGGCGGCGCAGGCCGAGCTGGTCTCCGCCCATATCGCCAAACAGGATCTGGTTATCACCACCGCGCTCATCCCCGGCCGGCCGGCGCCCCGGCTCATCTCCGACGCGCAGATCGCGACGATGAAGCCGGGGAGCGTCATCGTCGACCTGGCGGTCGAGCAGGGCGGCAATGTCGAAGGCGCGGTGGCGGGCGAGGTCGTGGTCAAGCACGGCGTCAAGATCGTCGGCCACCGCAACGTGCCGAGCCGGCTCGCCGCCGACACCTCGGCGCTCTTCTCGCGCAACATCTACAATTTCCTCTCCGCCTTCTGGGATGCGGAGACGAAGGCGCCGGTCTTCCCCGCCGACGACGAGATCGTGAAGGGCGTCAAGCTCACCCAGGGCGGCAAGGTCGTCCATGAGAGGCTGTTGGGATGATCGCGGCTTTACTCCTGGGGCTCCTGGCGCAGGCGCCGGCTACGCCTCCCGGGCAAATGGACAGATCAGTCGCCGAACAGGCGGCTTATCATGAGAGGGTCGCGCGTTTTCTTTTCTATCGGCTCCAGCATTTTCAATACGTGGCGGCACGGCAGGGTTGCATAGGCGCTCAGCCCGAGCGCACGCGGGCGCTGGATGCGCGCTATGATGCGGTTGAACGGCGGGTGGTCGCTTTGTCGGGGCCGGTCCTGCCCCATTCGGGCGCCGAACACAGGCCCGATGGCTACGATGATGATTGCCGGAGGGGAGTTATCCTGAACGGCTATGACAATGCGCTGAGCGAGCTTGAGATGCATTTGGCTGGAACCCGGCGATGAGGGCCTGGGCGGCGACGGCGGCGCTGCTGCTGATGCTCGCGGCCTGCTCGACCGCGCCGGGCACGGGATGGACGCGGGCGAACGACCTTTCGGTCTACGGCTCGATGCACGTCTTCGCTCGCGCCGCGATCGATCAGGAAGCCTATTGCTTCGGCCGCGACCCCAGCCGGATCACCGCCGACTGGGATCATGATTTCAGCGCCCGGCAAGGCGCGGTGAGCTACGCGCTGACGCAGCGCTACGGCGCCGAGGCGATGGACCGGGCGCGGGCGGTCTACGCCCCGCGCGTGGCCTGCGGCGACGTGCCCGACCCGCAATGGCGCACCCGCTACACGCGAATGCTGCGGCTGCTCGAAATCCGGCTCCGCCTGGCAGCCGAGGGGGAAAGCTGATGGACTTCATCTCGATCCTGTCGATCTTCGTGCTGGCCTGCTTCGTGGGCTATTTCGTGGTCTGGTCGGTGACGCCGGCCTTGCACACGCCGCTGATGGCGGTGACCAACGCCATCTCCTCGGTGATCATCGTCGGCGCGCTGATCGCGGCGGCGGCGACCGGCGCGCCGCTCGCGAAATGGCTCGGGCTCGCGGCGGTGGTGATGGCGAGCATCAACATCTTCGGCGGCTTCGCGGTGACGCAGCGCATGCTCGCAATGTACAAGAAGAAGGAGCCGCGCTGATGGAGCACGGGCCGGCCACGCCCGCCTGGGTGCTGCTCGCCTATCTGGTCGCGGGCATATGCTTCATTCTCGCCCTGCGCGGGCTGTCGAGCCCGGCAAGCTCGCGCACCGGCAACCGCTTCGGCATGTTCGGGATGACGCTCGCCGTCGTCACGACGCTCGTCCACTACCGCCCGTTCGGCCCCGAGGGCCCCGGGGCGGGGCTATTGGACAATATCGACTGGACCGTGGCGGGCCAGATTCTGGGCGCGATCCTGGTCGGCGCCGTGATCGGCATCGTCACCGCGCGGCGGATCGCGATGACCTCGATGCCGCAGCTGGTCGCGGCCTTCCACAGCCTTGTCGGCATGGCGGCGGTGCTGGTCGGCGCCGGCGCCTTCCTCAATCCGCAGGCGTTCGCAATTGCGGGTTCCGACGGCATCATCCACCTCAACAGCCGGATCGAGATGGGGCTCGGCGTCGCGATCGGCGCGATCACCTTTTCCGGCTCGGTGATCGCCTTCCTCAAGTTGAACGGCAACATGTCGGGCAAGCCGATCATGCTGCCGATGCGGCACGTGATCAACCTCGGCACCCTGGTCGCGATCCTTGGCCTGATCGGCTATTTCACGCAGGACCAGAGCCCGTGGATCTTCTGGACGGTGACGGCGCTCAGCTTCGCCATCGGCTTCCTGCTCATCATCCCGATCGGCGGGGCCGACATGCCGGTCGTCATCTCCATGCTCAACTCCTATTCGGGCTGGGCGGCGGCGGCGATGGGCTTCACCCTGCACAACAGCGCGATGATCATCACCGGCGCTTTGGTCGGCAGCTCGGGCGCGATCCTTTCCTACATCATGTGCCGGGCGATGAACCGCAGCTTCATCTCGGTGATCGCCGGCGGCTTCGGCGGCGGCGAGGCGGCGGCGGCGGGCGGCGACGCGATCGACCGGCCCTGGAAGCGCGGCTCGGCCGAGGACGCCGCCTTCCTGATGAAGCAGGCCGAACTCGTCATCATCGCCCCGGGCTACGGCATGGCGGTCGCGCAGGCGCAACATGCGCTCAGGGAAATGGGCGACGTGCTCAAACATGCCGGAGTCGAGGTCAAATATGCCATCCACCCGGTGGCGGGCCGCATGCCCGGCCATATGAACGTTCTGCTCGCCGAAGCAAACGTGCCCTATGACGAGGTGTTCGAGCTCGAGGACATCAACGCCGAGTTCGCCAGAGCCGACGTCGCCTTCGTGATCGGCGCCAACGACGTCACCAACCCCGCCGCCAAGACCGACAAGACTTCGCCCATCTACGGCATGCCCGTGCTCGACGTGGAGAAGGCCAAGACGGTGCTGTTCGTGAAGCGCTCGATGGGTGGGGTCGGTTATGCCGGCGTCGACAACGAGCTCTTCTACCGCGACAACACGATGATGCTGCTGGCCGACGCCAAGAAGATGGTCGAGGAGATCGTGAAGTCGCTGGGCTAGGGAGGGCAAGGGAGTGAGCGTCGGTTCCATCCTCGAAGGCGCGTTCCGAATATTGCGGGCCAGGCCGGGCGCGGTCCTGATCTGGATGATCATCTATCTGGCGCTGTCCGTTGCGATGAGCTTCGCGACCGTGGCGATGATCAAGGGGCAGGTCGACGCGCGGGCGGCAGGCGCGTCGGAAGCGTCCGCGAGCTGGTCGCTCATTTCTCAGGGGATGGCGCTGAGCGTCGTGGCCCTGCTGGTGACGATGATCGTCTGCGCGGCGGTGCTGCGCGCGGTGCTGCGACCCGGGGAAGGCGGGCCCGGCGCGCTTCGGCTCGGCATGGACGAAGTTCGGCTGTTCCTGCTCGCACTCCTCTACATGGTGGGGACCTTTATCGCGCTGTTCGTGATCGGCATCTTCGCTGCGATCCTGGCCGGAACAGCCGGCACCGGCGCGGCGCTGCTGGTCATGGGGGGGGTAACGCTGGCGCTGGGCGCATTTTTCTACACCAAGCTTTCGCTCAGCTTTCCCCTCACGCTGATGCGGAAGCGCTTCGTCGTCGGCGAGGCCTGGAACCTGACCCGGGACCGCTTCTGGACGCTGTTTACAGCTTACCTGGTGCTCTTCCTGCTTCTGCTCGCACTCTCGCTGCTGGCCGCTTTGGTAACCGAGCGAGAATATTTCGCCGCCATCTTTCAAGGCGGCTTCGATTCCGAGCGGGCACAGCAGGCGGACGTGCACGAATATGAGGCGCTGAGCCAAGGCGTCATCGATAGCACGATCTTCCTTCGGTGGGCGTCAGATGCCGTGCTGGGCGCCCTTAGCGCGGCCTTGTTCGGCGCCGCCAACGCCACCGCGGTGAAGGAACTTACGTTTCAGGAAGAGGGTCTCAGGGACACCTTCGCCTGAAGGTGGCGCCCCCGTCGCCGCCGGCGTGATCTTGATCCGAAATGGACCAGGTTCGCCGACAGGTGGCCAAAATGTTCGGGACTAAGGATTTTATCGCGCCCCGCGCATTCGCATCGCCTCTGCCCGAGGCAGAGGCCCCTATTCCCACCGAAATGGAGGAATCCCACCTAAAGGCCAAATAGATGAAGGTGTTCGCCTTTCCGAACAGGCTCCGAAGTGGAGCCGATAACAATTCCCCCAACTTGGGCTTCCGCCAAACTCCATTTCGGATTGTACCGGGGGGTGCTGGCGATGAGCGATAAGTTGGCGCATGATGCGCTCGAAATGGTCGAATATCGAGAAATTCCGGCCGTCCATCTCTTCGCCGATACTGAGCGGGCGCTTGGGCGCATGCGCCGGACCGCGCACAGGGCTGATTGCCGCATCGTCTCGTCCGCCCTGCTTGGCTCGGATCCGCAGGCGTTCCGGCGCTCGGTGCCCAATGCCGCGGCGCTGATCGAGCTCGATGGCGAGACCGGGGCGGACGCCTTGATTCCGATCCTGGACTGGGTCCAGAGCGAGGCCGAGGCCGGCATGCGCTCGAGCGTCGTCTCGGCCCCGGTCGGTCTGATCGATCTCGTCGCTGCGCGCGTGTCGCACGGGGACGTCGCCCATCTTTGCGAGGCCGGCGAGACAGACCGGCTGATGGCAGTCGCGCGCGCCGCCCGTCCCGCAGCCCCGCGACTGCACGATGTCGGCCGCGAGCACGGAGCCGTCATCCTCCACCAGCTCTCCGAGGATGTCGGGAGGATTGCGGCGATCCTCGCCTCTTTGTCGGACGAGGAAGCCGCGGCCGCCACCGCGCGGCCGGCCGAAGAGGGGGAGACGGACGAGCCCGGCATCGACGCCGGCACCATCCGCGCGATGATCCGCGCCCGTCGGCTGCGCGACCAGTATTTCCGCGGCGACCTGTTCGCCGATCCGGCCTGGGACATGCTGCTCGATCTGATGGCGGCGCGGCTCGAGAAGAAGCGCGTCGCGGTCTCGAGCCTGTGCATCGCGGCGGCGGTACCGGCGACCACGGCCCTCCGGTGGATCAAGGCGCTGACCGACCGCGGTCTCTTCGTCCGCGCCGCCGATCCGCAGGACGGGCGGCGCGTCTATATCGAGCTCTCCGACGACACGGCTCGCTCGCTCGCCACCTATCTGCGCGCGCTGCGGCGGATCTGCCCGACCGCGGTCTGACGCTTGCCCGATGCACGCCGCGCTGGCAGGGAGGGGTCCTCGATGGTCGCATTGGTGGACGGAAAACCCGTTCCCACTTTTCCTGCCAATGCTCCGGAGGGCGCTTAGCTCAGTTGGTAGAGCATCTCGTTTACACCGAGAGGGTCGGCGGTTCGAGCCCGTCAGCGCCCACCAGCCTTCGCCACTTCGCGGCTTCCGCTGGCAAGCCCGGCTGCATGATCGGCGAAGGCTGCCCACCATGATCAGGTAGGCAGTGCTCCGCACTGCCTAGCCGTGTCCGGGGGACACGGCGACCTGATCATCTCCACAGGAGCGAAGGAGGGCGGGTGGCCGAGAACTGCCCGCCTACAAGCTGCGAATGAGCTTCACCGCGACCGCCGCCCACGGCGGATCCGTCACCACGGTCTGGCGCTGGCCGGCGCCGTGGGGGAGGATGTGGAGTTTTCCGTCCTCGCGGCCGATCAGGCGGCCGAACAGGAAGCGCCCGGCGGGGCGGGGGACGAGGATGTCGCGATTGAGGGCGCCGGCATAGGCCTCGGGCGCGAGCCGGTTGAGCCAGATCTCGTCGCCGCTGCGATAGTCGCCGCACGAGGATGCGACGGTGACCGCGACCAGACGCGGCGCGGCCTGGGGCGGGATGACGACGCCCTCGCGGCGCGGGGCGTGGGCGCCTTCATGATCCAGGGTCGCGGCCACGGGAATGTCCTCGCGGTCTGGCAGGGTGACGAGGTCGGAGGCCTCGACGCCGAGCGCCTTGGCGATGCGGTTCAGCCAGCCGACCGAAACGGTGCGGGTGCCGGTTTCGAGCCGGCCAATCGTCTGCGGAGTCGTCGGCGGCTGGCACCGGTCGGCGACGTCCTGAAGCGTCATCTTGCGGGCGCGGCGGACATCGCGAATGCGAGTGATCATGGCTTTTCCTCCAAACCGGACCGGTTACTTCTTTCCTACACTTTCACCCAAATGGCAAGCCACCGGGGATGCGCGATTCGACCGTCCCCAGAAAGAACAGGCTGCTCGCCGAGCGTCCGTTGCCCCGCGACGGGCGGAAGCGGTCCGCGCGCGGCGCCAGGGCGGCTCGCTCGGTCACGATGAATCTGGCGGAATCTCCGCTGGGCTGGCTCAAGGCGCGCGGCTTCGTCGATGCGCGGCAATTTGCCGCGGGCGAGAGCTTGCGCGCGGACTGGGAAAGGGCCGCGCTCGGCCCCCGCGTAACGATGCGCTGGGATGCGCCGCCGCCGGCAAGGACCGCGCGCGCGGCGCCGGCGGCGGAGGCGCCGACGCTTGCCCAGATCGCCGCGCGGCGGCGCTTCGACGAGGCGGTCGCGGCGGTCGGCGGCGGCCTCGCGGACGTGCTCTGGCGCGTGGTCTGCGCGGGCGAGGGAATGCGCGACGCCGAACGCGCTCTGGGCTGGCCCGCGCGCGCCGGCCGCATCGTCCTCGCCATCGCGCTCGACCGGCTCGCCGACCATTACCGGGTCCGGTGAGCGGTCAGGCGCGCTTGCGCAGGCGGGCTTTTGGCGCAAGAACATCACCGCCAGGGGGGCGGGCAATGGCGACGACTGGCAGTTGGTGGTGACCAATCATCTCACCCACTCCGCGGTGTGGGGCAACCTGTTCATCGGCCTCGGCTGGTACAGCCGGCTCGAGCGGCACCAGCTTTATTATGTCGTCGGCGCGATCTGGGTGGTGCAGCCGATCATCAGCCCGCTCTGGCTCAGACATTTCCGCTTCGGGCCGGTCGAATGGCTGTGGCGCAGCCTCACCTACTTGAAGCGCCAGCCGATGCGGGGCACCGCCGGGGAGGCCAAAGCGTGAAGGCGCTCGCCCTCGGCCTCGCCCTGTTGGCGCTGGAGCAGCCCGCCGCCGGCCGCGACTATGTCGGGCGCATCTATTCCTACGTGCGCAGCAACAGCGACGGCAGCGAGGCGGAGCGGGTCTATGTCTATCGGGCGAGCCGGACCCGGATCGAGGTCGCCAAGATGCGGACGCGATGCCGCAACGCCGCCTTCGTCACCGCCGAGCTCGACCTCGTCCGCGGCGAGGCGACGCGGCTCGTCGCCGGCCGGCTCAGGCCCGGCGCCGGCCATGAGGAGTTCGGCCTGCTCACCTACGACCAGACGGCGCGCCGTGTCGACGCGGTGGTGACGTTGCCGCAGGGCATTTTGCGGGATTCGGTGGCGGTGCCCGACCGGCCCTGGCACCTCTACGATTACGACCTCGCCAGTCTGACCGTCACCGCGCAATACCGGCCGGACCGCCGCGCCGATTTCAGCTTCGGGCTGCCGCTCGTGCTGGTCGGCGCCGACATGAGCGACTTCCTCACCTATCTCGGCCGCGCCGACGCCCGCTTCGTGCGTACGGAACGGCATGGCGGGCGGCGCGCCCACCGCTTCCAGGTCGGCGGACCGGCCTTCGGGGCGCGCGGCGGGCCGATTTGGTTCGACGCGGCCGGAGGGCACATCATCGAAGCCCGCTGGGGCATTCCCAACCATGCCGAATATCGCGACTTCCGGCTGCAGCTGAGGGGCGTGAGCGACGGCGGCGCGCGAGCCTGGCGAAGACTGCTGACCCGGCATTTCGAGAATTGCCCGGCGAGAGCCGAATGAAATGGCTGCGGCTGATGGGGTAGGTCGCGCGCGGCAGCCTCGCCCATCTGACCGACCGGGAGGTCGACGCGATTCACGACTATCTTGCCGCGCGCACGCGACAGGCGCAATGACGAGACGTTGCAGATAGGAACCGACCTCAGGAGTCGCCGCCATGATCGTCTATGGAGCCTCGCTGTCACCGTTCGTGCGCAAGGTGCTCGCCTTCGCCGCCGAGAAGGGGATCGAGGTCGAGCTGAAGCCGACGGGGCTCGGCAACAGGGATCCCGAATTCATCGAGGCCAGCCCGTTCGGCAAGATGCCTGGCCTGCGCGATGGCGATTTCGCCATTTCCGATTCCTCAGCGATCGTCGCCTATATGGAGGCGGTTAAGCCCGAGCCGAACCTCATCCCGACCGAGCCCAGGGCGCGGGCGCGGACGATCTGGTTCGAGGAATATTCCGATACGATATTGTTCGCGTGCGGCGGAAAGATCTTCTTCAACCGAGTGGTGGCGCCGAGATTTCTCGGCCAGCCGGGAGACGAGGAGGTGGCGGCCAAGGCGGAATGCGAGGAACTGCCGCCCTTGCTCGATTATCTGGAAGGGGCGATCCCGGCGAGCGGCTTCCTGGTCGAGGACCGGCTGACGCTGGCCGACATTTCGGTGGCGAGCCCGTTCGCCAATCTGAGGCACCTCAACGTCGCGATCGACCCGAACCGGCATCCCAGAGTGCTCGCTTATGTCGAGACCATCCTCACCCGGCCGAGCTTCGCCCCGATCATCGCGCGCGAGGCCGCCTTCCTGGAGCGGACGGCGGCCTGACATGACCCGCCCCGTCGCCGAGATCGCCAGCTACCACGCCCATGTCTATTTCGACCCGGGCGAGGCGGCGGCGGCCGGGCAACTGCGGGAGGGGGTGGCGGAACGGTTCGCGGTGCGCCTCGGGACCTGGTGGGAGCGCCCGGTCGGGCCGCATGCGAAAGCGATGTTCCAGATCGCCTTCGCCCCGGACTTGTTCGCGACGCTGGTGCCCTGGCTGATGCTGAACCATCGGGGCCTCTCGATCCTCATTCATCCCAACACCGCCAACCAGCGCCGCGATCATCTCGAAGACGCGCTCTGGATCGGCGCCGCCCTGCCGCTTCACGAAGAGGCGCTGCCCGAGCATGAGGAGGAGCCGGAGGGCGCTGGCGAGATCAATACGGCGCCAAGCATCGCGCCCTGATCGGCTCCCGAAAGAGGATTCGCACGACATTGCCTCCCCCTCGCCGGCTATGCACTATGGGAATTCACCGCGGCGGCACCGCGGCGCCGGCATAAGGGTCGGGATTTGGGGGTGGCAGCGGCGGCAAAGCGGGTGGCGGGGCCATGGGAGGCAGCGCCGCGGAGGCATAGCCCGAGCTGGCCATCGACTGGATGCCGGCCGCGATCGACGACGCGCCGAACAGGATGAAGCAGCCGGCGATCACCGTCAGGCCGTGCCGGATGCTCACGCGCCCGGCGAGCATCATCAGCCCCACCGACGCGACGGCGACGACCGCCACAGTGGTGGCGAGCGTGCCGAGCAGCGTTCCCTGAAGCCATGTAACCGCCGCGACCAGCACGCCCGAGCCCGCCGGATCGGCGAGCGACCCAGCGCTCGATGCATAGCCGGTGGCGAACATGCCGGCAGGATGGAGCGCGTTGGCGCGAAGGGCAAGCGGGCGAAGCGGCCGCCCGCTTCAGCGCCCACTTTTCATCGTGCCCGCGCCCCGGCGCCCAGCCCTGCCTGCAGCAAGAGGAGCTTTTGCGGGTAGCATTGAACCCTTCCGCCCCCGGCTCGTTTCGCTGCTACATCAAAGGGAGGAATCTAATGCTTGGTACGATTCTCATCATTGTCCTGATCCTGTTCCTGCTCGGCTCGCTGCCGACCTGGGGGCATAGCCGCAGCTGGGGTTACGGTCCTTCGGGGCTGCTCGGCACGATACTCGTCGTGGTGATCATCCTCGTCCTGCTGAAGTATATCTGAGGCCGTAGCCCCGCCCGCCGCGGCGGCGGGCGGGGCTGGCATCGCCCCTGAAGCCCCGCTATGCCCCGGCGAGCGACCACCGCCGGGGTTTCGAATGTTTCGCGCGCTTTACGACTGGACCCTGCGCATGGCCGGGCACCGCCACGCCATCCGCTACATGGGCGCGGTGTCGTTCGCCGAATCCAGCTTCTTCCCGATCCCGCCCGACGTGATGGTGGTGCCGATGGTCCTGGCCCGCCGCGAGCAGGCCTATTGGATCGCGACCATATGCACCGTCACCTCGGTGCTGGGCGGCATCTTCGGCTATGCGATTGGCCATTTCCTCTCTGAAAGCCTCGGCCGCTGGCTGGTCCAGCTCTATCATATCGAGGAGAAGATGGAGGGCCTCAGGATCCTGTACGGCCAATACGGATCCTGGGTGATCCTGGTGAAGGGGCTGACCCCCATCCCGTTCAAGCTGGTGACGATCGCGAGCGGCTGGTTCAGCTTCAACTTCCCGCTGTTCGTGCTGCTCGCCGCGATCACCCGGGGCTTCCGCTTCTTCCTGATCGCCTGGCTGCTCAAGCGCTACGGCGAGCCGGTGCAGGCCTTCATCGAGAAGAGGCTCACCCTGGTCAGCTGGCTGTTCCTCGCCGCCCTCGTCGGCGGCTTCGCGCTGATCGCTTTGCTGTGAGCGCCGCCCTGCTCCTCGCGCTGGCGCTGCAGGCGGCGACGCCCGCCTGGCAGAGCCTGGGCACGCATGGGGGGATCGAAACCGCCTTCGATCCGGCCAGCGTGCGGCGGATCGGCGACAATCGGCTGAGCGTCCGCGTCCGCGGCACCATCGCCGCGCCGGGCCCCGACGGCATCGGAACGGCGACCGGCGCGCTCGAGATCGACTGCGCCGCGATGACCGCGACCCCGACCGAGGTCAGGGCGCTGGACGCCGACGGCCGCCTCGTGCTGAACGCCTTGATCCCCCCGGCCGAGCGGGCCGCCGAGCCGATCCGCCCGGGCAGCCCCAACGCCGCGGTCCGCGACGCGGTGTGCGGGACGCGAGGGCCGTGAGGATGCTCGCTTCGGTCCTGGCGATGCTGGCGGGCTGCGCGGCGCCCGCCGCGATGGCGGACGAGCCGGCGGACCAGGCTTCGGCCGAGGCGCCGGGCGTGGTCGAGGCGCGGGGCTTGGTCGAGGCGCGGGTGGGCGAGACCGTGCGGCTCGGCGGCCTCAGCGTGCGGCCGATCGCGGTGCTCGAGGACAGCCGCTGCCCGAGCGGCGTCCAGTGCATCTGGGCGGGGCGGCTGCGCCTGCGGGCGGCGATTTCGGGCGTGGGCGAGACCGAGCTCATCCTTGGCCAGCCCTTCGCCTTGCCCGGCGGCGGCACGCTGACCCTGGCCGCCGCCGCGCCCGCGCCCCGGCATCGGCCGCCGCCCGGCGCCGAGACAGGCCCGTCGACGCGCTTCGCCTTCCGCCGCGACTGAGATGCCGGCGCCGTGCGGGACCGCCCGGCGCCCGCGCTAGCGGCCCAACGGGCAGCAGACGGTGCGGGTTTCTTCGGCGGCGTTCGCGCAGGCGGGCCATTGCGAGGCATCGTCCTGAGCCGCGGCCGGGACGGCGAGGCAGGCCAGCAAAACGGGCGCGGCTCCCGGGACAATGCGGTGCATGGCATTCCCTCCCAGTCGGGGGCTAGCAGAGAATCCGCGCTCCCGCATCCCGGCCGTCGGCGGCGCGCTCGTCACTCTGGGTTCAGGAAACGGGCCGCAGCATGCGCCCGATGATCGGCTTGGATCCAGGCGATGGCGGTGGCGGGCGCTTGTGGCGGCCGGCCCTTGCCGCCGCGATCTGGCTTGCCTGGCCGCTTGCCGCGGCAGGTCAAAGCGGGACGGACGAAGAGGCGGCGCGCTTCCGGGTGCTCGAGGTCCTGGGGCGGTGCAGCAGCGGGCCTGGCGACGAGATCGTGGTGTGCGGCAGGGGCAATCAGGATCGTTATCGCCTTCCCGACTTCGCCCGCCGGGCGCCGGGCGCCGGCCTGGGCAATGCGCGGGGCGAGGTGCCCAGGGCCTCGATGGACGTGAGCGTCGCGCAGCCCTGCGGCATCTTCCAGGGTCAGCGCCGATGCAGCCGGGAGGAAATGGAAGAGTTCGGCTATTTCCAGGGCCGGGACCCGGTCAGCTTGCTGGGCGACCTCGTCACCGTGCTCATCGATCCGGATGCGACGGTGAGGGAGGAGCCGCCGCCCATCCCGTAGTCGATAGGCGCCCCGGGCATCCGGGCGATGCGAAGAAATTCAGCTGCCCCGATCTTTCCGAGCCAGCTCGGCGAGCGAGCGGTCGATCGGGTCGGACCAGCCGGGTCTCCCCTGCGCGCGCGCGTCCTCGAGCGCATCTTCAAGCGCGAAGGGGTCGCTTGCGTAGAGCGCGGTCATCAGCGCGTCGGCCTGCGACAAGTCCTTGCCGCGCTTGGTCCGATCGGCCGGCCCGCGTCGCTGGGCGAGGATGAGCTTGTGCACGGCGAACCGGGCGGGCTGCGGGATTTTCACCAGCACGCCCGCGCCCCAGAGCGCGACGGCGGTGACCGGATTCTCGATGAGCCAGGCAAGGTGCTGGAGCGGCGCGGCGCCCGCATCCAAGCCACGAAGCCGGACCGGATTGGCTTGCCCGCGCTGCCGGGTCTGGATCACCAAGTCGACGAGGAAGCCTTCCGCATTGCGGAAACGAGATGGCGGCCGGCGGGGATCGAGCTGCAGGACCGGCTCGAAGGTCGGATCGGCCCGATGCAGAATTTCCGCCATGGTTTCGGGCGGCTCGGCCGTCAGCGCCACGTCGACGGTCGCAAGATCAAGGTCCCCGGTCATCAGCGTCGGGGCCGGCAGACGCCGCCCGACATGAGGTTCGCTAAGCAGATAAGCGGCGGTGCCGACGAGAACCGCGCCGTTCCGGAATAGTCCGGCATGGGCGATCGCATCCATCGCCGCACCGAGCATCCTGTCCGGTGCCGCGAGGCCCGCGCTCTTCAGCATCGCGATTATGCGCCTTCGCTCTTTCGCCTCGGCCATGCCACGGCGGAGGGAATCGGCCTGGGATTCCGCGACGGCATCGCCCACGCGGCCGACAAAGCAATCGACGCGGCCGGCGCCGACCGGGACCTTCGCATAATAATATTCGATCTCGTCGCGGGCGCGCCGGTAGACAGAGCCTGCGGCGGGGGCAGTCTCGACCTGCTGAACGAGCTCTGCGTAGAGCGTCCGCATTGTAGGGGTCAGTTCGTGTCTCATGTACAGACTCGTTTCTTGAATCTGTCTGTACATCGGAGACGGCAATTTGTACAGACAAAAAATATGGATGTGTCTGTACGAGAGTTTGTAGGCGGAGCCTCCCGATCCTGCGAAGCAGCAGTTGCGCGGAGGTCCCCCACCCTCACCGGCTCGAGAAAATGTACCATATACGCAAAAAGTGCTTGACAGCGTCACGCTGATATGGCACAATTATCACAAGCTGGAGAATTGTAGCTGATTCGCATGGGTCCCTCGCGGGGGCCCTTTTCGTTGGGATGGAAAGGAGCCGGCGCGGTGC
The DNA here is from genome assembly GCA_035629975.1 of Allosphingosinicella sp. Lineage (GTDB taxonomy): Bacteria > Pseudomonadota > Alphaproteobacteria > Sphingomonadales > Sphingomonadaceae > Allosphingosinicella. The sequence continues at coordinate 59,812 of DASQLN010000024.1, read as the reverse complement.
GAGCCGCGGCCGGCTTTTTCGTGGGCGGCCGGGGAGGAATGATGGCGGAGAAAGGAACCAAGCGCGAGGAATTCGTGTCGCGGGGGCCGGTGCAGCGCAAGGTGCGCAAGCGCCGGAAGGACGGCTGGACGCAGCGCGACATTGACACCTTCCTCGCCCATTACCGGGTGACCTCGAACATCGCCTCATCGGCGGCGGCCGCCGGGAAAAGCTACGGCAGCGTCTTCCGCCTGCGCGACACCGATGCAGGCTTCGCGGAGGCCATGGACAAGGCGCTGGGGGAGGCGGACGTGCGCCTCAGGAGCAAGAGCGTGCAGTTCGCCGAGACGCAGGGAAAGGCGCTGCCGACGGCGGAAGGAGGCGAACCCGTCGAGGCACCGCTCGAGAATTTCGACCCGCATCTGGCGCTGAAGCTGCTCGCCCATAACCGGGACCGCCTGCAGGGGCGGCCGGGCAAGGGCGGGCCTCGGCCGAAAAGCGCGACGGCGGAGGAGCTGGTGCAGGTGGTGATGCGGCTGCTCGACATGCTCGACCGTCGGCGGGCGAAGCGGAGGGCGCATGACGGGATATGAGGAGTTGATCGCGCTCGTGCCGCTGCTGCTGCGCTTCGAGCGCGAGGAGCGGCTGTTCGCGCTGCGCCGGCTGACCCGGCCCCAGCTCCGGGGACTGATCGAGGCCTGGCCGATCTGGGCGCATGACGGGCAGATGCCGCCGGAGGGCGAGTGGCGGGTGTGGCTGATGCTCGCGGGGCGCGGCTTCGGCAAGACCCGGGCCGGGGCGGAATGGGTAAGCGCGCTAGCGAGGGAATATCCCGGCGCCGCGATCGCCCTCGTCGGGGCGACGCCGGCCGAGGTGGAGCGGGTGATGATCCGCGGGCCGAGCGGGCTGTTCAAGGTCGCCCGCGCGGCGGAGGATCTGCTCTTCTATGCGTCGCGGGGCCTGGTCGAATTCGCGAGCGGGGCGACGGCGCACGTCTATTCGGGCGCCAATCCGGACGGCCTGCGCGGGCCGGAACACGATTTCGCCTGGTGCGACGAGCTCGCCAAATGGGCCTATCCGCAGGCGAGCTGGGACAATCTCATGCTCGGCCTGAGGGCGGGAGAAGGCGCGCGGGCGCTGATCACGACGACGCCGCGGCCGCTGCCGATTTTGCGCGACCTGCTGGCGCGCGCGGAGGTCAGGGTCACGCGCGGGCGCACGGCGGACAATCTTGCCCTGCCGGGCGACTATCGCTCGGCGATGGAGGCGCAATATCGCGGCTCCCGCTTCGGCCGGCAGGAGCTGGACGGGGAGCTGATCGAGGATGTCGAGGGCGCGCTGTGGACGCGGGCCCTGATCGAGCAATGTCGCGCGCATGCGCCGGAGGCGTTGGCGCGGGTGGTGGTGGGCGTCGATCCGCCGGCTTCGGCCGGCGGCGATGCCTGCGGCATCATCGTGTGCGGGCTCGGCGCGGACGGGCTCGGCTACGTGCTTGGCGATCATTCGGTGAGCGGGCTCACGCCAGAGGGCTGGGCGCGCGAAGTGGCCGCGGCGGCCGAGGCGTGGGGCGCGGACCGGGTGGTCGCCGAGACCAACCAGGGCGGAGAGATGGTGGAAAGCGTGCTGCGCGGCGCCGACGTGATGCTGCCGGTGCGGCCGGTGAAGGCGCGCTACGGCAAGGGCAAGCGCGCCGAGCCGGTCGCGATATTGTTCGAGACCGGCAAGGCGAAATTCGCCGGGGCGTTTCCCGAGCTCGAGGACGAATTGTGCGGGCTCACCGTGGGCGGCGGCTACGAAGGCGCGGGACGCAGCCCGGACCGCGCCGACGCGATGGTCTGGGCGATGGCGGAATTGATGCTGGGCAAGACGGGCGCGCCGCGGGTGCGGGGGCTCTGAGCGGAAATTGGGACAGTTGCGAGCAATTGTCCCCTTCAGGTGAATAGGGGACACGTACTTTTTCCAGAAAAAGTACGTGTCCCCTTTCGGAGGAGAGCGACATGAAATGGTTCGGCCGGAAGGCCGCCCGGGGGACCGGGCGGCCTTTTCTTTTTGCGGGATTGCGGGGGATGTTCTCCGCCGAGCCCTGGCCGCGCGGCTACGAGGCTCAGGTGCGGGAGGCCTATATGGGCAACCCCATCGCGCAGCGGGCGGTGCGGCTGGTGGCGGAGAGCGTCGCCTGGGCGCCGGTCTATGCCGGCGAGGCCCGGCCCGACGCGGCGCGGCTGGTCCCGCCGGGCCTGCTCGAGACCCTGACCACGCAGCTGCTGCTGCACGGCAATGCCTTCGTGCAGGTGCTGCAGGACGCGGACGGGCTGCCCGCCCTCCTGTTCGCGCTTAGGCCGGAGCGGGTGCGCGTCGAGGCGGATGCCGGCGGGTGGCCGGCCGCCTATGTCTACAAGGTCGGCGAGGCGAGGAGCCGGATCTCCGCCAGGGACGGGCTCGGCCGGCCGGGACTCATTCATCTGCGCGCGACCCATCCGCTCGACGATCATTACGGGCTGGGCTGCCTTGGCGCGGCGGCGGGCGCGGTGGCGGTGCACAACGCGGCGGCGAAATGGAACAAGGCGCTGCTCGACAATGCGGCGCGGCCATCGGGCGCCCTGGTCTACGATCCGGGCGACGGGGCAGGGCTCTCGGGCGAGCAGTTCGAGCGGCTGCGCGCCGAGATGGAGGCGCAATTTTCGGGCACCGGCAATGCCGGGCGGCCGATGCTGCTCGAGGGCGGGCTGAAGTGGCAGGCGATGAGCCTGACGCCCGCGGACATGGATTTCGTCGGGCTGAAGGCGGCGGCGGCGCGCGAGATCGCTTTGGCCTTCGGCGTGCCGCCTTTGCTGCTCGGGCTGCCGGGCGATGCCACCTACGCCAATTATCGCGAGGCCAACCGGGCCTTGTGGCGGCTGACCGTGCTGCCGATGGCGGAGCGAATCCTGCGGGGGCTCGGCGACGGGCTGGCGGCGTGGTGGCCGGGGCTGCGGCTCCAGGTCGACGTCGACCAGATCAGCGCGCTCGCCTCCGACCGCGAGCGGCTCTGGCGGCAGGTGAGCGCGGCCGATTTCCTCAGCGACCGGGAGAAAAGGGAGATGCTCGGGTTTGAAGGAGCGAAACCGTGACCGAGCAGAATGCGTCGATGCTGGCGCTGCTGGTCGCCCAGGCGGAGGGGCAGGGCGCGGACATGGTGACCCTGCGCGCACTGATCGAGGAAGCGAGCGGGGTCGGCGCGGAACGGGCGCTGGCGGCGCTCGGGCTCAAGGACGAGCATGCGCGGCGCGACATGGACGATCTGCGCGAGCTGCTGCGCGCCTGGCGGGACGCGAAACGCTCGGCGACGCGCGCGGTGCTGAGCTGGGCGGTCAGGATCCTGCTGGCGCTGCTGGTCGCCGGGCTCGCGGTCAAGGCGGGCCTTTTGGAGGTGATCCGGTCATGAGGTTCGCGGGATATGCGGCGATCTTCGGGCGCGCCGACCGCGGCGGCGACGTGGTCCGCGCCGGCGCCTTCGCGCGCAGCCTGAGGCGCGGCGCGGCGGCGGTGCCGTTGCTGTGGCAGCACGCGCCGGGACGGCCGATCGGGCGGGTGAGCTATCTGAAGGAGGACAAACGAGGGCTGCGCGTGATCGGGCACCTGTCGGAAGGCGCGGCGGGGCGCGAGGCGGCGGCCTTGCTCAAGGAAGGCGCGGTCAGGGGCCTGAGCTTCGGCTATCGGGTGCGCGAGGCCGAAGGGGAGGGGCCCCGCGAGCTGATCGATCTGGAACTGGTCGAGATCAGCCTGGTGACCTTGCCGATGCAGCCGAGGGCACGGGTGCATGCATTGGAGGGGTCTTTGCCAGGTGGGCCGCCGGGTGTAGCAGACGGGGCATGACCAGGGCTTTCGCATTGCTGGCCGCCTCCGCTTCGCTCGCGAGCTGCGGGCCGACGCCAAGCGAGGCGCCGGTCAACCGGCAAGGCGGAGTCGTGCCGACGAACCAGCAGGCGGACGACAAGCCGGCGAGGCGGGTGGCGCAGGAGAGCGGCCCCTGCGTCGGGCCGATCAGCGATGAGGGCCTGGCGAATTGCGACTTCGGGCCGGCGGAGCGGATGCGCGGGGTCTGGGTGACGGGCTTCGAGCGATCGGAATATGTTCCCGGCGGGACCGGAGCGAGGGTCGCGGGCGAGCCGGGCCCGCCCCGGGCGTGGCTCGCCTTCGCACCGGGTGTTTTTCCCGACCCGGCCCTACGCGCGGAGCTGGACGCGCTGCGTACGACCGCCGCGGTCGACATCGAGTTCATCGGGCGCCGGGCACGCGTGCCGGGCCAAGTCGTGGTGGTCGACCGGATTATCTCGGCGCGCAGCCTGGGGCCGGTGCGGCGCGACTGACCGCCTGAAGAATCGAACAGTCTGAGTTCCTGGGTCCCGGCCTTCGCCGGGATGACGGATAGCTGCGTGCAATATTCAACCGAGGAGAAGGTGAATGCTGGAAGTGAAAGCGGATGCGCTGGAGGCGTCGTTCGAGGCGCTGGAGCGGGAGGACGAGGATGTCGCGGCGTTGCGCGAGGAGGTGGCCGGGCTGAAGGCGAGGGTCGATGCGCAGGCCATGGCCGGCGCGCGGCCGGCGCTGAGCGGCGCGAAGAGCGAGAGCTCGCCATTCGTCGAGCGCTATCTGAGGAAAGGCCTCGAGGCGGGCGTGGAGCTGAAGGCGCTGTCGGGAGCGACCGACGCGGCCGGCGGCTATGCCGTGCCGGAGGAGCTCGACGCGCAGATCGACAAGGCGCTGACCGCGATCTCGCCGATCCGGGCGATCGCCAACGTCGTCAAGGTCGGCTCGGCCGGCTATCGCAAGCTCGTCACCACCGGCGGCACGCCGTCGGGCTGGGTCGCGGAGACGGCGGGACGGCCGGAGACCGACACGCCGGAATTCCAGGAGATCGCGCCGCCCTTCGGCGAGCTCTACTCCAATCCGGCAGCGAGCCAAGCGATGCTCGACGACGCCGCGTTCGACGTCGAGGCCTGGCTCGCGAGCGAGATCGCGACCGAGTTCGCCAGGGCGGAAGGCGCTGCCTTCGTCTCCGGCAACGGCACGAGCAAGCCCAAGGGCTTCCTCGCGGCACCGAACAGCGACGAGGATGACGGGACGCGCGATTTCGGGACGCTGCAGTTTCTCGAGACCGGCGTCGCCGGCGGCTTCCCGGCGTCGAGCCCCCAGGACAAGCTGATCGACCTCGTCCAGGCGCTGCGCTCGCCCTACCGGCAGGGCGCGGTGTTCGTGATGAACTCGGCGACCGCGGCGCGGATCCGCAAGTTCAAGACCGACGACGGCGCGTTCCTGTGGCAGCCGGGGCTGGCGGCGGGGCAGCCCGACACCCTGCTCGGCTACCCGGTGGTCGAGGCGGAGGACATGCCCGACGTGGCGGCGGATTCGCTGTCGATCGCGTTCGGCAATTTCCGGGCCGGCTATCTGATCGCCGAACGGTCGGAGACGCAGATCCTGCGCGATCCCTTCACCAACAAGCCGTTCGTGCATTTCTACGCGACCAAAAGGGTCGGCGGCCAGGTCATGAATTCGGAGGCGATCAAGCTGCTGAAGTTCAGCGCCTAGCCGCAATCGTCATTGCGAGAGAAGCGAAGCAATCCAGCGGCCCGGCGGCCGTCTGGATTGCCGCGTCGCCTTCGGCTCCTCGCAATGACGGGATGATCCGGAGACGAGGAAAGATCCGATGAGCTTCTATCTGAAGGACCCGCAATCGCGGGTCGATTATGCGATCGACTGGGCATCCCATCTGGACGGCCAGACGATCGTCGGCAGCCTGTGGCAGGTCGCTCCGGTCGAGACGGGGGGGATCGCGGTCGAGGATGACAGCCTCGAGCCGGGCCGCACCGCGGCGCGGCTGACCGGCGGCGTCACCGGCCATTGCTACAGCATCGCCAACCAGGTGACTCTCTCCGACGGTACGTCCGACACCCGGTCGATCGCCCTGCGCGTGGAGGAAAAGTGATGGGCAGGATCAGCGCGGAAGCGCCGCCCCTGCCGATCGCGCTCGCCGAGCTGAAGGCGCTGCTGCGGGTGACGGTCAGCGACGAGGACGCCCTGCTCGCCGGGCTCGCGCGGGGCGCGGCGGAGATGTGCGAGGCCTTTACCGGGCGGGCGCTGATCGACCGGGCGGTCGAGGAGGTGCTCGCCGCCTCCGCCGGCTGGACGAGGCTGGGAGCGGCGCCGGTGCGGTCGATCGAGGGCGTCGCGGCGCTCGGCGAGGACAATATTACCAGCCCGCTCGCCGCGGACGCTTATGCGATCGACGTCGATGCGGCCGGCGACGGCTGGGTGCGCGTGCACCACGCCGCCCCTTCGACAGGCTCAGGACGGGCGGCGCGGGTGGTCGTGTCATACCGCGCGGGGATGGCGGCGGATCCGAACGGCGTGCCGGAGGCGCTCAGGCACGGCATCGTCCGGCTCGCGGCGCATCTTTACACCGATCGGGAGCAGGCGATGCGGGCCGAGCCGCCTGCCGCCGTGACGGCCTTGTGGCGCCCATGGCGGCGCCTGCGGATCAGATAGGATCAGACCATGTTCGAGACATTGGAGGCGCGGGCGGCGCGGGCCGCGACGCTGCTTGCCCGGCGGCGCGCGGCGGCGCTGGCGCAGGAGATGCGGGCAAAGCTGCCGGGCGAGATCGAGGTGGCGGCCGACGGCGGTGACGTGCGGCTTTCGGGGCCTGGGCTCGGACGGCGGCGGGCGCTCGACGCGGAGCTGCGCTGGACGATCGCGGGATCGGTTCTGTGAGCGGCGGCAAAGGCGCGGGCCAGGCGCTGGCCGAGGCGGCGATCGTTGCGCTGAACGCGCTGGACGGGCTGAACGGCGCCTATGATGGGCCGCCGCTGGCCGGCGCCTTTCCCTATGCCCAGGTCGAGGCGGGACCGGAAAGCGACTGGAGCCACAAGAGCGGCATCGGGCGCGAGCTCAGGCTGGCGGTGATCATCCGGGACCGGGGTGAGCGGCCGGCGCGGCTGCGCGCGCTGATGCCGCAAGCCGAGGCCGCCGCCTCCGCGATCGGGCCGGACCTGGACGGCTGGCGGCTGGTCAACATGGTCTTCCTGCGCAGCACTTTGCTGCGCGACGCGGGTGCAGCATGGGCCGCAGCAATCGAATATCGGGCGCGGCTGCTTAAGGCCGAGTACGGACCCTAATTCGGGCTGGATGCGGGCTGCGGCGCCGGAGTCTGCTGAGCGGCCGCCTGTGCCGCCGGTTGCGCGGCGGGCGCAGCGGCCTGCTGGGCCGGCGCGGCCGCCGCTGGCGCTCCCGCCGGCTGTCCCATGTCGAAGCGCTCGCTGAAATTGGTACGGGCGTCCTCGATCTCCAGGCCCGCCGATTCTTCGGCGTCGGCGCGGCTGATGCGCGAGGCAACCTCGCGCGAGATCACGGCAGCGCGATAGGCCTGCTCCTGCGCGGTGCATTGCTGCGGATAAGCGGTGGCGAATTCGGCCGGGGGCATGCGCGCCTGAAGCCTGGCATCGACATAGGAGCGCAGGCAGCCGGTGAAGGCCTCGCGCGCTGCCCGCGTCGTATCGGCCGGCTGCATGGACGCGGCCATGGCGAGAGCCAGAACAGATGAAATCATGGTGAATTCCCATCCATCCAAGAGTTTGACGAGCAAGGAGAATGATACATGAGCGCGGAAAAAGGAAGCGCCTTTTTATTAAAAGTGGGCAACGGCGCGACGCCGCCCGTTTTCGCCACCGTGGCGGGGCTCAGGACGACCCAGCTTTCGGTCAACGGCGAGGCGGTCAACATCACCAGCAAGGATTCGGGCGGCTGGCGCGAATTGCTGTCGGGGGCGGGCGTGCGCTCGGTCTCGGTGGCGGGGAGCGGGATCTTCACCGGCTCGGCCGCGGAAACGCGGATCAAGGGCAATGCGCTGGCCGGCCTGATCGACGATTACGAGCTGAGCTTCGAGAGCGGCGAGGTCATGCGGGGCCGGTTCCTGCTGACTCGGCTCGATTATGCGGGCGATCATAATGGCGAGCGCAGCTATGCGCTTGCCCTCGAGAGCTCCGGCGCGGTGGTGGCGGAATGACGCGCGCGGCCAATCCGGCGCGGGGCGAGGCCGGCCTGGTGGTCGGCGGCGAGGCGATCTTGCTGCGGCCGAGCTTTGCGGCATTGGTCGCGGCGGAAGCGGAACTGGGACCGCTCTTCGCGCTCGTCGAGCGGGCGGCGGACGGGCGGCTCACGCTGACGGAAATGGCGGCGCTTTTCTTCCATTGCGCGGAGGGGCTGCCGGAAGGCTGCACGCGCGAGCGGATCGGCGAGTCGATCGCCGAGAACGGGCTCGCCCGAGCGACACCGGCGCTGAAGGCGCTGCTGACGCAGATACTGCAGGGCCGTGTTTAGCGAGGCGGCCGCGCGGCTGGCGGGAATTGCGGGCGCGCTACTGGGCTGGCGGCCGGAGGAATTCTGGACGGCGACGCCGGCCGAGCTGGCCGCGGTGCTTGGCGCGATGAGCGGAGGCGAGGGCGCAACCGCGGGTGCCGCCGACCTGGCGCGGCTCAAGGAGATGTTTCCCGATGGATGACGAGATCGAGACCTTGCTGGTCAAGGTGCGCGCCGACACCAGCGTGTTCGCGCGCGATGTGGCTGCGATGCGGGCAGAGCTGGCCGGGCCGTTCGCAGCGGGCGTCGACCAGGCGGGGCGGATGCTGGAGAACGCCCTGGTGCGGGCGCTGCGCACCGGCAAATTGGGCTTTGAGGACCTGAAGCGGGTGGCGCTGTCGGCGATGGCCGAGATCGCGGCCTCGGCCATCCAGAACGGGCTGAAGAACATGTTCGGCGGCGGCAGCGGCGGCGGGATCGGCGGCTTGATCGGAAGCCTCATCGGCGCTTTCGCCGGTGCGCCGGGCAAGGCGATCGGCGGGCCGGTCTCGCCCGGACGCGCCTATCTGGTCGGCGAGCGGGGGCCGGAATATTTCGTGCCGACCTCGGCGGGGCGGATCGATACGCCCGGGCCCGCGGGTGGGCGAGAGATCCGGCTCAGCATCAACGTCAACGCGCCCGCCGGCAGCGAGGCGCAGGCGCTCCGGGCGTCGAGCCGGCAGGTGGCGAGAGCGGTCCGGCAGGCATTGCTGCGGGCCGATTAATCGTCTCGGCCGATAGGTTTGTGCGGCGGCGCCGGTTCAGGAAGGCGGAAGATGGGACATTGGCTGGCACCGCCCGGCAGCGCCAAGGCGCTCGGGCATGTGAAGCGGTTCGATCCGCGCTACTGGACGGTCAATTTCCCGCGGCCGATGATGGCCTGCGTGACGACGATCGCGCCGGACGCGCTCAGGGTCGATGCCTTGTTCTACCGCAAGGACGAGCTGGCCGGCTTGATCTGGGAGGCGGAGGATCGGTGGGACCATCCCCTGCTCGCTTATGAGACGGCGCGGGATTTCCGGCGGTGCCGGCTCGCCTTTCGCTGGCGCTCGGCGGGATTGAAGCCGCTCGACGCGGCGCATGGACCGACGCTGACCATCGAGGGGCGGGACGCGGAAGGGGCGGCGCGCAGCTGGTATGTGCGGCTGTGGAACTATGCCGACGGCACGGCCGAGGACGCGGCGATCGACCTCGACTTCGGGACGCTGGCGGGGGGCTGGGAGGCGGACGATCCGGTCTGGGCGGGAGACATCGACCGGATGTTCATTTCGCTGGTGGCGCCGGATTACGACGCGGCCGATGCGGCGCTGGCGGCCCCGGCCGAAGGGTGGGCGGAGCTCGGCGGCATCGCCTGCCAGGGCTCGGGCTCGGTGCTTGCGATCGGCGACGTGCGGGTGCCCGGGCATCGGCTGCGGATCGCGACCGGCTATGACGACCTCTACCATCTGACCCCGGCGCGGCTGCTGCGGAACGCGCTGCGGCTCGGCTATCGCGACCTGATCAACCATTATGTCGGGATGAGCCATTATTTCGGGCTCGGCGCCGAGGGGCTGGTGGAGGGCGGCCTCAACGGGCCCTGCGCGGCCTGGCATGCGGATTTCCTGGCGCGGGCGCGGGCGATGGGGTTCGAAGTGATCCTGTCGCTGAGCTACGAATTGCTCGCCCAGCATTGTCCGGAGGCGTGGAAGCAAAGAGCGGAGAACGGCGATCCGGCGCTCACCGGCTGGGAACCGCCCTCGGCCCTGCTGTCGCCGGCCAATGCGGCGGCGATGGCGTGGCTGCAGGACGTGGCGCGGGCATTCGCGGCGCTTGCGGTGGCGGCCGAGCAGCCGGTCCGTTTCCAGGTCGGCGAGCCGTGGTGGTGGGTGATGGCGGACGGGCGCATCTGCCTCTACGACGACGCGGCCGTGGCGGCGTTCGACCCGGTGCCGATCGCGGACGTGCACGCCACGCTCGACGCGGCCCAGCGCGCGACGCTCGACGATGCCGGCGCGGCACTGGCGGCCTCGACCGCGGCTCTTTGCGACGCGGTGCGGGACGAGGCGCCGGGCGCGTCCTGCCTGCTGCTCGTCTATCTGCCGACCGTGCTCGGCGCGCCCGATGTGATGCGGGCCAACGCGCCCTTGGGGTGGGCGGCGCCCGCCTTCGATACGCTGCAGCTCGAGGATTACGACTGGGTGATCGCCGGGCGGAACGGCGCGGCCGCCGCAGCGGCCGAGGCGATGGCCGCCCGGCTCGGCTATCCGGTCGCGGAGCAGCATTATTTCGCGGGCTTCGTGCTGGACGGCGAGGACAGCCATTTGTGGTCGCGGATCGCGGCGGCGGCCGAGGCGGCCATGCGGCGCGCGAACGCGGAGATTTTCGTCTGGGCGCTGCCGCAGGTGTTGCGCGACGGCTTCGTGCATTTCGACATGGGAGAAGAAGTGGTGGACGCCTTCGAGGACGTAGCTTTCCCGATCGCGCTCGGCCGGGAGGCGGCGGTGGAACCGGCCTTCTCGACCGCGATCGTGACCGTGGCGGGCGGCGCCGAGCAGCGCAATTCCGAGTGGGCGGACGCCCGGCTCACCTTCGACGCCGGGCCGGGGCTGCGCAGCGAAGCGGATGTGCACGCGCTGATCGCCTTCTTCAGGGCGCGCCGCGGGGCGGCCGTCGGCTTCCGGCTCCAGGACCCGTTCGACCATAGCTCGAACGGCATGGTCGGGGCGCCGGGCGATGCGGACCAGCTGCTCGGCCTGGGCGATGGCGTCCGGACGGAATTCCCGCTGATCAAGGCCTATGGGGCCCAGATCCGCCGCATCACCAGGCCGGTGGCGGGGACGGTGCGGGTCTCGGTGGACGATGAGGAGATGGCGGCCGGGTGGGCGCTGGCCGACAAGGGCATGGTCGCGTTCGACGCGGCGCCGGCCGATGGAGCGGAGATCCGCGCGGGCTTCCGCTTCGACGTGCCGGTGCGCTTCGCGGAGGACCGGCTCAGCCTCAGCCGCGCGACCTTCGCGGCCGGCGACATCCCCTCGGTGCCGCTGATCGAGATCAGGGAATAGAGACGTGACGGAATTTCTGGAGCGCGAGCTTGCGACCATCGCCCTGTGCTGGCGGCTGGAGCGGCGGGACGGGGTGACGCTGGGCTTCACCACGCATGACCGCGACCTGGAGAGGGACGGCCTCGCCTATCGCGCCGCGCCGGGCATGCTGCCGTCTGCGATCGGCGTTTCGGACGGGTTCGACGCGGATTCGGTCGACATAAAGGGAGCGCTGACCAGCGATGCGATCAAAAGCGCCGACCTGGCCGCCGGGCGCTGGGACGGAGCCTCGGTCCGGATCTTCATGGTCGATTGGGAGGAGCCGGACGGCGAGATCGTCCAGGTGGCGCGCGGCGAATTGGGCGAGGTCTCGGTCGAAGGCACGGCGTTCGAAGCCGAATTGCGCGGACCGACCGCCTTGCTCGACGCGCCGGTGGTCGAGCAGACGTCGCCCGAATGCCGGGCCGGACTCGGCGACAAGAGATGCCGGGTGGACATGGCGGGGCGGACGCGGCTGACGCGGATCGCTGCGATCGTGGCCGAGGATGTCGTGGAGGTGGAGGCGGCGGAAGCGGCGGGCAACGCGCATGGCGGCGGCCGGCTGCGCTGGATCGGCGGCGCCAATAGCGGCCTCGCAAGCGCGATCCTGCGCTCGGAGGACGCCACGCTGACCCTGGACGAACCGCCGCCGGCGCCGCCGGCGATCGGCGACCTGGTCGAGATCGAAGAGGGTTGCGACAAGATCCTCGCCACCTGCTCGGGGAGGTTCGGCAATGCCGCCAATTTCCGCGGCGAACCACATCTGCCGGGGATGGACTTGCTGACCCGTTATCCCGGGGCCTGACGGCTCACCAACCACCCCGCTCCGCATGGAACGGGCATTCACGAAGGAGAAGGACCATGCGGCTGCGCGCTTGCCTCGGACTCATCTTGCTCGGCCTCAGTGCCTGCGAGAGCCTGCCATCGGCCGTGCTGATCGACATCGACGGCAGCGCGCTCCGGTTCAAGAAGAAGGAACCGCCGGTGCCGCCAGCGGCCGAAACCGCTGCCAACCAGGCGGCGGACGATGACCGCACGCGCTGAGCGGGTCGTCGCGCGGGCGCGGGCGCTGATCGGCGTGCGGTTTCGGCCGCAGGGCCGATCGCGGACGACCGGGCTGGACTGTATCGGCGTGGCGGCGGCTGCGATCGAATCGCCAAGTCCGCCCGGCGACTATGCATTGCGTGGCGGATCGGCGGCGCGGCTGGCCGAGGAGCTGGCCGCGGTCGGGCTGCGCCGTGTCGAAGAGGCGGCGCCGGGCGACGTGGTAGTGCTCGCGCCCGGGCAGGGGCAGCTCCACCTTGCCGTGCTGACGGCAACCGGGTTGGTCCATGGCGATGCTGGCCTGCGGCGGGTGGTCGAGAGGCCCGGCCCGCCGCCCTGGCCGATCGCGAGCATCTGGCGAATCGGGGAGGATTGAATGGCGACTCTGCTCCTGACCGCCGTCGGCACCGTGGTCGGCGGTCCGATCGGCGGCGCGATCGGCGCGATCATCGGCCAGCAGGTCGACCAGAACTACCTCTTCGCCCCGAAGGGACGGCAGGGGCCGCGGCTCGGCGACCTTTCGGTGCAGACTTCCTCCTACGGCACGCAGATCCCGAGACTCTTCGGCAAGATGCGCGTCGCCGGCACGGTGGTCTGGGCGACCGACCTTGCCGAGCATCGCTCGACCAGCGGCGGCAAGGGCCGGCCCAAGGTCACCAATTATTCCTACTCGGCGAGCTTCGCGGTGGCGCTTTCGGCGCGCAGAGTGACGGACGTCCGCCGGATTTGGGCGGACGGCAAGCTGCTGCGCGGCACCGCCGGCGACTTCAAGAGCGTGACCGGCTTTCGCCTCCACTATGGCGACGAGGACCAGCCCCCCGACCCGCTGATCGCGGCGGCGGAAGGGGAGGCGCAGGCGCCGGCCTATCGCGGGCTTGCTTATGCCGTGTTCGAGGACCTGCAGCTCGAGGATTTCGGAAACCGGATTCCGTCGCTGACTTTCGAGGTCGAGGCGGATGCGGACGATGTGGCGATCGGAGCGATCGCGGAAGAATTGGGCGGCGGCGACGTGGCCGCGGGCCCCACGCCCGCGCTCGCCGGCTATGCTGCGGGCGGGGACAGCGTGCGCGCCGCGATCGAGGCGCTGGCAGACGTCGTGCCGCTGTCGCTGTTCGACGATGGCGCGAGCCTGCGGCTGACGGCCGAGGTGGACGACCCGCTGCCCTGGCCGGCTGAAGCCGAGTGCGAGCGGCCGCAATTCGTGCGCCGCGGCCAGAGCGGACTGCCCGGCGAGGCGAGCATCGCCTATCATGATTCCGGGCGCGACTATCAGACTGGCCTGCAGCGCGCGGTCCGCCCCGGCGGCCGCAGCGCCGACCGCCGCGCCTTGCCGGCGGTGCTGTCCGCGGGCGCGGCAAAGGCGCTGGCCGAATATCGCCTCGCCGCGCTCTGGGCGGCGCGGACGCGGGCCAGGGCCGTCCTGGCCTGGCGCGCCGCCACGCTGCGCCCCGGCAGCCATTTCGAGATGATCGGGCAGCCCGGCCTGTGGAAGATCGAGCGCTGGACGCTGGGGCCGATGATCGTGACGCTCGATCTGATCCGGGTTTCCGCCTCGGCGCCCCCGGACCTGATCGCGGCGAGCCCCGGCCGCGCGGTCAGCGAAGGCGATCTGCCGCACGGGCCGACGATCGTCCGCCTGCTCGACCTGCCGATCGGCGACGGGCTGGAAACCAGGCCTTTGCTGTTCGTCGCGGCGGCGGGGGCGGAAGCGGGCTGGCGCCGCGCAGCGCTCAGCGCCAGCTACGATTCGGGGGAGAGCTGGCAGGATGCCGGCGGCACCGCGGCGCCGGCGGCGATGGGGGTGACGCTGGGCGCGCTCCCGGCGCGGGGCGCGGCCCTGTTCGATCTGGAATCGGTGCTAGAAGTCGAGCTGTTCGGCGAGGCGATGTGGCTGGAGGGGCGCAGCGACGACCTGCTGATCGGCGGCGCAAATCTTGCCGCGATCGGCGACGAGCTCGTCCAGTTCGGCGTGGCGCAAGCGCTGGGCGACCGGCGCTTCCGGCTCTCGCGCCTTTTGCGCGGCCGGCGTGGAACCGAATGGGCGGCGGCGGGCCACCTGGCCGGCGAGCCCTTCACCCTGATCGAGCGCGACGCCTTGGTCGTCGTCGAGGCGCCGGCTGGATCGGCGGGCGGCGAGGCGCGGATTTTGGCGAGCGGCGTTGGCGATCCGGCGGCTGCGTCCGCCGCGCGCGCGATCGACGCGGCGGTGCTGCGCCCTCCAAGCCCCGTTCACCTCGCCGCGCGCGAAACCGGGGCGGGCGACCTCGCTCTCTCCTGGGTGCGGCGGAGCCGGCAGGGCTGGTCCTGGGTCAGCGGCGCCGATACGCCGCTCGGCGAGGAGGCGGAGCGCTACCGGCTTGTGCTGTCGGGGGCGGGGTTCGAGCGGATCGCGGAAGCGACCGCGCCGGCCTATCTCTACACCGCAGCCGAACGCGCGCTGGACGGCGGCGGCCCGCTTTCGATTTCCGTTTCGCAGATCGGCAGCCAGGCCGCCTCGCGGCCGGCGCTGCTCGACCTGGCCTGAGAATCCCAAGGAGAGCTTCATGACCGAGACGAGCCCCCGCTTCGCCTTGCCCTTCATCCTGCCGGGCCAGGCGCAGAAGGAAGCCTATCATAACGAGGCGCTGGCGCTGATCGACGCGGCGCTGCACGCCCAGGTGGAGGCGGGGCCGGTCGACGACATCCCCGCCGACCCCGAGCCGGGCCAGTGCTGGATCGTGGGCGCTGGCGCAGGCGGCGCCTGGGCCGGGGAGGCCGATGCGCTGGCCTGCTGGACCGCGGGCGGCTGGCGGTTCGTAGCGCCGCGCCCCGGGATGCTGGCCTGGGCCATCGATCCAGGGTGCTGGCTCCATTGGACGGGAAGCGCCTGGAGCGCGGGAGAATGGCCGGCGACAGCGCTCGTCATCGACGGCCAGCAGGTCGTCGGTCCGCGCCTTCCGGACGTGCCAAGTCCTTCAGGCGGAACGATAATCGATGCCGAGGCGCGGGCGGCGGTAGACGGGCTCATTGCGACATTAAAGTCACATGGTCTGATCGAATGACAAAAGCTGCTTTTCCAGTGCAACCGGAGGCGCTAGGCATCGTTGCGGTTCTGACTGGTTATTCGTGGTTCATCTTCCCGATGCGCTGCGGCTTTTCAGCAACAGGTGAGGGGCTAAGCGTGCTTGCGTGGAAACCCCGCTTACCGTAAGAGGTTCACGTCGTTCCCACTTGGGACGCAGCAGAAGAAGGGGAAGATTATGCGGAAGCTCGCCATTGTTGTGGCGCTGTCGTCAACCGTGCTCGCAACTCCGGCACTTGCGCGCAATGGCGCCTGGTATGTCGGGGGCGATTTCGGCGGGATGATCGTCGAGGACGTCGATTTCGATTTCGGTGGCGGGGCGACGATCCCGAGCTCGTCAAACGCCCAAATCGCGATCAATCACGATTATGGCTACGACGCCGGTCTGTTCGTCGGCTACGATCTGGGCGCGTTCCGCGTCGAGGCCGAGGTCTCCTACAAGAGAGCCAGAGTCGACGACATCGAAACCTCCGTGCGGTTTCCCGGCGCCCCAGGAACGGGCATCCCGGTAGGCGGCGCGATCACCCCCGACCTCTACCCTGCCGGTGGCGGGCGCACGAGCGCGCTCAGCTTCATGATCAACGGCTTGCTGGACTTCGGCGACGATGACGGCATCAGCGGGTTCGTCGGCGGCGGCGTCGGCATCGCCCGCATCGACTATAACAACATCCGCGCCTTCTCGAACACGGGTGCGGGCATCGACGACTCCGACACGCGCTTCGCGTGGCAGGTCGTGGCCGGTGTCCGTCAGGCGATCAGCGACACCGTCGACATCACCGTCAAGTATCGCTTCTTCAACGCCGACAACCTCCGCACCGTGGACTTCCGCGGGCTTGAGTCGGAATCGCGGTTCCGTTCGCACAGCTTGCTCGGCGGCATCACGTTCAACTTCGGCACGCCGCCGGTGCCGGATCCGATCCCCGACTGTCCGCCGGGCTGGACCCGCGACGGCAACGGCGTCTGCCAGGAGCCGGTCCGTGATCCCGATCCGGTGAAGCAATGCCCCGACGGCTCGACCATCCCGGTCGCGCAGGAATGCCCGCGCCAGGAAGTCCGCTATCCCGGACCGTTCATCGTCTTCTTCGATTGGGACAAGGACGAGATCACTCCGGCCGCGGCTGCGATCCTCGACAATGCGGCCGCCGGCTATCAGCAGGTCGGCTCGGCGTCGGTGGTTCTCGCCGGTCACGCCGACCGTTCGGGCTCCGACGAATACAATGTCGGCCTGTCGCAGCGGCGCGCCAACAACGTCCGGGCCTATCTGTCCGGCCGTGGCGTTCCCGATGCGGCGATCACCTCCGAGGCGTTCGGCGAGAGCCGGCCGCTGGTCGACACCGCCGACGGCGTCCGCGAGCCGCAGAACCGGCGCGTGGAAATCTCCTTCGGCCCCGGCTCCGGCTGGTAAGAAGGCGCTTCGCCGCTCCGGCGGCGGTCGCGAAATATGGGGGCTGGCCTTCGGGCCGGCCCCTTTTTTCGTGCGCCCTCAGGATCCCGGAGGGCAGGCCGCCTCGGCGGAGGGTCAAACACCCTGTTCCGCCAGCCACGGCTTTGATAACGCGTCCCCGGTCCACAGCATCTAGGACAGTTGAATGCGCATCGCGATCATCGGAACCGGCTATGTCGGCCTGGTTTCCGGCGCCTGCTTCTCGGACTTCGGTCATCACGTCATCTGCGTCGACAAGGACGCCGCCAAGATCGGCGCGCTCGAACGCGGGATCATGCCGATCTTCGAGCCCGGCCTCGACCAGCTGGTCGCTCGCAACGTCGCCGCCGGGCGGCTCGCCTTCACCACGGAGCTGGCGGCGGCGGTGGCCGAGGCGGAGGCGGTGTTCATCGCCGTGGGGACGCCGTCGCGCCGCGGCGACGGCCATGCCGATCTCTCTTATGTTTACGGGGCCGCCCGCGAGATCGGCGAATTGGTCCGCGAACCGGCGATCGTCGTTACCAAATCGACGGTTCCGGTGGGCACGGGCGACGAGGTCGAGCGCATCCTCAAGGAGGTGGCGCCCGACGCCGCGGTCCCGGTCGTCTCCAACCCCGAATTCCTGCGCGAAGGCGCGGCGATCGAGGATTTCAAGCATCCGGATCGAATCGTCATCGGCACGGAGGACGCGCGCGCCGCCGAGGTAATGCGCGAAATCTACCGGCCGCTCTATCTCAACAAGGCGCCTTTGCTGTTCACCTCGCGGCGCACCGCGGAGCTGATCAAATATGCGGCCAATGCCTTTCTCGCCACCAAGATCACCTTCATCAACGAGATCGCCGACCTGTGCGAGGCGGTCGGCGGCGATGTCCAGGACGTGGCGCGGGGCATCGGTCTGGATGGTCGAATCGGCGCCAAATTCCTCCACGCGGGCCCCGGCTATGGCGGCTCCTGCTTCCCCAAGGACACGATCGCCCTCCTGAAGACGGCCGAGGACGCGCACGCCCCGCTCAGGATCGTCGAAGCGGTGGTCAAGGTGAACGACGCCCGCAAGCGCGCCATGGGCCGCAAGGTGATCAAGGCGCTGGGCGCGGAGCCGCGCGGCAAGATCGTCGCTTTGCTCGGCCTCGCCTTCAAGCCCAATACGGACGATATGCGCGACGCGCCATCGCTCAGCATCGTAAGCGCGCTCCTGGATGCCGGCGTCGCGGTGCGCGGCTACGATCCGGAGAGCATGGAGCAGGCGCGGCCGCTCATGCCCGACGTGCAATTGTACGGCGATCCCTATCAGGCGGCGGAGGGCGCCGACGCGGTCGTCCTGGTCACCGAATGGGATGCGCTGCGCGCGCTCGATCTCAGGCGGCTGGCGACCTCTATGCGCACGCCGCGACTCGTCGATCTCCGGAACATCTATCCGCCCGAGGAGGTCGAGAGCGCGGGCCTCGCCTGGCACGGTATCGGCCGCCGGCCGCGCGCGGCGGCCTGACGGGCACCGATACCGCCCATGCTCGTTGCACCGTGCATGACGAAGACGATCGCAGCGGCGCTGGCCGCGCTGGCCTTGGCGTCCCCCGCCATGGCGACGATCCTCGGTCTGGCCGGGGCCGAGCTGAAGACCGCCGACGGGCGCCGCGTGGGCGGCGCGTCCATCCATGTCAGCGGCAATCAGGTCCGGATCGCGGTCAACGGGTTGCGGCCTGGCCGCTACGGCGTGCACCTCCATGAAGTCGGCCGTTGCCAGGGCCCCGATTTCGAGAGCGCCGGTCCCCACTGGAATCCCACCACCCGCCAGCACGGTCGGCTCAACCCGGCGGGCCATCATCGCGGCGATCTGCCCAACCTCGAGGTCGGCTCCGACGGCACCGGAAGGCTCGTCTTCACCATCGAGGGGCCGAGCATATGGGATGGGCCGGGCCGCTTCCTCGATGCGGACGGCACCGCCGTGGTCGTCCATGCCGCGCCCGACGACGAGCGCACCGACCCGAGCGGCAATAGCGGCGACCGGATCGCCTGCGGCGTGCTCAATTATTAGCGGTCAGATCGGCTCGCCGGCGGCGCGGGCGCGTTCGACCTTGGTGGCTTCGAGGCGGGCGATGTGCTTCGAGCCGATCCACAGGCCGATCAGGGTCAGCACCGGCATGAAATAGAGCGCGGCGATGCCGGTGGCGAGGCCGCCGGTCACGACCGACATCTTGCCGGCGAAATAAGGCCCGAGCGCGAGGCCGACCATTGTCGTGCCGAGGATATAGGTCGCCCCCGCGGTGCCCCGCATGCGCGGCAGGACGAGGTCCTGCAGCGTCGCCACGGCCGCGCCGACCCAGGCCGACGCGAACAGATGCGCGACCGGGTTGACCCAATAGAAAGCGGCCAGGCTGTCGGTGGTCAACAGGAAGGCGACGAGCGGGATCGGCAGCAGCGTCGAGAGCATGTTGACGTAAAGGCGGCCGTTGGGACTGCGTTGACGCCACAGATCGGACAGATAACCGCCGAGGATGACCCCGGCGGCCGCCGAAACCGCCGCCGTCCAGGCTATGATGAAGCCGACTTCCTCCTTGGCGGTGAAACCCGCGATATAGCGTGCGGCCGCCTGTCCACTGCCGTAGAAATGCGTCTCGACATAGGCCGGGATGAAATAGGAGGTGGCGTAGGTGACGAAGGAGATGCTTCCGAAGGCGGCAATCAGCACCACCACCACCGGCGACCCCCAGATCAGCTTGTAAAGGGGAAGGTCGCGATGCTTGATCGACTGGATCCAGGAGAAAACGGCGTAGACCCCGATGCTGTAGGCGAGCCATTGCGGCCAATCGCCGGTCAGCCGATAGAGGCCGAAACCGACAAGGGCGATCACGCCCAGCGCCGCGAGATTCGGGACGAGCGCGCCGGGAATCCGGGCCACGTTGAAGAGGGTGAATGGCGGGAGAATGGCGAACAGCTCCTTGCCGAAGTCGCGCCATGCATTGGGCCTGACAACGGGCGCCGGCGCGCCGTCCATGGCGCCGCGCGGCGGTTCGCGCAGCGTCAGGACCCAGAGCGCGAGGAGCAGGCCGGGCACGCCGACGACGAGGAAGGTGGCCTGCCAGCCGGCGAGACCGAGGGGTGCGTCCGCGGGATTGGGCCAGGCAGCGCGCCAGCGGCTGGCGACCAAGCCGCCGATCAGAAGGCTGAGCGCACCCCCGATGTAGAGGCCGCTCGAATAAATGGACAAGGCGGTGGCCCGGCGTTCCTTGGGGAAGCTGTCCGAGATCATCGAATAGGCCGCGGGCGACGCGCTGGCTTCACCGATCCCGACGCCGATTCGGGCGACGGCCAGCATGGCGAAGGTGCTTGCGAAGCCCGACAGGACCGTCATCGACGACCACAGCACGAGCCCCATCGCCATCAAGCGGCCGCGATACCAGCTGTCGGCGAGCCGTCCCAACGGGATGCCGAACAGCGCATAGAAGACCGCGAAGGCGGTGCCGTAGAGGAAGCCCATCTCGGTATCGGTAACGCCAAGGCCGAGCTTGATCTCGGGCTGCAGGATCGAAAGGATCTGCCGGTCGACGAAATTGACGATGTAGACCAGCACCAGCACGGCAAGCGCGTACCAGGCGTAGGCGCCGATGCGCGGTTTCGCCGGGGCCGCGGTCCCGGCCTCCTCCACATTCGTGGCCATCGGATCCCCTCGATTGTGCTTCCGTTTGCATCTGGCTAGCAGAGCGGCGCGCTTTGGCAACAAGGCTTGATGCGATGATCCACCGGGTCCTGTTCGTCTGCCTCGGCAATATTTGCCGCTCGCCGCTCGCCGAGGCCGCGTTCCGCGCGGAGGCGCGGAGGCTGGGGCTCGAGGTCGAGGCCGATTCGGCCGGTACCGGCGGCTGGCACGCCGGCGAGCCGCCCGACCGGCGCGCGATCGCCGCGGCGCGGCGCCACGGCGCCGATATCTCGCAGCTGCGCGCCCGCCAGGTCACCCCCGGCGATTTCGAGAGGTTCGACCATGTCGTCGCGCTCGACGAGGAGAATTACGCCGATCTCGCCGCGCTCCGGCCGGAGCGAAGCCGCGCCACCTTGTCGCTGCTTCTCGATCATGCCCGGGGACGCGCCGGACAGGCGGTCGCCGACCCTTATTATGGCGGCGATTCGCATTTCGATACGACCTGGCGCGACGTCACAGAAGGTGCGCGCGGGCTCGCCGAAACGCTCAGCAAGGGGAGGGCCCAATGAGCCTCATCTACAATTATCATCCGCTCTCCTCCTTCTGCTGGAAACCGCTGATCGCGCTCTACGAGAACGGCATCGCGTTCACGCCGAGGATCGTCGATCTCGGCAATGCCGAGTCCCGCCGCGCACTCGCCGCCTTGTGGCCGATGGCGAAGATGCCGGTGCTCGAGGACGAGGCGCGCGATTCCGTGATTCCGGAAACGAGCATCATCATCGACTATCTCGACCGCCATCACCCTGGGCCCGTCCGCTTCGTCCCCGAAGATCCCGACCGTGCGCGCGAAGTCCGGCTCTGGGACCGGATCTACGACCTCTACGTCCAGGGCCCGATGCAGAGGATCGTCTTCGACCGGCTGCGGCCGGACGGGCAGAAGGATGCACTCGGCGTCGCCGAGGCACGGGCATCGCTCGCCACCGCGCTCGACATGGTCGAGCGGCACGTGACCGATCGGCGCTGGGCCACGGGAGACGATTTCACTTTGGCCGATTGCGCGGCGGCGCCGGCGCTCTTCTACGCCGACAAGGTGATGCCGATGGCCGGCACCTGGCCGAAGGCGCTGGCGCTGCTCGGCAGGCTCAAGGCGCGGCCAAGCTTCGCGCGCGTGCTCGAGGAGTCCGACCCTTATTCCCATCTTTTCCCGGAAAGGTGAGCCGCGGCGTGACCGCCTTCTCCCAGCGGGTCGCCGACTTGACCGGCGTGGCGGAGGATCGGCTCGAGCGGCTGGCCGGCGGGGATTTGTCGGAGGCGTTGCTGGTGCCGCGCGCGCAGGGCGCTCTCGTCGCCAAGAGCGGGCCGTCGGTCGGGACCGAGGCGGCGATGCTGCGCACGCTCGCCGGCATGGGCATCAAGGTGCCGACGGTCGAGGGCGAGCATGACGGCGTGCTGTTGCTGGACTATGTCGCCAATGACGGCGTGCTGAGCCCGAACGCCTGGGCGGATATCGGGGCCGAGCTCGCGCGGCTGCACGCTCGAACCGGCGATGCCTATGGCTGGCCGGTCGATTATGCGCTCGGCACGGTCGCGCTCGACAATCGCGAAGGGCGGGACTGGCCGCGCTTCTGGGGCGAGCAGCGGCTCGCCGCCACCGCGCGCCTGCTCGACCGGCCCTGGCGCGAACGCGTCGAGCGCCTGGCGGGGCGGCTCGGCGACATGCTGCCCGCCGGGCCGGCCGCCTGCCTCCTCCATGGCGATCTGTGGACCGGCAACATCCTCGTCTCCGGCGGCCGGCTCGCGGCGCTGGTCGATCCCGCCTGTTATTACGGCCATGCCGAGGTCG
Source organism: Allosphingosinicella sp. (assembly GCA_035629975.1). GTDB lineage: Bacteria > Pseudomonadota > Alphaproteobacteria > Sphingomonadales > Sphingomonadaceae > Allosphingosinicella. The sequence continues at coordinate 37,396 of DASQLN010000024.1, read as the reverse complement.
ATCTCGCCATGCTCTGCCTGTTCGGCGCGCCGCCCGGAGAATTCTGGGAGGCCTATGGGGATCGGGAGCGGGGGTGGGAGGATCGCCTGCCGCTCTACCAGCTCTTTCCGGCGCTGGTGCATCTCAGGCTGTTCGGGTCCGGCTATGCGGCGATGGTCGAACGGCTGCTCGATACGGTCGGCGCCTAGAGCGGATAGCGCTCCACGACCGAATAGACCGCCGCCTCCGCGGTGAGGTCGCTCTCGAACAAGGCGAAATGATCGATGGCGAAGGGCGGGCTGGTCAGCCCTCCCGCGCTTTCGAGCAGATTGCCGACGTGGCCCGACGAGCGCTTCAGGCGGGCCAGCGTGATGTGCGGCAGATAGGCGCGCTCGTCGGGCGCGACGCCGACGCGGGCGAGGGCGGCATCGACCTTCTTGTGCAGCGCACGGAGCGGCTCGTGAGGGATCACCCCGGCCCAGACCGCATCGGCGAACCCGCGCCGCCCGAACGCGCCGATCCCGTTCAGCGCGATCTCGAAGGGAGGATGGTGGACGCCGCCCAAGGCGGCGTGAATGTCGCCGGCGCGGTGGCGGTTGACCTCGCCGATGAAGCGCAGGGTGAGATGAAGCTGCTCCTCGCTCTGCCAGCGCGCGCCGCCGATCCCGCCCATCGCGGCGAGGAGGAGGCTGCGGATCGCGGAGGGCGGCCGGATCGCCACGAAGAGGCGGTGCATCGCGTTCGCTTAGCAGGGCGCCGGCCAAAAATCATCGTTAACGGCCCTGCGCGCACCGATCGTTCGAGCAGTTTTCCTTGAAATGGGCCCCAATTCCTCCGATATTCCGTGGGCACGGCAATTTTTGCCGGGGATGGGAGATTTTGAAATGTCCAATTGGTCTGACCCGCGGCCCGGTGCGGCACCGCCGAGGCCGGCCCCGATAGACACTGCGGGGCGCGATCTTCGCGACGTGCGCGACGTCTCCGTCGACGCCGGCCTGCGCAAGCATATGCTGTCGGTCTACAATTACATGACGTCGGGCGTGCTCCTCACCGGCATCGTCGCCCTGCTCTTCTCGCAATGGGAGGGCTCGCAGGAGATATTGTTCGGCCCGGGCATCCTCAAATGGGTGATCATGCTGGCGCCGCTCGGCTTCGTGCTGGTGCTGAGCTTCGGCATCAACAGGCTCTCCACGGGCACGGCGCAGATCCTCTACTGGGCCTTCGCGTTCGTGATGGGGCTGTCGCTCGCGTCGATCTTCTTCATCTACACCAACGGCTCGATCGCGCTGACCTTCTTCGCCACCGCGGCGGCGTTCGCCAGCCTCAGCCTCTGGGGTTATACGACCAAGAAGGACCTGACGGGCTGGGGCACGTTCCTGCTGATGGGCGTGGTCGGGATCATCGTCGCCTCGCTCATCAACGTCTTCTGGCAGAACGACACGTTCAGCCTCGCGATCGCGGGCATCGGCGTGCTGATCTTCGCGGGCCTCACCGCCTACGACACCCAGAAGATCAAGAGCATCTACTTCGAGCTCCAGGGCACCGAATTCCTGGGCAAGGCCGCGATCATGGGCGCGCTCGCGCTCTATCTCGACTTCATCAACATGTTCCTGATGCTGCTGCGCCTGCTCGGCAGCCGCGAATAGCATCGCCGGTAAAGCGGCAAAAAACGGGAAGGCCCGGCGGAAACGCCGGGCCTTTTCCTTTGCCGGGATTTCGAAGGGAATTCGCGCTATCCCCGTTACATGCTTGCGGCCGGGGAACGTGAGATGTGTTGACGAGGAGCTTCGAGCCCGTGGAAGCGCCGCCGCCCGGGGCCGGCGGAGCGGACGAGCGCGCCCTGATGGCGCGCGTCGGCGCGGGCGACGCGGCGGCGTTCGGCGAGATCGTCAAACGCCATATGCAGCCGGTCCACGCCCTCGCCTGGCGGATGCTCGGCGATCCGGCAGAGGCGGAGGATGTGGTGCAGGAGAGCTTCGTCAAATTGTGGGTCAACGCCAAGGGCTGGGCGCCGACGGGCGGCGGCCTCGGCGCCTGGCTCCGGCGGATCGCGGCCAACGCCTGCCTCGACCGGCTGCGCCGTCCGCGCGGGGTCAGCGACGCGCTGCTGGCCGAGCATGAGGACGAATGCCCGCCGGCCGACGTCGTCATCGACGCCGAGCGGCGCCGTGCCGCGGTCGCCGGCGCGATCCGGGCCCTGCCGGACCGGCAGCGCGCCGCGATCGTCCTCACCTATCAGCAGGGGGTTTCGAACGCGGAAGCGGCCGCGGCCCTGGGGATCGGCGTCAAGGCGCTCGAATCGCTGCTTGTGCGCGCGCGCCAGACGCTGAGCGCGACCCTGAGACGGCAGGGATTGTTGCCGGAAGGAGCCCAGGAATGAGCGACGCCCGTCTCGATCCGCGCCTCGAGGCGCTGCTCGCCGACGTGCCGGCGCCGCCGGTTCCGACCGGGCTGGCGGAGCGCATTGTCGCCGCCGCGACGGCTGTCGCGCAACAGCCGCGCGCCGGCCGAGCGCGGCGCGCCGCCGATCCCCGGCACGACCGGCGCCGCCGATGGCTGCGGCGGCCGTTGCTGGTCGGCGTCTGCGCGCTGGGCCTGGCGCTGAGCGGCGCCGTGGCGGCGACTTTGGCCGGCGTGCCGATCCCGGCCAAGATCGCGGCGGTCTTTTCCCAGGCCTTTCCCGGAGAGGAGAAGCCCGAGCCCAAGGCGCAGCCGCCTCGGCGCGCGCGTCCCCCGCGGCCGGCGACCGCCCCCGCCAGGTCCCAGGCCGCCGCGAGCGACCGTCCGGCCGCCCTCATTGTCCCGGCCGTCCCGATGCAGCGCCGCCTCGCCATCGCCCGGGGGATCGTCGCCGAGCGCCGCGCGGCGGGCTTGCCGACGCCGATCGCGGATCGGGTCGAACGCCGAATCCTCCGATGGCAGGCGGCGACGCCGGCTGAACGCGCGGCGCTCCGCGAGGCGCGGCGCCAACGCTGGAGGCAAAGGCTCGAGACCCGCCGCGCCCTCCTGCGCGAGAGGGCTGGGCCGGCCGTCGTTCGACCGAGCGAGACCGCCCTTGCGCCGCCCCGCCCCGCCCCGATCCGCCGCCCCCAGGCCCCCGCCGCCGCGCCGCAGCCCAGGCCGGTCTATGGCCCGATCGACCAGCGCGCCAACGTCGAGCCGCGTCGTCGGGACGAAAATGCCTTTCGCCTCCATCCGCGCAACCGCGACCGGGACCGTCTCGGCGGGCCGGTCGCCGGCCGCCCCGGCGTCGTCCGTCCGCGCGTCGCTGGGCCGGCCGTCCGGCGGCCGGCTCCGATGCGGCCCCGCCGCCGCTGATTCAGCGCAGGTGGCGCTGGAATAAGGTGAGGGCCGCGGCCCAGGCGGCATCTGCAGCCGCGCGATCGTAGCGCGCCGCCGACGTGTCGTTGTGGAAGGCATGGTCGACGTCCGGAAATTCCCTCAGCTCAACCGACTTCCCGGCCTGTCTCAGCGCCGCGGCCCAGGGCCGCCCCGTCGCATTGACCCGTTCGTCGCGGCCGGCCAGGATGATCAGCATCGCCGCCCGGACCCGCGCCGCCTCGGCCGGTGCCGGGGCCGGGCCGTAGAAGGAGACGCCCGCCTTCAGCGCGTCGCCGGCGGCGATGGCGAGTCGGTGGACCATGGCGCCGCCCCAGCAGAAGCCGATTGTCCCGACCCTGCGCGAGCCGCCCTCGGCCGAGGCCAGCCAGCCGATCGTGGCGGCGCCATCGGCGACGGTCTCCGCCATGTCGAGCGCGCCGATCATCGTTCGCGCACGATCCTCGTCCCCGGCGGGCGTGCCGCCGGCGGGGCTCAGGAAGTCGGGCGCCACCGCGGAATAGCCGGCCACGGCCAGCCGCCGCGCGACATCGCGTATATGCTCGTTGAGACCGCGATTTTCGTGGATGACCAGCACCACCGGCAGGTTGGCGCCGCGAGCGGGCGCGGCATTGTAGCCGGTGTAGCGGCGGCCGGGACGCGCCTCCCAGACGAGTTCCTGGGTGCGGATGCGGGCGTCGTCGGCGGGGACGATCGGCGCCGCCTCGGCGCGCGCGGCGATGCCGCCCAGCAACGCGCCCGCCGCCGCCGCGCTGCCGGCAAGCCGCGTCAGGCGGGCCATGAAGACGCGGCGGTCCATAGCTGGGTCGGACTGCCCCCGGCAGTCCGAGCCCGCTCCAGGGGAGCGGGCGACCCAGTTATCCTCATGCGTGAAGCGGTCGTAAAGGGCGATCGCCGCGCGTTCGATCTCGTCGCTCATCTCAGGCGTCCTGCGGCTGCGCTGCCTCGGCCATCAGCGCATCGTCTATCTCCCGCGCGCGGATCGCGGCCGGACGCGCCTGCAGCCGGCCGAAATAGGCTTCGAAGCTGGGGCGCTTCTCGATCGAGCCGAACATCATGCCGAAGCCGATCTGCGAGCCGACATAGAGGTCGGCGGCGGTGAACTGCTCGCCGCAAATATAGGGGCCCGGCGCGATGGCGACCTCCAGCGCATCGATGGCGGCGTCGAAGCTGCCATAGCCGACGAAGGCGCGCTGCTCGTCGCTGACCTCGACCTTGAGCGCCTTGTTGGTCACCGCAGCCTCGACCGGGCCCGCGGCGAAGAACAGCCAGCGATAATAAGCGCCGCGCTGGCGATGCCCCGGCGGCGGCGCCAGGCCGGTGTCCGGAAAGGCGTCGGCCAGATAGGCGCAGATCGCCGCGGTCTCGGTTACGATCGTGTCGCCATGTTTGAGCGCCGGCACCTTGCCCATCGGATTGATGGCGAGATAATCGGCGTCCTTCATGCTCTGGTTATAGCCGAGCACCACGGTCTCATAAGGCGCGCCGACTTCCTCCAGCATCCAGCGAATCACGCGCCCGCGGGATTGGGGGTGGGTGTAGAAGACGAGATCGGACATGGCTGGCGCTCCTTCGATTGCGCCAGAGCATACCGTCACTCCCGCGCAAGCGGGAGTCCAGACTGGGTGAGCCGACTGAAGCTGCCTGGATTCCCGCTTTAGCGGGAATGACGGTCAGGCCTGCTCTTCGGGCTGGTCGGCTTCCTTGGTGAGCTTCGGCCCAGCCTTCTTCTTCCCCTTGGCCGCCCTGGGCGGGGCCGAGGTGATTTCGAAGACCGGGGCGTTGTCCTTGATACGGACCTTGACCTCGCCGCCGTGGATGAGCTTGCCGAACAGCAATTCCTCCGCCAGCGGCTGCTTGATCTTCTCCTGCACGAGCCGGCCCATCGGCCGGGCGCCGTAGAGCTTGTCATAGCCGCGCTCGGTCAGCCAGGCACGGGCGCCCTCATCGAGCTCGATATGGACGTTGCGGTCGGCGAGCTGGAGCTCGAGCTGGAGGATGAACTTGTCGACGACGCGGGCGACGACCTCGGCCGGCAGATAGCCGAAGGGGACGATCGCATCGAGGCGGTTGCGGAATTCCGGCGTGAACATCCGCTTGACCGCCTCCTCGCTGGCATCCTCCTTGGAGATGTTGCCGAAGCCGATGCCTTCGCTGGCCATGTCGGACGCGCCGGCATTGGTGGTCATGATCAGGATGACGTTGCGGAAATCGACCGACTTGCCGTGATGGTCGGTCAATTTGCCGTGATCCATGATCTGCAGGAGGATGTTGAACAGGTCCGGATGCGCCTTCTCGATCTCGTCGAGCAGGAGCACCGAATGCGGATGCTGGTCGACCGCATCGGTCAGCAATCCGCCCTGATCGTAGCCGACATAGCCCGGCGGCGCGCCGATCAGGCGCGAGACGCTGTGCCGCTCCATATATTCGCTCATGTCGAAGCGCTGCAGCGGAATGCCCATGATCGAGGCGAGCTGGCGCGCGACCTCGGTCTTGCCGACGCCGGTGGGCCCGGAGAAAAGGTAGGAGCCGATCGGCTTGTCGGGATCGCGAAGGCCGGCGCGGGCGAGCTTGATCGCCGAGGAGAGCCGGTCGATCGCCTCGTCCTGGCCGAAGACGACGCGCTTAAGATCCTTGTCGAGATGCTCGAGCGCCTTCTTGTCGTCCGAGGAGACGCTCTTCGCCGGAATCCGGGCGATCGTCGAGATGACCGCCTCGATCTCCTTGACGGTGATCGTCTTCTTGCGCTTCGAGGGGACGACCAGCATCTGCATCGCGCCGACCTCGTCGATCACGTCGATCGCCTTGTCGGGGAGCTTGCGGTCGTTGATGTAGCGCGCGCTCAATTCGACCGCCGCCTTGATCGCGTCGGGGGTATATTTGACGCTGTGATGCTCCTCGAAGGCCGACCGGAGCCCGGCGAGAATCTTGATCGTGTCTTCGACGGTCGGCTCGTTGACGTCGATCTTCTGGAAGCGCCGCAGAAGAGCCCGGTCCTTCTCGAAATGGTTGCGGAATTCCTTGTAGGTGGTCGAGCCGATGCAGCGGATCGCGCCGTTGGAGAGCGCGGGCTTCAGCAGGTTCGACGCGTCCATAGCGCCACCCGAAGTGGCGCCGGCGCCGATCACCGTGTGGATCTCGTCGATGAACAATATGGCGTGGGGGAGCTTTTCGAGTTCGTTCACCACCGCCTTCAGCCGCTCCTCGAAATCGCCGCGATAGCGGGTGCCGGCGAGCAGCGCGCCCATGTCGAGCGAATAGATGATGGCGGGCTTGAGTACGTCGGGGACGTTGCCCTCGACGATTTTGCGGGCCAGCCCCTCGGCGATGGCGGTCTTGCCGACGCCGGGATCGCCCACGTAGAGCGGATTGTTCTTCGAGCGGCGGCAGAGGATCTGGACGGTCCGGTCGACCTCCGGCCCGCGGCCGATCAGCGGATCGACGCGGCCTTCCTCGGCCTTCTCGTTCAAATTGACGGTGAATTGCTTGAGGGCGGATTCGGGTTTCTTCTTGCCCTCCTCCTGCTTGGTCTCCTCGGCCTTGATTTCGGCGGGCTGGGAGGCGGGCTCGCCCTTGCCGACGCCGTGCGAGATGTAGGTGACCGCGTCGAGCCGGCTCATGTCCTGCTGCTGCAGGAAATAGACGGCGTAGCTCTCGCGTTCCGAGAAGAGCGCGACCAGCACGTTGGCGCCGGTGACCTCGTCGCGGCCCGAGGACTGGACGTGGAGAATGGCGCGCTGGACGACGCGCTGGAAGCCGCTGGTCGGCGAGGGATCGGTATCGGACTGGACCTTGAGCGTCTCGAGCTCATTGTCGAGGTAATGGCGCACCGCCTCGCGCAATTCGCCGGTATTGACCCCGCACGCCTCCATGACGCGGCCGGCATGGACGTCCTCGATCAAGGCGAGCAGCAGATGCTCGAGCGTCGCATATTCGTGCCGGCGGCCGCTCGCCTCGGCGAGGGCGTTGTGGAGCGTCTGCTCGAGCTCACGGGCGAAAGACGGCATTTTTCAAACTCCTGCGATCCGGCGGTGAGCGCCGGACCCGTTAACCATTATGTGGCGTTCGTTAACGCTTCATCAACCCGGGGGCCGAAATCGGTCATTTCTTGAACAGGTCGTGGGCGGAGGCCTGGAAGCTGACCGACGAATCGAGCTTGGCCCTGACCCGCGCGATCTCGGCCTGAAGAATCTCGATCCGGGCGCGCAACTCCTCGACCGACAGCGGATCGAGATCCTGCTTCGTCAGCTGGGTCAGCGGATCGTCGGGCTTGTCCGGAAGAAGCTCGTCGATATCCATGGCGAGGAGCGTTGACCCTGGCGGCGCTCAAGTCAATAAACCCGCGACCGCCTTTGCGACGAACGGGACATGATGGCCGCTTTGCCCGACGAGATGGATGCGATCGATCCGGACGAAGCGGGCGGGCCCGAAGTGCTCGTCCCGGTGCGGCGCCCGGTGCCGCGGCCGGGGCCGGGCGAGCTGCTGATCGAGGTCGCGGCGGCGGGCATCAACCGGCCGGACATATTGCAGCGCCGCGGCCTCTATCCGATGCCTCCCGGCGCGCCCACCATTCCCGGGCTCGAAGTGGCGGGCATCGTCGCCGCGACCGGCGAGGAGGTGCCCGCCGAGCTGGTCGGCCAGCCGGTCTGCGCGCTGCTCGCCGGCGGCGGCTATGCCCGCTATGCGGCGGCGCCGGTCGGCCAGTGCCTGCCCGTACCTGCGGCGCTGACGATGGTCGAGGCGGCGGCGATGCCGGAAACGCTCTTCACCGTCTGGACCAACCTTTTCGAGCGCGCCTACGCGATCGAGGGCGAAACCGTACTCGTCCATGGCGGCACCAGCGGGATCGGTACGATGGCGATCGCGCTCGGCGCCCTGTTCGGCCTCAAGGTCATCGTCACCTGCGGCAGCGACGGGAAATGCCGACGCGCCGAGGCGCTCGGCGCCGCGCATGCGATCAACTACAATGGCGAGGATTTCGTCGAAGCGGTGGCGCGGCTGACCGAAGGGAAGGGAGTCAATGTCGTCCTCGACATGGTCGGCGGCGACTATCTGCCGAGGAACCTCGAATGCCTGGCCGAGGACGGCCGCCACATCTCGATCGCCATGCAGCGCGGCATGACGGCGGAAATCAGCATCGCCAGGATCATGGGCCGGCGGCTGACCCTGGCCGGCTCGATGCTGCGGCCGCGCTCGATCGCCTTCAAGTCGCTCGTCGCCGACGAGATCGCGCGCAGCGTCTGGCCCTATGTGGAGGAAGGCCGCCTCAAGCCGGTGATCCACGCCACTTTTCCGCTGGCGCAGGCCGCCGACGCGCATAGATTGATGGAATCGGGGGACCATGTCGGCAAGATCGTGCTGACGGCCTGAGCGCGCAAAAGGGGGCGATATGAAATTTCTGAAGGAGGTTCCCAGGTCGCGGATCGTGCTCGCCATCCTGATCGTCTTCGTGGCGGCTTCGATGGCATTTTCAGGGCGGCCGTGGCGAGGGTATAGCGTTTATTATGTGCACGAAATCCGGACGCTGCCGGATGGGCCGGCACTGGAGATGGCACGCCGGATTTCCAGGCTCGGCATCTTTCCGAGCGTGGAGGGCGCGCCCGCCATCGATTACGGGCCGGCCGGCGAGCCGGTGAAGCTTGGCTGGTCCTATGTCGAATATGGCATATTGGGCATGCCTTATTGGGCGCGGACCGAGGTCGGCCTCGTCGCCTTTCGCGAGACCGACGAGGGAATACGCTTCGGCCAGATCGAGCCCGAGCGGATTCCGGTGCTTGAACAGGCCGGCGCCGGCGAAATCCCGCGCGATTACGGCTTCCCCTGGTATCGCTACATCTGGGGTTGGCTGTTCTTCCCGCTGTTCGGCCTGTGGCTCTGGCTCTGGCGCAAGGAGGACCGGGCGCGCGAAGCGGCCCATTGGGGAGACGAAACGGCATGACCGAACGGGTCGTCCTCCACGAATATGCCCCGTCCGGAAATTGCTACAAGGTGCGGCTGACCGCGGCCCTGCTCGGCCTGCCGCTGGAGCGGCGCGGCTATGACATCATGAAGGGCGAGACGCGAACCGCCTCATTCCTCGCCGAGGTCGATGCGAACGGCCGCATCCCGGTGCTCCAGGTGGGGACGCGCTTCATCCCGGAAAGCAATGCCGCCTGCTTCTATCTGGCCGACGGGTCGCCGCTCATCCCCGAGGACAGGTTCGCACGGGCGGACATGCTGCGCTGGATGTTCTTCGAGCAATATAATCACGAGCCCAACATCGCGACCCTGCGCTTCTGGCGGGGCTGGGTCGGCGAGGCGAATCTGAGCGACGCCCAGCGCGCGCAAATCCCCGCCAAGCGCGCGGCGGGCGAGGCGGCGCTGGCGCTGATGGACGCGCATCTGGCGCGGCGGGACTGGCTCGTCGGCGCCGGCCCGACGCTCGCCGACATCGCGCTCTACGCCTACACCCATGTCGCCGGGGACGGCGGCTTCGCGCTCGCCGGCTATCCGGCGGTGCAGGCCTGGCTGGAGCGGGTCGAGGCGGTGCCGGGCTTCGTTCCGATGTCCGCCTGATCCACCTCCGACCGGGCTACTTGCTCGCCTTGCCCATTAGACAGGCGGCGTCCCACGTCGTCACGTAGGTGGCGCTCGAGCCGTCTTCATCGGCAACGATCGAGATCATCGAGTAACAGGTGGGGTTGCACCCGATATCAGTCGAGGATGTCGGCTGCGGCTTCAGCTGCTGCCAGGGCATGTCGGGGCCGGAGCCCATCACCACCAGCTGGAAGATCCCCGACAGATTGTCCGTCTTCAGTGGCGTTCCGACGGAGGTGATCTCTCCCGACCAATCGCCCTGCGAAACGGTGATCGACCATTTTGTGACCTTGCTGGCAGTCTCATTGACGGGCGAAATATAGCCGTAGAATTGTGCTCCGCCCCCGAGTGTATAATCTGTCATCGAGTCTCTCCCTGATCAGGCCTGATAAAGACAGGGTAGAGAGTTTCTTGAGGGTAACAAGCCGATTGAATCTTTGGTCCATTTCCGCAGATGAAGTATCGCCAGGCAATTACATGCCTGTGGAGCAGGAGGCCTTACTTCGACGAACTCCGGCCGTGAGCGGCGCCGGGCGAGCCCCCGGCTTCATGCCGAAGGCCTAGGCGCAGCAGCCGTCGCTGCGTCCGATCAGGGCGAGACCGAGCAGGCCGACGACGATGACGCCGCCGACGACGAGCGCGGTCTGGATCGTCGACAGGCCGAGCCGCGGGCCGGCGCCGTCGCGCGGGGCCGCGCCTTGGCCGATCCGATAGCCCGCCAGCCGGACCCGGGCTGGCTCGCGCCCGGATATGCCATATTCGAAGCCGTCGCCGTAGCGCAGCGCGGTGCGGCCATCCATCGTCTGGCTGCGGCTGAACGGGGCCAGCGCCAGGCCGGCGCGGACCTGGCCGTTGCGCCGCCCGCCGAATTCGAGCCGGACGCGCGCGCCCGCAAAGGCGCCCATGCGAACCTGCGCCGGATCGCCGCTCGCGACGAGATCGGCGGCGCCGGCGGGCGCGGCGGCGAGGAGCTGGGCCGCGATCAGCGAAGCGGCTGCGATCGACTTCATGTGCTTTCCCCTTAGTCCGAGCAGCGATTGCCGTCGCAGGCGACGACGATGGCCAGATAGAGCCCGCCGACCACCGCGACGGTGACGATCGCGGCCACCGCCAGGCCCTTGAGCACGACTCGCCCGGTCCGGTTCTGCCGCTCGCGATTGTCGGCCGGCGGCGGCTCCTCATTGCCCTGGGCGGCGGCGAGGCGGCTGGCGAAGGAGGCGCCGCCGATGGAGAGCGTCAGCGGACGGTTCGGCGACAGGCCGAGCTCGATGCCCTCGGCGAAGCGCGTGCGCATGCCGCCATAGCCGTTGCGGCCGTGATCGACCGCGGTGACCGACAGGGCCGCGCGCGGCTGCCCGCTATTCTCGCCGCCCAACGGGACGCGGAAGCGCGCGCCGATGAAGGCGCCCCTCTGCTGCTCGCGGAAGGCGAGCCGGTCATCGTCCAGAGGCGCGGCGCAAAGCGGTTGCGCCGCCCCCAGCAATTGTGCCGCGAGGAGCGCACCGATAGTCAGTTTTTTCATTGATTTTCTTCCCCTTAACCGGGCCATGCTCGGCCAGCATTGCGGCGGCGCGGCGGAGGAATTGTGGCGCTTTGGGGGCCTGTGTCACGCCCTCCATGGTTCGGCCGGGCTCCACATTCTCGGTCAACCTGACGAAAGTCATTCCGGATCAAGTCCGGGATGACGTTAGCGGGTACGGGCCTAGCCGTCCCTCAGCGCGAAGCGCTGGAGCTTGCCGGTCGCGGTCTTGGGGAGCGCCTCGACGAAGGCGATTTCGCGGGGATATTTGTAGGGCGCGATCACGGCCTTGACATGGTCCTGGAGGATGTTCGCCATGTCCGCATCGGGCGCATAGCCGGGGGCGAGGATGACGAAGGCCTTCACCTTCTGGCCGCGTTCCTCGCAGGCGGCGCCGATCACCGCGCATTCCTGCACCGCCTCATGCGAGAGCAGCGCATTTTCTACCTCCGGGGCGGCGATATTGTAGCCCGAGGAGATGATCATGTCGTCCGAGCGGGCGACGTACCAGAAATAGCCCTCCTCGTCGGCGCGGTAAGTGTCGCCGGTGACGTTCCAGCCGCCGACGACATAATCGGCCTGGCGCGGGTCGTCGAAATAGCGGCATCCCGTGGGTCCCTTGACCGCCAGCCGGCCGGTGCCGGATGCCATCGGCCGGCCGTCCTCGTCCAGCACGGTGGCGACATAGCCGGGCACAGCCTTGCCGGTGGCGCCGGGGCGGATGTCGTCGCCCGAGGCGGAAATGAAGATGTGCATCATTTCGGTCGCGCCGATGCCGTCGACGATCGCAAGCCCGGTCGCCTCGTGCCAGGCGTGCCAGGTAGCGGCGGGGAGGTGCTCGCCCGCCGAGACGCAGACGCGCAAGCCGGCGATGGAGCGCTCGCCGAGCATCGGGATCATCGCCTTGTAGGCGGTGGGGGCGGTGGCGAGGATCGTCACCTCGTGGCGGCCGACGGCGTCGAGCAGCGGCCCCGGGCCCGGGGTCTCGATGGTGACCGCGGTCCCGCCGAAACGCCAGGGGAAGATCAGCAGCATGCCGAGCCCGAAGGTGAAGGCGATCGGCGCCGAGCAGGCCCAGCGGTCGCCGGCCCGGGGCCTCAGCACATGCCGGGCGAAGGAGTCGGCGGGCGCCAATATGTCGCGGTGATAATGAACGCAGCCCTTGGGATTGCCGGTCGTGCCCGAAGTGAAGGCGATGAGGGCGACGTCGTCGCGGCCGGTCTCGACCGGTGTGAAGCCCGGCGCGATGTCGTCGAGACCCGCAAAGCCATTGTCGCCATCGTAGAAGAGGTTCGAGCCGACTCCGCCGGCAGCGTCGAAATCCTCGCGGAAGCGGGCGTCGATGATCGCGTGCGAGACGCGGGCGCGCTCGAGAATGGTCGCGATCTCGCCCGGGCGGAGCATCGGCATGGTGGTGACGACCACGCCGCCGGCCTTGAGCACGCCGAGCCAGGAGGCGAAAAGCATCGCATTGTTGGGCCCGCGCAGGAAGACGCGGTTGCCTGGGACGAGGCCCTCCTGTTCGACCAGCCGGCGGGCGATCCGGTCGGAGAGGTCCTTCATCTCGCCATAGGTCCAGGCGCCGGCATCGTTGAGCAAGGCGAGCGCGGCCGGATCCTGCCGGTCGATCAGCTCGACGGCGGCGTTGAGCCGCTCGGGATAGTCGAGCTCGGGCAAGGTGAAGAGGAATTCGGGCTGGGCTTCGGGCGGGGGCAGCCCGTCGCGGATGAAGCTGTCGATCATTCGGGCACCACCGCCATGGTTTCGATCTCGATCCTCGCCATTGGCTCGACGAGCGCGGTGACGCCGACGACGGCCATGGCCGGGAAATTCTTGCCCATCAGCTCGCGCCAGGCGGCGCCGATCCCGGCGAGCCCGTCGCGATAGGCGGCGATGTCGGTGACGTAGCAGGTCATCCGCACGATATGCTCGGGGCCCGCGCCGTCCACGGCGAGAATAGCGAGGGTGTTGGCCAGGACCTGGCGGAACTGGCCGGCAAGGTCGTCCGTCTCGAACTCCTCCCGGGCGTTCCAGCCGACGACGCCGGCGGTGACGACGATGCGGCCCCGCGCGGCGATTCCGTTCGCATAGCCCTTGGGGCGCGGCCAGCCGGGCGGCAGAAGCGCCTTCATTTGCCGAATTCCGCCAGATGGTTGCGGGCGATCACGACCTTTTGAACTTCAGAGGCGCCTTCGTAGATCCTCAGCGCCCTGATCTCGCGGTAGAGGCTTTCGACCGGGACGCCATGGGTGACGCCGAGGCCGCCGAAAATCTGCACCGCCTTGTCGATCACGCTTTGCGCGCGGTCGGTGGCATGGAGCTTGGCGAGCGCCGCTTCGCGGCTGTTGCGGCGGCCCTCGACGTCGCGCACCCAGGCGGCGCGGTAGACCAGCAAGGCGGAGGAATCGACGTCGAGCACCATCTCGGCGAGCATCGACTGGACGATCGCATTGTCGGCGAGCGTCGCGCCTGCGGATTTGCGAGTCGAAGCGCGCGCCGTCGCCTCGTCGAGCGCGCGGCGGGCAAAGCCGAGCGCGGCCGCGCCGACCGTGGTGCGGAAGACGTCGAGCGTCGCCATCGCCTGGGCGAAGCCGCGGCCGCGTTCGCCGAGCAGGGCGGAGGCGGGGAGGCGCATGCCGGTGAATTTGAGCGTGGCCAGGGGGTGGGGGGCGATAACGCGGATGCGCTCGCTCGCATCGAGGCCCGGCGCACCGGCATCGACGATGAAGGCCGAGACTCCCCTGGCGCCGGGCGCCTCGCCCGTGCGGGCGAAGAGGACGTAGAAATCGGCGATGCCGCCGTTCGAGATATAGGTCTTGGCGCCGTCTACGACGTAGCCGTCGCCGTCTTCCTCCGCTCCGGTTTCCATCGCTGCGACATCCGAGCCGGAGGTCGGCTCGGTCAGCGCGAAGGCGGCAATCTTCCCGCCACTGGCGACCGCGGGAAGGTAAGAGTCTTTCTGAGCTTCGGTGCCGAACAGGCTGATCGCACCCGATCCGAGGCCCTGCATGGCGAAGGCGAAATCGGCCAGGCCCGAATGGCGCGCGAGCGTCTCGCGGATCAAGGCGAGCGAGCGGACGTCGAGGCTGTCGTGGATCCCGCCATAAGCCGCCGGCACGCAATAGCGCAGCCAGCCGCCGGCGCCGAGCTTCGTCACCAGGGCGCGGCATTCGGCGTCGACATCCTCGCCATGGGGCGCGGCCAGCTCGGCTTCGCACCACGCTTCAAGTCTTTCGGCCAAATCACTGTGGGATTTGTCGAAAAAAGGCCAATCGAGGAACGTGCGATCGCTCATCTTTCCCTCTCCCATTTGGGGAGAGGGGGGGACCCATTGCGCCAGCAATGGGGGGGTGAGGGAATGGGCGGGGCCGGACATGCACTGGCCCTCACCCTCCCACGCGGCTGCGCCGCGCGGGCCCCTCCCTCTCCCCAAATGGGAGAGGGGCTAGTCACCCTTGAACTCCGGCGTTCGTTTCGTCGAAAACGCTTCAAACGCCCTCCGGAAGTCGTTGGTCGCCATGCAGATCGCCTGTGCCTGGGCCTCCATCTCGATCGCCGTCTCCAGGCTGACCGCCCATTCCGTGTTGAGCTGGGTCTTGGTGATGCCATGGGCGAAATTCGGGCCCTCGGCGAGGCTGCGGGCCAGAGCCAGCGCCTCGGCCAGCGGATCGTCGGCGATCTTGTTGTGGAAGCCCCAGCTTTCGCCCTCCTCGGCGCTCATCACCCGCCCGGTGAACAGCAATTCCGACGCGCGGCCCTGTCCGATCAGGCGGGGCAGGATCGCGCAGGCGCCCATGTCGCAGCCGGCGAGGCCCACGCGGGTGAAGAGGAAGGCGGTCTTCGTCCCCGGCGCGGCGATGCGGATGTCCGACGCCATTGCGAGGATCGCGCCGGCGCCGACGCAGACGCCGTCGAGCGCCGCCACGATCGGCTGCGGGCAGGCGCGCATCGCCTTGACCAGGTCGCCGGTCATCCGGGTGAAGCGGAGCAGGCCGGGCATGTCCATCCGGGTGAGCGGCCCGATGATCTCGTGAACGTCGCCCCCTGAGCTGAAATTGCCGCCGGCGCCGGCGATCACCACCGCCTTGACGTCGGCCGCGTAGACCAGGGCCCGGAATGCATCGCGCAGCTCGGCATAGCTATCGAAGGTCAGCGGGTTCTTCCGCTCCGGCCGGTCGAGCGTCACCGTGGCGACGCCGTCCGCATAATCCCACTGGAAATGGGCCGGCTGGAAAGTTTCAGGGTTCAACGGCCTGTCCCTTCGCGATCGAGCGCTTGAGCGCGCCTAGCGCCTGATAGAGAATTTCGCGCGCCTCGCCATCCATGTCCGCGACGAGCCCATCGATCCAATCGTGATGGGCGGCGGCGAGCCCGGCGAAATCGGCGCGGCCCCTGGCGGTCAGCCTCACGATCGAGGCGCGCCGGTCGGTGGGCGAGGGGGCGATGCGGACGAGCCCGTCCTTGGCGAGCTTCTGGACGAGCTGGGTGACGTTGCCGTTGGAGACGAGCAAGGCGCGGGAGAGCGCGCCCATGTTCATGCCGTCCGGATGCCGGTCGAGCGCGGCGAGCACATCGAATCGCGCCAGGGTCGCGCCGCGTCCGGCCAAGCGGCGCTGCACGTCCTTCTCGATCGCCATGGTGCAGGAGAGCAGGCGCAGCCACAGCCTGACGCTCGACCGGTCGGCGAGCGCCCCGTCATGCTTCTCGCGGATCGCAAGGACCTCGGTCATGCGATCTCCACCGCTTCCCCGCTCCGGGTGGAGAGGATGAGCGCGAGGGCCGCCTCGGCGACCTCCTCCGGCGCGATCAGCCGGCCCGAAGGGTTAAGCCGGGCCAGCTCCGCGCGCGCCTGCTCCTCGCTGCGCCCGGTCTTGGCGCGGATGTTGGCGACGGATTCGACAGTCATCTCGGTGTCGACGAAACCCGGGCAGACCGCATTGGCGGTGAGGCCCGTCCCTGCATATTCGGCGGCGAGCGCGCGCATCAGCCCGACCGCGCCGTGCTTGGCGGCGATATAGGGCGAAGCATAGGCGAAGCCGTGCAGGCCGGCCATCGAGGCGATGGTCACGATCCGTCCCGCCTGCGCGGCGCGCAGGTCGGCGAGCGCCGCCTGGCAGCAGTGCAACAGGCTGTCGAGATTGACCGCGAGCAGCTCGCGCCACAGCGCCTCCGTCACTTTCGCGAACGGCACGCCATGCGCGGCGCCGGCGTTGTTGACCAGGATCGAGATGGGGCCGTGCCGGTCGCGGGCGGCCGCGAAGGCCGCGTCGACCTGTGCCCGGTCGGTGACGTCGGCGGGTGCCACGAACATGTGCTCCTGCGGAAGCAGGAGCCCAGTTTCGGAGTCGGCCTGGGCTCCTGCTTTCGCAGGAGCACAAGAACTTTCGATCTGCTCCAGCTTTTCCCGTCGCCGACCGACGAGCGTCACCCGTGCGCCCTGCGCGGCAAGCGCCATTGCAATGGCCGCCCCGATGCCGGTGCCGCCGCCGGTGACGATGGCGTGGCGGCCTTTCAGGCGCATGTTCCCTCACCCTCCCACGCCTTCGCCGCGAAGCGGTGGGAGGGTGAGGGCATGGTTTTCCTCATGCCTTCAATTCCGCTTCGCGCGCCAGGTTGCGGGCGAGCTGGGCCATGCCGCCGAGATAGGCGGGCGGGACGGCGACGCGGCGATAATCCTGCGCCGCCGCGGCGCGCAGCGTCCACATCGGGTCGATCAGGTGCGGCCTTGCCAGCGCGACCAGATCGGCGCGGCCGGCGGCGAGGATCGAATTGACATGGTCGGGCTCGTAGATGTTGCCGACCGCCATGGTGGTGACTCGGCCCTCGTTGCGCACCTGGTCGGCGAACGGGGTCTGGAACATGCGGCCGTAAATGGGCTCGCAATCGGCCCAGGTCTGGCCCGCCGACACGTCGATCAGGTCGGCGCCGGCCTCCCAGAAAGCGCGGCCGATCTCGACCGCCTCGCCGGGCGTTACGCCGAGATCGCCCATCCAGTCGGTGGCCGAAATGCGCACCGACATCGGTTTGTCGTCGGGCCAGGCGGCACGCATGGCGCGGAAGACCTCGAGCGGGAAACGCAGCCGGTTTTCGAGGCTGCCGCCATAATGGTCGGTGCGCCTGTTGGTCAGCGGCGTGATGAAGCTCGACAGCAGATAGCCGTGGGCGGCGTGGAGCTCGACCATGTCGAAACCCGCCGCGAGACCGAGCCGGACCGCTGCCACGAACTCATCGATGACGCGATCCATGTCGGCGCAATTCATCGGGCGCGGAACCTGGTTGTCCGGGCTCCAGGGCACGTCGGAGGCGGCCATGACCGGCCAGTTGCCGCTCTCCAGCGGCACGTCATAGCCTTCCCAGCCCACTTTGGTCGAACCCTTCGGCCCCGAATGGCCGAGCTGGAGGCAGAATTTCGCCGCGCTGTTGGCGTGCACGAAATCGACGATCCGCTTCCAGGCGCGGACATGCTCGGGCGCGTAGAGGCCGGCGCAGCCCGGCGTGATCCGCCCTTGCGCCGATACGCAGGTCATCTCGGTGTAAATGAGGCCGGCGCCGCCCTGGGCGCGGGCGCCGTAATGGACGAGGTGGAAATCGTCCGGCGCTCCGTCCTTTGCCGAATACATCGCCATCGGCGAGACGACGACGCGATTGGTCAGATCCATGGCGCGCAGCCGGAACGGCGCGAACATCGGCGGGGCGGGCTCGTTGACGGCGCGACCGGCGGCCTTGGACTGGAACCAGCGTTCGACCCCTTCCAGCCAATCGCGGTCGCGCAGGCGCAGATTCTCGTGGCTGACGCGCTGCGAGCGGGTGAGCAGGGAATAAGCGAACTGGATCGGCTCGAAATGGAGGTAGCGGTCCAATGTCTCGAACCATTCGGTCGAGTTGCGGGCGCTGTTCTGGAGCTTGAGCACTTCGAGGTTGCGCTCCGCCTGATATTCGGCGAGCGCCGCGTCCCGCGAGAGGCCCGGCCGGTTCAGCACTTCGGCGAGCTTGATCGCGTCCTCGAGCGCGAGCTTGGTTCCGGAGCCGATCGAGAAATGGGCGGTGTGGGCGGCGTCGCCGAGCAGGATCAGCTTGTCGTGGGACCAGGTGCCGCAGACGATCCGGCGGAAATTCAGCCATGCCTGCGGGCCGGCCAGGTGCGTGGCGTTGGACATCAGCGCCTGGCCGTCGAGATATTTGGCGAAGATCGCGTGGCAAAGCGTGATCGCCTCGGGCTGGTCCATCGCATCGAAGCCGAGCCCGGCCCAGGTCCGCGGATCCATCTCGACGATGAAGGTCGAGAGATCGTCGTCGAAGCGATAGGCGTGCGCCCAGATCCAGCCGGCCGCTGTCTGCTCGAACGCGAAGGTGAAGGCCTCGAAGACCTTGTGCGTGCCGAACCAGAAGAACTTGTTCCGCTTTACCTGGATGTCGACGTCGAAATGCTCCTGATAGCGGTCGCGGATGCGGCTGTTGGCGCCGTCGGCCGCGATGACCAGATCGTATTCCGCCCAGTCGGCGAGGTCGGGGCTCGCCTCCTGCTCGAAGTGGATTTCGACGCCGAGGGCCAGGGCTCGTTGCTGGAGGATGTGCAGCAGCCGCTTGCGGCCGATGCCGATGAAGCCGTGGCCCGAGGAGCGGATCGTTTCGCCGTGAATGTGGACGTCGATATCGTCCCAATGCGCGAACTCGCTCTGGATGACGGCACCCGAGACGGCATCGTTGGCCAGCAGATTCTCGACGGTCTGGTCCGAGAATACCACGCCCCAGCCGAACGTGTCGTCCGCGCGGTTGCGCTCATAAAGGTCGATATGGTGCGCGGGATCGCGCAGCTTCATCGAGATCGCGAAATAGAGCCCGGCCGGGCCGCCGCCGAGGCACGCGATGCGCATCCCAACCTCCAATGCTTTAGCCCTAAACTATCTTCCATTTCAGCGAGGTCAAGTCCCTAGCAACAAGCCCGAACATGGCCGGATCGTTTCGGTCCCGACTAGGCAAGCGCGGGACAATGCGGTAGTCCGACGCCAAGGCGCCAGGATGGTCGATTCTGCAGGTAAGTTGGCGGGAGGCGGTTATGCCGTTTGATGGGTATCCTTTTTCCTTGGATTCCAGCGGGAACGCCTCCCAAGTCCGGCGCGGCGGCCGGCGCAAGGTTCTGCTCATCGGCACCAGCCTGCTGGTCTATGCGGCTTTTCCCTCCGCAGCGCTCGCCCAGAACGAATGCGGCGCGCCCCCGCCCGGCGGCGGCACGGTCACCTGCACGGCGGCCGGCAGCCCCTATGTCAACGGCATCAGCTATCTCGATCAGGTCCGGGATCTCACCGTCGTCCTCGAGCCCGGCGTGCTGAGCAACCAGACCGTCGAGATCACCGCCGGTAACTTTACCGACAGCAACCTGCGCCTCGAGGGGCAGACCAACACCTTCATCACCTCCAACCAGAACGGCAACGCCGGCGTGCGCGTCAACGCCCCCGCCGTGACGCGTTCCGTCTTCGTCGGCGTCGACGACGTCCTCACCACCGGCACGAACGCGCCGGGCATCTACGCCGCGGGCCGCGGCGGCACCGAGGTCATCGCCGACCTGGTCTCCACGCTCGGCAGCGATTCGCCCGGCGTCTTCGCCGCCACCTCGGGCTCGCCCGGCTACGCCTCCGGCCCGGTTTCGGTGACGACCAACCTGGTCTTCACCCAGGGCGACAATTCCGACGGCATCATCGCCACCGCGGGCAGCAGCAAATATGGCGGCGGCGACGTCACCGTGACCAGCGGCACCCTGCTCACCGCGGGCGCCGATTCCGACGGCATCATCGCCACCGCCAATGGCGGCTCCAAATATGGCGACGCCGGCAACGTCTCCGTCACCAGCGGCACGTTGAGCACGCTCGGCGCGGACAGCACCGGCATCCAAGCCACCAGCGAAGGCGGCTTCATCACCATCGACAGCGGCGTGCTCAGCACGCAGGGCGCCAACAGCGGCGGCATCGTCGCCACGATCAGCGGGGCCGCCGTCGCGGGCACCCCGATCATCACCATCACTTCCGGCGCGGTCAGCACGCTCGGCGCCAATAGCGGCGGCATCGTCGCCAACGCCGGCTCGGGCGGCGTCATCATCGACAGCGGCAGCGTCGCCACTTCGGGCGCCAATAGCGGCGGCATCTTCGCGGCCTCGATCGCCCGCAACGTCACCATCTCCAGCGTCTCGGTGACCACCGGCGGCGCCGGCAGCATCGGCATCAACGCGCGCGCCGGCGGCGTTGGCCAGACCACGATCACCTCGGGCACGGTCTCGACGACCGGCGCGGGCAGCATCGGCATCTACGCTTATGGCGCCAGCGGAGTCAGCGTGACGTCCGGCACGGTCACGACGGCCGGCGCCAATTCGGGCGGCATCGTCATCGTGCAGGGCAATCCCCAGTCGCCGCCCCCGCCGCCGGGCGACAGCGATCCGCCGCCGGGCGACGGCGACAATGGGCCCGGGGGCCCGGGCGACGATCCGCCGCCGCCGCCGCCGGAGGAGATCGCGCCTCCGGGACCCGTTGAGGACATCGGCGTCGGGCCGGGCGCGTTGGTCGTTTCTACCTCGTCGACCACCAGCGGCATCAACAGCCCCGCGGTGAGCGCCACATCGTTCGACGGCTGGGTCCAAGTCTTCAGCGGCACTGCCGCCACCTCGGGCGACAATTCCGCCGCCGTCTTCGGGCGCGGGTTCGACGATGTCGAGATCAACAGCACGGCCGCCACCACGAGCGGCGAAAACAGCATCGGCATCCAGGCCTATTCGCAGACCGCCGACATCGTCGTCCGCAGCACCAATGTCGGCACCGACGGCACAGGCTCGACCGGCATCTCCGCCATCGCGGCGGCCGGCAACGCCACCGTCACCAGCGGCACCGTCACCACCCAGGCCGCCAACAGCGTCGGCATCTCTGCCACCGCCGCGGGCACCGCCTCGGTGACGTCGACCTCGGTCACCACACATGGCGACAACAGCGCCGGCATCATCGCCCTCCAGGACAGCACCGTGCCGCCGCCGCCGCCCGGCGACGCGCCCCCGGGCGCGGCGGCCGTGATCGGCGTCGGGCCCGGCGTTGTCGTGGTCAGCGGCACGGTCCTCACCAACGGCAATAACAGCCCGGCCGTATCCGGCACTTCCATCGACGGCTTCGTCCAGATCACCAGCAATTCGGCGACCACCACGGGCAATAACAGCGAAGGTATCGTCGCCGACGCCTTTAGCGACGTGCAGATCACCAGCGGCGCGGTCGTCACGGGCGGCACCGCGTCCACCGGCATCCTCGCCTCGGCCTATTACGGCTATGTCGACCTGCACTCGATCACCGTGACCACCACCGGCGCCAATTCGGGCGGCATCGTCGGGGTCGCCGGCGGCCCGCTGGAAGGCAGCGGCGACGTCATGATCGACAGCGGCGCAGTGACCACGTCCGGAATCAATTCGGCCGGAATCATCGCCATCGCCGGCCTCGGCACCAATTCGACGGGCGGCAACGTCGAGATCACCAGCGTTCAGGTGACGACCAACGGCGCCAATTCGCTCGGCATCGGCGCGCTCGCTTATGGCGACATCACCATCGCCAGCACCGCGGTCACCACCCGAGGCGCGAACAGCTTCGGCATCTATGCCACGTCCTATTATGGCGACATCGCCATCACCAGCGGCAACGTGACCACCTCCGGCTCGGGCTCCAGGGGCATCGTCTCCTACGCCTATGACGGCATTACGACGGTCAACAGCGGCACCGTCAGCACCACCGGCGACTTTGCCAGCGGCATCTTCGCGCGCGGCGCCGGCGACGTCACCGTCACCAGCACCGGCGTCACCACGACGGGCGACGAGAGCTCGGGCATCGACGTCGCGGCCTATGGCGGCAACGCGGTCGTCACCAGCGGCACGGTCAGCACGGCGGGCGACAATACCTACGGCATCGACGTCTACACGCTCGACGGCAACATCACTGTGACCAGCACCGCGGTGACCACCACCGGCTATACCGCGGGCGGCATCAGCACCACTTCGATCTTCGGCGACACCACGATCACCAGCGGCTCCGTCACCACCGCCCAACGCTATAGCGACGGCATCAACGCCTTCTCCTATGAGGGCGACATCGTCGTCACCAGCACCGGCACGGTCTCCACCGCCGGCGGCGACAGCGACGGCATCGACCTGTTCGCTTATGGCGGCAACGCCACGGTGACGAGCAACAACGTCACCACGCTCGGCGCCCTTTCGACCGGCATCGAGGTCCAGGCGCTCGGTGGCAATGCGTCGGTGACCAGCGCCAACGTGACCACCAGCGGCGCGGGCAGCGCGGGCATCTATGCCTATTCGGACAGCGGTACCGTGCAGGTCACCAGCACCGGCACCGTCCGCACCAACGGCGCCGGCAGTACCGGCATCTATGCCGATGGCGGCGGCAACGTCACCATCGCCAGCAATGCCGTGACGACGACGGGGGCCGGCTCCGTCGGCATCAGCGCGACGTCTGCCGCCAACGTCGCGGTGACCAGTGCGACCGTCACCAGCACCGGTTCGGGCATCGTCGCCACCTCGACCGGCGGGACTGTGACCATCAACAGCGGCAACGTCACGACCAGCGGGGCCAACGCCGCGGGTCTCGTCGCGATCGCGACGGGCGGCGCGACTGTGACGAACACCGGTACGGTCACTACGACGGGGGGCGGAATCGGCATCTTCGTAGCTACCTCCGCCGGCCCGGCGGCCGTCACCAGCAATATTGTGAACACGACCGGCGCCGGCTCGGCTGGCATCGTTGTCAACACCGCCGGCAACGCCTCGGTCACCAGCACAACCGTCACCAGCACCGGCGCCGGCATCAACGTCCTGGCAGTCGGCGGCTCGGCCACGGTGAACAGCGGCAGCGTGACCTCGAGCGGCTCCACCGGCATCACGGCGAACGCGTCCAACGCCGCCACAATTGTCAGCACCGGTACCGTGACCAGTGTGGGCACGGGCATCGGCGCCAGCTCGGGCACGGGCGCAGTCGGCGTCGATGCCAATAATGTCAGCGTGACGGGGGCGGCCGCCAACGCCATCAACATCAGCTCCGCGACCACGGGCACCGTCACCGTCCGGGGCCTGGTCGTCTCGGCCTCCGGCTTCGCGATCAACGCGAATGGCGGCGCGACGACCGTGGCGACGACTGCGACGGGGACGATCCGCGGCCGCATCGACCTCACCGACAATGGCGACACGCTCAACAATGCCGGCACGTTCGACGTCATCGGCACCAGCCTGTTCGGCGGGGGGACCGATGTCGTCAACAATAGCGGCACCGTCTTTTCGGTGAACGGCGCCGGCGTGCTCGCCGGCCTTGAGACGTTCAACAATTCGGGCCGCGTCGAGATGCGCGACAATGCGGTCGGTGACACGCTCAACGTCACCGGCGCGTTCAACGGCACGACCGCGAACAGCCGGCTCGGCGTCGATGTCAATCTCGGCGCCAATCTGGCCGACGTGCTGATCACCGGCGCCGCCACCGGCTCGACCACGCTCGACGTCTTCCTGATCGGCAATTCGGTGCTCAACCTCACCGGTACGCTGGTCGTCGACGCGAGCGCCGGGAGCAGCGCGACGGCCTTCACCCTGGCTGGCGGGACCACCAACAACCCCTATGTCGCGCTCCGCCTGCTGTTCGACGCGCCGACCAACAATTTCCTGCTCGTCGGCCTGCCCGAGCAGCCGGTGTTCGAGACGGTCGAGCAGGGCGCGATGGTCACCGAGTTCTGGTACCGGAGCGCCGACGCCATTTCGGCTCAGCTGGAGGCCGCCCGCGACGGGCTGGTTCCGGCAGGCACGACCAATGTCGGCAATCTGACCGGCGACGGCGCGTTCGGCGGCTGGGTCCAGGTCCTCGCCGGCAACATCGAGCGCGACGCCACCCAGTCCTTCACCGGTGGCGGCGGCACGACCGTGTTCGACACCAGCTACGAGCAGGACTTCCAGGGCGTGCAGGGCGGGCTCGACTATCAGAGCGGCGGCGCGATCTTCGGCCTGAGCTTCGGTGTCGGAAAGTCGGACGCGGAGTTCGACGCAACCTTCAATCGCGTCGAGATGGAAGGTTATAACCTGGCCGGCTACGTGGCGTTCAACTCCGGCAGCTTCTTCTTCAATGCGCTCGCCAAGGCCGATTGGGTCGACGTCGAATCAACGCCCGGCGCCGGCATCCTCGCCGAATATGACGCGACCGCCTGGGGCCTGCGCGGCACCGCCGGCTTCCGCTTCGACATGAACAATGTCTTCATCGAACCCTCGGTCACGCTTTCGTGGGTCAATGTCGACATCGACGATTACACCTCGAACGGCGCCGTCATCACCTTCGACGACATTACCAGCTTCCGCGGCGCGGTCGGCGTTCGCTTGGGCGGCAATTTCGCGTCGGGGAACGGCACCTTCTCACCCTTCATCGGCATCTATGCGATCGACGAGTTCGACGGCGACGCGCGCAGCACCTTCATGCTCGGCCAGACCATCGCCGTCAGCCAGGAAGCGCCGGGCACCTATGGCGAATTCACCGTCGGCCTCAATTACTCGACCGGCCGGCTCGAAATCTTCGCCCGTGGCGAGCTTGACTTCGCCGGCGGGCGGGACGGCCTCTCCGGACGCGCGGGCCTCCGCCTGCGCTTTTGATCGACGCAAGCGTGGCCGGGCAGGAGCCGCCGTTCGAAGGGGTGATCGAGGGCGATGCGATCGCCGTGTCGGAGCGGACGGTTTACCCCTGCAGGCATGATGGCAAGCAGGTCCGCGCCTGCTGGTTCGATCATTACCGGCTCGGTTGGACACTATGCCGCAGCCTCCCTCGACCGTGACTCCCGAGGAGCGAGCGCCGGGATTCGAATTTCGCCCTGCCTGGCGGCTCGAAGATCCCGAGATCGAGCGGGACGCGATTCAGTTCTGGAACCGGCTCGGCATATTGCCGCCGGATGTCGCGCCCGAACAGCGGGCCAAGGAGCTGATCGCGGCGGCCTACAAGGACGGGAAGCTGGTCGGCGTGCAGACTGCCACGCTCGGCCGGCTCGAGCAGGTGCGCGCCCGGCTTGCGATGTTCCGCAGCGCCGTCGATCCCGATTACCGGCGCTTCTACCTTTCGCGCGCGCTTACCATTTTTTCCAAGACCCTGCTCCAGCGCTGGTCGGCCGAGCACCCCGAGGAGCGGCTCGCGGGCCTGGGGGCCGTCATCGAAAGCAAGGAGCTCGCCGCTTATGGCAAGAAGCCCTATTGGCCGGAGACGCAATTGATCCTGGTCGGGTTCATGCCCGACGGCCGTCAGATCCGCGTCTCCTGGTTCGAGGGTTTCCGGCTGGACTAGCGCCTAAGCGGGCGCGGGCGCCAACGGCCCGAATTCGGGGTCGAAGGAGATCAGGCTCTGGATGTCGGGAGAGCTGATTCCGAGCGCCATCGGGCAGCGCGCGTCGGGCACGACGGCGACGTCGAACAATTCTTTGATCGCGCCGTTGAGGCGGATCCATTCGACGAGGTCGCCGCTGCGCAGGTCGACGACGCAGATGCCGCACCAGGGCTCGCCGTCGCGCTTCTTCAGCTCGTCCTGCAGCGCAAGCCCGCCGAAGGCGCCGTCGCGCGGCAGGGAGACGGTGGCGATCGCATAGCCGTTGTGGATGGCGAGACCGCGCAGGAAGCCCGGGCAGAAGGCGATGTCGGTCCGCGCGCCGCTCTTGGGATCGACCCTGGCCAGCATGCCTCGCCCGGAATCGAGCAGATAGACGCCCTCGGGCGTGACGCGCGGGCTGTGCGGCATCGAAAGCTGGTCGGTGACCACGCGGTCCTCGCGCACGTCGATGAGCACGCCGCCTTCGTGGCGCCGGTCGCGCCAGCCGTTGATCATGTCGGAGCGGCTGACAGCGGTGACGAAGGCCGGGGCGCCGTCCTGCATGGCGAGGCCGTTCAGGTGGCAGCGATCCTCCGCCGCCAGCCGGGAGATGAAGCTGGGCTTCCAAAGGGGCTTGAAGCCGTGGGTGATGCTGGTCGTCGCCAGGCAGGAGAACTTGGTGTTGACGAAGATCACCCGCCCGGACCGGTCGACGGCGAGCTCGTGCACGTCGACGTCGCCGGTCGTCTGGGCGTTGCGCGGCACGTAGAGCCGGTCGAAGTGCTCGTTGGCGCGCTCGTGCGGCGCGAGCACGTTCTCCAGCCGCCAGATCTGGAAGAGCGAGCCGACATAGAGTCTCTGGAGGGTCGCGTGCAGGCCCATGGCGCGCACGTAATTCTGCTGGTGAAAGCTGACCTGGCCCGAAGGCAGCATTCCGACCAGGAAGAGCTGGCCGGTCTGGTAGGAGCTGAAGGCGAGGCTGCAGCCCATCCGGTCCAGCCATTGGCCGAAGCCGCGCGAGACGCTGATCCTGGTCTGGTCGGCGGCAAGCTGCGGCGGCTGCGGCGCGGCCTGCGCTTCCTCGACCGCGACGTCGGGGGCCCATTTCGGCTTCTTGCTCATTCGTCCCCCGTCCGCGTTGGCGGCGATCCTAGAGTGGGTCGGGCGATTTGAAACCCCGTCATTCCAGCGAAAGCTGGAATCTCGCTTCTTGAATGCCGTGGAAGGAAAGGAGATTCCAGCTTTCGCTGGAATGACGACTCAATTAGCGCGCTTCGCCCTCGAGGTGGCGGACGATGAGGTCGGCGGCGGCCTCGGCGTCCATCGCCATCGTGTCGATGCGGATGTCCGGGGCTTCGGGGGCTTCGTAGGGGGAATCGACGCCGGTGAAATTGGCGAGCTTGCCGGCGCGGGCCTTTCGGTAGAGGCCCTTGGTATCGCGCCGCTCGGCCTCGGCGAGCGGGGTGTCGACGAAGATCTCGACGAAGTCGCCGCCGTCGCCCACCATCTCGCGGACCAGCTGCCGTTCGGCGCGGAACGGGCTGATGAAGGCGGTGAGCACGATCAGCCCGGCGTCCATCATCAGCTTCGCGGCCTCCCCCGCGCGGCGGATATTCTCGACCCGGTCGGCGGCGGTGAAGCCCAGGTCCTTGTTGAGGCCCAGCCGGACATTGTCGCCGTCGAGCAGGAAGGTGTGCCGCCCGCGCGCGTGCAGCTTCGCCTCGACCAAATTGGCGATCGTCGACTTGCCTGCGCCGGAGAGGCCGGTGAACCAGAGCAATTTCGGCTTTTGCAGCATCAGGGCGGCGCGGCGCTCGGCGGTCACTGTCAGCGACTGCTCGTGAACGTTTTCCGCGCGGCGCAGGCCGAAGCGGATCAAGCCGGCAGCGACGGTGGCGGCGCTGATCCGGTCGATGAGGATGAAGCCGCCCAATGCGCGGCTCGTTTCATAGGGCTCGAAGACGATCGGGCGGGCAGTGTGGATCACGGCGTCGCCGATCTCGTTCAGCGCCAGCGTGCGCGCGGCGAGCTGCTCCATCGTGTCGATGCCGATCTTGTATTTGGGCTCCTGCACGGTGGCGGGGACGCTCTGCGTGCCGAGCTTGAGCAGATATTGGCGGCCGGGGAGGAGCGGCTCTTCCGCCATCCAGATCAAAGTCGCCTCAAACTGGTCGGCGATTTGCGGCGGTCCGCCCGCGAAGAGCATGTCGCCGCGCGAGCAATCGACCTCGTCGGCGAACCTCAAGGCCACAGAGCGGCCGGCCCCGGCCTCGTCGAGATCGCCGTCGAGGGTCGCGACGCGGGCGACCTGCGCCTGCGTGCCGGCGGGCGCGATCGAGACGCTGTCGCCCGGGCGCACTGTTCCTGTGGCGATGGTGCCCGCATAGAGGCGCGCGCCGCCTTCGCGGATCACCTGCTGGACCGGCATGCGGAAGGCGGCGAGGCCTTCCTCCGTCGCCGGCTCGATCGCTTCCAATATCTCCAGCAGCGAGGGCCCGTCATACCAGTTCATGCGCGGCGAGCGGCCGGTGACGTTGTCGCCGTCCAGCGCGCAGACCGGGACGGCGGCGATCCGCTCGATGCCGATCGCCGCGCCGAAGCGGGCATAATCCCGGGCGATCGCGTCGAAGCGGTCGCGTTCGAAGCCGGCCAGGTCCATCTTGTTGACCGCGAGCACGAAGCTCCTGATCCCGAGCAGCCGCGCGATCGTGCTGTGCCGGCGGGTCTGAGTGAGCAGGCCTTTGCTCGCGTCGACCAGGACGATGGCGACCTCGGCGCGTGAGGCGCCGGTCGCCATGTTGCGCGTATATTGCTCGTGGCCCGGCGTGTCGGCGAGGATGAAGCGGCGCTTGGGCGTCGCGAAATAGAGATAGGCGACGTCGATGGTGATGCCCTGCTCGCGCTCCGCCTCGAGCCCGTCGGCGAGCAGGGAGAAATCGGTCAGCCCTTCGAGCTTGTCCGACGGCACCGCGCCGCAATCGTGGAGCAGCCGGCCGATCAGGGTCGATTTGCCGTCGTCGACCGAGCCGCAGGTGAGCATGCGCAGGAGGGAGGCAGGCTCGGCCATCTACCTCACCGTCATGCCAGCGAAGGCTGGCATCCATGCTGGCTCAGCGCCTTGCTCGGAGGCTGCTTGGACCCCAGCCTTCGCTGGGGTGACATGATGGTACCCGATCATGTCAGAAATAGCCCTGGCGCTTCTTGCGCTCCATCGAGGCGGGCTGGTCCTTGTCGATCAGCCGGCCGGAGCGCTCCGAGGTGCCGTCGCGCGCCATCTCGGCGAGCACCGCCTCTATGTCCGCCGCGTCGCTCTCCACGGCGCCGGTCAGCGGCCAGCAGCCCACCGTGCGCACCCTGACCCGCCGCGCGGCGGTTTCCAGCGGGAAGCGCGCGTCGTCGACGATCAGCAGATTGCCTTCGTGCAGCGCCGTCGGGCGCAGGTCGGCGAAATAGAGCGAGGCGACCTTGAGCTTCTCGGCGGCGACATAGGCCCAGATGTCGCGCTCGGTCCAGTCGGAGAGCGGGAAGACGCGCAAGCTCTCGCCGGGCGCGCGCCGGCCGTTGTAGAGCTGCCACAGCTCGGGCCGCTGGCGCTTCGGGTCCCAGCCGTGGCTCGCCGAGCGCACCGAGAAGATGCGCTCCTTGGCCCGGCTCATCTCCTCGTCGCGCCGCGCGCCGCCGAAGGCGGTGTCGAAGCGGCCGGCATCGAGCGCCTGCTTGAGCCCCTCGGTCTTCCACAGCTCGGTATGCAGCGCCGCTCCATGATCGAACGGATTGATCCCGCGAGCTTCGGCGTCGGGGTTGCGGTGGACGATCAGCTCCATCCCCGCTTGCGCCGCCAGCTCGTCGCGCAGTTCGTAAAGCTCGCGAAACTTCCAGCCGGTGTCGACGTGGAGGAGCGGGAAGGGCGGCCGCGCGGGGAAGAAGGCCTTGCGGGCGAGCTGCAGCATCACGCAGCTGTCCTTGCCCCCCGAAAAGAGCATGACCGGCCGCTCCGCCTCGGCCACCGCCTCGCGAATGATATGGATCGCTTCCGCTTCCAGATGCTGCAGCGCGGAGA
The DNA here is from genome assembly GCA_035629975.1 of Allosphingosinicella sp. Lineage (GTDB taxonomy): Bacteria > Pseudomonadota > Alphaproteobacteria > Sphingomonadales > Sphingomonadaceae > Allosphingosinicella. Next base: position 7,575 of record DASQLN010000024.1, on the reverse strand, counting down.
AGGTCAGCGGAACGTCCTCGAACGGGGAATGATGGGCGATCGATAGAGGCGCGGCCGGGACGGTGCAATCCGCGCCCCAGGAATATGACGCTGGAGCGTTGCCGCCAACCTGCCTAGACTAAGCGCGAGGGAGGATGCGTTTGGCCGGAAAGATCTTGTGCTTCGGCGAATTGCTGCTGCGGCTGACCGCGCCGGGGCGCGAGCTGCTGCTGCAGAGCGGCCGGCTCGACGTGCATGTCGGCGGCGCCGAGGCCAATGTCGCGGTCGGCCTGGCGAGGCTCGGCCATGCCACGGCGATGGCGAGCCGGGTGCCGGACAATGCGCTGGGCGAGGCGGCGGCGGGGGCCTTGCGGCGCCACGGCGTCGATACCAGCGGCGTGAATATGGGGGAGGGGCGGATGGGCCTTTATTTCCTCTCTCCCGGCGCGGGTCTGCGGCCGTCCGACATCATCTACGATCGCGAGGGCAGCGCCTTCGCTCTGGCCGGACCGGCTGCGTTCGACTGGGATGTTCTGCTCGACGGCGCCGATTTGCTGCATCTGTCCGGCATCACCCCCGCGCTCGGGCCGCGCTCGGCCGAATCGGCGAAGGCGGCGGCGGCGGCGGCCAAGGCGAAGGGCGTCCCGGTCTCCTTCGATTGCAATTATCGGGCGCAGCTCTGGAGCCGCTGGGACAGCGATCCGGCGGCGATCCTGGGTGAGCTGGTCGGCCAGGCGGACATTCTTTTCGGCAATCACCGCGACATTTCGCTGCTGCTCGGCCGGGATTTCGGCGGGGAGGGGCCCGAGCGGCGGCGCGAGGCGGCGGAGGCAGCGTTCGCGGCCTTCCCCCAGCTCAACCTGATCGCGTCGACTGCGCGCCACGTCGAGGACGCAGACACCCACCGGATCGCGGCGCGGATCGACTCGCCCGACGGCGCCGCGCAGACCGGCGAGGTCGTCGTCGCCGGGATCGTCGACCGGATCGGCGCCGGCGACGCCTTCGCGGCCGGCGTGCTGCACGGCATGCTGGGAGGCCGCGACCGCGACTGGACGGTTCAGGCCGGCCTCGCTCTGACCTGCCTCAAGCACAGCCTTCCGGGCGACGCGAGCCTGTTCGGGGCCCGCGACATCGAGGCCTTCTTCGCTGGCGAGCGCGACGTCCGGCGCTAGAACCGATGGCCCGGCCCCTGATTCTTCACCCGGACCGGCTCTTTCCCGCCGATCCGCGCACCCGCGACATCGCCCGCGCGCTCCACTCGGCCGTGTGCGACCTCCCGATCGTCAGCCCGCACGGCCATACCGACCCCGCCTGGTTCGCGACCGACGCGCCCTTCGACAATCCGGCGCAGCTGCTGATTGTCCCCGATCATTATGTGTTCCGGATGCTCTACAGCCAGGGGGTGCCGCTGGAGGAGCTCGGCATTCCCACGAGCGACGGCAGCCCGACGGAAAGCGACCCGAGCCGGATCTGGCGGCTGTTCGCGGAGAATTACCACCTCTTCCGCGGCACGCCATCGCGGCTGTGGCTCGACTGGGTGTTCGCCGAGGTGTTCGGGCTCGACATCAGGCTCGAGGCGGCGACGGCCGACATCTATTACGAGGGGATCGACGCGGCGCTGAAGACGCCGGAATTCCGCCCGCGCGCTTTGTTCGAGCGGTTCGGCATCGAGGTCATCGCCACCACCGAAAGCCCCCTCGATCCGCTCGACCATCACCGCGCGATCAGGGAGAGCGGCTGGTCCGGCCGCGTCGTCACCGCCTATCGGCCCGACCCGGTGATGGACCCCGAACATCCGGGCTTCGCGGGCAATCTCGTCCGCTTCGGCGAGATGGCGGGGGAGGACGTCTCGACTTATGCGGGCTATCTGCGCGCCCACGAAAATCGCCGCGCCTTTTTCCGCGAGGCGGGCGCGACCTCGACCGATCACGGCCATCCCAGCGCCTTCACCGCCGATCTTTCGCGCGGCGAAGCAGACGCGCTCTACGCGAAGATAAGCGGCGGCGATTTCGGGCCAAACGACGCGGAGCTGTTCCGCGGCCAGATGCTGACCGAGATGGCGCGGATGAGCCTCGACGACGGCATGGTGATGCAGATCCATCCAGGCGCGCATAGGAGCCACAATGCCCCGCTGCTGGCCCGCTTCGGCCGCGACAAGGGCGCCGACATCCCGGTCCAGACCGAATATGTCCGCGCGCTCAAGCCCCTGCTCGACCGCTTCGGCAACGAGGCCGGGCTGACCATCATTCTCTTCACCCTCGACGAGGACGTCTATTCGCGCGAGCTCGCCCCGCTCGCCGGCCATTATCCGGCGCTCAGGCTCGGCCCGCCCTGGTGGTTTCACGACAGCCCCGAGGGCATGCGCCGCTTCCGCGAGGCGGCGACCGAGACGGCGGGCTTCTACAACACAGTCGGCTTCAACGACGACACCCGCGCCTTCCTCTCCATCCCCGCCCGCCACGACGTCGCCAGGCGCATGGACTGCGCCTTCCTCGCCCGGCTGGTCGCCGAGCACCGGCTGGAGGAGGACGAGGCTCACCAGGTTGCCCGCGCGCTGGCCTACGATCTGGCGAAGGCGGCCTACAAATTGTGAAAAGGTGGAGCCTGATCCACCGGCGTCGGCCGCGGAGAGGCGCGCTCCGTGAAGGAGGGGTTTGCGAGGACGGCGCGCCCATGCGCGGAGCAGGGGCCTGGATCGGGCCAGTAAGGACAGTGGAGCGCGCCGGAGTCCGATCAGGGCGGGTCGAGCATCGTCCCCAGCGCATCAGCAACCGGTCCCTTATAAGGGACATCCCTTATAAGGGACCCACAGGTGGAGCCACGCACGATTGATGCGGCGCCTTTCCGAAGCCACGCTCGCGGACCTCCCGGCCTGGGTCCGGCGCCCCGGCCTTCGCCCCCCGCCGCGCGTGGTCCATCTCGGGCTCGGCGCCTTTCATCGCGCGCATCAGGCGGTGGTGTTCGACGATCTGGGCTGGGGCGTCGCCGGCGCCTCCCTGCGCTCGGCCGCGGTGCGCGAGGCTATGGCGCCGCAGGACGGGCTCTATTCGCTGGTCGTCGGCGAGGAAGTGCGCGTGATCGGCGCGGTGCGCGAAATGCTGCTGGATTCGGACGCGCTGGTCGCAAGGATCGCCGCCCCGGAGACGCGGCTCGTCACGCTCACGGTCACCGAGAAGGGCTATCTCCCGGGAAGCCGCGCGATCGCGATCCTCGCCGAGGCGCTCGCCCGCCGCCACGATGGGGTCACCGTCATTTCCTGCGACAATCTCCCGCGCAACGGCGCGGTGCTGCGCGAGGCGGTGCTTGCGGCGGCGGGCGATGCGGCGGATCGGATCGCAGGCCGGTGCGCCTTCCCGCAGACCATGGTCGACCGGATCGTCCCCGCCACCGAGGAGGCGGACATCGACGCACTGGCCACACGCATGGGCCTCGTCGACCGCGCCATGGTCAAGGCCGAGCCCTATTTCCAATGGGTGGTCGAGGACCGGTTCGCGCCGGGCGAGCGGCCCGATTTCGAAGCGGCCGGCGTCCAGCTCGCGACCGACATCGCGCCTTGGGAAGAGGCCAAGCTCAGGCTGCTCAACGGCGCGCATAGCGGCATCGCCTATCTGGGCGGGCTAGCCGGCCTGGGCTTCGTGCACGACTTCGCCGCCGATCCGGCGGGCCGCCGCTTCGTCGAAGCGCTATGGGACGAGGCGGAGACGACATTGTCGCCGCCGCCGGGCCTCGACCTCGCCGCCTATCGCACGGCCTTGATGGCGCGCTTCGCCGATCCCGCGCTCCGGCACCGCACGCGGCAGATCGCGATGGACGGCTCGCAGAAGCTGCCGCAGCGCCTGCTTGCGCCGATCGCCGCGCGGCTGGAGCGGGGGCAAGGGGTCGAGACGCTGGCCCTCGCCGTCGCCGCCTGGATGCGCTGGCAGAGCGGGCGGACCGATGACGGGGAGCCGTTCACGGTCGACGACCCGCTGGCGGCGGAAGCCGCGCGGCGCCTCGCCGGCCAAGGCGAGCCCGCGGGGCAGGTCCGGGCCTTGCTCGGCATCGCGGCGATCTTCCCGCCCGCGCTCGCCGCCGATCCGCGCTTCGCGGAAGCCGTCACCCGCCAGCTCGCGCTCCTGGCGGAGCGCGGCGCCGCTGGAGCGCTCGGCCTGGCCTAGTGGGCACCGTGTTGGATCGTCATTGCGAGGACCCCGGCGAAGGCCGGGGGACGAATTCCAGCGGTGCTCGGAGGCAGGACTGGGTTGCTTCGCCAGGCTCGCAATGACGGGGATTGATTAGTGCGACGAGGCGCCTTCCGCGCCGATGCCCGTTTCCGAGCGGACGCGCTGGTGGAGATAGCCCGCTTTGTCCACCGCCGCGCGCGGCCCGCGGTCGAGCAGCGAGACGATCCAGATGGTCAGGAAGGCCACCGGCATCGAAAAGATTGCGGGGTAGATATAGGGGAAGATCGGGGTCGGATGCCCAAGGATGTCGACCCAGATCGATTTGGAAAGCACTGTCAGCACCACGGCGAGCAGCACGCCCGCGGTCCCGCCCGCGACTACCCCGCGGGTGGTGCAGCCCTTCCAGAACAGGGAGAGGATCAGCACCGGGAAATTGCCTGAGGCGGCGATCGCGAAGGCCAGGCCGACCATGAAGGCGACGTTGACCTTCTGGAACGCCACGCCGAGCGCGATCGCGACCACCGCCAGCACGACCACCGTCCAGCGCGAGACTCGCAATTCCTCCCGGGACTTCGCCTGCCCCTTGCGGACCACGGTCGCGTAGAGATCGTGCGAGACGGCCGACGCGCCCGACAGGGTCAGGCCCGCGACCACCGCGAGGATGGTGGCGAAGGCAACCGCCGATACGAAGCCCAGGAAGAGATTGCCGCCGATCGCCTCGGCGAGATGAATGGCGGCCATGTTGCCGCTGCGCAACGCGCCCGCTGCGTCCACCCAGGCGGGGTTGGTGCCGACAAGTACGATCGCGCCGAAGCCGATGATGAAGGTCAGGATATAGAAATAGCCGATCCATCCGGTCGCCCAGAGCACCGAGATGCGCGCCTGCCGCGCATCGGGCACGGTGAAGAAGCGCATCAGGATGTGGGGCAAGCCGGCGGTGCCGAACATCAGCGCGATGCCGAGCGAGATGGCGGAGACCGGATCGGTGAGGAAGGTGCCGGGGCCCATGATCTTGAGCCCTTCCGCGGCGGCCTTGCCGTTGGCCACGGCGATATCCGCCTTCACCTCGACCGCGCGGGCGAACAAAGCCTCGGGCGAGAAGCCGAACTGGTACAGCACGGCGAGCGCCAGGAAGGTCGCGCAGCCGAGCAGCAGCACCGCCTTGATGATCTGCACCCAGGTCGTGGCCGTCATGCCGCCGAACATCACGTAGACCATCATCAGCCCGCCGACGATGAGCACCGCAAACCAGTATTCCAGTCCGAACAGCAATTTGATCAACTGTCCCGCGCCGACCATCTGGGCGATCAGGTAGAAGGCCACCACGACCAGCGTCCCGGAAGCAGCGAAGATGCGAACCGGCGTCTGGCTGAAGCGGTAGGCTGCCACGTCGGCGAACGTGAACTTGCCGAGGTTGCGAAGGCGTTCGGCCATCAGAAAGGTGATGACCGGCCAGCCCACCAGGAAGCCGATGGAGTAGATCAGGCCGTCGTAGCCGGAAACCATGACCGCGGCCGTGATGCCGAGGAAGGAGGCGGCCGACATGTAGTCGCCGGCAATCTCAAGCCCGTTTTGAAAGCCGGTAATGCCGCCGCCGGCGGTGTAGAAATCGGCAGCCGACTTGGTCTTGGATGCCGCCCACTTGGTGATCCACATGGTGCCGACGACAAACGCCAGAAACATGAAGATGGCGATCCAGTTGGTCGGCTGCTTGTCCACCTGCCCGGCCGGTCCATCGGCGGCCATCGCAGCGGCGGCGGCCGCAAGGCTCGCAAGAACGACACCGCCACTCAGAGCACGACTCACAGCGAAGCCTCCTGAAGGATCTCGGCCGTCAGGCGGTCAAATTCACTGTTGGCGCGGCGCACGTAGAGGCCGGTGATGAAGATGGTGAAGATGATCACGCCGATGCCGATAGGGATCCCGATCGTGGTGACGCCGCCACCGATCGGCTGCGCGAGGAACTCCTTATTGAAGGCGATCAAGGCGATGTAGCCGTAGTACACGAGCATCATCAATGCCGCAAGGAGCCAACCGATACGGTTGCGTTTGCTGCGCAGTTCCTGATACTTCGGGTTGGCCCTGATCTTCGCCACCAGTGGATCAACCATGCCGCACCCCGATTGACAATTGGCCTGCGCTACCAGAATACCGCATGGTTATCTCTGCCGGCTGATTTTAATTCCCCGGCCCGGGCGGTGGGGCGCAGGTCGTTGAGACAGGTCAAGGCTTGTGCGTGACTTCGACCGCCTCCGCCGGGTGTCAGTTCGTCCGCGGCGGGTTCGCAGCGTATCCCGCTAGACTGTGACTCTTCCAGTGCTGCTCGAGTTTGAAGGTAGAGAATGATGGCAGGGCGGCTCGAGACTGAAACTGGCATCACGGCCGATGGGGTAGACGGCTTCGCGACGGGGACCGTGGAAGAGTTCGGGCTGCTAGCAGAGCACGCTCGGGCGCTGATGCTGCAGGTCGACGCGGCGCACGAAATCGTGACGCTGCAGCAGGCGGCGCTGCAGATTCACGAGCTGGTGGCGAAGTTGCATCGTGCCGGCTGCCGCGTCCCTCCCATTGCCGCCCTGGTGCAGGCGCTCAACGCGCGTCTCTTTGAGCGCGCATGGCAGATGTTGGCGCCGCCCGGGCTGGTTTCCAACAGCTGCCTCTTCGTGATGGGCAGCGAGGGGCGCGGCGAGCAGATCCTGAAGACCGATCAGGACAACGGCCTCGTGCTGCGCGACGGCATCGCAAACGATGCCAGCGTGGAGGAAGCCTGCCATCTCTTCGCCGACAGCGTGCGCGCCTTCGGCTACCCCGAATGTGCGGGCGGCATCATGGTCAGCAACCCGCAATGGCGCCAGGGGGTCGAGGATTTCAGCCGCACCGTGAGCAGATGGCTGATCATGCCCGACGCGGAGGGCCTGATGCGCCTGGCGATTTTTCTCGACGCGCGTGCGGTGTGCGGGGATCCGGCGTTGCTGGAGCGGGTTCGCAGCCCGATTTTCGAGCTGATGGCTGGCAGCGACGCCATGCTGGGCCGATTTGCCGCCGCGATCGACACGTTCTCCCGGAGCAGCGGGTGGTGGAACCGCTGGCTACCGAATGCCGATCAGGGCAAGCGGACGCTCGACATCAAGAGACTCGGCTTCTTCCCGTTGGTCCACGGCATCCGCAGCCTGGCGCTGGAGTCGCGCGTGCGTGAGGTCCGAACGGTCGGCCGCATCGATGCGCTTCAGGCAGCAGGCGTGCTGTCGCCGGCAATGGCGCGGGACCTTGTCGACAGCCTGCACTTCTTGATGGAGATCAAGCTGAAGACCGGACTTGCCGAGAGCGGTCGGGAGCCGTCGGCGTCGAATAATGTGCGGCCGGACAAGCTCGCCACGCTTGACCGCGCCCTGCTCGAGGCCTCGCTCGGCGTGGTCAAGGAGTTCAGGGTGATGCT
>DASQLN010000023.1:0-59548 GCA_035629975.1 Allosphingosinicella sp. | reverse complement strand
CGGAGCGTCACCTCGCCATGGTGCGTGAACTTGAACGCGTTGGAGAGCAGGTTTTTGATGATCTGCTGCAGACGCTTGCTGTCGGTGGTGAGGGTGCGCGGCAGCATCGGGTCGACTTCGACCCGGAAGTCGACGTCCTTCGCTTCCGCCACATGGCGGAACGTGCGCTCAACATAGCTGTGCAGGTCGGCGAAGCGCAGCTCGCCGACGTCGAGCACGACCGTACCCGATTCGATCTTCGACAGATCGAGAATGTCGTTGATCAGGCTGAGCAGGTCCGATCCCGCCGAGTTGATGGTGCGGGCGAACTCGGTCTGCTTCTCGTTGAGGTTGCCCTGCGGGTTGTCGGCAAGCAGCTTCGACAGGATCAGCAGCGAGTTGAGCGGCGTCCTCAACTCGTGTGACATGTTGGCCAGGAACTCCGACTTGTATTTCGAGGTGAGCGCGAGCTGCTCGGCTTTCTCCTCGACCGCGCGGCGAGCCATGTCGATCTCGAGGTTCTTGGCCTCGACCTGCTTCTTCTCGTTCTCGAGCAGCTGCGCTTTCTCCTGCAGCTCCTCGTTGGTGGCATGCAACTCCTCCTGCTTGGTGGTGAGCTCGGTCTGGCGCGCCTGCAGCTCCTGGGTCAGCAGCTGCGACTGCTTCAGGAGGCCCTCGGTGCGCATCGTCGCGGCGATGGTGTTCAAGACGATGCCAACCGATTCCATCAGCTGGTCGAGGAAGCTCAGGTGGGTTTCATTGAACTCGCTGAACGAGGCGAGCTCGATCACCGCCTTGACGTCGTCCTCGAACAGAGCGGGCAGGATGTTGATGTTCGCCGGCGCGGCGTGGCCGAGCCCGGAACCGATGCGGATGAAGTCGCCGGGCACGTCCTGGAGGAGGATCGGCCGCTTATCGGCCGCCGCCTGGCCGACCAGGCCCTCGCGCAGCCGGAACTCGCGCCGCAGCGCGTCGTGGCTCTCGGCGCCGTAGCTGGCGACCAGCTCGAGCTTGGTCTCGTCCTCTTCGCGCTTGGTGACGTAGAACACGCCATATTGGGCGTCGACCAGCGGCGCGAGCTCGGACATGATCAGGTTCGAGACGGTGGCGAGGTCGCGCTCGCCCTGGAGCATGCGCGAGAAACGGGCGAGGTTGGTCTTCAGCCAATCCTGCTCCGCATTCTTCAAGGTCTGCTCCTTGAGGTTGCGGATCATCTCATTGATATTGTCCTTGAGCGCGGCCATCTCCCCCGACGCCTCCACCGCGATCGAGCGGGTGAGGTCGCCCTTGGTCACCGCCGTCGCGACATCGGCGATCGAGCGGACCTGGTTGGTCAGGTTCGCCGCCAGCTGGTTGACGTTGTCCGTGAGGTCGCGCCACAGGCCGGCCGCGCCCGGCACCCGCGCCTGTCCGCCGAGCTTTCCTTCGATGCCGACCTCGCGCGCCATGTTGGTGACCTGGTCCGCGAAGGTCGCGAGCGTCTCGATCATGAAGTTGATGGTCTCGGCCAGCGCCGCGATCTCGCCTTTCGCGTCGACGGTCAGCTTGCGCTTCAGATTGCCTTGCGCGACCGCGGTCACGACGTCGGCGATGCCGCGGACCTGGTTGGTGAGGTTGGTCGCCATCAGGTTGACGTTGTCGGTGAGGTCCTTCCATGTGCCGCCGACGCCGGGCACCTGCGCCTGGCCGCCGAGCTTGCCCTCCGTGCCGACTTCGCGAGCGACGCGGGTCACCTCCGAGGCGAAGCCGTTCAACTGATCGACCATCACGTTGATCGTGTCCTTAAGGGCGAGGATCTCACCCTTCACGTCCACGGTGATCTTCTTGGACAGGTCGCCCCTTGCCACGGCGGTGGTCACGTCGGCGATGTTGCGGACCTGGCCGGTGAGGTTGTCGGCCATCAGGTTGACGTTGTCGGTGAGGTCGGCCCAGGTTCCGGCGACACCGGGCACCTGCGCCTGGCCGCCGAGCTTCCCTTCGGTGCCCACCTCCTTGGCCACGCGGGTCACTTCGGAAGCGAACGAGTTGAGCTGGTCGACCATGGTGTTGATCGTGTTCTTGAGCTCGAGGATCTCGCCGCGAACGTCGACGGTGATCTTCTTGGAAAGATCGCCGAGGGCCACGGCCGTGGTCACCTCGGCGATGTTGCGCACCTGACCCGTCAGATTGGCCGCAAGCTCGTTCACATTGTCGGTCAAATCCTTCCAGGTGCCGCCGACGCCTTCCACCTTGGCCTGTCCGCCCAGCTTGCCTTCGGAGCCGACCTCCCGCGCGACGCGGCTCACCTCGGAGGCGAAGCTGTTCAGCTGGTCGACCATGACGTTGATCGTGTTCTTGAGCTCGAGAATCTCCCCCTTCACTTCGACCGTGATCTTCTTGGAAAGGTCGCCCGAAGCGACCGCGGTCGTCACTTCGGCGATGTTGCGGACCTGACCGGTCAGGTTGCCAGCCATGGCGTTCACATTGTCGGTGAGATCGGCCCATGTGCCGGCCACGCCTTCGACCTTGGCCTGTCCGCCGAGCTTGCCTTCCGAGCCGACCTCGCGGGCGACGCGGCTCACTTCCGAGGCAAACGAGTTGAGCTGATCGACCATGACGTTGATGGTGTTCTTGAGCTCGAGGATCTCGCCCTTCACGTCGACCGTGATCTTCTTGGAGAGGTCGCCGCGGGCGACCGCGGTGGTGACCTCGGCGATGTTGCGGACCTGGCCCGTCAAATTGGCCGCCATCAGGTTCACGTTGTCGGTGAGGTCGGCCCAGGTGCCCGCCACGTCCGGCACCTGCGCCTGGCCGCCGAGCTTGCCCTCGGTGCCGACCTCGCGGGCGACGCGGGTCACCTCCGAGGCAAAACTGTTCAGCTGATCGACCATCACATTGATCGTATCCTTCAAGGCGAGAATCTCGCCCTTCACGTCCACCGTGATCTTCTTGGAAAGGTCGCCGCGGGCGACAGCGGTCGTCACCTCGGCGATGTTGCGGACCTGGCCGGTCAGATTGTCGGCCATCAGGTTGACGTTGTCGGTGAGGTCCTTCCACGTGCCGCCGACCCCGGGCACTTGCGCCTGGCCGCCGAGCTTGCCCTCCGTGCCGACTTCGCGCGCGACGCGGGTCACCTCCGAGGCGAAGGCGTTCAGCTGGTCCACCATGACGTTGATCGTATTCTTGAGCTCGAGGATTTCCCCCTTCACGTCCACGGTGATCTTCTTGGAGAGGTCGCCCGACGCGACCGCGGTGGTCACCTCGGCGATGTTGCGGACCTGGCCGGTGAGATTCTCGGCCATCAGGTTGACGTTGTCTGTCAAATCCTTCCACGTGCCGGCGACGCCTTCCACGCGCGCCTGGCCGCCCAATTTGCCTTCGGTGCCCACTTCACGGGCGACGCGCGTCACCTCCGAAGCGAACGAATTGAGCTGGTCGACCATCACGTTGATCGTGTTCTTGAGCTCGAGGATCTCGCCTTTCACCTCCACGGTGATCTTCTTGGAGAGGTCGCCCGAGGCGACGGCGGTCGTCACTTCGGCGATGTTGCGGACCTGGCCGGTGAGGTTGGTGGCCATCGCATTCACATTGTCGGTCAAGTCTTTCCAGGTGCCGGCCACCCCCTTCACGTTCGCCTGCCCGCCGAGCTTGCCCTCGGTGCCGACTTCGCGGGCCACGCGAGTCACTTCGGAGGCGAACGAGGCGAGCTGCTCCACCATTGTGTTGACGATCTTGCCGATGCGCAGGAACTCGCCGCGGAGCTGGCGGCCATCGATCTCGATCGTCATCGCCTGCGAAAGATCGCCCTTGGCGACCGCGCCGATGACGCGGGCGACTTCCGCCGTCGGCTGAACCATGTCCTCGATCAGTTCGTTGATCGAGCGGAGCTTCGCCTCCCAGCCGCCGGTGGCGCCGCGCACGCGCGCGCGCTGGCTGATCTTGCCCTCCTTGCCGACGACGACGGAGAGGCGCTCGAACTCGCTGGTCATCTGCTCTTCGAGCGTGACCACCTCGTTGAACAATCGGGCAATCTCGCCGTCAGTACCGGGCAGATCCTCGGTCAGGCGCACCGAGAAATCGCCGCGCCGCAGGCCACGGAGCGCGCTGACGAGTTCCCGACGATCGAGAAACTCACGGGGGGAAAGGTCGTTCACACATCGCTCCTTCGCACGGCCCCCCGCTCGAATCCGGATGCAGATCCCCTATTCCCGGACGCTTAATAGCAACAAGGCGGCGCCTGTCCCCACGAAAAAATCCTTAACGAAATTTGGCCCGGATCGGGGTTGCGCCGCCGCCGCGCGCGGCTACAAAGCCTCGGGGCGGGACGAGCTGACGAGCCTGGGAAACCAGCGAGCGGAGCGACTGCGTCCGGATGCCCCCTAATCAGGACATTGCCACATTCATTCGATCCACGTTCCGGTCGGTGTGGGCACTGGAATTGCTGTGCTTTCTCAGGCAGAACCGGGAGCGGAGCCTGTCGCAGGCGGAAATGGTGGCGGGCCTCAGGGGGAGCGAACTGGTGGTCACGCAGGGCGTCGAATCGCTGACCGCGGCCGGTCTCGTGCTCGCCGGCGCGGACGGTTCGGCGCGCTACAATCCTGCCTCCGGCGAGCTGGACGACATGGCCCAGCGCACCGAGGCCCTTTACGCCAAGAGCCCCGACGCGGTGCGGCGCATGATCGTGGCGGCCGCCAATCCGGGCATCACCGCGTTCGCGGACGCATTCCGGCTCAGGAAGGATTGAGGCGGTGGCGGAGTATTTTCCGGCCTCGGTCTACCTGCTCTGCTTCCTGACCAGCGGCGCCTGCGCCCTGCTTCTGGCGCGCACCTATTGGCGGACCGGCACGCGGCTGCTGCTGTGGAGCGCGCTCTGCTTCCTCTTTCTGGCCGGCAACAACCTCGTCGTCCTCCTCGATCTGCTTGTCCTGCCGGCCTGGGACCTCCGGCTGGCCCGGCATCTGCTGTCGCTCGCCGCCCTCGGCGTGCTGTTGTTCGGCTTCATCTGGGATCGGGAGGACTGAGGCGCCGATGCTGTTCGACTTCCTCTCGGGCGCCATCACAATGGGCTTCGCCGTGGCCGGCCTGTTCTTCCTGCGCTTCTGGAGGCGCACCGGCGAAGGGCTGTTCGTCGCCTTCGCATTTGCCTTCTGGCTGCTTGGGCTGGCCCAGGCGCTGCTCGCCTTCACCGATATTCCGGTCGAGGAGCGCAGCTGGCTCTACCTGCTCCGCCTCGCCGCGTTCTCGCTCATCCTGGTTTCGGTATGGATCAAGAATCGCAAGGCCTAGCGACCGGGGGTAGGTTCAAACTGGCAGTCGGTAGGAATGTCCGCAACGGGTCGAATGCTGCCAAAAGCCTACGGACCGCTTTCGGCCATTTCCGGACATTGCCCTCGCGGTGACAATTGAGTGAATCCTGAACATGGAACTGAGCGGAAGGCTTAGCTGCTTTCTGCGGAGACGAGTTCGCAGCCGACCGCCTCCACCGCCATTTCTCAAATCTCCGAAATCCGCCGATGTCCGAAACCGGCCTATTTCACCCACTAGAGTTGGCCTGTCCGCCGCTCGGGGCCGCGGGACGTCCCGGACATTATTCGATCGACCGGCCAGTTGCGGTTGCCCCGCCCCGCTGATCGAGCAGGGCCGGCATCGGGCTCACCGCCGCCTCGTTGCACCCTCAAACGCGCGGGCCAGATTGTTGTGGTTCGCGCCTGCGGCTCGCAGTATCCGACAGCACGGCAAATTCTGCTCGGGAGCGTCGCGATGGACATCAGGCATGTGGCGGTCCCGATTCTCCCGTCCGAAGACCTGGAGGCGAGCCAGGCTTTCTATGAGCGGCTCGGCTTTCGAACGACTTCGGTTTATCCGCACCACGGCTATCGCATTCTCCACGACGCCCAGGGCGCGAGCATTCACCTCACGCGCGTCGATCCCGGTTCGATGGACCCGGCTTGCAACGCCCACGGCGTCTATTTCTACGCCGAGGACGTGGAGGCGTTGGCCGTCGCGATGGGCTGCAAGGCCGAGCACAAGCCGTGGGGCCTCATCGAATTCGCGGTCTCCGATCCGAACGGGACGTTGGTGAGGGTCGGGTGGCCCAGCTAGGGCGCTCCTTGCCCGCCGCGATTTTGATCGGGATGGCGTCGCCGGCGTTCGCGCAGGAGCCCAGAGTGCCCGTCCCGCTCGCCGGCGGCCTCGACTATCCCGCCTGCTCGACGGCCACGATCATGAACCTGCGCCCCGCCGACCGATACCTGTCCGTTCGCGCCGGCCCCTCGGCCCGCGAACGGGTGCTGGCCCGCCTGCGCAACGGCGACGCGGTCTTCGCCTGCGTGCGCCGGGGCAATTGGTTCGGCATCGTCTTCGAGCGGCCCGGCCGGCGCACGGGATGCAATGTGGACCGGCCCCGACGCACCGCGCGGGCCTATGCCGGCCCGTGCCGCTCGGGATGGGTGCATTACGATTATATCGGCGGCTATGCGGACTGGATCAGCCCCTGATCGCCGCTGCCGTCTTTTGAGTATTTCCTTGTCGGTCTCGCGGATGATAGCAGGGCCGCGGGAGACAAAGATGGCGTCGATCGAGCTGCAGCGGATCAGCAAATCCTTCGGGCAAACCGCCGTATTGTCGGATGTCGATCTTCGGATCGAAGAGGGCGAGTTCCTGGTCCTGGTCGGACCTTCGGGTTGCGGCAAATCGACCTTGCTGCGGGTTCTGGCAGGTCTCGAGGAGGTCGATTCCGGGGAGATCCTGATCGGCGGCGAGCGGGTCAACGATCTGCCGCCCGCCAAGCGCGGGATCGCGATGGTGTTCCAATCCTATGCGCTCTACCCGCACATGACGGTGCGCGAGAACATGGCGTTCGGGTTGCGGCTGGCGGGAAAGAGCAAGGCCGAGGTCGCCGCGGCGGTCGACAAGGCCGCGGCCCTGCTCGAGATCGGGCCTTTGCTCGACCGGCGCCCGAAAATGCTCTCGGGCGGCCAGCGCCAGCGCGTCGCCATCGGCCGGGCGATCGTGCGCGAGCCGACCGTCTTCCTGTTCGATGAACCGCTGTCGAACCTGGACGCCGAGCTCAGGGTCAGGATGCGCTACGAGTTCGCGCGCCTCCACCAGCGGCTGAAGACGACCACCGTCTATGTGACCCACGATCAGGTCGAGGCGATGACGCTGGCCGACCGCATCGCCATCCTCGATCGCGGGCGCGTCGTGCAGTTCGGCACCGCCGCCGGGCTTTACGAGCATCCGGCGACCATGTTCGTCGCCGGCTTCATCGGCTCCCCCAGGATGAACTTGCTCGGCGGCACGATCGTGGGGACCGGGACCGACGGCGTGATCGTGCGCCTGCGGGGCGCCGCCGAGCTCCGCGCGGCCGTGGCCGCCGGCAGCGCCAAAGCCGGCGATGCGGTCACGCTCGGCATCCGCCCGGAGGATCTGCGGCCCGGACCCGGCGGCCTTGCCGCCAGCGTGACCCTGATCGAATCTTTGGGCAATATCCGCTTCGCCTATCTCGACAGCGAGGTGACAGGCGATCCGCTGATCGTACAGCTGGCGCCGGGCGAGGGCCTGGCCGAGCAGGAAAAGGTGACGCTTTGCGCGCGGCCCGAGGCCTGCCACCTGTTCGATGCGGAAGGGCGTGCCTTCTCGCGCGCGCTGGCGGACCCGGGCTCGATCGCGGCCTGACGCGCGGGCCTGAAACGCGCGGGGAGAAACCGGTTACATTCTGTCCTTGCGAATCGCTGGCGGCGGGCTTAGGCACCGCGATGTAACCGTTTACATAAGACGGTGCGCCAGTGGAGTGATGATGGCCGGCACAGGCTTTCCCGATGATCCGCCGCGGATCGGAGCCGCGTGAGAAATGCGACGATCCGCGACGTGGCCCGCACGGCGGACGTCTCGGTCGCGACGGTCTCGCGCGTCTTCAACAGCTCAGGCACGGTTTCGGAGCCGACGCGCGCGCGCGTCCTCGCCGCCGCGGCCGACCTCGATTATGTGCCGCATAGCGGCGCCCGCTCACTCTCCACAAGGCGGACCGACACGATCGGCGTCATCCTCCCCGATCTCCACGGCGAGTTCTTCTCCGAGCTCATCCGCGGCATCGATCTGGCGACCCGGGCGGGGGGCTTGCATGTCCTGCTCTCCCACTCGCACGGCGACCCCAATGAGGCGACGACGGTGCTGCGCGCCATGCGCTCGCGGGTCGACGCGATGATTGTGATGTCGCCTTATGCCGACGAGGGCGTGCTGGCGGCGGGGCTGGGGGGCCGCACTCCCCTCGTCCTGCTCGGCAGCGGCGGCGATGCAGGCGGTCATCCGCGCTTTGCGATCGACAATCATGCCGGCGCCTTCGCCATGACCGAGCATCTGCTCCAGGCCGGCTATCGGCGGATCGCCTTCGTGTCGGGGCCGCCCGGCAATATCGAATCGGCGCAGCGGCTCGCCGGCTATCGCGACGCGCTCGCCGCCCAGGGCGGGTTGCCGGAGCAGGTCGTGGAGGGCGACTTTTCCGAGCCGTCGGGCGCCCGCGCCGCCGGCCTGCTGCTCGGCGGGCCGAGGCCCGACGCGATCTTCGCCGGCAACGACATGATGGCGATCGGCTGCCTGCAGGCGCTGCGCGAAGCGGGCCTGAAGGTCCCGGACGATATCGCCCTCGCCGGCTTCGACGACATCCCGATCAGCCGCTTCCTCGATCCGCCGCTGACCACGGTCGGCGTGCCGATCGCCGAGCTCGGCCGGCAGGCGGTCGAAAGCTGCGCCGAGTTTCTCGCGACTGGCGCGCCCGGCGCGAGCCGCACCTTCACGCCCAAACTCGTTATCCGCGCCTCGTCCGGCGCCGTCACTTCAGATCGGCAGCAAAGCCGCAGCATAGAAGAGGAAGTCAAATCATGACCGGATCCAGATCGTTGAAGACCGCCCGCCGCGCGCTTTCCGCCGCTTTGCTCGCGACCACCCTGCTGGCGGGAACGCCGGCTTTGTCGCAGGTCACCACCGCCCAGATCCGTGGCACGGTCAGCGCGGGCGAATCCCCTGCCACAGGCGTGAGGGTGTCGGCGCGCAATGTCGATACGGGCGCCCTCCAGTTCGCCCCCGTCGGCCCGACCGGCGCCTATGTCCTTTCCGGCATGCGCCCCGGCACCTACGACATCGCCGTCGTCAACGCCGACGGCACGGGCGGCCCAGCCCAGCGCGTGATCGTCTCGGTCGGCGAGACCTCGACGCTCGACATCGACACCGCCGCGCCGGCCGAAGCGGCCGCGGCGCCGGGCGAGGACGGCAACATCCTGGTGGTCGGCACCCGGCTCGGCGAGACGCGCACCTCCGAAATCGGCACCAATGTCTCCGCCGACCAGATTCAGAACCTGCCGCAGAACAACCGCAACTTTCTCAATTTCGCGGCCTTGGCGCCGGGCATAAGAGTGCTTCAGACGGAGTTCCGACAGACGTTCGGCGGCGCCGGCGTCGGCGTCAATCGCGATGGCGACAGCTTCGGCGGGCCGCAGGTCAACGTCTTCATCGACGGCGTCAGCCTGAGGAGCAACATCAACCAGGGCGGAATCGTCGGCCAGGACGTAAGCCGCGGCAATCCCTTCTCGCAGCTGGCGGTGGCGGAGTTCCGGGTCCTCACCTCAAATTTCAAGGCCGAATACGAGGATGCCGGCACCTCGATCATCACCGCCATCACCCGTTCGGGCACCAACGATCTCCGTGGCGAGATATTCGGCACCTATCAGGACCAGAGCATGATCGCGACGGACGCGCTCATCCTCCAGAACCGGCGGGACTCTCCGAACGGCGATTTCCCGGAGCCGGAGCTCACGCGCTACCAATATGGCGCCGCGCTCGGCGGGCCGATCGTTCGCGACACTCTTTTCTTCTTCGCCAGCTACGAGGCGAACATCCAGGATCGCGCGAGCACGGTGAGCCCCGGCGGCACCCCGGCCCAGCAGGCGATGTTGCCATTCAATGTCGACGATTTCCGTGGCACGTTCGTCAGTCCCTTCCGCGAGCATCTGGGCTTCGCCAAGCTCACCTGGCAGGCAGGAGCGGACCATCTGGTGGAAGTGAGCGGCAGCCTGCGGCTCGAAACCGACCTGCGCGGTTTCGGCGGGCAAGCGGCGCGCGAGCGCGGCGAGAGCGTCAATAACGACGTCTATACGGGGCGCCTCAGGTGGGATTGGAACGGAAACGGCTTCGTCAACGAATTCTCGATCGATTATCTAAGGTCGGACCTGGCGTTCGGCGCCCTCGGAGAAGCAGGCTTCGGGCGCGTCTACCAGGGCGTCATCCAGGTGGGCGGACGGCCGCAATTTCAGGAAGTGCAGCAGGAAGGTCTCACCTTCCGCAACAATTTCAGCCTCACCGACGTGGAATGGAACGGCAGCCACCTGATCAAGATGGGGGCCAGGGTCTCATTCCAGAATTACCGGGTCGGTGGATCGGGACCCTTCGCAAATCCCGAATTCGAATTCATCAACAACGATCGGGGCACCGCGGACCCTAGCGACGACCTCACCTTTGCCCAGCCCTCGGTCGTTCGCTTCGGCGGCGGCGACCCGGAGGTCGAGGCCAGCACCACCCAGATCGGCCTGTTCGTCCAGGACGACTGGGAGATTAACGAGCATCTGACGCTCAATCTGGGGCTGCGCTGGGACGTCGACACCAATGCGCGCAACAATGATTTCGTCACCTCGCCCGCGGCCGCCCAGGCGCTGCGGAATCTGGGCGCCGACCCCAGGACGCCCGACTTCTTCGACGTCGAGGATTATATCTCTACCGGAGACAACCGAAAGACCGACTGGGACAATTTCGCGCCGCGCATCGGCTTTTCCTATGACGTCAACGCGGATCAGCGCACGGTGATCTTCGGTGGCTTCGGCCGCTATTACGACCGCACCCTGTTCCGCAGCGCGGCCGAGGAGACCCTGCTCCGTCAATATCGCCAGGGCGAGTTGCTCTTCTCGGACGACGGCCTGCCGCGCGATGGGCGTCCGACCATCCTGTTCCAGCCGTCCTATCTCACGCCGGCGGGATTTTCAGCGCTGCTGGCGAGCCTTGCCGCCGATCCGACCTCGCCGGGGACGAGCGAGCTGCGCGCGATCCCCAACGATCTGAAAACGCCCTATACTGATCAGTTCAGCATCGGCGTCCGCCAGCGTTTCGGAATCTTCCGCACCTCGCTGAGCTATAGCCACATCATCGGCCGCGACCAGATCGGCTATGCGCCGCTCAACCGGACGCAGACGACGAATGCCGGCGGCTTCTACGATTTCATCCCGATGACCAACGGCTTCAGCAACGCGGTCGTCGCCTTCAACACGCGGGCGAGCCGCTACGACGCCGTCTATCTGACCGTCGACAAGCCCTATACGAGGTCCTCGGGCTGGGGCGGCGGCATCGCCTATACCATGGCCTGGTCGCGCGAGCGCGGCACGTCGTTCAACTTCGACTATCCCAATATCGCCGCGCAGGACTTCGTCCCCAATGCCGGCAACGAGCGCCATCGCCTCGTCGTCAACGGCATGGTCGATCTGCCCTGGGGCCTCAGGCTGTCCGGCCTGATGACCTACGGCTCGGGGCTGCCCTTCTTCGTCATCGATGCGAATGACGGCTTCCAGCCCGGTGTGATCCGGCTCGGCTATTTCGAGGAGCTGCCGGACTTCTTCCAGCTCGACCTCAGGGTGCAGAAGACCTTCCAGCTGTTCAATAGTGCGGAGCTCACCCTGTCGGCCGAGGTGTTTAACGTGACCAACCACGACAATTTCGGCAGCGCGGACGGATTCACCTGTTGCGGCGGAAATGCCAATTTCGGCAAGCCCAATGCGCTCGCCGGGCCGCCGCGCAGCTTCCAGCTCGGGGCGGCGTTCCGCTTCTAGGCCCATGCGCCGGAGCCGCGCGTCGCGGCTCCGGCACCTTGAATGCCGGTCCGGGCAGGTAAAGAGTGACGCCGTGACGACCCGCCGCGATCTTATCAGGATGACCGCGCTCGGCCTTGCCGGCCTCGGCGCCGGCTGCGCTACCGGCCTCGTCCGGCCCGCCCGTGCCGATCCGGCCACCGAGGCCTTTCTCGACGACGTTCAGCGGCGCACCTTCCGCTTCTTCTGGGAGACGACCAATCCCGAAAACGGGCTGGCGCGCGACCGCTGGCCGCGTCCGTCCTTCGCGAGCATGGCCGCGGTCGGCTTCGCGCTCACCGCTTATCCGATCGGCGTCCAGCGCCGCTTCGTGACGCGGCGCGACGCGGCGGCGCGGACGCTTGCCACCCTGCGCTTCCTTGCCAACGCGCCGCAGGGCGATGCACCTGCCGGCATGACGGGGCATAAGGGCTTCTTCTACCATTTCGTCGACATGGGAACGGGCGCTCGCTTCGAGCGGACCGAGCTCTCCACCGTCGACACTGCCTTGCTGCTTGGCGGCATCCTCTTCGCCAAAGGCTTTTTCGACCGGCCCGGGGAGCTGGAGATACGCGAGCTGGCCGATCGCATCTACGCGCACGTCGACTGGCGCTGGACGCAGGCGCGGCCGCACCGGGTCGCCTTGGGATGGGATCCGGAAAACGGCTTCCTTCCCTATGACTGGATCGCGCGCAGCGAGGCGATGCTCGTCTACATCATGGCGCTCGGCGCGCCGGAGCACGGGCTGGAGCCGGAAAGCTGGCGGCTCTGGTCCGAGGGCCTGCCGGAATTGTGGGGCCATGAATTCAGCCAGGATTTTATCCGCTACGCGCCGATGTTCTGGCACCAATATGGCCACATATGGGTCGATTTCCGGGGTATCCAGGACGAATTCATGCGCTCCAAGGGCATCGACTATTTCGAGAATAGCCGCCGCGCGACCCTTGCGCAGGCGGCTTATGCACGCGCCAATCCCATGAACTGGCGCGGCTATGGTTCTCGCCTGTGGGGCCTCACCGCCTGCGATGGTCCGGCAGACGTGACGCTGCGCCAGGACGGCGGTGAGCGCATCTTCAAATCCTATTCGGCGCGCGGCCCGCATTATTTTGACGACGGCACGATCGCGCCGACCGCGGTCGGCGGCTCTCTCGCTTTCGCGCCCGAAATCTGCGTCCCGACGCTGAGCGCGATGCGGCGCGATCACGGCGCCGATCTTTACGGCCGCTACGGCTTCCTCGACGCGCTCAACCCGAGCTTCACCGACACATCCGTTCCCCGCGTCCACGGCCGGATCGTGCCCGGCAAGGGCTGGTACGACACCGACTATCTCGGCATCGATCAGGGCCCGATATTGGCGATGGTCGAGAATCACCGAAGCGGCCTGGTCTGGCAGGTGATGCGCGGCGATCCGCATCTGCGCCGCGGGCTCGAGCGCGCGGGCTTCGCCGGCGGCTGGCTGGCGGCATGAGAGCGACCCGCCGCGCGGTCCTCATGGGCGGGCTCGCCGCATTGGCCGGCTGTGGCGGCGGCGGCGACGGCCGCGAGACTCTGCGCTTCTGGGCGATGGGGCGCGAAGGCGAGGTCCTCGCCTCGCTCGTGCCGGAGTTCGAGCGGCTCAATCCCGGCATTCGCGTCCGCATCCAGCAAATCCCCTGGATCTCGGCGCATGAGAAATTGCTTACCGCCTTCGCCGGCGACGCGACCCCCGACCTCGCCCAGCTGGGGTCGAGCTGGGTGCCCGAGCTGGCGGCCCTGGGCGCGATCGAGCCGCTCGACGCGCGCCTGCGCGGCTCGCGCACAATCGCCGCGAGCGATTATTTCGATGGCCCGTTGCGTGCCAATGTCATCGACGGCCATAGCTGGGCGATCCCCTGGTATGCCGACACGCGACTGCTCTTCTACCGCAGCGATCTGCTCCGCGACGCCGGCTTCCCGGCGGCGCCCGCCGACTGGGCCGGCTGGCTCGCCGCGATGCGGGCGATCAAGGCGCGCGCGGCGCCGGGCGATTATGCGGCCCTGCTTCCCCTGAACGAATATGAGCCGCTGCTCGCGCTCGCCTTGCAGCAGGCCGAGCCGCTGTTGCGCGACGGCGGCCGCTACGGCAATTTCCGCTCGGCGGGCTTCGTGCGCGCGTCCGATTTCTATCTCAGCCTATTCCGTGAGGGGCTGGCGCCCCGCGTCACCAACACGCAGATCTCCAACGTCCATGACGAATTCGCGCGCGGCCGCTTCGCCTTCTACATTTCGGGGCCCTGGAATATCGGCGAATTCAAGCGCCGGTTGCCGCGGGGCCGGCAGGACGACTGGATGACCGCGCCCCTGCCGGGGCCGGCGGGGCCTGGCGCCTCGATCGCCGGCGGCGCCAGCCTCGCGATCTTCGCCCGCTCCGAGCGCAAGGACGCTGCTTGGAAGCTCGTCGAGTATCTGTCGCGGCCCGACGTCCAGCTGCGATTCTTCGAGCTCACCGGCGATCTGCCCGCCCGGCGCAGTGTCTGGCGGGCGCCGGCGCTGGCCGACGATCCCTATGCCGCAGCCTTCCGCGACCAGCTCGAACGCGCTGTGCCGCCGCCCGCCGTGCCGGAGTGGGAGCGGATCGCGCAGCAGCTGCGCATCGTTTCCGAGCGCGCGGTGGCCGGGCAGATCGATCCAGTCCGCTTCCGCGAGACGATGGACGCCGACACCGACCGCATTCTCGCGCGGCGGCGCTGGATGCTGGACCGCGGGGCGGCGGCATGAGGCGGCGTTCGCTCGCGGGCTGGATCTTCGCCGGGCCGGCCTTGATCATGCTCGGCCTCTTCTTCCTGGTGCCGGTGCTGCTCGCCTTTGCGCTCAGCCTGACCAATTTCGATCTCTATTCGCTGGCCGATTATCGCAACACGCAGTTCGTCGGCTTCGCCAATTATGCCGAGCTGGTGCAGACGCCCTTGTTCTGGAAGGCGCTCGGCAACACCTTCTATTTCGTCATCGTCGGCGTGCCCCTGTCGATCGGACTCTCGCTCGGCGCGGCGATGCTGCTCAACGGCGGCGTCTCCCGCCTTACCGGCCTGTTCCGCACCGCCCTCTTCGCCCCCGTCGTGACCACCTTGGTCGCGGTTGCGGTGATCTGGCGCTATCTGCTTCACACCCGCTACGGGATGATCAATTACGGGCTGGAGGGCGTCGGCGCGCCTCCGGTCGACTGGCTCGGCGACCCTCGCTCCTCGATGCCGGCGATCATCCTCTTCGCCGTGTGGAAGAATTTCGGCTACAATATGGTGATCCTGCTCGCCGGGCTGCAGACCATACCGAACGACCTTTACGAGGCCGCGCGGATCGACGGCGCCAATGGCTGGCAGCGCTTCCGCCACGTCACCCTGCCGGCCTTGGGGCCGATGCTGCTGCTCGTCTCGATCCTGACCATGGCGGGCTATTTCCAGCTCTTCGCCGAGCCTTATGTGATGACCCAGGGCGGCCCGGTCGAAAGCACGGTCAGCGTGCTCTATTTCATGTACGACCAGGGTTTCAAATGGTGGAATCTGGGCTTCGCCTCGGCCGTCGCCTTCGGCCTGTTCCTGATCATGATCGTCTTCACGACGCTCCAATACCGGTTTGCCCGGGCGCGGGGCATGGCATGATCCGCCCCTCCCGCGCCGGCCGGGCCGTGCGCCTCACCCTCATCATCCTGCTCGCCGCCTTCGCGCTCTTCCCCTTGCTGTGGATGGTCTCGGTGTCGTTCATGAGCCCGGGCGAGGCGAGCCGCTTCCCGCCGCCGCTCCTCCCCGCCGAGCCGAGCTTGAGCGCCTATCGCGCTTTGTTCGAGACCACCGGCATCGCCCGCTATTTCCTCAACAGCCTGTTCGTGGCGACGATCGGCACGCTCTTGTCGCTGATGTTCAACGCGACCGCGGGCTACGCCTTCGCCAAATTGCGCTTCAAAGGCCGCGACCGCATCTTCCAGTCGCTCGTCGCCGCTCTGGTCATCCCCGGCCAGGTGACGATGCTGCCCTTGTTCCTGATGCTGAAGGAGATCGGCCTGATCAACAGCTTCGCCGGCGTGCTGGTGCCGGTGGCAACGAGCATCTTCGGCATCTTCCTGGTCCGCCAATATGCGCTCTCCATCCCCGACGAGATGCTTGAAGCCGCGCGGGTCGACGGCGCCGGGGAGGGGCGGATTTTCCTGCAGATCGTGGTGCCGGTGCTGACCCCGATCCTGATCACGCTCGCCTTGTTCACCTTCCTCGCGACCTGGAACGACTTCATGTGGCCTTTGATCATCCTCACCGACCAGGACAATTACACGCTGCCGGTGGCGCTCGCGGCTCTGTCGCGCGAGCATGTCCAGGACAATGAGCTGATGATGGCGGGCTCGGTGCTGACCATCCTGCCCGTGCTGCTGCTCTTCCTAGTGCTGCAGCGTTACTATCTTCAGGGGCTGCTGGCGGGCAGCGTCAAGGGATGAGGCGGCTCCCTGCCCTGCTTCTGCTCGTCCTTGCCGGACCCGCTTTTGCCCAGCAACCGCGCCTGCTCGACGATTTCGCGGCGCCGGCCGCCTGGCGGGCACAAGCCTCGGACGGCGTCACCGGCACGATGCGGCCCTATGAGGGCGGCCTGAGGCTCGATTATGATTTCAGCCGCGGCTCCGGCTATGCCTTCCTGCGCCGTGCCCTGCCGCTCGAGCTGCCGGCCAATTTCGAATTGCGCTTCCGGCTGCGCGGCCAGGGACCGGCCAATGCGCTCGAGATCAAGCTCACCGACGAAAGCGGCGAGAATGTCTGGTGGCACCGCCGCGCCGATTATGTCCCGCCGGGCGAATGGCAGACGATCCGCATCCGCCGCCGCCAGATCGACTTCGCCTGGGGCCCCACCACGGACCGCATTCTGCGCCGGGCGGCGGCGATCGAGTTCGTCGTCGCGGCGGGCTCCGGCGGCGGCCGCGGCTGGATCGCGGTCGACGACCTTCAGATCGTGCCCATGCCCGAGCCGCCCGCCGTGCCGCCCGCCATGGTCGCCCCGGGCACGCAGCAGACGGCCGTGGACGGCGACCTTGGGACATGGTGGGAAGCAGCGGCCGGAACGCCTCTCGTGCTCGATTTGGGCTTCCTGCGCGAGTTCGGCGGGCTGGTGGTGCGATGGAACCGGCCGACATCCTACCTCGTGGAGCTTTCGACGGACGGGCGCGGGTGGTCGTCGCGGCGCCGCGTCGCTGCAAGTGACCGCGGCACGAGCTGGTTGCGGATGGAAGAGAGCGAAGCGCGCTACATCCGTATCGTGCCGGAGACGGCCTCGGAACTCAGCGAGGTGGACGTGCGGCCTCTCGCGTTCGGGGCATCCGCCAATGCGTTTGTTTCCGCCGTGGCGGCGGAAGCATCGCGAGGAGACTATCCGCGCGGCTTCATCGGTGAACAGAGTTACTGGACGCTGATCGCGACGCCGGCCGGCGGCAACAGCGGATTGATGGACGAGGATGGCGCGATCGAGATCGGGCGCGGCGGGTTCTCGGTGGAGCCGTTCGTCGAGGACGAGACGTGGGTGGATAATGTGTCTAGCGCTCCCCAACCGCGGCTATTGAGGAGCGAGTGGGCTGTTCGTGGCGGCAACTGGGCCAGCTCCCGATCGGAGCAGAGCCTGGCGGAGGGGCGGCTGCCGATCCCGACGGTGCGCCGGCGCGGCGACGGTTGGTCCCTGACGATCACCGGCTTTGCGAGTACGGATGTCATCACCTGGCTGAACGGCCGCTACACGCTCACCAATGACGGCAACACAGCCCGGCATTTCGTGCTCGCGCTCGCGGTGCGGCCCTTTCAGGTGAATCCGCCGCAGCAATTTCTCAACATCACCGGCGGGGTGAGCCCGATCAATCGGCTCGACGCCTCCCCGGGGACTCTCCGGATAAACGATGATGATGCGCTGAGGCTGCTGCAGCCGGCTGACGAAGTCCTGCTTCAGGCATTCCATGCACCGACCCGGCGGCTGGAGGGCGCAGCACTCATCGTAGACGATCCGACGGGTCTTGCATCCGCCACCTATCATTACCGAATGCAGCTCGCGCCCGGCGAGAGCCGCACCATAGGCTGGGTCGCACCCTTGAGCGACATGCTGCCGCGCTCCGGTCATAGGCTCGGCACGGTCGAGGCGGCAGCGGCGCAATGGCGCGCCGCGCTCGGCGACGTGCGCATCAGCGGCCCGCCCGCCGCCCGACCGGCGCTCGACACGCTCTACACCGCGCTCGCCCACGTGCTGGCCACCCGCGAGGGCCCCGCGCTGCGGCCAGGCTCGCGCTCCTACGCGCGCGCCTGGATCCGCGACGGGGCGATGATGTCGACCGCCCTGCTGCGCATGGGCCTCGATCGGCCGGCGATCGATTTCCTCGAATATTACGCGCCCTTCCAATATCCGAACGGTAAGGTGCCCTGCTGCGTCGATGCGCGCGGCGCCGATCCGGTGCCCGAGCATGACAGCCATGGCGAGCTCATCCATCTGGTCGCGCAGGTCCACCGCTACGCGCCGGACATGGCCCGGCTCGAGCGGCTGTGGCCGCGCGTGCGCGCCGCCGCCGACCATATCGAGGCCCTCAGGCAGAGCACGCGACTCCCCGCCAATCGCGTCGGGCGCAACCGGCCGCTCTTCGGCCTGCTGCCGCCGTCGATCAGCCACGAAGGCTATTCCGCCCGCCCCGCTTATTCCTATTGGGACGATTTCTGGGCGCTGACCGGCCTGCGGGACGCCGCCAATCTCGCGGTCGCGCTCGGCCGGACGGAGGAGGCGCGCCTGCTCGGCATCCGCGCGCAGGAGTTTCGCCTCGACATAATCGCCTCGCTGGCGGCGGCGCGCGACGTGCACGGCATTTCCTTCATCCCGGGCGCCGCCGATCTGGGGGATTTCGACGCGACCTCGACCACGGTCGCGCTGGCGCCCGCCGGACTTCAGCACCAATTGCCCGCCGACGCGCTCGCAGCCACCTTCGAGCGCTACTGGACCGAGTTCGTGCAACGCCGCGAAGGCGGCCGGCAATGGGACGCCTATACCCCCTATGAGTGGCGCAATGTCGGCGCCTTCGTCCGGCTCGGCCGGCGCGACCGGGCCATCGCCTTGTTCGACTATTTCATGGCCGATCGCCGCCCCGCCGCCTGGAACCAGTGGGCAGAGGTGGTCGGCCGCGCGCCCCGCGAGCCACGTTTCATCGGCGATATGCCGCACGGCTGGGTCGCCTCCGACTACATCAACGCCCTGCTCGACATGCTCGCCTACGAACGCCCGCGCGACCGGTCGCTGGTGCTGGCCGCCGGCATTCCCGATGCCTGGCTCGCCGGAGACGGTATTTCCGTAGAGCGGCTGCGAACGCCTTACGGCCGCTTGAGCTACAGCCTGCGGGCCGACGGCCGTCGGCTGCGCATCCAATACCGGCTCGAAGGCCGCGCCCCGCCCGGCGGCCTCGTCCTCGGCCTCGGCGTGGAACGCCGGCTCGCCGGCCTCAGCGGCGCCGCGTTGCTGCCGCGATGACACGAACCTGCCTTTCCCTTTGCCTGCCTTCGGGAGCCTCGCCCTCATGACCGATACTTACAAGTTTCCCGACGGCTTCGTGTGGGGCAGCGCGACCTCCGCCTATCAGATCGAAGGATCGCCGCTCGCGGACGGCGCCGGCCCCAGCATCTGGCAGCGTTTCACCCATACGCCCGGCATGACCGCGAATGGCGACACCGGAGATATCGCCTGCGATCATTACAATCGCTACCGCGAGGATGTCGCGCTAATGGGCTCGCTCGGCCTCAAGGCCTATCGGTTCAGCATCGCCTGGGGACGGGTGCTTCCGGAAGGGACGGGGGCCGTCAACGCGGCCGGGCTCGATTTCTACGACCGGCTGGTCGATGCCCTGCTCGAGCGGGGGATCGAGCCGCTTCCAACCCTCTATCACTGGGATCTGCCGGCCGCGCTCGACGATCGCGGCGGCTGGCTCAACCCGGATGTCGCGTCATGGTTCGCCGATTATGGCGAAATCCTGTTCCGCAGGCTCGACGGCCGCGTCAAACGCTGGGCGACCCTGAACGAGCCATGGGTGGTGACCGACGGCGGCTATCTCCACGGCGCGCTCGCGCCCGGCCATCGCAGTCTCTACGAGGCCCCGATCGCCTCGCGCAATCTAATGCGCGCGCACGGCGCGGCGGTGCAGCGCTACCGCGCGGTCGGCGCCCACGAGATCGGCCTGGTCGTCAATCTCGAACCCAAATATCCGGCCACCGGCAGCGACGCCGACCGCGACGCCGCCCAACGCTCGGCCGCCTATATGAATCGCCAATATCTCGATCCCGCTTACGGTCTGGGCTGCCCGGCGGAACTCGCCTCGATATTCGGCGACGCCTGGCAGGAGTGGAGCGAGGCGGACCTCGCACTCGCCGCGCAGCCGACCGACTGGCTCGGCGTCAATTATTACACACGCGGCGTGATGAAGGACGATCCCGCCGCATGGCCGGTCGGCGCCGCTTATGTCCGCCAGCCCCACGCCACCTATAGCGAGACCGGCTGGGAGGTTTACGAGCAGGGTCTGACCGAGACCCTGCTCTGGGTGAAGGAGCGCTACGGCAACCCGCCTGTCACCATCACCGAGAACGGCTCGGCCTTCTTCGATCCGCCGAAGGCGCAAGGCGGGCGCCTGCGCGATCCGCTGCGCGTCGATTATCTCCACCGCCATCTACGCGCCGTCCACGCCGCCATCGCCGCCGGTGCCGACATACGCGGCTATATGGCCTGGTCGTTGTTCGACAATCTCGAATGGTCGCTCGGCTTTTCCAAGCGGTTCGGCATCGTCCACGTCGATTTCGAGACCCAGGAGCGCACGCCCAAGGACAGCGCGCTGTTCTATGCCAAGGTCGTCGCCAGCAACGGCGCCGCGCTTTCGCAAAACCCCTGGTCGCTATTGCCCGAAGCCTGAAAAAGCAGTTGCGCGGCTTCGGCGCGCTGCCCTACGTATCGGGGAAGAATGACGGCGGCAGCGACCGCATGCGCCCTGCCGCCCGGGCGCGGCTTTGATCCAGCGAGACGGAGAGATCATGGAACTTCAGCGTGGTGCGAATACGGCCATCGGCGCCGCCGATGTCGTGGTCGCGATCGGCTATTCGGCCCCCGCCGGGACCGAGGCCGACGCCTCGGCCTATCTCTTGGCCGAGAATGGCAAGGTTCGCGGTGACCATGACATGGTGTTCTTCAACCAGGCCCTGGGCGGCGGCGACGCGGTCAGATTCTCGCCGCAGACGGGGGCCGGGGGCACGTTCGAGGTGGCGCTGGGCAAGCTGCCGGCGGACGTGGCGAAGATCGTCTTCTGCGTGACCCCCGACAAGGGAAAGACGCTCGCCGCGCTGTCCAGCGCAAGCATCGAGGTGAAGGATGCGGCCGGCACCATGCTCGCCTCCTACCGGCCCGATCTGCAGGGCGCGAGCGAGGCGGCGATGACCTTCGGCGAGCTCTACAGGCGCAACAATGAATGGAAGTTCCGCGCCGTCGGCCAGGGTTTCAACGGCGGCCTGGGCCCGCTCGCGCGTTCGTTCGGCATCGACGTCGCCGACGATCCCGCTCCCGCGCCGCCGCCTCCGCCACCGCCGCCGCCCGCGGCCGCGCCTCCACCGCCTCCGCCTCCGCCTCCGGCCGCCCCGCCAGCGGCGGCGGCGCCCGCCGCGGCCGCCGCGCCGATCAGCCTCTCCAAGGTCAGCCTGGAGAAAAAGGGCCAGGCGATCAGCCTCGAGAAGAGGGGGTCGAGCTTCGGCGAGATCGTCGTCAACCTCAACTGGACGCGCGGCAAGAAGAGCTTCTTCGGCGGCGGCACCGCGATCGACCTCGACCTTGGCTGCCTCGTCGAAATGAGCGACGGCCAGAAGGGCGTCGTGCAGGCGCTCGGTCGCCAGTTCGGCGACTTCCATGGCCCGCCCTTCATCCAGCTCGACGGCGACGATCGCACCGGCGACGTCAGCAAGGGCGAGACGATGCGGATCAACGGCGCCGAATGGCAGTGGATCAAGCGCGTCGCCATCTTCGCCAACATCTATGACGGCGTCCCCAATTGGCAGGCGACCGATGGCGTCGTCACCGTCACCATGCCCGATCAGCCGCCGATCGAGGTCCGCATGACCGAGGGACGCAACAACCAGCGGCTGTGCGGCGTGGTCATGCTGGAAAATGAGGGCGGCAAATTGAAAGCGACGCGGATCGTCGAATATTATCGCGACCAGAGCGAATTGGACCGGGCCCATAATTGGGGCATGCGCTGGGTCGCGGGCAGCAAGGACTGAACGAGAGCGTCAAGAGAGGAAAATCGGGTGATCCGCAAATATTATACGGGCTCTTTGCTGTTCACGGCGATCTGCCTCGGGCTCGGCGCCTGGCTGGGCTGGGAGATGACCGGAACCGTGCAGGGCACGCTCGGGATCGTCTGGATCGTCCTCGTCCTGGGCGTGCTCGAAGTCTCGCTGTCGTTCGACAATGCGGTGGTCAACGCCACCGTGCTGCGCCACATGGACGCGAAATGGCGGCGGCGCTTCCTGACCTGGGGCATCGCCATCGCGGTGTTCGGCATGCGGATCATCTTCCCGCTGGCGATCGTCGCCATCGCGGCGATGGTCAATCCGATCGAGGCGGTCCGCCTCGCCGCGACCGAGCCCGAAACCTACCAGCACATCATCGAGGGCGCCCATGTCAGCATCGCCGGCTTCGGCGGCGCCTTCCTCGCCATGGTCGGCCTCAAATTCTTCTTCGATTCGGACAAGGAAATCCACTGGATCGCCGTGGTCGAGCGGCAGCTCACCAAGCTCTCCGACGTCTCGGCGATCGAGATCGGCATCGTCCTTCTGATCCTCTACGGCGTCTCGACGCAGCTGCCCGCGCACGATGCCATGACCTATCTCGTCTCGGGCATATTCGGCCTTTTGACCTATATCGCGGTCGACGCCCTGGGCGGGCTGCTCGGCGGCGAGGAGGATGCGGCGACGGGCATGGTCGTGCGCTCGGGCCTCGCCTCCTTCCTCTATCTGGAAGTGCTCGACGCCTCCTTCTCCTTCGACGGAGTGATCGGCGCCTTCGCGCTCTCCAACAACCTCTTCATCATCGCCTTGGGCCTCGGCATCGGCGCGATGTTCGTCCGCTCGATGACGGTGATGCTCGTCGATAAGGGCACGCTCGCCCAATATCGCTATCTCGAGCATGGCGCCTTCTGGGCGATCCTCGCGCTCGCCGCGATCATGCTGGCGTCGGCCAATGCGGCCTGGCACATCCCCGAGACGGTCACCGGCCTGATCGGCGCGGTGCTGATCGGCGTCGCCTTGTGGTGGTCGGTCCGCCACAACCGGCTGCACCCGGAGGACCGCGAGGATGTCGATCTGAACAAGGACGCCGATCCGGTTCTCGCCACCGGCGAGCGGATGAACGATTAAGCACCCAAGCAGGAGAAGAAGATGTCGATCAGTATCGCAAAAGGCGGCAATGTCAGCCTGTCGAAGGAAGCGCCGGGGCTCACCAAGATCCTGATCGGCCTGGGCTGGGACACGCGCGCCACCGACGGCGCCGATTTCGACCTCGATGCCAGCGCCTTCCTGCTGGGCGAAAGCGGCAAGGTGCGCTCGGATTTGGATTTCATCTTCTACAACCAGCTCAAATCCTCCGATGGCTCGGTCGAGCATACCGGCGACAATCTGACCGGCGAGGGCGACGGCGACGACGAGGCGATCAAGGTCGACCTCTCCCGCGTGCCCGCCGAGATTCAGAAGGTCGCGATCGCCGTCACCATCCACGAGGCCGACAATCGCAAGCAGAATTTCGGCATGGTGCAGAACGCCTTCATCCGCGTCGTCAACGATTCGGACAATAAGGAGATTGCCCGTTACGACCTCAGCGAGGATTATTCGACCGAGACGGCGCTCGTCTTCGGCGAGGTCTACCGCCACGGCGCCGAATGGAAGTTCCGCGCGGTCGGCCAGGGCTTCGAGGGCGGCCTCGCCCCGCTCGCGCGCAATTACGGCGTCAACGCCAGCTAGGGCCGATTCGCTATGTTGAACCACTCACCCGTTCGGCCCCGGACTGGATCCGGGGTTGTCGAAGCCCTCTCCTTCTTCCTTGGGGAAGAAAGGACAGCCCTTCGACAGGCTCAGGGCGAACGGAGTGTGCAACCGTGCCGGATCAACGCTAGACAGACGGGAGCGGACTTGTGACGGTTTCACTCAGCAAGGGCGGCAATGTCAGCCTCAGCAAGGAAGCGCCCGGCATGCGCACGATGCGCATCGGGCTCGGCTGGGACATGCGCGTCACCGACGGCTCCGCCTTCGACCTCGACGCATCCGTGTTCGTGCTCGGCGAGGACGGCAAGGTGCGCAAGAACGGCGATTTCGTCTTCTTCAACAACCTGACGGGCGGAGACGGGGCGGTCGTCCACCAGGGCGACAATCTGACCGGCGAGGGCGAGGGTGACGACGAGGTCATCCTCGTCACCCTCGACAAACTGCCCGCCAACGTCGCCAGGATCAGCTTCGCCGCGACCATCTACGAGGCCGATCAAAGGCGGCAGAATTTCGGAATGGTGCAGAACGCCTTCATCCGCGTCGTCAACGGCGACGGCGGCAAGGAGGTGGCGCGCTACGACCTCAGCGAAGACGCCTCGACGGAGACTGCGATGATCTTCGGCGAGCTCTATCGCCATGGCGGCGAATGGAAGTTCAAGGCGATCGGCCAGGGCTTCGGCGGCGGCCTCGGCCCGCTGGCGCGCTCGTTCGGCGTCAGCGTCTGAGCACGCGGCGCGGCGGCCGGGGCCATGGCTGAGCTCGTCCCCGGCCAGCGCGTCCCGATCGAAGGCGGGTCGCTCAGCCTGCGTCTCGAGGGCCCCAGGCTCGACAGCCTTGCGCGCGAGCTCGGCGCCACCCTCGTCGCGCTCGATGCGGCGCGGCGGGTCTCGCAGGCCTTCGCGCCGCTCGACATCGGCGCCCGCGAGCTCAGGCCGGGGACGGGCTACGGCACCGACGGGGCGCTCACCATCGAGCTCGCCGGGCTGCCGGCCGAGGTCGAGCGGCTTTTGCTCGTCCTCCACATCAGGAGCGGCGTCGGCTCGGGCCTCACCTTCCGCGATTTCGGGCTGATCGGAGTCGATCTCGGGCAAAGCCGCTTCCGCATCGATTGCGCCGGCCGCGGCGAGGCGGCCCTGGTCATGGTCGAGATCTACCGGCGCGGGACGGAATGGCGGCTCTGCGCGAGCGGCCAGGGCTTCACCGGCGGCATGGCCGCGCTCAACACCGCGCTCGGCCTCGACCTCCCCGTCCCAGTCCCCGCTCGCCAGGACCGTCCGGGCCCGGAACATCATGGCGACGACCGGCGGCCGCCGCCCGGCAGCTCCTTTTCCGGGAGCGGCTTCGCGGTGGATCCCAGCCATGTGCTGACCAATTTCCACGTCATCGACGGCGCGCGGACGGTCGAGATCGCCAACGACAAGATGAGCGCGCCGGCCGAGATCGTCTTCTCAGATCCGCGCAACGACATCGCAATGCTCCGCGTCGACCGCACGCTCGCCGCCGCCGCCCGCTTCCGCGATCCCGCCGAAGTGCATCTGGGCGAGGACATCATGGTGCTGGGCTTCCCGCTGCAGGGCCTGCTCGGCTCGGGACCGCAGGCGACGGCGGGCAACATCTCGGCCTTGTGCGGGATCGGCAACGACACCGGCGTCGTCCAGTTCAGCGCCCCGATCGCCAGCGGCAATAGCGGCGGGCCCATACTCGACCAATCCGGCCTCGTCGTCGGCATCGTCCACGCCTCCTTGAACGTCGACCGCATCCGCGAGGGCGGCAGCAATGCCGAGAATATCAATTTCGGAGTCAAGGGCGCTCTGGTCCGCGCCTTCCTCGGCACGGTCGGCATCGAGCCCCAGCTCGGCGGTGCGGGGGCCGCGCGCGGCCGCGCCGACATCGTCCGCGAGGCGCGGACCTATATCTACCGGATCAAGTGCGAAGCCTGAGCGGGTGATGCGATCGCCCCTGTTCCCCGGCGAAGGCCGGGGTCCAGTCTTGCCGCCGTGCCGCTGGGGCCCGGCCTTCGCCGGGGAACAATGATTCTAGCGACTCGGCGCCTCCCTCACGCTACAGCGCGCGGCTGAGATGAGCAGCGCCCCACTCACGCCGCCTTATACGGGCCCCGTCGCCATCCCCTTGCCGGGCGGCACGCTGCATCTCGACATCGCGCGCAGCCTGAGGCCGCTTGACGAACTCTGCGCCTTCGCGGTGCGGCGCAGCGCGCGGCGCTCATTCCTGATCGTCTCCAAAGTGCTCGGCCGGCATTTGCCCGCGCGCCCCTCCGTCATGCGCGCCGCCGCGCGCGACCTCGCCGCGCTGGTCCCGGCGGACCCTCCGGGGCCGATGCTGGTCGTCGGCCTCGCCGAGACCGCGGTCTGCCTGGGGCAGAGCGTGCACGAGGAACTGGTCCGGCTCGGGCGCGAAGCCGCGTTCGTCCATTCGACGCGCCAGGCGGGCGATCATCCCTTGCTCGGACGCTTCGACGAGCCGCACAGCCATGCCGCCAGTCATCTCATCTACCGGCCGCGCGGCGTCGATCTCGGCGCGGTGCGCTCGCTGGTGCTGGTCGACGACGAGGTTTCGACCGGCACCACGCTCGCCAATTTGTCGGCGGCCCTGGTCGCCGTCCTCCCCGGTGTCGAGCGGATCGCGCTGGCCTCGCTCACCGACTGGTCCGGCGGGACCGGCTGGCTCTCCCGGCTGCCGAGGCCCGCGCGGAGCGTCAGCCTGCTCGCCGGGTCGCTGCGCTGGCAGGCGGGGCCCGCCCCTGCCGAGAGCGAGCCCGCGCCCCCCGCCGCCCACGCCTTCGGGACGATGCCGGCGCCCGATTTCGGCCGGCTCGGCGCGGCCGGGCCGTTCGCCCAGCCCGATCCGCCCCCGCTCGCGCCAGGCACTCCGCTGCGCATCGTCGGCACCGGCGAATTCACCTACCCGCCCTTCCTCCTCGCCGAGCGGCTCGAGCAGGAGGGCCATGACGTCGTCGTCCAGGCGGCCTCGCGCAGCCCCGTCAAGATAGGCGGACCGATCGCGAGCGCGCTTTGCTTCCGCGACAATTACGGGGCGGGCGTCCCCAATTACCTCTACAATGCTGCTGGGGGCGACGGGCGGCGCACGATCGTCTGCCACGAGACCCCGCCCGGAAGCGTCGATCCGGAGCTGATCGCGGCGCTCGGCGCGGCCGCGCTTCACTTCGAAGGGGGCCGGCCTTGCGCGCGATAGTCCTGGTCGACCTCGACGACACCTTGTTCCAGACCCGGCGCAAATGCCCGCCGGAGATTCCGGCCGACGCGCTGCGCCCGCTCGGCTTCGGCCGCGACGGCGCGCCGCTCGGCTTCGCCACCCCGCGCCAGGCCGCGTTCCTCGCCTGGCTCGGCGAGGCGGCTTTGGTCGTGCCCGTCACGGGGCGCAGCCACGACGCGCTCAGCCGGGTGCGAATCGACTATAAAGCGGCGGTCTGCGCCCATGGCGGCGTCATCCTGAACGAAGGCGGTGAGATCGATCCCGGCTGGGCCGCCGAGATCGCCGAGCGCGCGGCGCCGCACAAGGCGATGCTCGCCACCCTGGCGCGGGCGGCGCAGGGGAGCAGGGTGAATGCGCGGGTCCTGGCCGAAAGCGGGACCGATCTCTATCTGCTGCTCAAGGACCCCGACGGCGACGAAACCCTGCTCGATCCGGTGCTGGAGCGGGTGACGCCGATGGTGCCGGCCGGCTGGACGATCCACCGCAACGGCAACAATGCCGCCTTGATGCCGCCCTTCCTCGGCAAGGCGCATGCGGTGCGCGCGCTGCTGCCGCGCTTGAGGGCGCGTCATCCCGACGCGCCGGTGATCGGCATCGGCGACAGCCTCTCCGACGCGCCGTTCATGGCCTTGTGCGACTATGCGATGATGCCGGCCGGCTCGCAGTTGAGTCAGGCGACGCTCGAGACGGTGGCTTGACCATGATCGCCGCCCTCGAACCCGCTTTCGCCCCCTTTTCGGGCAGCTACGATCCGGACGACGTCGTCTTCCTGATGAAGCCGGTCGCGCTCGCTCCGACTGAGGTCGCGGCCAAGGAGCGGCTGATCCAGAGCGGAGCGCGCCATTATTCGGAGATGGTCCCGCACGAAAAGGTCCCCGGCGAGGCCTACCTCGCGCTCTACCGCGACGCGCTGGCGCGCAACGGCGCCCGCCTCGCCCGCGACATTGCCGACCTCGCCGGGGCGCTCGCCGCGCGGGCCGAAGGGCGGTCCGAAGTCGTCCTGGCCTCGCTGGCCCGCGCGGGCACGCCGATCGGCGTGCTGCTGCGCCGGGCGCTGCGGCGGCTTGACGTCACCGCCTGCCATTATTCGCTCAGCATCATCCGCGACCGCGGCATCGACCGCGAGGCGCTGCGCCACATCTCCGCGCGCCACGACCCGCGCGATGTCGTCTTCATCGACGGCTGGACCGGCAAGGGCGCCATCGCCGGCGAGTTGCGGGCGAGCCTCGCCGATGGCGCCGCCGGCTTCGCTCCGTTTCTCGCAGTCGTCGCCGATCCCGCCGGCCAGGCCGACCTCGCCGCCACGTCGGAGGATTATCTCATTCCGTCGGGCATCCTGAACGCGATCGTCTCCGGCCTCGTCAGCCGCTCGATCCTGAACGAGGATTTGGTCGGCCCGGGCGATTTCCACGCCTGCGTGCACCATCGCCACCTTGCGCCGCACGATCTCTCGCGCGCCTTCGTCGACGCCATCGACGCGCTGGCGGCGGCGGAGCGGCCGGGCCCGCTCGTCCGCGACGACTCCGAGCGCCGCGCGGCGGCGGCCGCCTGCGAGGATCTGATGGCAAGGCTGATGCGCGAGCACGATGTCGCCGACCGCAACCGCATCAAGCCCGGCATCGCGGAGGCGACGCGCGCCTTGCTGCGCCGGCTGCCCGACCGGCTGCTGGTCCGCGACGAGGGCGATCCGGACGTCCGCCATCTCCTCCTCCTCGCCGGCGACTGCGGGCTCGAGGTCGGGCGGCTGCCCGGGGACAGCCGCTACCGGGCGGTCACCATCATCCGCACGCTTGGCAGCCAAGAAAAGGAAATCGTCTAATGGACGCCATCGAGCTCGGCGCGACGCTCTACATCCCCGCCAGCCGGCCCGGCCTCGCCGGCATCCTGGGCGGCCGCCATCCGAGCCTGCGCTCGGCGGTCTTGTGCCTGGAGGATTCGATCCACCACCAGGAGGTGCCGCTCGCGCTCACCAACCTCGCCAGGTTGCTGCGCGATGCGGCGCTGGCGGAGCGAGGGCGGGGCCGACCGGCGCTCTTCGTGCGTCCGCGCGACGCGGCGATGCTCGCCCATATCCTGAGCTTCGAGGGGGTCGAGGCCCTGGCCGGCTTCGTCATCCCCAAGGCGACGCCCGACAATTTCCCGGCCTGGCTGCATTCGCTCGCCGACGACCGGCATTTGCTGATGCCGACGCTGGAGACGCCGCGGCTGCTCGACGGGCCGGAGCTTCGCAGCCTGCGCGACCAATTGCTCGCGGTGCAGCCGCGCATCCTCGCGATCCGGATCGGCGGCAACGATCTTCTGAAGGCGATCGGCGCCCGCCGCTCGGCGCTGCGCACCGCTTATGACGGGCCCCTGGGCGCGATGATCGCCGGCTTCGTCGCCGCCTTCGCCCCTTTCGGCTTCGCGCTCTCGGCGCCCGTGTTCGAGCATTTCGCCAATGCCGATCTGCTGCGCGAGGAGGTCGAGCGCGATCTCGATCACGGCCTTTTCACCAAGACCGCCATCCATCCCTCGCAGATCGACGTCATCCAGGCGGCTTACAAGGTCGATGCGGACGCGCTCGCCGAGGCCCGGGCGATGGTCACCGATGAGCCGCGCGGCGTATTCGCCAGCCGGGGCGCGATGTGCGAGCCCGAAACCCACCGCGACTGGGCCCATATGACGATCCGCCGCGCGCAAATCTTCGGCATCACCGGCGCGGCGCGGGTGAGCGGAGCAGTTTCCTGACCCCCTGAAATCCCTCCCCCTGGAGGGATTGCGGCCGCTCTTTGGTTCGTCCGGGGGACGAACCTGCGGCCGCAATGGTAGGGAGGGGGTGTTCTGCGTCCGAGTTTGATATTCGGGCGGCCGAACCCCCTCACCCCAACCATGAAACAGTCTGGGGGACTG
The DNA here is from genome assembly GCA_035629975.1 of Allosphingosinicella sp. Lineage (GTDB taxonomy): Bacteria > Pseudomonadota > Alphaproteobacteria > Sphingomonadales > Sphingomonadaceae > Allosphingosinicella. The sequence goes on along the minus strand of DASQLN010000023.1, from coordinate 29,568 downwards.
TTTCATCCCCGCTGGGGAGAGGGGGCTAGTCGAAGGGCGACGAGGCCCCGTACTTGGTGTCGACGAAGCGGATATTCTCGGAGAAAGCGTCGAGATTGCCGCGCGCGAGCTGGCGCGACATCTCCTCCAGCCGATCGACGATCTTGTCGAGCCGCTCGTTCAGCAGGAAGCTCGCCGAGCGGCCGTGCTCGCGGAAGATTTCGGCGCGATGCTCGGGCGGGATGTCGGCGTAGCTGCGCAGCAGCGAAGGCAGATGCTGCGAGCGCAACCGCTGCAGCTCCAGCGTCTCGTCGAACAGGGACCTTTCCTTCGCGCGCTGGTCGAGCTCGCCGAGCATGCGGCGAATCTCCTTGACCTTGGCGAGCGACGAATCGGGCAGGCGCTCGTCGCACGACAGGTCGTCGGCGGCGGCCGCCGCCGTCGCGGGCGGCAGCGCCTCCGGGCGCGGTTCCGCCGGTGTGCTCCGGAAGAAGAAGGCCTTCAGCCTTTCCCAGAAAGTGAGTTGCGCCATGGCGCGCTTTTAGGTGGAAAAGCGCGCGGACGGAAGGCGCGCGCGTGCTACATTCCGGACGATGCGCCTGATCTACCCCCTGATGTGGTCGCGGCCCGACCGCAAGGCGTGCCGCGAGCAATCGGTGAACACGGCGGCGGCGCTTGCCCGGCGCGGCGTCGAGGTCACGCTGCTGATGCCGCGCGGGAGCCGCGACCCGGCGCTGACCCCGGCGGACCTTCGCGCCTATTTCGAAGTCGAGGGCGATTTCGGCCTGATCCAGCGGCCGAGCCGCTGGGCCGGCGAGGCGCTGGTACGGACCCTGTTCCGGCTCAGGCAGGTGTTCGGCGATCCGGCGCTAGCCGGCGCTGATCTCCTCTATTCGCGCATCCCGGCGATGCTCGCCCTGGGCGGACGATCGCCCATTCCCTTCGCGACCGATCATTACCGGCCCTGGCCCGACGACCTGCCGGCGATCCGCCCGCTGGTGCGGCGGACGGCGCGGGACCCCAAATGCCTGGGCCTGATCCTCCACTCCGCCTTCGCCGCCGCCTCCTACGCCCGCGCCGGCGTCGCGCCGGAGAAGATCCTGGTCGCGCATAACGGCGCCGAGCCGCGGCGCATGGGGCCGCCGGGAGACAAGGCCGAAGCGCGCGCCGCGCTGGGCCTGCCGCCGGACCGGTTCATCGCCCTCTATGCGGGGCGGATCAACGCGCAGAAGGGGCTCGACCAGATCCTGGCGCTGGCGGACTTGCGGCCCGACACGCTGTTCCTGCTGGTCGGATCCGAAGGAGAGGGCGCAATCGAGGCCGAAGCCGCGGCGCGGGCCAATCTGCGGGTCGTGCCCTGGCAGGCGCCCGCCGAGCTGCCCGCCTGGCTCCACGCCGCCGACGTCCTGCTCATCCCGCCCTCGCGCGCGCCGCTCGAGCATTTCCGCAATTGCGTGCTTCCGCTGAAGCTCTTCGCCTATCTCGCCGCCGGCCGGCCGATCCTCGCACCCGTGGCGCCCGACACGGCGGAATTGCTCATCGACGGCGACAATGCCTTGCTCGTACCGCCCGGCGACCCCGCCACCGCCGCGGCCGCGCTCGACCGGCTTCGCGACCCTGCGCTCGCCGTCCGGCTCGGCGCCCAGGCCTATGCCCGCTCCGCCGACCTCACCTGGGACGCCCGCGCGGAGAAGATCCACGGCTTTCTGGAGGAGAGGCTGGGACTTTAGATTCTTCGGTGACCCGGCGAAGGCCGGGGCCCAGTCGTTCAGCCGGTGCCGCTGGGCCCCGGCCTTCGCCGGGGAACGAGGCCGCCACGCCCCCTAAGCGTTGAGCCAGACCGCCAAGCCGAGCCCGGCAATGACCAACATGCCCCAGCGGACCTGGCGTTCGAGCGCTGCATCCTCATAGCGGGTGAGGACGATCGCCGAGAGCGGCATCAGGATGAGCAGCAGCCCGAACGACAAGGCCGCGCCCACCCACATCCCGCCAAGCACGGTGCCCGCAATCGCGAGCAGCGCCCAGACCAGGCAGAAGAGCAAGGGCTCGAGCTGGAATTTCGGCATCAATGCCCCGCCTGCGGGCCGCGCGCGATGCCCGACAAAGCGAGCTGCTCGTCGATTTGCGCGACGAGGCGGTCGAGGCCGGCCTGGGTTGCGGCTTCGGCCCGGGCGACGAGCACGTCCTGGGTGTTGGAGGCCCTGAGCAGCCACCAGCCGTCGGCCGTGCTGACGCGGGCGCCGTCGGTGCGGTTGACCTCGGCGCCCGCGGCGGCGAGCCGGTCGAGCACCTCCTCGACCGCCGCGAACTTGCGCGCCTCGTCGACCTGGAAGCGCAATTCCGGCGTGTTGACCACCGCCGGCATCGCCGAGCGCAGGGCGGTGAGCGAGCCGCCGAGCTGGCTCACCGCTCGGATCAGGCGGACGGCCGCGTAGAGCGCATCATCGAACCCGTAATAATCGTGCGCGAAGAAGACATGGCCGCTCATCTCCCCGGCGAGCGGCGACCCCGTCTCCTTCATCTTCGACTTGATCAGGCTGTGGCCGGTCTTCCACATCAGGGGCACGCCGCCCAGTTCGGCGATTCGGTCGTAGAGCGTCTGGCTCGCCTTGACGTCGGCGATGATGGTCGCGCCGGGCATGTCGCGGAGCACCGGCTCGGCGAGGATGGCGAGCAACTGGTCGCCCCAGACCACCCTGCCCTCCCCGTCGACCGCGCCGATCCGGTCGCCGTCGCCGTCGAAGGCGATTCCGAAATCGAGGCCCTCTTTGGCGACCAGGGCCTTGAGGTCGGCGAGATTGGCCTCCTCGGTGGGGTCGGGATGATGGTTGGGGAAGCGGCTGTCGACGTCGGTGTAGAGCAGGTGATGCTCGCCGGGCAGGGTCTCGACCAGCTTCTCCAGCGCCGGGCCGGCGGCGCCGTTGCCCGCGTCCCAGCCGATGCGGAAGGCGGCGCCGTCGAAATTCTTCATCAGCCGCGCGACGTAGCGTTCCAGCACCTCCTCGTCGGCGACCGCTCCGGCCCCCGATTCCCAATCGCCCGCCGCCGCCATCCGCCCGAGCGCCTGGATGTCCGCGCCGAAGAAGGCGCGGTGGCCCAATGCCATCTTGAAGCCGTTATAATCGGCCGGATTGTGGCTGCCGGTGATCATGATGCCGCCGTCGACGCCAAGCTCGGCCTCGGCATAATAAAGCATCGGCGTAGGCCCCAGGCCGACGCGGACGGCATCGACGCCGCTCTCATTGAGGCCGCGCACCAGCTCCGCCTCCAGGTCGGGCGAGCTTTCGCGGCCGTCGCGGCCGACCGCCACCCGGGCGCCGCCGCTGCGCCGGACCAGGGTGGCGAAGCAGCGCCCGACCGCATAAGCGTCGGCCGGCCCCAGCGTCTTTCCGATCACGCCGCGAATGTCATATTCGCGCAGGGCGGTGGGGTGGAATCGGTGGCTCACCTGGCCTCCTTCAGCGATTGCGCTTGAGCTCGGCGATCAGCGCGTCGCGCGCCGCATTGACCCGGGTCGCGAGGCCCGCCGAGCCGCCGGCGTCGGGATGGACCTTGGCGATCAGCCGCCGGTGGGCGGCGCGGATGTCGTCGATGCTCGCGCCCTCGCCGACGCCGAGCAGGGTCCGCGCCTCGCTCGTCCGCATCGCCGGCGCGGCGAAGCTCCGCCGCAGCCAGGCGTAGACCAGGGCCGCCAGGACCAGCCCGATCAGCAGCTTGAGCAAAAGGCCCATCAGCCCGCCATCGCGGTCTGGCGCGGGAAGGGCCGGGCGCCCGGCTCGGCGCCGGGTTCGGGGAGGGCGAAGCCGGCGATCATCTCGCGCAATTCCTGGCGCGCCGCGATGTGGCTGAGGCCGAGATCGCCGATCTGGTGGAGGTCCAGGAGAGTCAGCCCCTTGGGGAAGAGCTCGCGATAGATGACTCGCTCGCCAAGCCCCGGGATGATGCGGAAGCCGACCCGGCGCGACAACTCGTTCAGCGCCTCGCCGACGCGGCGCATGTTGCGCGCCTCGATATGCTGCATTCGGTTCCTCAGCACCACCCAGTCGACGCTGGCGCCGTGCGCCTTGGCGCGCTGGGTGCGGCTGTCCCAGACCAGTTCTGCATAGAAGCTGGGCTTGCGCACACGATAGGTCTCGGCGTCGACCTCGCCGATCAAATCGAGGTCGACGAAGCTGTCGTTGATCGGGGTGACGAGGGTGTCGGCGCGGACGATCGCGGCGCGGGCATAAGGATCGTCGCGGCCGGGCGTGTCGATGATCACGAATTCGGCGCCGTCCGCGATCCGCTCGATCGCCGCTTCGAGGCTCTCGCCCCGTCCGGGATCGAAGGTCGAGTAAGCGGGCATCGCCAGATCGAGGCCGAGCCGGCGCGCGGAAGCGGCGCGATTGTCGAGATAGCGGCCAAGGGTGCGCTGGCGGCTGTCGAGGTCGAGCGCGGCCACCTTGCGCCCCTGCGCGGCCAAGGCGACGGCGCTGTGGACCGCGGTGGTGGATTTGCCGGTGCCGCCCTTCTCGTTGGCGAAGGTGATGAAATGCGGCACTACGCGGGACCTCGGGCGACTTGATTTTGGTGCGCGCGAGCCGCTAGGGGACCCGCCTCCCCGCATCCTCTATCGGAGCCCAAAGGGCGGTGCAAATCATCCGTGACACCGAGGCGCTGAAGCGCGAGATCGCCAGCCTTCGCGCGGACCCCGGATCGGGGTCCGGGGCAGGCGGCGGCACCATCGCTTTCGTCCCAACGATGGGCGCGCTCCATGCCGGCCACATGGCCCTGGTCGCCGAGGCGCGGCGCCGGGCCGTCCATGTCGTCGCCTCGATCTTCGTCAATCCGACCCAGTTCGGACCAGATGAGGATCTCGCCACCTATCCCCGCCGCGAGGCGAGCGACGCGGCGATGCTCGAGGCGGAAGGCTGCGCGATCCTGTGGGCGCCCGACGTCGCCACCATGTATCCGGACGGGCCCGCCGCGACGATCCATGTGGTGGGCGTGGGGGAGGGCCTGGACGGCGCCGCCCGGCCCGGCCATTTCGACGGCGTCGCCACCGTGGTCGCGCGCCTGTTCGATCAGGTCGCGCCCGACGTCGCGATCTTCGGCGAGAAGGATTATCAGCAGCTCGCCGTCATCCGCCGGATGGTCCGCGACCTTTCGCTCCCCGTCGAGATCGTCGGCGTGCCGACCCAGCGCGACGCCGACGGCCTCGCTCTCTCCTCGCGCAACGCCTACCTTTCCGAGGAGGAACGGACGGCTGCGCGCGCTTTGCCGCGCGCGCTCGGCGAGGCGGCGCAGGCGATCGCCGACGGCGCCCCCGTCGCCGAGGCGCTCGACAAGGCGCGCGCGCGGCTCGAGGGCGCGGGCTTCGATCCGGTCGACTATGTCGAGTTGCGCGATGCCGAAACGCTCGCGCCGGTGGCAACGCTCGACCGCCCCGCCCGCCTCCTTGCAGCCGCCTTCATGGGCCGCACCCGCCTGATCGACAATCTGCCGGTGGAGCCGAGATAGGCCCGTCATTCCAGCGAAAGCTGGAATCTCCCTTCCCTTCGGCTGCCGCTGAAAGAAGTGGGATTCCAGCTTTCGCTGGAATGACGGCCCAATTGTCGACAGCAGCGGCTTCTCCCAAATATCCTAACCGGAGCGTTAACCATTTGTTGGGAGATCGCGCCCCAGAACGGCCTCGATACGAATGCGAGGGCAAGAAAAATGGGTCACAGTCTCAAAGCCGGCATGTTCCTGATCGAGAGCCGGATGGCCGACGCGGCGATGGGCGACATCAAGGCGCTTTACGAACTCGGCGTCGCCTATTCGACCGGCACCGGCGGGGTCGAGGTCGATTTCGTCGAGGCCCATAAATGGTTCAACCTCGCGGCCCTCAATGGCAGCATGCTCGCCCAGGAATGCCGCGCCGACATCGCCGAGGACATGACCGCGCGCGAGATCGCCGAGGCCCAGCGCCAGGCCCGCGCCTGGCTCGCCGACATCGCCGACCGCCGGGCTGCCTGATTCCCCTTTCCCGGCGAAGGCCGGGACCCAGTCCTTCTTCCGCGCCGGGGAACGGTTGCGGCTAACCTTTCTTCTTGAACGGCGTCATCCCGGCCAGCGCGCCGATCTCGTGCGCGACCGCGCCCCGCTCCCGCTCCAGATAATCCGCCACCGCCCGCCGGAAGCCCGGATCGGCGATATAGTGCGCCGAAAGGGTCGGCACCGGCCGGTAGCCGCGCGCCAGCTTGTGCGCGCCTTGCGCCCCCGCCTCCGCGCGCTGCAGGCCGCGGGCGATCGCGGCGTCGATCGCCTGGTAATAGCAGAGCTCGAAATGGAGGAAGGGCACCTCCTCGAGCGCCCCCCAATAGCGGCCGTAAAGCGCCTCGGCGCCGATCAGGTTGAGCGCGCCGGCGATCGGCCGGCCCTCGCGCAGGGCGAGGATCAGCAGCAGCCGCTCAGCCATCCGCTCCCCGAGCAGCGAGAAGAAGGCGCGGGTGAGGTAGGGATGGCCCCATTTGCGCGCGCCCGTATCCTGGTAGAAGGCCCAGAAGGCGTCCCAATGCGCCTCCCCGATCGCTGCGCCGGTGAGGTGGACGATCTCCAGCCCCTCCGCCGCGGCCGCGCGCTCCCTGCGGATCGTCTTGCGCTTGCGCGACGACAAGGTGGCGAGGAAATCCTCGAAGCTCCCATAGCCCCGGTTCAGCCAGTGGAACTGGCTGTCGGCGCGGATCAGCCAGCCGGCCTGGCTGAACAATTGCGCCTCGGCGGGAAGGATGAAGGTCGCGTGCGCCGAGGAAAGGGCGTTGGCCTCGACCACCCGCTCCGCCGCCGCGATCAAGGCCGGAGCCAGCGAGGCATCGCGCGCCAGCAGGCGCCGGCCCGGCACCGGCGTAAACGGCACCGCGATCTGGAGCTTTGGATAATAAGCCCCGCCGGCCCGCTCATAAGCGTCCGCCCAGCCATGATCGAACACATATTCGCCCAAGCTATGGCTCTTCAGATAGGCCGGCATCACCGCCGCCGGCCGCCCGTCCGGCCCGTCGATCGCCACCGGCAGAGGCCGCCAGCCCGTCTCGGCCCTCGCGCTGCCGGACTCCTCGAGCGTGGAGAGGAAGGCGTGAGTGAGGAACGGATCGGCCGCGCCTGCGCAGGCATCCCAATCGGCGGGCCGGAAATCACAGACACCGCCGCCGATCCGCGCGACGACCGGCTCGCCGCTCACCGGGCCGGGTCCTCATAGATGATCTGGTCGGCATGCTGGGCGGCCTTGGTCCGGTCCTGGAGCGAGCGCACCGTCCAGGTCAGCACGGAGAGGCCCTCGCGCCGCCGCGCCTCGGCGAAGCGCGAGGGCAGATCGCGAATGTCGTAGGCGAGGAAATCGGCCTTGCTTCGCCACAAGGCCAGCCGCCGCGCCACGCCGCCGCGCCATTTCCTCCCTCTTTCGGTGGCCACCAGTCCGCGCAGCCATTTTGGCTCGTGGCGCGCGAACCAGTGGCCGACCTCGGGGTTGAACGACATCACCGCCACCGGCCCGGCATAGCCGCCCAAAGCGTCGGCGACCGCCAAGGCGAGCGGGCCGACCTCCCGGCCCGGCGCCTTCACCTCGATCAGCAGCGGCGCCCGCCCCGAGATCAGCGCCAATATCTGCGGCAGCGTCGGGATGGTCTCGTCGCAATCGCGCAGCCGGATCCGCCCCAGCTCCGCGGCCGAGCGCCCGCGCACATAGCCCTCATCCTCGGCGAGCCGGCCGAGCTCCTCGTCGTGGAAGACCATCGCCTGGCGGTCGCCGCTGATCTGGACGTCGAGCTCGATGCCGTGACGCGCCGCGATCGCCGCTTCGAAGGCGGCGCGGCTATTCTCGGGCACCGCCGCGCCATGCAGGCCGCGATGCGCGAACGGCCTCGCGATCAAAGCGCGAAGCTCAGCTTCCCTTGACGGCGACAATCGCGTCGATCTCCACGGCGGCGCCCAACGGCAGCACGGGCACGCCGACCGCGCTCCTGGCGTGGCGGCCCGCCTCCCCGAAAACGCGCTCCATCAGCTCCGAAGCGCCGTTGGCGACCTGCGGCTGCTCGGTGAAATGCGGGTCCGAGGCGATGAAGGCGCCCAGTTTGACGATCCGCTCGACCCGGTCGAGCGTGCCAAGCGCCTTCTTCATCTGTGCGAGCAGCATCACGCCGCAGCGCTCCGCCGCCTCCTTGCCATGGGCGACGTCATAATCCTCGCCGAGCAGCCCGGTGATCAGCGAGCCGTCGGCGCGGAACGGCAACTGCCCGGAAATATATAGGAAGCCGCCGGCCTCGACCGCGGGCACGTAGGAGGCGACGGGCGCGGCGGGCTCGGGCAGCTGGATGCCGAGCTCCGCCAGACGGTCGGAGATGCTGTCGGTCATGGCCCGCGCGTAGGACCGGGACGGCCGGATGGTCAAGCGGTCCGCGCCAAGGAGGCGGCCGCGCCACCGCCGCAATAAAGAGTTCCCACGATCGCCCGATACTGGACCAGCAAAGGAGACTTGAGGAATCCTCCAATTAGAGTCAGTCTCTCGTCAAATATTAGGGGAGCGACTCATGGCAGACGACAACAACCAGGCGAGTGACGTCGAGGATCATGACGAGGGCTGCGACGATCTGTGCGGACACCATGTCGAACTCGACGAGCATGAGATCACCGGCGACGAGGACCTGCCCGCCGCGACCGGCGGTGTCCAGGAATAGCCGCGAGGCATGATCGGCGCGGCCGACGCGCGGAAGGGGAATAAGATGGCTTTTTCACTCACCTGGCTCGCCCAAATACTCAAGGATGCCGGCCTCAAGGTCGCCGAGCAGCCGGGCTGGCAATCGCGCGGCCGCGGCCCGATGGGGACCGTTCGCGGCGTCATCTGCCACCATACGGCGGGCCCGAAATCCGGGATCATGCCGAGCCTCAAGGTGGTCACGGACGGCCGGCCGGGCCTCGATGGGCCGCTGGCGCAGCTCGGCCTGGGCCGCGACGGCACCTGGTTCGTCATCGCCGCCGGCCGCGCCAACCATGCCGGCACCGGCGCCTGGAAAGGCATCACTGCGGGCAATACGAGCTTCATCGGCATCGAGGCCGAAAATCAGGGCATCCCCGCCGATCCCTGGCCCGCGGTCCAGGTCGACGCCTACAAAAGGGGCGTCGCCGCCATCCTCAAGAAGCTCGGCGCCCCGGTCGAGATGTGCATCGGCCACAAGGAATGGGCGCCGCGGCGCAAGATCGATCCGAGCTTCGACATGAACGCCTTCAGGGACGGCGTGAAGGCGATCATGGCCGGCGGTGCGCCGGCCCTTCCGCTGATCCCGCCCAAGGACGACGACGACCGGCCGACGCTCCGGCGCGGCGCCGTCGGCGAATCGGTGAAGATCGTCCAGGCGAAGGTCGGCGTCGCAGTCGACGGGAATTTCGGGCCGGCGACCGAGGCCGCGGTGCGCCAGTTCCAGCGCGGCCATGGCCTTGTGCCGGACGGCATCGTCGGTCCCCTGTGCTGGGCGGCGATCGTCGCCGCCGACGCCGACGCCGACGCCCCGCCCCAGGCCCCCGCCAGCGAAGCACAAAGCCGGCCGACGCTCCGCCGCGGCGACCGCGGCGATGCGGTCAAGATCGTTCAGGCGAAGCTCGGCGTCCACGACGACGGCCTTTTCGGACCGGTGACCGATGCCGCGGTGCGCGCCTTCCAGCGCAGCCACGGCCTGGCGCCGGACGGCGTTGTCGGCCCCAAGAGCTGGGCGGCGATCGACGGCAGTTGACCTGGAGGCGCCGCTCGCACGCGGCGCCTGGGTAAGGAGAACGAGCGGCTTGCGGGCCCGCTCTGGCTGCGGGCGGTCCCGCCGCGCGTCCGGGCGCTCCCCACACGACTCGAAAAATTCGAAGGCGTGACGGCGATCACGCGCCATGCCCGCCGCGCGGGGCCACATCGGGGGAAGATAGTGGAGGGGCGGCATGGACGCATCGAAGGTGGCCGACATCGTCGTCGGCGGGACCGATTCGACCGGGGCGATAATCCAGACGGTCTACGCCAAGGTGGGCGGGCGATTTGCCGTTTACCGAACCGCCGAGCGGGTCATGGTGCAATTCGCCGACGATCAGGCGGTGGGCGCCGAGCAGCGCCTGGCGCTGTCTTCGATCTTCGCGCTGCAGGGGCAGATCAACGGGCTGATCGACGGCTGGCGCGAGCATCGCAAGGAGCATCTCCGGGCGAAGGCGGCGGTGTTCGACCGCCGCGTCGCCGACGCGCTCAAGCTCGCGCTGATCGGCGCCGCCGCCCAGGCCGAGCAGAGCATGGCGGAGATCAAGGACGACGTGCTGGAGGAGCGGACTTCGCCGGCTCGGGTCGATTATGCAGTCGTCGCTGCGATGGCGGCGGTGGCCGCGGTCCTCTTCGCCTGCCTGATGACGTCGCCTCCGTTCAGACTCTGGTATGATTATTCCAAGGAGAGCGATCTCCTGTGGCTCGGCCTGGGGGCCGGCGCGCTCGGCGCGCTATTCTCCGTCTGCATCGCGCTCCGCAAGAGGGATATGCGCACGGATTTGCAGCCATGGGAGAATCGGACCGACGCAATCGCACGTATCGTCATCGGCGCCCTCGCCGGCGCCGCCATCGCCTCGTTGCTGGCGGCGAAGCTGGTCACCCTGGCCTTGGGTGAGGCCACGATTCCCTCCAGTGAAGAGAATATCGCCTGGCTCGGCGTCGCGGCGGCCGGGTTCATCTCTGGATTCGCCGAGCGGCTCATCCCCGACCTGTTCGACAAGGCGGCGATAGGCGCGCGGGCCTCGGCGGGCACCAACGCGCTCGCAGGCTCGAGCAGGACGGCGTCGGGCGCGACGACGTCCGGCGCCAGCGAGATCAATCCGCTTGGCCGCACGGGCGACGGCCAGACTGCCGGGGCGGCCGCGGCCGCCCCGGCGCCGCCCCCCGAGACCGGCGAGGACAATGACGTCGATTGCTGCCCCGCCGATCCGGACGTCCAGGCCGGCGAGGGGACGCACGACGTCGAATTGCCGCCGGCGTCGGGCGGCGTCGAAGAGCGCTGATCCCGACGGCGACCATCGAGGAGCTTACGACATGGCCTTTTCACTGACCTGGTTGCCCGCCGTGCTCACAGCCGCGGGCCTGAAAGTGGCGGAGCAGCCCGGCTGGGTGACGCGCGGCCGTGGCGAGATGGGGACGGTGCGCGGCGTGATGTGCCATCACACCGCCTCGGGCGCGCGATCCGGGAACATGCCCGGTCTCGGCGGCCTCACCACCGGCGTCCGGCGCCAGGACGGCAGCTTCCTGGCGGGGCCGCTGTCGCAGCTCGGTCTCGGCCGCGACGGCACTTTCTACGTGATCGCCGCGGGCCGCGCCAACCATGCCGGTGCCGGCAGCTGGCGCGGCCTCACCAACGGCAATTTCAGCTTCATCGGCATCGAAGCTGAGAATAGCGGCTTCGCCGACGATGCCTGGCCCGAGGTACAGATGGACGCCTATCGGCGCGGCGTCGCGGCCCTGCTGACCAGGATCGGCGCGCCGGTCGACATGTGCTGCGCGCACAAGGAATATGCGCCGGCCCGCAAGCCGGTCGACCCTCGCTTCGACATGACCCAATTCCGCGCCCATGTCGCCGCCATCATGGCCGGCACCGGCGTCGTCCGGCCGCTGATTCCGGCCGCTGATCCCGGCGGCCGGCCGACGCTGCGGCGCGGTTCGCGGGGCGAACCGGTCAAGGTCGCGCAGCGCAAGGCCGGCGCCGAGGATGACGGCATATACGGGCCCGATACCGAGGCGCGCATGCGCGAGTTCCAGCGCGGGAAGGGCCTCGTCCCGGACGGCATCGTCGGGCCCAGGACCTGGGCCGAGATCGACAAGCCCTGATCGTCCCGCGTTGCGGCGATCAGGACGGCTGCGGCACGACCACCAGCTTCCAGGCCCGCCCGGGCTGCAGGAAGGTCCGCGCCGCGCGCTGCAGATCGGCGGCGGTGATCCCTTCATATTGACCGATCTGCGCGGCGATCGAGGCGGCGACGCGGGGATCGGTCTGGGCGCGGCCGAGCGCGAGCAGCCACCAGGGATTGCCGTTGCGCTGCCGCTGCAGCGTCTCGACCCTGGGCCTGAGCGCCCGCTGCAGCTCGTCGGCCGAGATCGGCCGCTCGCGCAGGTCGGCGGCGATCGCCTCGGCGTCGCGCAGGAAGCCGGCCAGCGCCTCCGGCCGCGCCTCGATCTGCGCCGACAGGATGCCGTAATCGGCGAAGGCCGGCGAGGCGGCGTGCCCCGATTGCGGGCTGTAGGTCGTCGCCTGCTCCTCGCGGATCTTCTGGATGAGCCGCAATTCGAAGACGTCGGAGAGGAGGTCGAGCGTCCGCGCCTGGCCGGTGTCGGCATAAAGGCCCGCGGTCGGCCAGCCGATATAGGCGAGGCCCTGGTCGGCACGGCCGCCATGGGTGAGTCGCACCGGCTCTGCCGTGCCGGCGGGGAAGCGCATGCGAGGCGAGCCCGCCGCGGTCTCGGCGCGGGCGGGGAGCGCTCCGAACGTCGCCGCGGCCTGGCGGATCGCCTCCTCGATGTCGACGTCGCCGACCACGACGATCTCGATCGGGCCCCGGCCGAGAGCCCGGTCGAGCACCGCGCGCGCGTCGGCGATACTGCTCGCCGCCATCTCCTCGCGCGAGGGCGTCGCCCAGCGCCGGTCGCCGTCGTGCAGCAGCCGGCCCGAATCGCGGCCGAAGACGCCGCCCGGCGTGGTCGCCGCCTGGTCCTGGAGCGTGCCGCTATAGCCGCGCATCCGCTCCCAGCCGGTCGGCCGCCAGCCCGGATCGGAGACGTAGGCGGCCAGGACCTGCATCTGCAGCGCGAAATCCTCCGGCCGGGTCCCGCCGATCAGCTGGAAGGCGTCGTCGCCGACCAGGAGCTCGGCGCCGTAGCTGCGCGCGGCGAGCGCCTCGCGCATGTCCTCCTGGGAGATCCGCCCCAGGCCGCCGGCTATGAACGCGCTCGGCAGCGCCCATTCCGGGCTCGGCCGGTCGCTGGCGAAATCCTGACGGCCGTTGCCCGCGCGCACCGAAACCAGGATCTGGTCGTCGGCGAAGGCGGTCCGCTTGACGGTGAGCCGGACGCCGTTGGCGAAGCGCACCGCGGTCGCGCCGAGCCCGGCCAGCTCGCGCCGCTCGGCGACGATCCCGGGCGTCCCGAAGGCCGTATAGGGCCAGGCCTGCGCCTGCTGCGCGGCTCCGGCCGTGACCGGGACGGCATGGGCGGTGCGCCAGGCGGCGAGCAAGGCGGTCTCGCTTCCCTCGATCGGCGTCGGCGAGGTCATGTAGAGCAGGGGATCGCCGGCGAAGACGGCCCGCGCCGCGGCGTTCACGCGCGCCGGCGTTATCGCCGCGGCGGCCTGCTCGAAGCGGCGCAGATTCTCGGCCGGCGCGGTGAACACGTCGTCCTGGTCGACCGTGGCGACCAGCCCTTCGGCGAGCGCCGCCGATTGCCGCGTCGCCGCGCCGGCGGCTGCCGCCGTCAAGGCGGTGCGCAGCTGCTGGATCTCGCGGGCGAGCTCGGCGTCGGTGACCCCGTGCAGGGCGAGGCGGCGCTGCTCGGCCTCGATGACGTTGAGGCCTGCCTGCCACTGGCCGGGCTGGGTGACGGCGAGGAGCTGGGTGATGTCGGCGCTGTCGGCGAGCGTGGTGCGGATGCTGACGCCCGCGATGAAGGGCGCCGGCGTCTGCGTCGCCGCGATCCGCTCCAGGCGGCGGTTGAGTATCTGCAGCGCCAGCTGCTCGACCAGCCGGGCCTCGCGCGTCGCCGCATTGTCGGGCCGAAGATCGGGCGCGCGCACCCAGGCGAGGCTCACCCGCGCCGGCGCGCCGGCCTCGACATGAACTCGGGCCTGGCCGCCGCGTGCCGCGACTCGGCCGAGATCGGGGTCGCGGCCCGGGGCTCCACGCCCCCGCCAGGTGCCGAAGAGGGCGCGGATCTTGCGCTCCATCCCGTCCAGGTCGAAATCGCCGACCGCGACCAAAGTGGCGCGCTCGGGCCGGTAATAGGCATTGTAGAACTCCGCGAAACGCTCGCGCCGCGCGCCGGCGATCACTCCGGGCTGGCCGATCGGGATTCGGCCGGGCAGGAGCTGGCCAGGCAGCATATAGCCGAGCTCGTCGACCAGGATCCTGAACTGCGGCGTCGCGCGCGTGCGCTCCTCGGACTGGATGATGCCGCGCTCGGCGTCGATCGCGGCGGCCGCCAGCGTCGCCTCGCCGGCGACTTCGCGCAGCAGGAACAAGGCGGTGTCGACGGTCTCGGCGTCGGTCCGCGGCAGATCGAGCTTGTAGACGGTCTGCCGGAAATCGGTGCTCGCATTGGTGTCCGGCCCGAACCTCAGGCCGTGCCGCTCGAGCCGGCGGACGAACTCGCCCTCGGGCACGTTGGTGGTGCCGTTCAGCACCATATGTTCGAGGAAATGCGCGAGGCCGCGCTGCTCCTCGCTCTCGTGCAGCGAGCCGGCGTCGATCCGAAGGCGCAGCGAGGCGCCGCCCGGCGGGGTCGCGTTGCGGCGGATCGCGTAGCGCATGCCGTTGGGCAAGGTGCCGAAGCGCACGTCCGGATCGGCGGGCAGGTCGCTCGCCTGCTGCGGCCAGGCCGGGGCCTGCGCGGGCGCCGCCGGGCGGGTCTGCGAGAGCGCCGGCGGCGCGGCGAAGGCAAGGCCCGCGGCGAGCGCGAGCATCGAGATGCGCAATTTCATGTTCGTCTCTTTTCGGATTGAGCCCCAGGCCGCCGCCCCAACCATGGCGGCGCCCCATCGGCAAGGCCCCTAGCTCAAAAAAGCAAGATCAATCAATAGCTTCTATCGGGCGAACTTGCTGAGAATCCACGGCAATGCCTCGTCCCACCGATCGATTCTGGCATGGGCGAAGGGCGCCGCAGGGCTGATCGCGGCGAGCCTCGGCTCGGCGATCATGTGCAGCCGCCAGACCTGTGGCGCATGCTGTGCCACCGATTCGTGATGATGGGAGAGATCGTCGACGAAGACCGCGGCGCAGGGCGCCATCGCGGCGACCAGCTCGGCGACCGGCGGGCCCTTGCCGCCCTGGTTGCAGAGCACGCGGTGACGGATGTCGAACCCCTCCAATTGGGCGATGCGGTTAGCGCGGTGCTGGTCGCCGATATTGGTGAGGATGACGATGTCGGCCTCCTCGCCGATCCGCTGCAGCGCCGCCAAGGCGCCGGGAACGAGATGCTGGCGGTGCATCTCCTGATCGAAGAAATGGTCGAGCAGCGGCCAGACCCGCTCGCGCGCCACGGGCTCCCCATCGGCATCGCGCAGCGCGCCGCCGAAATTCGGCTGGTCGAGATTGAAGACGAGGCCGTGCGCGTCGGCGACCCACTGGGCGAAATGCGGCGCGAAATGGAGCAGCACGTCGTCGCAATCGCTGATCAGCAGGGGCCTGCCTTGGGTCTGTCGAATGGGCCGGCTCATCGCTCCAGCCCTTGGCGCGCCGCGACCAGCCGCACCGGCGGCACGCCGAGCGCGCCGGCGCAGGCGAGAAGGTCCGGCTCATGGCCTTCGAGGAAGAGCAGGACGGCGGCGAGAAACGAGCGGTCCTCGAGCCGCTCGCGCAGCAGATCGGGCGTGACTCCGGTCAGGGCAAGCAGGCGCGAGGCGCGCGCCTCCTCGCTCAGCGTCCAGCCGAGCGCGCCCAGCGCGAGCGCCTCATCGTCATTTGTCTGTTCATCCGTCATCGCTTAGGGATGCCCGGTGGGACAAAAAATCCTGGTTGTCGAGGACAACGAGCTCAATCTGAAGCTGTTCTGCGACCTGCTGCGCGCCCATGGCTATGCGGTGGAGCCGGTGCGCGACGGCCGCGAGGCGGTCGCGACCGCGCGCGGCTTCGTCCCCGACCTCATCGTCATGGACATCCAGATGCCGCACATTTCGGGGCTGGAGCTGATCGAACAATTGAAGGCCGATACCGAGCTGGGCGCGACCCCGATCATGGCGGTCACCGCTTATGCCGCGAAGGGCGACGAGGAACGCATCCGCGACGCCGGCGCCGAAGGCTATGTCTCCAAGCCGATTTCCGTGATGAAGTTCGTCGAGGCGGTGCGGAGCCTGCTCGAGGCCGCGGAGGCGCGGGCGGCGGAGGCGGGGGCGGAGGTCGACACCCCGTTCCCCGGCGAAGGCCGGGGTTCAGACGAAGGTGGAACTGACGAAGAGGAAGAAGAAGTGAAGCTGGATCCCGGCCTTCGCCGGGATGACGCAGGACCTAAGGACGAAACGTCCTAAGGTCGTGCGTCATTTGATTTTCGCTTCCTTGAACTCGACGTGCTTGCGCGCGACGGGGTCGTATTTGCGGAAGGACATCTTCTCGGTAATGTTCCTGGGATTCTTCTTGGTCACGTAGAAGAAGCCGGTGTCGGCGGTGCTGACGAGCTTGATCTTGACCGTGGTCGGCTTGGCCATGACGGAACTTTCGAATCTGGTGCGATTAAAAAAAAGCGGCGAAACCGCCGCCCTGCTGCGCCGCGCCCTCTGCCGCGCGGGGGGCGGATTGTCAAGGGCACGGCGCCCCCACCCGCCCTGTTCCCCAGCGAAGGCCGGCGTCCAGCGGCACTGGCGGCAGGGCTGGACCCCGGCCTGCGCCGGGGAACCGTGCCGGCGGTCACCGCGCCGACGCGCATGGTTAACCGGCTGGTAACCATAAGCGCGCATTGCTCGCTCCGAATGAAGGAGTGAGGGGCCATGCGCGCGGATCATGACGGAATGCTGCTGGTGCGCGCGGATCTCTGCGATCGCCTCGACAGTCTGCAGCGCGCCGCCGGCAGGATCGCGGTGCGCGACCTGATGCAGCGGATCGGCGCGATCAAGACGATGGCGCTCGCTTACGGCCTCGTGCCGGTCGCCCGCCTGGCCGACGCCTTCGAGCGCGCCATCGCCACCGAGCCGCGCGGCTGCCCCGCCGGCCTCTATTTCGATCGGCTGCGCGATGCGATCGGCTGCGCGAGGCTCGACGAGGCCGCCGGCCAGGCGATGCTCGCCTCGGTCTCGGTGCGCCTCGGGGCCTGACAGAGCCTCGAAAATGGGGACAGTATATATTTATTGCCGCGGGCGACCGCGTGCCGGACAGGGTCGACAGGACAAATATATACTGTCCCCATTTTCCTCCCCACACAGCCGCTGATGGACGCCCTCCTCACCACCTTCGTCTCCGCCTTCCTGGCCGAATGGGGCGACAGGACCCAGCTCGTCGTCGCCATGCTCGCCGCCACCACCAGGCGGCCGGCAACCGTGCTCGCGGCCCTGATCCTCGCCGCTTTGGCCAGCAACGTCGTCGCGGCGATCGCCGGCGTCTACATTGCCGGCACCGTCAACATCCGCGCCATGACCCTGCTCACCGCAATGGCCCTGCTCTTCGCCGGCGCCTCCGGCCTGATCCGCCGCCGCGAGCCCAAGGCGCGGGCGCCCAGGCGCCTGCTCCTCGCCTCCGCCTTCATCCTCCTCCTCGCCGCCGAGCTCGGCGACCGCACGCAATTCCTCACCTTCGCGCTGGCCGGCCGCTTCGACAGCGCCCCGCTTGCAGCGGCGGGCGCGACCTTCGGCATGATCGCGGCCTGTGTGCCGGCGGCGATGCTCGGCGATCGGCTGACCAGGGCGGTGCCGGTGAGCGCCATACGCTATGGCGTCGCGGCTGTGTTCCTGGTCGCTGGGTTCATCGTCGCGGTCCAGGCGCTGCAGCTGGCCTGAGCGGCCCAACGGTCACCACCCAAAGATCCGGCGGCGCCAGCAGCCTCAGCGGCACGGCGGTCGTCCCCAGGCCGGCGGTGACGATCAGGCTGCGGCCGTTTTCGACAACGAGGCCGCAGGCGTAACGCTGGCCGTAGGCGGACATGGTCTTGAGCGCGCCGATCAGCGGCAGGCGGATCTGCCCGCAATGGGTATGGCCGGCGAGCATCAGGGCGATATCGCCGGGCAGGGTCGCGAACGGGTCCGGGCTGTGGCTGAGCAGGATGCGGGCGCCCGGCAGGCGGCGCATGGCGGCATGCGTCGCCGCGTCGCGGTTGTGGCCGGTAAAGGCGTCGTCGAGCCCGCCGATCACCAGCGGCCCGGTCTGCACGGCCTCGTTGGCGAGGACGCGAATCCCTCTGGCGGTGAGGGCGCGGCGCATGCCGGGCCCGTCGATCCAGTAATCGTGATTGCCGAGCACCGCGAAGGTTCCGAGCCTTGGCCTCAGGCCGGCCAGCGCGGCCGCGATTTCGTCCGCCCCGTAATTGTGGGTGGAGACGCTTTTCTCGGTCAGAAAGTCGCCGGCGATCAGGACCACGTCCGGGCGCAGCCCGTTGATCCGCTCGACGATCCGCGCGATCCGCTCGGGCGGATTGTCCGGCGCGGAGACATGGAGGTCCGAGATCAGCACGACGCGCACCGGCGCCGCGCCGGCGGGCCAGCCGGGCAATCGCACCTGTGCCTCGCGCACCACCGGATCGGCGGTCGCGCCCCAATAGCACCAGCCCAGCAGCAGCAGGCCGAGCGCAACCAGAATCAGGGCGAAGCGTCTCCACGTCATGAAGCTTGCGTGGCGCTTCACTTGACGAAAGAAAAGCCCGGTCATGCGCGATTTTTCCCAGCTGCTCGACGCGCTCGTCTACACCCGCTCGCGCTCCGCCAAGCTGAAGCTGATCGGCGACTATCTCAAGCGCACGCCCGATCCCGACCGCGGCTATGCGCTGGCGGCGCTGACCGGCGAACTGAACCTGCCCGCGGTCAAGCCCGCCGCGATCCGCGCCATCGCCGAGGAGCGGGTCGATCCGGTCCTGCTCTACATGAGCCGCGACTATGTCGGCGACATGGCCGAGACGGTGTCGCTGCTCTGGCCGGCGCCGCCGGACGCGCCGGCCGATCTCGACGACGGCAGCCTGCGCCTCTCGAATGTCGTCGAGCGGCTCGCCTCGCTGGGCCGGGCCGAGGCGCCCGGCGCGCTCGCCGCCATGCTCGACCATCTCGACGCCAGCGGCCGCTTCGCCCTGCTCAAGCTTGCCACCGGCGCGCTTCGGATCGGCATCTCCGCGCGGCTCGCCAAGGTCGCGCTCGCTTCGGCCTTCGGCCTCGACGTCGACGCTGTCGAGGAGGTCTGGCACGGCATCGGCCCGCCTTATGCGCCGATCTTCGCCTGGGCGGAGGGCCGCGGCGAGCAGCCGACGGCCGGCAACGTCCCGGTCTTCCGCCCGTTCATGCTCGCCCACGCGCTGGAGGAGGCGCGCGTCTCGCTCGACGATTATCTCGCCGAATGGAAATGGGACGGGATCCGGGTCCAATTGGTCCATGCCGGCGGCGAAACCAGGCTCTACAGCCGCGCCGGCGACGACATTAGCGGCAGCTTCCCCGATGTGGCGCGGGCCTTCGCATCGGAAGGCGTGCTCGACGGCGAATTGCTGGTGAAGGGCGAGGCGCAGGGCGGCGAGGCAGCGGGCGGAGGCGCGGCCTCCTTCAACGCGCTCCAGCAGAGGCTCGGCCGCAAGAGCGTCTCGGCGAAGATGCTCGGCGACTTTCCCGCTTTCGTGAGGCTCTACGACATATTGTTCGACGGCAAGGAGGATCTGCGCGGCCTGCCGCTGACGCAAAGGCGGGCGCGGCTGGAGGGCTTCGCCGCCGGCCTCGATCCCGAACGATTCGACGTCTCCGCCGTGATCGAGGCCGCGGATTTCGAAGCGCTGGAGGCGATCCGCGCCGGCGCCCGTGACGCGGCGATCGAGGGCGTCATGCTGAAGCGGCGCGACTCCCCCTATGTCGCCGGCCGCCGCGCCGGCCTGTGGTACAAATGGAAGCGCGACCCGCTCGTCGCCGATTGCGTCTTGATGTACGCGGTGCGCGGCAGCGGCAAGCGTTCCTCCTATTATTCGGATTACACTTTCGGCTGCTGGAGCGAGGCGGGCGAATTGCTGCCCGTCGGCAAGGCCTATTTCGGCTTCACCGACGCGGAGCTGAAATGGCTCGACCGCTTCGTGCGCAACCACACGATCGAGCGCTTCGGCCCGGTCCGCGAGGTCGAGAAGACCCTCGTCCTCGAAGTCGCCTTCGATTCGATCCACCTTTCGAAGCGCCACAAATCCGGCCTCGCAATGCGCTTCCCGCGCATCTCGCGGATCCGGACGGACAAGCCGGCGGCGGAGGCGGATCGGGTGGAGACGCTGAAGGGGATGGCGACGTGAGGAGGGATGGTGACGTGAGATGTGTGGAGGTAGTCGACGTCATCCTGACGAAAGTCAGGACCCATGAACACGGAAGCGCCAGGTTCGCGCCCGCGGGAGTTCATGGATCCCGGATCAAGTCCGGGATGACGATTGAGAGGTTAGACGGTCGGCCGCCCCCGCGGCGCGAGCGCCTCGCCGATCGAGCGGAAATCGCGCCCGCCGGCCTGCATCGCGTCGCCGCACTGGCTAAGCAGCCGGTCCCGCTCCGCGCCGCGCGGCGCTTCGCGCGCGAGCAACGCGTCGGGATCGAAGCCCGGCTCGGCCGCGTCGATCTTCCCGAGAAAATATTGCGCGGCCATCCGGCCGAGGCCCTGGACCCTGGAGTCCGCATCCTCGGCCAGATCGGCCATCAGCCGGAAGCAGCGCTGGTCGAGCGCGGCTCCGGAGACCGGTTCGTTGACCGGCGCAATGGTTGAGGCGGCCATCATTGCGGCCGCGAGTAGCACGCTTTCCATGCCTCACGTGGTAAACGGCAAAGGTGGATGCCGAGTCGCCAGCAATGGTTGACGCAAAAGTAAGCACGAAAAAGGGCGGCGGCCCGAAGGCCGCCGCGCGTTTCAGTCCGGAAACATGCTTACTGGATCGGGACCAGGTTGACCGCGGCGGTCTTGCCGCGCCGGTCGACCTCCAGCTCGAACTCGATCCGGTCGCCCTCGTTCAGCGAGATCATGCCGGCCCGCTCGACCGCCGAGATATGGACGAACGCGTCCGGCTGGCCGTCGTCGCGGGTGATGAAGCCGAAACCCTTGGTCGCGTTGAAGAACTTGACCGTGCCCGAGGCTTTCTCGCCGGTCAGCTCGCGCTGCGGTCCGCCGCCGCCCCCGCCCGGGCCCGCGCGGTCGCGCGGAGGCCCGCGATCCTCGACCGGGAGCGGATCGCCCTCGATCTTGAGGTCGGTCGCCGAAACCCGGCCACCGCGATCCACCAGGGTGAAATCGAGCGGCTGGCCTTCGGCGAGGCCGGTGAGCCCGGCCTGCTCGACCGCGCTGATATGGACGAAGACGTCCTCGCCGCCATCGTCGCGGACGATGAAGCCGAAGCCTTTCTGGCCGTTGAAGAATTTGACGATGCCCTTGGCTTCGCCGACGACCTGCGGAGGCATGCCTCCACCAGCGCCGCCGCCGCCGCGGAACCCGCCACCGCCGCCGCCACCGCCGCCGCGATATCCACCACCGCCGCCGCCGCCGCCGAACCGGTCGCCGCCGCCGCCATAGCCGCCGCCACCGCCGCCGCCGCCGCCGCCGAAGCGGTCGCCGCCGCTCCTCTCTCCGAATCCGCCGCCACCGAAGTTGCCGTCTTCACCGAAACCGTCGCGCTTGTCTCTGCCGCGCCCGCCGCGCTCTCCGCGGCGCCCTCTGTCGAAACCCATCCGTTCTATAACTTTCGTGCCCGTACCCCTGTCAAAACCGTCGCGCCGGGCTGAAACGCGCAAAGGCCTTTGGCGCCGGAAGGACGCACCGGCGACTCACATAACCGAAAATATCCAATCCCGCGAGCGCTTTTGGCTGTGGATTGTTTTTGACGGGCACCCGGCGGATTGCCCCGGCGCCCGGCTTCATGCATTGGCGCACCAACGCAAGGCCACGGAGACGGATATGATCGAGGCACTCAGCATCTTCGCGCAACCCGAGGCCTGGGTCGCGCTCGCCACCCTGGTCGTGCTCGAGATCGTGCTCGGCATCGACAATCTTGTGTTCATCTCGATTCTGTCGAACCGGCTGCCCAAGGAGCAGCAGGCAAAGGCCCGCAAGATCGGCATCACCATCGCGCTCGGCCTGCGCCTCGTCCTGCTGCTCGGCCTCGCCTGGATCGTCAATCTCACCACCACCGTTTTCGATCTCGGCCTGACCGGCCCCTTAAGCGAACATGGCGAGCCGGTGTTCGAGACGGCTTTCTCCTGGCGCGACATGATCATGGTCGCTGGCGGGCTCTTCCTGGTCTGGAACGCGACCAAGGAGATCCACCATTCGATCGACGCCCACCCGACCGACGAACTGCTCGACAAGAAGAGCAGCCGCGCGATGACCATGGGCGCGGCGATCGCCCAGATCGGCCTCCTCAACATGGTCTTCTCGGTCGATTCGATCCTGACCGCGGTCGGGATGAGCGACGACGTGCCGGTGATGGCGGCTGCGATCATCATCTCGGTCGGGGCGATGCTGCTCGCCGCCGAGCCGCTGGCGCGGTTCGTCGACAATAATCCGACGGTGGTGATGCTGGCTTTGGCCTTCCTGATGATGATCGGCGTGGTGCTGATCGCGGACGGTTTCGGCGTGCATGTGCCCAAGGGCTATGTCTACGCCGCCATGGCTTTTTCCGGCGGGGTCGAGACGCTCAACATCCTCGCCCGCAAGCGGCGCGAGCGCAAGGCGGCCAAAGCCGGGGCACCGGGCCAGCCCATTGAGAGTTAAGGTTTCCGAGCCTATGCGAACATCATGAGCGTCTATTTCCACGAAGAGGACCTGCCCGAAGGCGCGCTCGGGCCCGGGCCGGTCGCCGTCGACACCGAAACGATGGGGCTGCAGCCGGGGCGGGACCGGCTCTGCCTGGTGCAGATCGCCGACGGGGACGGGGACGAGCATCTCGTCCGCTTCGGCCCCGGCAGCGCCTATGAAGCTCCCGTCCTCAAGGCGGTGCTCGCCGATCCGGCGCGGCTCAAGCTCTACCATTTCGCCCGCTTCGACCTCGCCTCGATCCAGGCCTATCTCAAGGTCGTGGCGGCGCCGGTCTATTGCACCAAGACCGCCTCGCGGCTGATCCGCACCTATACCGACCGGCACGGCCTCAAGGACCTGGTCCGCGAAGTGCTCGGCCAGGAAATCTCCAAGCAGCAGCAGAGCTCCGACTGGGGCGCGTCCGAGCTCAGCGACGCGCAGAAGGATTATGCCGCTTCCGACGTTCGCTACCTCCATGCGCTGAAGGAGAAGCTCGACCTCCGGCTGGCGCGCGAGGGACGCACGGCGCTGGCCCAGGCCTGCTTCGATTTCCTCCCCCACCGCGCCGCATTGGATCTCGCCGGCTGGGCCGAGCAGGACATTTTCGCCCATGTCTGATTCGTCAACGTCCGAGGCATGACATGTCGATCCAGGCCGACACCGAGCGGCGGCAGAAGCGCGGCTGGGCGCGCCCGGGCGGCTCGCACGACAAGCTCGTGCGCACGCTCAAGATCGTGCTGCCCGCGCTGATCGGAGTCGTCCTCGCCTTCCTCTTCTTCGCGCCGCTCGAGGAGAAGCAGGAGGTCAGCTTCGTGCTCGACAAGCACAAGGTGGAAACCGCCGAGGAGCGGCTGCGGCTGACCCAGGTCACCTATCGCGGCCAGGACGACGAGGGACGGCCGTTCGTCCTCTCGGCCCGCTCGGGCGTGCGCCAGACCTCGGCCTCCCAAATCGTCGACATTCAGGACATGAACGCCCAGATCCAGCTCGAAGGCGGCCCGGCGCGCCTCGAGGCCGGCCGCGCCCAATATCAGATGGAGCGCAACCACGTGAATGTGCTCGGCCCGATCACCTTCACCGCCGCCGACGGTTATCGGATCCAGACCCGCGACGTGAACGTCGATCTGGGCGCGCGCACCATGCGGAGCCGGGGCAGGGTCGAGGGCCGGATGCCGCTCGGCACCTTCACCGCCGGCGGGCTTCAGGTCGATCTTCCCAACCGCACCGTCGTCCTGACAGGGCGCGCGCGCTTGCATATCGTGCAGGGCGGCCTCAGATGAAGGGCGTGACCCGCTTTCGCATCCTCGCTCTGCTGCCGCTGCTCGCGGTCGCGCCCGCCGCCGGCCAGCAGTCGGGATCGGGCTTCAACAGCAATGCGCCGGTCGATATCGACGCGGACCGGATCGAGGTGCAGGACCGCGCCGACCGCGCCATCTTCTCGGGCAACGTGGTGGCGCGGCAGGGCAATATGACGATGAACGCGGCGCGGGTCACCGTCGCCTACACCAATTCGGACGGAGTCCAGGTCGAGCGGATCGAGGCGAGCGGCGGCGTTACCCTGCGCACGCCGTCCGAGACCGCGCGCGGCAATTTCGCCATTTACGACGTCGACCGCCGGATCGTCACCATGATCGGCGGCGTCCACCTGACGCAAGGGGCCAACCGCGTCCAGGGCGGCCGGCTGGTGCTCGACCTCAACAGCCACCGCGCGGTGATGGACGGCGGCGGCACCGGCGGCCGGGTCAGCGGCCGCTTCACCGTCCCGCAGCGCTCGGGCGGGAACTGAGCTGAGGCCGGTAATCAATTCCACGTCATCCCGAGGAAAGTCGGGACCCATGAACACGGAAGCCGAGAGTATTCGAAGACGCGGGTGTTCATGGGTCCCGGATCAAGTCCGGGATGACGATGTACGACATGCATAAAGCTTGCCAGTTGAGGCTTGGCCCCGCTTCGCCTAAGTGGGCCAAGGGGATAGCGGAGCAGGCATGAACGACAGCGTTGCCATTGAAAGGCCGAACACCGATGCGGCGCTGAGCGATACCTCGCACGGCCTCTCGGTGGTCTCGATCGCCAAGTCCTACGACAAGAAGGCGGTGCTCTCCGACGTCTCATTGGGCGTCGACCGCGGCGAGGTGCTGGGCCTCTTGGGCCCGAACGGCGCCGGCAAGACCACCTGCTTCTATTCGATCATGGGGCTGGTGAAGCCGGACAGCGGCCGCATCCTCCTCGACGGCCAGGACATAACCGGCCTCCCCATGTACCGACGTGCGATCCTCGGCATCGGCTATCTGCCGCAGGAGACTTCGATCTTCCGCGGCCTCACCGTCAGCCAGAACATCATGGCCGTGCTCGAAGTCGCCGAGCCCGACAGACAAGCGCGGGTGGAACGGCTCGATCAATTGCTCGCCGAGTTCCACATCGAGCCGCTGCGCGACGCGCCCGCCATGGCTTTGTCGGGCGGCGAGAGGCGGCGCTGCGAGATCGCCCGCGCGCTCGCCGCCAACCCGTCGATCATGCTCCTCGACGAGCCCTTCGCGGGCATCGACCCGATTTCGATCCAGGACATTCGCGACCTGATCAGGGACCTCAAGAAGCGCGACATCGGCGTGCTGATCACCGATCATAACGTCCGCGAGACGCTCGACATCGTCGATCGCGCCTGCATCATCTATGGCGGCCAGGTCCTGTTCGCCGGCTCGCCCGAGGCGCTCGTCGCCGACGAGAATGTCCGCCGCCTCTATCTCGGCGAGAGTTTCGAGCTTTAGCGATGTCTCGGCGTGTGCCCCATCTTCCGTCATTCCCGCGAAAGCGGGAATCCAGACGGGCTCGGCGCCGCGCCACCGCAGCTTGGATTCCCGCTTTTGCGGGAATGACGAGATAGTCAGTGGCCCTCGGCCCCCGCCTCGACCTTCGCCAATCCCAATCGCTGGTGATGACGCCGCAGCTCCAGCAGGCGATCAAGCTGCTGGCGCTCTCCAACCTCGAGATCGAGGGCTTCATCGCCGAGGAATTGGAGAAGAACCCCCTGCTCGAAACCGGCGCCGGCGAGGCCGAATTGCCGGCCGAGGCCGGGCCCGAGGCGCAAGCCGCCGATTTCGACGCCGAGACCATCCCCGAAGCCGACGCGGCGGGCGGCGAGGGCGCGCTCGACCTCGACCTCGACCATGAGAATCTGCACCAGGACTCCATGGTCGATTCCATGCGCGGCCTGGATGGGGGCCTCGGCCTCAGCGGCGAGGGCCTGAGCGGCGGCGGCTCCGCAGAGGGCCCCGATTTCGACTCCTTCGCGAGCGATGAGGTCTCGCTCCACGATCACCTGCGCCGCCAGGCCGGCGAATTGCTGTCCGGCGCCGACCTGGTCATCGCCGAGCAGATCATCGAACGGATCGACGAGGCCGGCTATTTCCTCGCGCCGCTCGCCGAGCTCGCCCAGCGCCTCGGCATCCCCCTCGCCGAGGCTGAGCGCATCCTCCTCATCGTCCAGACCTTCGACCCGGCCGGCATCGCCGCCCGCAATCTTTCCGAATGCCTGGCGCTCCAGGCGAAAGATGCCGACCGCCACGACCCCGCAATGGCGCGCCTCATCGCCAATCTCGACTATCTCGCCAAGGGCAATCTATCCGCGCTCAAGCGGATCTGCGGCGTCGACGACGAGGACATGGCCGACATGATCCGCGAGCTTCGCGCCATGGATCCTAAGCCCGGCTGCCGGTTCATGACGACCGAGCGCGTCGACGCGATAATCCCCGACATCTTCGTCGCCCGGCGCGGCGGCGGCTGGGCGGTCGAGCTCAACAGCGCCACCTTGCCCAGGCTCCTCGTCAACCGCTCTTATTATCAGGAGCTCTCCAGCGGCCCGCAGGACAAGGCGTCGCGCGCGTGGCTCAACGAATGCCTGCAAAGCGCCAACTGGCTGTTGAAGGCGCTCGACCAGCGCGCCCGCACCATCGTCAAGGTCGCCACCGAGATCGTGGTCCACCAGGAAGGCTTCTTCCGCCACGGCGTCTCGCACCTGAAGCCGCTCACCCTGCGCGCGGTGGCCGAGACGATCGGCATGCACGAATCAACCGTCAGCCGCGTCACCTCCAACAAATACCTCTCCTGCGACCGCGGCCTCTACGAGCTCAAATATTTCTTCACGAGCGGCATCCAGTCGAGCGACGGCGGCGACGCGGCCTCCTCCGAAGCGGTGAAGAGCCGCATCAAGGCCCTGATCGGCGCGGAGGAAGCGGACAAGATCCTGTCCGACGACCAGCTTGTCGAGATGCTCAAGGCCGAGGGCTTCGACATCGCGAGGCGCACGGTAGCGAAATATCGCGAGGCGATCGGGCTTGGGTCTTCGGTGCAGCGGCGAAGGCAGAAAGCGATCGGGCGGGCTGCTTGAGAGGAAGTCCGAGCGCTTCCTACTGAGTTCTGGCTACGACGCCGAGGCAATTTGGGGGCGGACCATGGGAAGGTGGAGACGGACGAAGCTGGAGCCTCTGGTAAAATCCAGACGCATGACCGATGGCGAGCTGATTCACCTGGTGGCTGATCAGCGCCCTGTGCCGACGGACGACCGGGACGAGCGAATCTATGAGTCGCTCATGTCGGTGAAATCCTCCTCGGCGAAAGCAATCGCGGCGAGCATCGTCGCAACAGCATTGGCAATCCTGTCCTATTTCGGCGTCCTGCAGAGAGTTAGCGCGAGCGGGCTTGAGGTTTCACCGGTAGTGTTCAACCACCTCGCGCTAGTCGCGCTCAGCCTGACCACTGCGGTCTTGTCGACCTCCCTATCCAAGCAGACCTTCCTGCAGGCTTGGTTTACCTGGAAATTCAAGCGCGGAGATTCGGCCGAGCGCACTCAATGCCTGTTGCTCTATCCTGAAGCCTATGGATATTTTGCCTTCTTGCGGACGAATATCGGTTATCCACCGCACGTCTTCGCTCGAGCGACTGGCTGGATGCAGCTGGTATTCATCTTGCTCCTGCTGACTATGATAGTCATCTATCTCGCCGGGTTCGTCGCTCTTTGGGGAACGCTGGCCGTGCAAGTTTGGAACTCCACCGAGATCGACAAGACCGTTTCGGTGCTGACTGTTGTCTCGTCAGCTACGGCCTTGGTGATAACGGCGCTTTCGCCGTTCTATTATGACATTCCACGGACCTACACCCACTACGGGCTCGTCAACCTTCTAGGGAAGCTCGAAGGCGGGCAGCTCGAACTGGCTCATCGCCGGATTGTCCGGGCGCGCATCAGGATGGGACTGATTGACGAGCCGGATGCGGTCCGATCCGGAAAGATTAACTCTTGATCGCGAGGCGTGGCATTGTGATGAAACCGATACTGTCCCTGCTTCCCGCAATCGCATTCCTCGCCGCCTGCGCCGTCCCCGAAGCGCGCCTGCGCGCCGGCCTCGTCAATGCCGGCCTCCCGCGCCCGCTCGCCGCCTGCATGGCCGAGCGGATGGTCGACCGGCTCTCGCTGGCCCAGCTCAGCCGGATCGGCGATCTGCCGCGCGCCACCTCGTCGGTCTCGGTCCGGGAGTTCCTGCACCGCATCCGCTCGCTCGGCGATGCCCGGATACTCGGGGTCAGCTCGAGCTCGGCGGCTTTGTGCGCGGTCGGGCTGGGCTGAGCGGCGCGTTGGACCGATCGTCCACGCCGTCATGCTGAACTTGATTCAGCATCCATGAACACCCGCCTGCGAGAATTCGTCTCGGCCGTGTTCATGGATCCCGGATCACGTCCGGGATGACGTGGCAGGGCTCGAACGCCTGGCTTCCGCTGCGCCTTGGGGTGGATTCGCTCCCCCGCCTGTGCTTTAGGCCCGGCCCATGAACATCCACGAATATCAGGCCAAGGAGCTGCTCGCGAAGTTCGGCGTGCCGGTGCCGGACGGCCATGCGGCGATGAGCGTCGAAGAGGCGGTGGCCGCCGCCGCGAAGCTCCCGGGACCGCTCTACGTGGTCAAGGCGCAGATCCATGCCGGCGGGCGCGGCAAGGGCAAGTTCAAGGAGCTGGGGCCGGACGCCAAGGGCGGGGTGCGGCTGGCGCGCACCGAGGAGGAAGTGCGCGCCGCCGCCAGCGAAATGCTCGGCAACACGCTCGTCACGATCCAGACCGGCCCGGCCGGCAAGCAGGTCAACCGGCTCTATGTTACCGATGGCGTCGATATCGCCCAGGAATTCTACCTGGCCCTCCTGGTCGACCGGAAAACGGGCCGGATCGCCTTCGTCGCCTCGACCGAGGGCGGCATGAACATCGAGGAGGTCGCCCACGACACGCCGGAGAAGATCCACACTTTCTCGATCGATCCCGCGACCGGGTTCATGCCCCATCACGGCCGCACGGTCGCCCATGCGCTCGGCCTCGAAGGCGACCTCAACAAGCAGGCGCAGAAGGTCGCCAAATTGCTCTACGACGCCTTCACGGGCACGGACGCCGCGCAAATCGAGATCAATCCGCTGGCGGTAACCGATGACGGCAAGCTGCTCGTGCTCGACGCCAAGATCGGCTTCGATGCCAATGCCGAGTTCCGCCACCCCGACCTCGAAGCGCTGCGCGACGAGAGCGAGGAGGATCCGATGGAGCTGGAGGCGAGCCGCTACGACCTCGCCTACATCAAGCTCGACGGCGACATCGGCTGCATGGTCAACGGCGCCGGCCTCGCCATGGCGACGATGGACATCATCAAGTTGAACGGCGCGTTCCCGGCCAACTTCTGCGACGTCGGCGGCGGCGCCTCGAAGGAGAAGGTCACCGCGGCGTTCAAGATCATCCTCTCCGACCCGGCGGTGAAGGGCATCCTGGTCAACATCTTCGGCGGGATCATGCGCTGCGACACGATCGCCGAAGGCATCGTCGCCGCCGCACGCGAGATGGCGCTGGAAGTGCCCCTGGTGGTGCGGCTCGAGGGCACGAACGTCGAGCAGGGCAAGGCGATCCTCGCCAGCTCCGGGCTGGCGA
>DASQLN010000022.1:0-21901 GCA_035629975.1 Allosphingosinicella sp. | reverse complement strand
CCGCCCACACTTTCGAAGATGTAATCGCCGGCATTGTCGATGACGAACGAGTCATTGCCCGCCCGGCCGACCAGCGCGTCCGCGCCGGCGCCGCCGTTCAGGATATTGTCGCCGTCATTGCCGTAGATCGTGTTGGCCAGCTCGTTGCCGGTGAGGTTGATCGCCGCCGTTCCGGTATGGAAGTCGGTGGTCATCAGCTCGACCTCTGCGCCGGCCGCCAGCGTGTAGCTCACGCTCGAGAACAGCCGGTCGTTGCCGTCGCCCAGAGCCTCCGCGACCGTATCGCCGGCATTGTCGACGAAGAACCAGTCATCGCCCGCGCCGCCGGTCATTGCGTCCGTGCCGGCCTCGCCGTTCAGCCTGTCGTTGCCGGCCCCGCCGTTCAGCACGTCGCTTCCGCCGCCGCCGAAGATGAAGTCGTCGCCGGTGCCGGTGGTGATCGTGTCGGCGCCGTTCGCGGCAAGGACGGTGATCCCGAAGCCGCTGGCCGTGGCGTAGGTGAGGTTCTGCACCGCATTGGGCTGGGCGATGACCGTCAGGCCGTCGACGCTGTAGTTCACCGTGCCGGTATAGTTGCCCGCCGCCAGCCGGACATTGTCGTCCGTCTGGGCGGCGGTCAGCGCCGCCTGCAGCGTGGCATAGCCGGTGGCGCCGACCAGCAGATTGCGCTGTCCGTCCGCTTCGACGACTTCCATCTGCTGGAGGAAGTCGTTGCCCTCGCTCGAGGAAACGACCCAGCCGACCGCCGTGTCGACATAGGTAACGTTCTCATCGTCCAGCACAGCCGTATCGGTGCCTGCGCCGCCGACCATGAGGTCGTTATCGGATCCGCCGGTGAAGGTGTCGTTACCGGAGTCCCCATAGATATGGTCGGCGCCGCCGCGGCCGTCGAAGCTGAGATCGACCCCGCCAAGACCGCCCCAGTCTCCGACGAACGCCTCGTTCTCGTCCGTGCCGAGCACGTTCGGGGTGAACGTCGACGGATAGATCTGGACCGGCCGTGCCGCGCCGCTGTTGCTGATGGTGTTACCGATGATGATGTCGAGCAGATCGACCGTATCGGCCGGACCCTGCGGCAGCGCATAGATCGAGCCGCCGTCAATGCCGTCGAACGTGTTGTTCTCGATCAGCATCAGCGTCGATTCGCTGAGGATACCGTTCTGCGTGCCGGTGCCCGAACCGGGCCCGTCGCCCTCGAAGACGTTGTCGTGGAACGAGCCGGTCGTGCTGCCGCCCGAAACATAGGCGCCCTGCCCGTAACCGGTGATCACGTTGTTCGCGACTTCGAGGCCCTGCACGTTCTGGGTGTTGATGCCGACCGCGGAAGCCGGTCCGTCCAGCCGCGAATTGACCAGCGTGAAATCGTCAGCGCCGACGTAGATGCCCTCGGAAGTCGCGCTCCCCGTCACCTCGACGCCGTCGATGGTGACACCGGCGACCGAAATGGTGAACGAATCGACGCTGGTCTCGGCGGAGCGAGTGCCGTCGCCGGCGACTCCGACATTGGCGCCCTGGATGGTCAAATCCTTGGTGACGTTCACGTCCTCGGCATAGGTGCCCGAGCCCGCGAAGATCGTGTAGCCGTCGAGCGTCGTCGCAGCGTCGATCGCGCCCTGGATGGTGGCGTGCATGCTCACCAGGGCGCCGTCGCCGTCGAACACCGCGACCGTGCCGGCGAGGCTGAACGTCGCATCGGCGAAGTCGAGCGATTCCACCCCGTCGAGCGTGTCCGTGCCCTCGTTGGCGACGCTGATCGGGTTGCTGTCCTCGGCCGGAGCCGTAATGTTGTCGTCCTTCACCGTGAAGCCGGTGATCTGGCCGGCGGTGATAATCGCGGTGATCGTATAATCGGCGCGATTGCCGTCATAATAAGCGGTGTCGATGCCGGCACCGCCGTGGAGGGTGTCGTCGCCGGCGCGGCCGACGAGATTGTCGGCGCCGTTATTGCCGGCGAGGACGTTGGCCGCGCTGTTGCCGATCAGATTGTCGTTGCCGCTGCCGCCCATGGCGTTCTCGATCACCGCGCCCTGCGCGATGGTGAAGCCGCCGCGCAGCGGGCTGGTGCCCGGAGCCGGATCGATGACGAAGGAAAGCACGCCGCCGCCCGTCGGCGAATAGTCGATCGTCGCCGCGAGGAGATCGATGTTGGCGTTGAGCGCGCCGCCATAGGCGATCGCGTCCATGCCCCCGCTGTCCCATATGCACACGTAGAAAGCGTCGTCGACCACGTCGGTCAGCGTGTAGACGTTGTCGCCCGTATTATAGTCCTTCACGCCGTAGCGCTGCTGAAGCACCGCGATGTCGAAGGCGGTGAGCGAGCCGGTCCAGCCATTGTCCAGGCCCGCGAGGGTAAAGGGCGTCGGGCCGTCCGGATGGAAGTCCCACGCGTCATTGTAGGACATCACGCTGTAGACGCCCTGGTTGAGGTTGAAGAGGCCGTAGGACCCCGTGGCCCCAGTGACGCCCAGCAGGACGTCCGAGCCGCCGCCATTGTCGTGCGGGTGGGCAAGGCCGTGCGCGTGGCCGAATTCGTGCAGGATCACCGAGAAGGCGTAGCCGCCGCGGTCCAGGCTGACCTGGTCGCCCGGAGTGTCGAACTCGGAAGCGCCGGGCTTGTCCCAATTGCCGCTGTCGACGTTGAAGGCGCCGATCCCCTGCTGGGTGCCGAAAGCCGGATCCTGCGGGTAGAAATAGGCGCCATATTGCTCGGAGGTCGTGGTGATCAGCCGGAAGGTGGCCTGATTGACGTCGGTGGTGATCTCGTAATTCACGCCGAGGATATGCTCGAACTCCTCGAGCGCCAGCATCACCTGCTGAATCTCGCGGGCGTTCCAGCCGAAGGACGGCAACGGATCAACGCCATTGTCGGCCAATTCGCCAAAGCTCTCGCCCGCCACCGCGAAATAGACATAAGCGGTCGGAACGCCGTTCACGTCGACGAAATCGACGTTGTCGGCGTTGAACCAATTGAAGGCGTCCCGCGGATCCTCGGCGGCGAAATCGACGTCTTCGAAGTCGATGATGTAGCCGGCGTTCTGGTTCGCATAGGCGAAGACGTCGAAATAATAGGTGCCGCTGGTTTCCGCGTAGAAGCCGAGCGCGGAGCTGAAATCGCCCGCCCCGCCATTGACGTCGTCATTGACCGCCACGACGGTGCCCGCGCTGTTGTACAGGGCGATGGCCGTATCGTTCTCGGCGCCGGGATTGGGGTCCCAGCCGCCGGCCACCTTGAAGGTATAGAAATGGCCGGCTTCCAGCGTGACCGAATAGCGGTCGGTGTCGCCGTTAAAGGTGCCGGCCGGATATCCGAAAGCGTTGCCGGCGAGATTCTGCGGGTTGTTGTTCGCGCCGGTGCCGGTCTCGCGGTGACCGAAGGTCGTGCCCAGGCTCAGGGGAACGGAGGTGGCGTTGGTGTCGCCGACAGCGTCCACGCCGCGGACGCGCACGTCGACGGTATAGGAGCCGGTGTCCAGGTTGAGTGCGTCCGGGTTGTTGTTGAACGAGGTTGCGCGGATCGTGTGCTGGCCGGTGAAGGCGGCAGCGAAGGTGACGAAGGAATTGAGATCGTTGCCGCCATCGTCGTCAACCGCCAGCTGCGCTCCGCCATTGGCGGCCGGATTGAAGACCCGCAGGAAGCTGTCGTTCAGCGGATCGGCGCCGGTGCCGCGCAAGGAGATCAGATAGATCTGGCCGGCGACGAGGAAGACGGTGATGTCGTCCACATCCCCGTCGAAGTCGATCACGCCCGAGAACGAGCCGCCGACTGCCATCGAAGGATTGATTTCGTCGGCGATCTCGCCGCCCGAGAGGCCGCGCAGAAGGGTGCTCTCCCCATCGGCATAGCTGTCGCCGTGCTGGCTCAGGTAGCGAAGGAGAAGCTCCTTGCCGGTCGGGCAGTGCAGGCCGATGCCGTCGTTCGCGCCCTTGGTCCCCTCGTCGGCGTACAGGCCCTCGTCGGTAAGGCTGTAGGCACTGGAGTCGGCGGCGACGTTCCGGACCGGGGCCTTGAATTGCGCCTCCGGGTTGAGCGCCATCAGCGCCTCGCGCCCGCTGATAAACTCACCCTGGGTGTTAACGCTCCGCGACTTGGCAAACTGCCCTTTGAACGCCTTGGTCATGTGATTTTTTCCCTACCCGCTATGTTTTTGGCGAATCAGCCCCGGACGGAGCCCTTCCCGCAAAATAGACCATGGTTAAAGGCCGCTGCCTAGCTATAATCCGACAAACCAATGGGTTAATTGTCAAAAAGTTGGAGAATCCGGGATGATCCCACTGATCTCCGTGTTGATTTTGGTCGCGGCGGCAGCCTGCTCCGACCTCCCCGCGAACGCCGTCGGCGGCGATAACATAGTTAAGGAGCCCGATATGACGCCAGTTAGAGAAGCCGCCGCCCGGCCGGTCCGGCAACTGCCTGATTCCTTTGGGAGAACCTTCGCGACCCTCGATCAGTATCTCGACCATCTTCGCCGCTATGCCGCGACGGTCGACAAGCCTTGGTATCGCGAGGTGCGGCCGGGCGTTTACGAGCGCGTCACGACGATGGTTCCGCGCCGCGAGCCCGAAATCTATACCCGCGCGCAGCTCATGGAGCGGTTCGGGTTCACCCGGTAGGCGCGAAACCCGGCATTGCCGGCCGGGTCCGGCGGAGCCTCATTCGCCCGGCGGGCGGCCCGGCACGTGCGCCCGCCCCGCGCGCTCCAGCGCCAGGGCGTGGACCTCCTCCTGCGCGCGCCGCCTCAGCTCCAGGCGATCGATCACGCTCCCGTCCGGCGCCTCGATGATGATGTTCCGGACCGGCAGCCGCTTGCGCTCGGTGGAATTCAGCAAGGCGAGCATCTTGATCGCCTCCTCGGCGGCGCCGAGCTGGAATTCCGTTCCGGCCGAATCCGTTGCTTTCACTTTATATCCTGACATCGGGCCAGCATAGAAAGCTTAGCGCCGCAGGCATAGCCGGAACGCGCAGCGGCGCCTCGGCCGGGATCGCGGCGGAAATCGATCGTCCCCCGGGGGCGGTGACTGGGCCACCCCGCCGCCCGAGTGGGCTCACGCCTCGACAGCCCTGTGTCCGGCGATCACGCCCCGGTCTGCCCATGCGGCGCCGCGACCGCCTTCGATTCGGGCGATTCCCGCTGCCGCAGAAAGATGCTCAGGACGACCAGCACGGCGGTCGACAGGAACTCGCTCTGCCAGTTCTGGAAGGATTCGAACCAGAATTGCGCGTCGGACAGATACTGGCCCATGGAGAGCGGCACTTCGCCGTGGCTGATCGCCTCTTCCGCGGCCTGGGCGGCGCTGAATTTCCAGTGCATCAGGAAGGAGCCCAGGAACAGGAGGAGCAGCGCGATGCCGAGCGAATTGGCGTAGAGCCAGCGCCACACCGGCCCGCGTTTGAGGATGGCGGGGGCGCCCTTGCCGCGGGCCTGGGCCGCGAGATTCTCGTCGCGCGGCGGCTCGTCCGGATCGCTCGATTCCGCCGAGCCCTTCTGGAACAGCCAGCAGGTGAGCAGCACATAAGCCGACATCTGCAGGAACTCGCTTTCCCAATTCTCGAACACGGTCGAGATGAACTGGGGATTGGTCGTGTACTCGCCGAGCGTCAGTGCCTGCCCGCCATGTTTGGCCAGCTCGGCATTCTCGAACCGCCAGCCCGTGAGCCAATGGCCGACGATGCTGAACAGGAACATCAGCATCAAGACGACGGTGAGCCCGTTATTTTTCAAAAACCGCTTCATGCGCGCGCCTCCATCGAGGCGCGCAATCGATGCCGGCCACGATGGTTCCGACGCGAATCGTCCGGGTCGGCGCGAAGCGGCCGCTCAGCGCTCGCGGATCGCCTCGGCGCATTTGTCGATGTTCATCGCGCCATAGTCGAAAACGTGCTTGCTGCCGTCGGAGAGGGTGAGGATCGCCCTCTTGCTGAACAATTTCTTCTGGACCTCGACCTCGCCGATCTCGTCCTTGGCGATCTCCAGATAGCCCTCGCTTCCCCATTTGAAGGTGAGCGCCTCGGCGACCATGCCCTTGAAGCTCGCGTCGAACTGGGCGTCGTAGAGCAGCCGCTGGTTGGTGACGGTGAGCTTGCCGTTATATTTGCCGCCGTTGGGGGGCAGATAGAAGAGCGTCCAGGTATCGATCACGCGCTCGCCGGGCTGCAGATTCACTTCCATGGGATATCTCCTCGCACGCCGAGGCTAGAGCGCCCGTCCGCCGAGTCAATCGGTCCGCGTCAGCCTATACATCGGGTAGCTGCCATAGCCCTTGGCGAGCTGGATGCGGCCGACGTAGCGGCAGACGAAGCGGTCCGGCGCCTCCAGCGCGAGGATGGCGGCGAACGGCTCGGTGACGAAGACCGCGCCGGTCGGCGTCACCGGCTCGATCCGCGCCGCCATCGAGACCTCGTTGCCGTAGAAGTTGATGCGCCCGGTGATGTGATCGATGGCGCGGTAAGCGGGGCCGTAATGCGCGCCGATCCGCATCCGGCCGCCCGTTCCCTGGAGGCCGAGCCTGCCATAGTCGAACTTGTCGAGCGCATCCTGGAGCTGCAGCGCGATCTCGGCGGCGGCCGGCGCGCTGCTCATCACTCCGTAGAGCGCGTCGCCCCAGCTGTTGCGCGAAACGACCAGGTCGCCGTGCGCGTCGAGCACGTCGGCGATGATCTTCATCACCCCGTCCCAGAATTCGGGGAGGACCACTTCGCTGAGCTTGGAGAAGCCCTCGAAATCGGTGAACAGGATCGCCGCCAGCGCGCGCTCGGAGGTGGTGACGATTCGCGGCGCCGGGCGGGCGAGGCCGCGGCTGACCGCGCCCGGATCGACCGAGCGGGTGCGGCCGCCTGCCCCCTGCCAGGCGAGGACGTCGGCGCCGGTGCCCGCCGGTCCCTCCGGCGCGAGGCCGTCCCAGATGGCGAGCTGGATCGCCTCGGCGGCGAGATGCTCGGCGCGAAGGCAGGTGAGGCCCATCGCCATGCGGCTCGCATAGCCATATTGGTCGGGATTGCCGAAATAGGCCATCGGGCTGGAGAAGATGGTGCGCTTGGCCCGCTCGCGGCAGCGGCGGTAGCGCGCTTCCCAGCCCGGCCCGCCCGGCAGCACCGACTGGACGAGGAAATCCTCCTCCTCGAAGGGCAGGATGACGCTGAGCTCCACGCCGCGGTCGAGCAGCGCCTCGGCGGCGACGATGTCGGCGCCGCAGGCGAGCGCGCCGTAAGCGAAGCCGACATCCTCCTCGTCGAGCACGACGTCGACCTGGGCGCGGACCCGCGACTCGGCGCCCGCGTCGGCGCCGAACATATGGCCGCAATAATGGAGCACTCGAGGCGGCGCGAGCGGCGCCAGCAGGGTGGCGCGCTCATGCTCGCTGAGGCCGAGGTGGGCGGCGATCATTCCGAGCTGGCGCAGCGTGCTCGAGCGGCCGCCCAGATCGGCGCTTCCGCGGATCGCGTCGCTGCCGAGCGCCTCGGTCACCTCCGCCGTCCGGCCGAGGAGGAGCAGGGCCTCGGCGCGGGTCGCGGCCTTGTAATAGTCGCCGGGCGCCGCGACGGCGGGATCGTCGAGCAGTGCCAAAGCGAGCGCGCGCGAATCCGCCTCGCGGCCCGCGAGCAATGCCAGCGTGGCCGCGTTGATGCCGGGAAAGCTGTCGCCGCTCGCCCGATAGACGTCGTGATAGGCTTCGAACGCCCGCTCCATCGCTTCCTGGCGCGCGGGCCCGGCCGGGGTGTTGAACGCCCGGTCCTTCCAGATCCTGGCACCGATGCTGCGCTCGTCGACATTGGGCGACCCGTCCAGCCCATAGGCCTGGAACAGCCCCATCGCCCGGTCGGTATCGCCCATCCGCGCCAGCGCCAGGATCTGCTGGTGGCGGATCGCGCCCGACGTGTCGCCGTCGGCGATCGCCGCGACGGTCGCGTCATAGGCGCCGATCAGGTCCCCCCGGGCCAATGCGGCCTTGGCTGTCTTGGCGGCGTCGCTCATCGCCTTCCTTATGCGCGCTGGCATATCGGGAGACAATTCAAGACATTTGGAGACACCTTCCCTCTGGCGCCGCCCCCCGCCCGGCCCCTAATAAGCCGCGCATGGCCGGCGATCCGCACATCCTCCTCGTCGACGACGAGCGCGACATACGCGATCCGCTCGCGACCTATTTGTCGCGCAACGGCGTGCGCGTGACCAAGGCGGAGAATGCGGCGGCGGCGCGCCAGCTGCTGACAGCCTATGCGATCGATCTCGTCCTCCTGGACGTCATGATGCCCGGCGAAGACGGGCTGAGCCTCGCCGGCTATATCCGCGCCACCACCTCGATCCCCGTGATCCTGGTCACGGCCAAGGCCGAGGAGATGGACCGCGTCGTCGGCCTCGAAATCGGCGCAGACGATTATGTGACCAAGCCCTTTTCGCCGCGCGAATTGCTCGCCCGGATCAAGGCGGTGCTGCGCCGCGTCGGCGAGAATGGTGCCCTGGTGCGCGCGCCCGACACCGACAGCTACGGCTTCGGCCCCTGGATCCTGAAGAGCGGCGAGCGCGAGCTGATCGGCGAGGACGGAGTCGCGATCCCGCTCTCGACCGGCGAATATAATCTGCTCCACGCCTTCGTGACGCATCCCCGCCGGGTGCTGAGCCGCGAGCAATTGCTGGACCTCAGCCAGGGCCGCGAGCTCGCCGCGTTCGAGCGCAGCATCGACAATCATATCAGCCGCCTCAGAAGGAAGATCGAGGTCGATTCCGCCGCACCCAAGCTGATCAAGACGGTCTGGGGCGGCGGCTACATGCTCGCGGCGGACGTCAGGAAATTGTGAGGCGGCTGCTCCCCAAGAGCCTGATCGGCCAGATCGCCCTGGTGATGGCGCTGGCCCTGCTGGTCGCGCAGGCGATCAATTTCAGCCTCGTCTTCAATGAGCGCCAGCGCGCGACCCGCAACCAGATCGAAGGGCCGGCGATCGCCCGCTTCGTCAATTTCGCGCAGCGCATCGGCACCCTGCCGCCGCCCCGGCAGGACGAAGAGCTGGAGGGCCGCGGCCGCCGCGGCCGCTTCTCCATCGATCCGGACAGCATCGTCCCTCCCCGGGAGAATGACGAGAGGATCGCGGCGCGGCTGCGCGACCAGGCCGCGGGCGCCGGCCTCGCGATCCGGGAGGCGCGCGGCGCGGTCAGCGACGAGGTCCAGCTCCCGCCGCGGGCGCGCGAGCGGTTCGGGCCCGGGCAGCGCGAGCGCGCCGAGGAACGGCTGCGCCGCTTGCAGACCCTGCGCCTCTCGATCCGGCTCGCGGACGGGCGCTGGCTCAACGGCCGGATGGTGACGCCTCGGCCCAATCCCTGGGTCGCCGTCCGCCTCGCCGGCTCGACCCTGCTCATCTACGTGCTGCTGCTGGGCGCGATCGTGCTGATCGCGCTGAGGCTCGGCCGGCCGCTGCGCGACCTCACCGCAGCCGCCAAGAGCTTCGAGGGGCGCGGCGAGGCGCCGCAGGTGACGCCGCGCGGGCCCGCCGACGTGCGCCGCGCCATCCTCGCCTTCAACGCGATGAGCGCGCGGGTCTCGATCATGCTCGACGAGAAGGACCGGATGCTGGGCGCGATCGGCCACGACATGCGCACGCCGCTGGCGTCGCTCAGGATCCGCGCCGAGAATATGGAGCCCGAGGCCGAGCGGCTGAAGATGATCGCCACGATCGAAGAGATGGACGCGATGCTCGAGCAGACTTTGGCTCTGGCCCGCGCCGGCCGCGCCACCGAGCAGGTCCGATCGGTCGACCTCCATGCGCTGGCCGATGCGCTGGTCGAGGAGTTCCGCACCCTGGGCCAGGACGTCGAGATGGAGCCGGGCGCGCGCCACGTCGCCGCCGTCCAGCCCAATCTGCTGCGCCGGGCGCTGCGCAATCTGATCGAGAATGCCGTCCGCCACGGCGGCGGCGCCCGGGTCGCGGTGCGGACCGAAGGCGATGCGGTCGCGCTCGACGTGACCGACGAGGGCCCAGGCATTCCCGAGGCCGAGCTCGAGCGGGTGCTGGAGCCGTTCGTCCGCCTGGAAGCCTCGCGCAACCGCGAGACGGGCGGCTCGGGCCTCGGCCTCGCTCTGGCGCGCAGCGCGGCGCTGGCGCATGGCGGCAGCCTCTTCCTCGAGAATCGCGCGGGAGGCGGCCTGCTGGCGCGAATCCTGCTGCCGGCGGGGGCGACGAACGAGGCGGAAGCCTAGCCGCTCACCGGCGGAAAGGTGCGGACCTTTCTCTTGCCGCACCACAATTCGAGCGCCTGTGGACCGCAATGCGCCTCGGCGAGGCGCGCGGCCTCGGCGTCGCCGGCGGCCTCGATCTCCTCGAAGCCGACGAACTTGCCGCCCGGGTCGGCCAGCCGATAGAGCCTGTAATAGGCCACTTCTTCCCCCACCTCGCCTCCACTAGTCCCGGCGAAGCCGAACTTATGTCGCACAAACGGAGCCGAAACGACTTGAGCGAAATCAAGTGCGTTTCGACGTCAATCGGAATCTCATTCCTTCAGGCGATGAAAAGGCGGACTCCTGGGGAGCCCGCCTTTCCAATCGGCCGAAAAGAGCGCTCAGTTCCGCTCGCCGCCCTCGCGCATGCGCTCGCGCCGCTGGCCGCGCGCGGCCTGGCGCTCGGCGGCGGTGACCGTGCCGTCACGATTGGAGTCGAGCCGGTCGAAGCGGGCGAGAGCGCGTTCGCGGAACTGCTCGCGGCTGACGAAACCCTGCTCGCCGAACATCCGCTGGCCGCGCATGCCGCGCATGCCGGGACCGCCGAAGCCGCCGCGCGGGCCGCGGTGACGCATTCCCGGGCCGCGCCGGCCGCCGCCTTCCGCGCCGGGGCCGCCCGGGCCGCGGCGGGCCGCGTGCGCCTGCGCCATTTCCTCACGGGTGATGCTGCCGTTGCGGTCGGCATCGAGCCGGTCGAACATGCGGGTCATGCGCTGCTCGCGGCGCTGCTCCCCCCGCGCCCGCGCTTCTTCTTGCGTGAAACGGCCGTCATTATCGGTATCGAGCCGCGCAAACGCCCGGTCGGTACGCTCGATCACCTGCGCGCGGGTCACCTCGGCATTGCGGCCGGGGCGCCGGTCCGGCCCTTGCGCAGCCGCGGCGCCGGCCGTGACGAGCAGGGCGGCGCAGCCCAGAAAGCTCAGCTTGTTCATCGGGACATCCCTCCAATTACTCCATTGTCCATGCC
Source organism: Allosphingosinicella sp. (assembly GCA_035629975.1). Classification (GTDB taxonomy): domain Bacteria; phylum Pseudomonadota; class Alphaproteobacteria; order Sphingomonadales; family Sphingomonadaceae; genus Allosphingosinicella. The sequence goes on along the minus strand of DASQLN010000022.1, from coordinate 10,731 downwards.
GCCCCTCATGGCTGCCGGCTGTCGCCCAACTTTGTCGCCGGACGGAAAAAGTGTCGCCGATTGTCGCAAACAGCGCCCGTCCGAGCGACGGAACGAGCGTCGAACGCGATGAGACGCGTTGATATACTATATCCTGCCGCTCATAACCGTCCCGGCATAGAATAAGGTGTTTGCGTGTTCCAACCCCTGCTGCTGGCGAGCGCCTGCCTCGCCTCCCCGGCTCTCGCCGCAGCCCAAACCCCCGAGCCCGCTCCGGCGCCCGAGGCCGAGGGCGCGCGCGCCCGGGGCTCCGTCCCGCCCGCCGATTATCACGCGCCCGAGGATAACGACATCGTCGTCACCGGCTTCGCGCGCAGCCGGGGCGACATATTGTCGGGAACCTCGGTGGTCGCCGGCGACGAGCTGACCCGCGATTTGCGGCCGACGATCGGCGAGACGCTGGCGCATCAGCCTGGCGTCTCGGCGACCTCGTTCGGGCCCAATGCCTCGCGCCCGGTGTTGCGCGGCTTCCAGGGCGAGCGCGTGCGCGTGCTCACCGACGGCATCGGCAGCCTCGACGCGTCGAGCACCAGCGTCGACCATGCGGTGGCGATCAACCCCTTGACCGCCGACCGGATCGAGGTGCTGCGCGGGCCGGGAGCGCTGCTGTTCGGCTCGTCGGCGATCGGCGGCGTGGTCAACGTCATCGACGCCCGCATCCCGCGCCGCATGCCCGACGAGGCGGTCCATGCCGAGGGCATCCTCACCTACGGCTCGGCGGCGAACGAGCGCTCGGCCAATGCCATGATCGACATTCCGCTCGGCTCCAATCTCGTCTTCCACCTGGACGGCAATTACAGCAGGTCGGACGATCTGGAGATCGGCGGTTTCCTGCTCAGCCGGGCGCTGCGCGCCCAGGCCGCCGCGAGCCCGGATCCGGAGATCGCCGCGCTCGCCGGCTTGCGCGGCCGCATTCCCAATACGGACGGGCGGACCTGGGACGTCGCCGCGGCGATCGCCTGGATCGACGGCGACAGCAATGCCGGGTTTTCGGTCAACCGCTATGACAGCCTCTACGGCGTGCCGATCCGCTATTCGCTCGACCCGGCGATCGAGGCGGAAGGGCCGCATATCGACGTCCGCCAGACCCGCATCGACGGCCGCGCCGAGTTCGACACCGGCTCTGGCTTCATCGATTCGGTGCGCCTGCGCGGCGCCTATTCCGACTATCGCCACTTCGAGATCGAGGACAATGGCGACATCGCGACGACCTTCCTCAACCAGGGCTGGGAGGGCCGGATCGAGGCGCGCCAGGCCACGCGCAACGGCTGGGGCGGCGGCTTCGGCGCGCAATATTTCCAGCGCGACCTCAGCATCGACGGCGCGGAGAAGTTCCTGCCGCCGAACCTCACCCGGCAGTTCGGCCTGTTCGCGCTGCAAACCCTCGACCGCGGCGCGCTCAAGGCCGAAGCGGGCCTGCGCTACGAGCACAGCAGGCTCAGCGCCGACGCCGACGCGGACCTCGGCAATCCGGCGATGCGCGGCGGCTTCGACTCGGTTTCGGGCTCGGTCGGCGCCAGCTACGCCTTCGCGCGCGACTGGCGGATCGGCCTCAACGCCACCCGCAGCGAGCGCGCCCCATCGGCCGAGGAATTGTTCGCCAACGGGCCGCATGCCGGCACCCAGTCGTTCGAGATCGGCGATCCGGGCCTCGACACCGAGCGCAGCTGGGGGCTCGAGGGGACGCTCCGCCACACCGGCGGCGGCTTAACCTTTTCCGCCTCGCTCTTCCACAATTGGTTCGACGGCTATATTTTCGAGGCGCCGACCGGCCTCATCCAGGACGATCTGCCGGTCTTCCAATACCGCCAGTCCGACGCGCGCTATTTCGGCGTCGAGCTCGAAGTCTCGGCCCACGTCGCCCAGCTCGGCGATTTCCTGATCAATCTCGACGGCGTCGCCGATTACGTCCGCGCGACCATCGACGGCGCCGGCCCGGCACCGCGCATCCCTCCGTTGCGCCTGCTCGGCGGCCTCGAGGCCCAGTCCAACCATGTCAACGGCCGGATCGAGGTCGAATGGGTAAGCGCGCAGGATCGCATCGCCGCCTTCGAGACGCGGACCGGCGGCCATGCGACGGTAAACGCGTCGCTTGCCATCCATCCCTTCGGCCGCGGCAATATGAGCGCGATCATCCTCTCGGCGAACAACATCTTCGACGTCGACGCCCGCCGCCACGCCAGCTTCCTCAAGGATTATGCGCCGCTCGCCGGCCGCGACCTCCGGATCAGCGCCCGCTTCACGTTCTAAGCCTCGTGCTCCGCGAAAGCACCTGTGCTCCTGCGAAAGCACCTGTGCTCCTGCGAAAGCACCTGTGCGTCTGCGAAAGCACATGTGCTCCTGCGAAAGCAGGAGCCCGGACATGCCTCGGTCCTGGGCTCCTGCCTGCGCAGGAGCACGCGGCGGCGCCGCGTGGTTTATACGATATGGATTCGCTCCATCGCATCCGCGACACGATCCGTCTTTCGGCGGCCTGCAACAGGCTGACAGAAACTCCACGCCGATTATGGATTCAAATCCTTGGGGTAGAAGGTCTTAGGAGGCACGATGCGGGGCGGAGCGATAGCGGGGCGGATGCGCTTCCTGGGATTGGCGGCATTGATGTTCGCCGCTTGCATGCCGGCGCAATCGGCGCAGATCCCCTCACGGGGCCAGTCTTACGCCCGGGGCGGGGCCGAGCAGCGTGCGCTGGAGCAGCGGATCGAGGAGCTCGGCCGCGCCTTTCCGGGCGAGGTCGGCATCGCGGTGCGCGAGATCGACGGACGCTTCATGGCGAGCTGGAACGGCGAACGCTATTTCCCGCAGCAGAGCGTCAGCAAATTCTGGGTCGCGGTGACCGCCCTGCAGCGCGTCGACGCCGGCGCGCTCGACCTCGACCGGCGCGTCACCATCACCCGCTCCGACCTCACCTTGTTCAACCAGCCCATCGCCGCGCAGATCGGCCCGAACGGCTATACGACGACGTTGGGAGACCTCCTGTTCCGCGCGATGACCCGCAGCGACAATACCTGCAACGACATCGTCCTGCGCCATGCCGGCGGCCCCAATGCGGTGCGCGCGATGATCGAGCGCGCGCGCCTTTCCGGCGTTCGCTTCGGCCCGGGCGAACGGCTGCTCCAGGCGGGGATCGCCGGGCTGCAATGGACGCCCGCTTATTCGGTCGGCAACGCCTTCTCCCAGGCGCGCAGCGCGGTCCCCGCCACGCGCCGGCGGCAGGCGTTCGAACGCTATATCGAGGATCCGATCGACGGCGCCACGCCCGAGGGGCTGACCATGGGCCTCGCCATGCTGCAGCGCGGGGAATTGCTCTCGCGCGCCTCGACCGGCCGGCTGCTCTCGATCATGTCGCAGACCCGGACCGGGCCGCAGCGGCTGACAGGCGGCCTCGCCCGCGGCTGGCGGATCGCGCACAAGACCGGGACCGGCCAGGTGCTCGGCGGCACCCAGGCCGGCTATAACGACATCGGCATCCTGACCTCGCCCGGGGGCCGTCATTATGCGGTGGCGGTGATGATCGGCCGGACCGCGACGCCGCTGGGGACGCGGATGACGCTGATGCAGAATGTCACCCGCGCCGTGGTCGCCTATGACGAGGCGCTGGATGAGGGCGGCGGCCGCTACCGGCGCCGCTAATCGCAATTTCCTCTCGTCATTCCCGCGAAAGCGGGAATCCAGAACCAGCGCCCAAACCAACAAGAAGCTGGACTCCCGCCTTCGCGGGAGTGACGATGGCGGCATGGCCCGGCCGCAATCCCCCGATTACGACAAGCGCCGCGACGCGATCCTCGCGGCGGCGGCGCGGCTCTATGCGAAGAAGGGCTTTCCGGGCGCGTCGGTGGCGGCGCTCGCCAAGGCCTGCCGCACGTCCAAATCGCTGATCTATCACTATTTCCCGTCCAAGGACGACATTCTCTACGCGGTCATGGCGGAGCATCTCGATGCCCTGACCGAAGCCGCCGAGACGGCGTGCGCGCGCGGCAGCGCGGACGACAAGCTGCGCACGCTGACGGTGGGCTTCATGCGACTCTACGCAAGCGCGCAGAACCACCACAAGGTCCTGCTGAACGAGCTGGACAGGCTGCCGCCGGAGCGCCGGGCCGACGTCGTCGCCAAGCAAAGGCGGATCATCGCGGCGGCCGAATCGGTCATCGCCGAAATCGGCTCGGGCGGGAGCGCGCGGGTCAACACGATGCTGTTCTTCGGCATGATCAACTGGACCCACACCTGGTTCGATCCCGCCGGCCCGTTCATGCCGGAGGCGCTGGCGCTTCGCGTCGTCGAGATCATGCAGCGGGGCGTAACCCCTCAGGCGTCGTAGTCGAGCTCGACGCCTTCGCCCTTGGGCACGGACTGGCAGGTCAGCACATAGCCCGCCGCAACCTCCTCGTCGGTCAGGCCGTAGCGCGCGGCCATCTCGACCTCGCCCGAGACGATGCGGGCGCGGCACGTGGCGCAGACCCCGGCCTTGCAGGCGAAGGGCGCCGGCAGGCCGGCCGCGCGCGCCGAATCGAGGATGTTGCCGGCCGCCGCGTCGAACGCGACCCGGCGCTTGCGGCCGTCGAGCGTGACCAGCAGGGTCAGCCCCGCCGCCTCTCTGGTCAGCGCCTGCATCTGCGCCTCGAGCGCCGCCGACGGCCGCCCGGCGGTGAAGCGTTCGAGGTGGATCCGGTCCCTGGCGACGCCCTTGGCGATCAGCGCCGCCTCGGCCGCGTCCATCATCGGGCCGGGCCCGCAGATGAAGAAGGCTGCGACGTCCGCGGGGTCGACCAGGGTTTCGAGGATCTCGTCGCATTTGGCGCGGTCGAGCATGCCGTTGAACAGCGCGAATTCCTCGGCCTCTTCGGCAAGGAAATGATGGACTTGCAGCCGGTCCATGAAACGGTTCTTCAGCTGCGCCAGCGCTTCGAGAAAGATGATCGAGCTGCTGTCGCGATTGCCGTAGAAGAGCGTGAAGCGGCTTTGCTTCTCGGTCAGCAAGGCGGTCTTCAAGAGCGACATGACGGGCGTGATCCCCGATCCGCCCGCGAAGCCGACATAATGATTGGCCGCGCCCTCCACGAAGTCCCACGTGAAGCTGCCGTGCGGCGCCATCACGTCGACCGGCATGCCGGGCTGGAGATTGTCGTTCGCCCAGTTGGAAAAGGCGCCGCCGGCGATCCGCTTGACGGTGACCATGACCTGACCGTCCTGAGGCGCGACGCAGAGCGAATAATTGCGCCGGATTTCCTCACCCGCGATCTCAGCCTTGAGCGTCAAATGCTGGCCCGGCCTGAATTTAAAGGTCTCGTGAAGCTCCTCGGGCACGGCAAAGCGGATCGACCGCGCATCGGCGGTTTCATCGACCACATCGGCGACCGTCAGGCTGTGGAAGCTCACGGACATCGGCGCCGCTCCCGTTCCCCGGCGAAGGCCGCGGCCCAGGGGCACTGCCTGGGAAACTGGACCCCGGCTTTCGCCGGGGAACCGGGGACAGCGATACTCATCAGTGGCACTTGAACCGGTCGAAAGGCTCCAGGCAATCCCGGCAGCGCCATTGCGCCTTGCACGGGGTCGAACCGAAGCGGCTGATCTCTTCGGTGTGCATGGAACCGCATTGCGGGCAGGCCGCGGTCGGCGCGAGGCTCGGCGGAGCGATGCCATAGGCGTGGAGCTTGGCCCTGCCCGCCTCGCTGATCCAGTCGGTCGTCCAGGGGGGCGACAGGGTGGTCTCGACCGCGACGTCCCTGAAGCCGGCCGCATCGAGCGCGTCGCGAATGTCCTGCTCGATCACCAGCGTCGCGGGGCAGCCGGTATAGGTCGGCGTGATCGTGACCCGGTCCGGCCGGACTTCGCGGACGATGCCGAGATCGACCAGCGAGATCGCGGGGATTTCGGGGTCCGGAACGCCAGCCAGCACGCTCCAAATGCGATCCACCACCTCGTCCTTGAATACAAGACCGCTCACCATGTCGCGTCCGGATAGGTGCGGGGCAGATATTGCATGACCGCCAGGATGTGGCCGAGTTGCTCGCCATGATGGCCGCGGCGGCCGCCGAGGATCGGGCGCTGGTCCTTGGGCGCCTCCAGGGTCGCCTCGTCCAGCACGGCGCGGATGCGCTCGTCATAATCTGCGCGAAAGGCCGCCACGTCGGCGCCGATGCCGCGCGATGCCGCCTCGGCCGCGATCGCGTCCATCTCGAACAATTCGGGCACGAAGCGCCAGTGCCAGTCGAGGCCCGCAGCCATCCGCGCCCGGCTCTCCCCGGTTCCGTCGCCCAGGCGGATCACCCACTCGGCGGACAGTTCGGCATGATAGCGCACCTCCTTGACCGCCTTCGCGGCGATCGCGGCGATCGTCTCGTCGGTCGAGCCTACGAGATGGCCGAACAGCATTTCCTGCCAGGTGGAGAACAGGAGCTGCCGCGCCATCGTCTGCGCGAAATCGCCATTGGGCTGCTCGACCAGCCAGCAGCAGCGGAAATCGAGCACGTCGCGCCGGAAGGCGAGCGCGTCGCCGTCGCGCCCCTTCCCTTCCGCCGCGCCCGCGGCGTTCAGGAAATGCGTCGCCTGCCCGATCAGATCGAGGCCCATATTGGCTAAGCTGAGATCGACCTCGACGCTCGGCGCGTGGCCGCACCATTCGCCCAGGCGCTGGCCCAGGATCAGGCTGTCGTCGCCCAGACGCAGCAGGGTCTCGAACAGGACGGGATCGTGAGCAAGCACCTCAGCCATTCCCCAACCCGGTTCGTCCCGAGCGTAGTCGAGGGGCGCCCGTGATGACTCCGTGCCAGCGCCCCTCGACTTCGCTCGGGACGAACGACTGCTGGGAGACCCAAACGTCCATCAGATGTGGGTGATCCCGTCGGGAATGTCGTAGAAGGTCGGGTGGCGGTAGATCTTGTCCTCGGCCGGATCGAAATTCGCCGCGTCGTCCGCGGGATCGGAGGCGGAGATCGAGGCCGAGGGCACGACCCACAGGCTCACGCCCTCCTGCCGGCGCGTATAGGTGTCGCGGGCGTGGCGCATGGCGATCTGCGCGTCGGGCGCGTGCACCGAGCCGACATGGCGGTGCGCCATTCCGCCCTTGGCGCGCACGAACACTTCCCAGAGCGGCCAGTCCTTCGACATCAGACCCTCCCCGTCACCCCCGCGAAAGCGGGGGTCCAGACTGTCTTCGTGGCCCGAAGGCCGCTTGGATTCCATGAATGGGGGCCCAAAGCTCCGTCCGGGGAACGGAGCGCCCCATTCATTTCGCGGGAATGACGATGAAAAGAGGTCATGCGGCCTCCGCCTTACGCACATGCTTCTCCGCATAAGCCACGGTCGCCTCGCGGACCCAGGCGTTGCTTTCCCAGGCCTCGCGGCGCGCCTTCATCCGCTCCTTCGCGAGCGGCCCCTCGCCTTTTACGACCGCGTAGAATTCATCCCAATCGACCTCGCCATAATCATAGCCCTGCTTGGCCTCGTTCCACTTGAGGTCCGGGTCCGGCACGGTCAGCCCGAGCGCGTCGGCCTGGGGCTTGGAGATGTCGACGAATTTCTGGCGGAGCTCGTCATTGGTGTCGCGCTTGATCCTCCAGCGCATCGACTGGGCGGTGTTGGGGCTGTTGTCGTCGGTCGGGCCGAACATCATCAGGCTCGGCCACCACCAGCGGTTGAGCGCGTCCTGCGCCATGCGCTTCTGCTCCGCGGTGCCGGCGGAAAGGTGCATCATGATCTCATAGCCCTGGCGCTGGTGGAAGCTCTCCTCCTTGCAGACCCGGACCATGGCGCGGGCATAGGGGCCGTAGGAGGTGCGCTGCAGCGGCACCTGGTTCATGATCGCGGCGCCATCGACCAGCCACCCGATCGCGCCGATATCCGCCCAGGTCAGGGTCGGATAGTTGAAGATGGTGCTGTACTTCGCCTTGCCCGAATGCAGCGCCTCGATCATCTCCTCGCGGCTCGTCCCCAGCGTCTCGGCGGCCGAATACAAATAGAGGCCGTGCCCCGCTTCGTCTTGCACCTTGGCGAGCAGGATCGCCTTGCGCCGGAGCGACGGCGCCCGCGAGATCCAATTACCCTCGGGCAGCATGCCGACGATCTCCGAATGGGCGTGTTGCGAGATCTGCCGGGTCAAGGTCCGCCGATAGGCTTCGGGCATCCAGTCCTTGGGCTCGATGAACTCGTCCGCCGCTACCCGCGCCTCGAAGGCGGCGAGCTTTTCGGGATCCTCGGTCGACGCGATCTTCGCGCTCTTCTGCATTTCGGTCGTATACATAAAGGCTCCCTATCATTCGCCGACCGATCGGTCAATGAATTGCCCTGCCTCGCCTGCTCAACGCACGAGCCGGGCCGAGGCTGCTTGCGCCGATCCGCCGCCGCGATTAGCTGAACGGCGATGAAGGTGACCGGCGATTATCACGGCGACGGCTATGCGCATATCGAGGGGCTGATCGACCCCCAGGTCGCGCAGGCCTTCCTGCAGGGGCTGAAGCAGGACATGGGCCCCGCCCCGATCCCGCTCAGCCGGGTGGCTGAGCATGTCAACCTGCTCAACCGCCCGGCCTTCGAGGCCTATGGCCATTTCTACAAGCCGATGCTGTTCTTCCTGTGGGGGCTGACTCCGACCGTGAGCCGGATCGTCGGCCGCGACCTCCTTCCCACTTACGATTATCTGCGCATCTACCGCGCCGGCGACGTCTGCAAGGTGCATTCGGACCGGCTGTCGTGCGAGCACAGCCTGTCGCTGACGCTCGGCTATAGCGACGACAAGCCCTGGCCGCTCGAGGTCGGCCGCGCCCGCCAGGACCCGAACGCCAAGGTGGACGAGGATTTCGGCACCGAGGATCATGCGGCGATCCCGATGCGGGTCGGCGACGCCGTGCTCTACCAGGGCGTCCACCACCGCCACGGCCGCACCACGCCCAATCCCAATCGATGGTCGGCGCACCTCTTCCTGCATTGGGTCGACCGCGACGGCCCCTTCGCCGACCAGGCCTTCGACGGCCGCCTCGATCCTGCTAAGGTGGATTTCGCGTTCAGCTGAGCGCCGGGACGGGGAGGACAGGGATGCTCAACAAGGTCGCCTTCACCATGTATCCGGTCAAGGACATGCCGCGCGCCCGGGCCTTCTACGAAGAGACGCTGGGCCTCGGCCCCAGCGGCAGCGGCGCTGCGAGCCCCTGGGTCGAGTTCGATCTGCCGGGCGGCGGCTGCCTCGCCATCACCACGGTGACGCCGAACGAGCCCAGCGCCAGCGCAGGCGGCACGATCGCGTTCGAGGTGGACGATCTCGCGGCGACGGTCGCGGACCTCAAGGCCAAGGGCGTCGCCTTCGCCGCCGAGGGGATCGAAAGCCCGGTCTGCCGCATGGCGATCGTCAAGGACCCGGACGGGAATGCGATCATCCTGCACAAATTGAAGCGCGAGATGTGAGCCGCCTCGACGACATCGAGACAAGCGACCGGGATAGGATCAGCGGAAGGCACGCTCCTCGATTAGGCGCATGTCGAGCGGGTTGCCATAGGCCGCGCGAAGTGCGTTTCTGGCCCTGACGGGGTCCCGCACCCCCCAGAGCCGGACCTCGATCCGCCGGGGCGGGAGGTGGAGGATCTGGTAGGAAGGGAAGCCCGACCGGTCCAGCTGGGCCGCCCAGATCTCGGCGATCCCCTGGGCGGAGGGCCTGCTCAGCGCATTGGGTCCTTCCAGGAGGAGCGCGATGCCGCCGGCCTGCGCGCGGGGATTGCGGGAAACGAGCGGTCCGGTCTCGACCTTCGTCTCCACGGCGCGGGACCGGTTGCTTGGCCCAGCGGGACCGTCGGAACAACCGGCCAGCACGATGCCGCAAAGAAGAGCAAAGCTGCGCGGTCGCATGGTTCGATCCTGACGCTGTCGCCGGGCCGAGCCCGCTAGACCCGCTCGATCACGGTGGCGATGCCCTGCCCCACGCCGATGCACATCGTGCAAAGCGCGTAACGGCCGCCGGTGCGGTGCAGCTCCTCGGTCGCGGTCAGGATCAGGCGCGCGCCGGACATGCCGAGCGGGTGGCCGAGGGCGATAGCGCCGCCATTGGGGTTCACCCGGGGATCGTCGTCGGCGAGCCCGAGCTGGCGCATCACGGCGAGGCCCTGGGCGGCGAAGGCTTCGTTCAGTTCGATCACGTCCATGTCCGTGATCGTCAGGCCGAGGCGCTTGAGCAGCTTCTCCGACGCGGGCGCGGGTCCGATGCCCATGATCCGCGGCGGCACGCCGGCGACGGCGGTGCCGAGAAAGCGGGCGCGCGGCGTCAGGCCGTTGCGCCTTGCGGCCCCCTCGGTGGCGACGATCAACGCGGCGGCGCCGTCGTTGACGCCCGACGCGTTGCCGGCCGTCGTCACGCCTTGCGGGAAAATCGGTTTGAGCTTGAGCAGCGTGTCCATCGTCGTCTCGGGGCGCGGATGCTCGTCGTCCGCGACGGCGAGGTCCGGCTTGTTCCTGCCCTGGGGGACGGAGACGGCATGGATCTCGCTCTGGAAGAAACCGTGCTTGGCGGCCTTGGCATATTTCTGCTGCGAGCCGAGCGCGAACAGATCGCATTCCTCGCGCGAGATTTGATACTCGCGCGCCAGGTTGTCGGCGGTCTCGGGCATGGTGTCGGCGCCGAACCGGCTTTCGATCTTCGGATTGGGGAAGCGAGCGCCGAGCGAGGAATCGAACACCGTGAGATTCCTGGCGAACGCCTGATCGGCCTTG
>DASQLN010000021.1:0-141362 GCA_035629975.1 Allosphingosinicella sp. | reverse complement strand
GACCGCCACCGACCGCCACCGACCGCCACCGACCGCCACCGACCGCCACCGACCGCCACCGACCCCCCCGCCGACAGGGGTCTCGCTCGACGCTCCATCCACTTCCCTTATAAGGGAGCTCCCTTATAAGGGAAGTGGATTGGCGGATTTTCAGGTTGAGGCTGAGCAACCGATCGGCGAGGAGGCGGCGCCCCGGATTGGCTGCTCCTGTTTCTTCAGGCGGCGATCGAAGACCAGTGAGAGTCCAGCTTTTGCTGGAATGACGGGCTGCAGATGTGCCATCGAAACAGTATGACCGCTCGCCCTGCCTTCCTCTTCGTCCTCGGCCTTGCCGCGCCGCTCCTGCTGCCGGCCATCGCGGCCGCCCAGCCGTCCCGCGAGCAGGCCCTGCGGACGTTCCTCCAGACCAGCTTCGCCGAGGCGCGCGAGAATTATGGCGGCACCTCCTACGTCGCCGCCTTCGCCGACCTCAACGGCGACGGCCGCGACGAGGCGCTGGTCTCGCTCCAGTCGGGCTTCTTCTGCGGCTCGGGCGGCTGCGCGCTCCATATCTATACGCCGCAGGGCGCTTCGTGGCGCGAGGTCGCCGAGCTCACCATCGTCAACGCGCCGGTCCGCCTGCTGAACACGCGCAGCCGCGGCTGGCGCGACCTTTCCGTCCTGGTCCGCGGCGGCGGCATCGAAATCCCCTACGAAGCGCGCATCCGCTTTGACGGGCGGACCTATGCGTCCAACCCTTCGATGGCGCCCCGCATCCGAGGCCGGGCGCCGGGGCGGGTGCTGATCGGCGACGCCGCCGCCGGCCAGGCGCTTTTCGAGTGACGGGGAATCGCCGATGTTGATCTTCACCGGCACGACCAACTCGACCGTCCGCCCCAGCCAGGGCATCGCGACGGTCCCCCTGCCCTCCGCCGCTCCACCGGAATCCTTCAAGCCGACGCCCGAGCCCAAGCAGCATTGGATATTGGCCGGCATCGCACTTCCCGGCTGGTCGATCGACGAGAGCGAGGCGATCTTCAAACCCGTCGGGCGCGCCCTCTCGGAACTCGGTCCGGAGGCGAAGGCGGCCGTCAAGGCCTTCGCGCTGTGGCAATCGTCGACGGCGCTCGCGGCCGCGTTCCTCGATGCCGACGCGGCCTGGCCCACGAAGCTCGGCAAGGCGATCGACGCGGCGGGCGGCCTGGCCGCGCTGGTGACGGCGTGCGCGCCCCCGATCGCCGCCACCGGGGCGTTCCGGTTCATCGACCACACGCTGACGCTCGGCAAGGCGGTCGCCGATGTCCTTGAGGACGTAACGGAGAAGCCCCGGCCTCCGATGGGCGTCCGCAACGCGCCCCGGAAGCCCGCCTAAGCCGCCCACGAGGGGACAGTTGCAAGTAACTGTCCCAGCCAGACAAAAATCGAGCATCCGGGCCCCAGTGTGAACGCTCCCACGGTGGCACAGCACATGGACAAGTCGAAGCGGTCGGCATAACGTTCCCGCGCCGCTAATCGTCGGTAAGCTGCCAGCGGCGCACATGAGGTGCCGAACACGGGCCTCCGCTATGTCGGGCGGCCCGCCGACCAGAAAACCGCGGGGAATATGGGATGCGAGCCATTGCCGCAGACCCCCATCCAACCGTCCCACGTCCCGCCACGCGACAGGATCGCGCGAAATCGGTTGGCAGACTTCATTGGAGAGACGCCGATCGGCGGTAGCGCGCCCGGAAGGCATCCCCATAGGCTGCCAGCCGCTCCCCCGCGATCGCGTCGCGCAGCTCCTGCATCAGCCGCTGGTAGAACCACAGATTGTGCTCGGTCATCAGCATCGCGCCCAGTATCTCGCCCGAGCGGACGAGGTGGTGGAGATAGGCTTTCGACCAGGCGGCGGTCGGGGAATCTGGGTCGAGCGGCGCCGCGTCCTCGGCATATCGGGCGTTGCGGATGTTGATCGGTCCGTCCCATGTGAACGCCTGCCCGGTGCGCCCGCTCCTCGTCGGCAACACGCAATCGAACATGTCGATGCCGCGCTCGACCGCGCCGACGATGTCGTCCGGCTTGCCGACGCCCATAAGGTAGCGCGGCGCCGCCTCCGGCAGCTGGGCGGGCGCGAAATCGAGGCAGGCGAACATCGCCGCTTGCCCTTCCCCGACCGCGAGGCCGCCAACCGCATAGCCGTCGAAGCCGATCTCCGCGAGCGCGTCGGCCGAAGCCCGGCGAAGGCCCTCGTCAAGCCCGCCCTGCTGGATGCCGAACAGGGCGGCGCGTCCCAAAGCGCCGCCCCCAAGCCCGGCAAAGGCGTCGCGGGAGCGCCGCGCCCAGCGCATCGAGCGCTCCATCGCCTCGCGCTGCGCCTCGGCCGTATCGGTCGTCTTCACCAATTGGTCGAAGGCCATGACGATGTCCGCGCCGAGCAGGGCCTGGATCTCCATCGAGCGTTCGGGCGAGAGCATATGCCGGCTGCCGTCGAGATGGCTGGCGAAGGCCACGCCCTCCTCGCTCACCTTGGCGAGCTCGGAGAGGCTCATCACCTGATAGCCGCCGCTGTCGGTCAGGACCGGCCGCTCCCAGCCCATGAAAGCGTGCAAGCCCCCCAACCGCGCGATCCGCTCCGCGCCCGGGCGGAGCATCAGGTGATAGGTGTTGCCCAGGATGATGTCGGCGCCGGTGGCGCGCACGTCGGCGGGCTTCATCGCCTTCACCGTCGCGGCGGTCCCCACCGGCATGAAGGCCGGCGTCCTGATCTCGCCGCGCCGCATGGCGATGGTGCCGGTCCGGGCGCGGCCGTCTGTCGCCGCGATGGTGAAAACGAAGCGCGTCATTCCGCCGCCCTGAGCAGGGTGACGGCGAGCGCGTTGAGCGGCGTGGCGATGCCGTGGCGCGCGCCGAGCCGGACGATGACGCCGTTGCGCGCATCATATTCGCATCTGCGGCCGGCCAGGCGGTCGGCGTGGAGCGAGTTGACCGCGTCGGCGGGCGAGGCCTGATAGCCTTGGACGACGCGCTCGGCCGTGCCCTCGTCCAGCTCGGCGCCCTCGGCCCGCCCGACCGCGACGCATTCCTCGACGAGGCCGCGCATAAGCGCGGCGACATCGGGGTCGCGGGAGATGCCGTGCGGCTTCAGCACCAGGCCGTTGACCGCGCCCGCGCAATTGACCGCGAGCTTGCGCCAGAGCACGCTCTTGAAGTCCGCCGCGGTCGAGACCTTGAGCGGCGTATGGGCGAACAGGGCGGCGAAGTCGGCTCCGTCCGTGCCTTCGGGAACGCGGATGACGCCCTCGCGGCGCTGCCAGACGCGGCCCGGAGCGCTGCGCTCGGCGGGGATGTCGACCATCGCCGGCAGGATCCGCTCAGGCGCCAGATAGGGCGCGAAGCGTGCGACATGCTCGACGCCGTTCTGCAGCACCGCGACCCGCGTCGCCGGCCCCGCCAGCGCTTCGAGCCAGCGCGCCGCCCCCGCCGCGTCGTAGGTCTTGGTGCAGATCAGAACCCAATCGGCCGGCCTGGCGCGCGCGGGATCGGTGAGCACGAGCGGGCCGGCCTCGATCCGGCCGTCGGGAGTCTCGACGACGAGCCTGTCGAGCGGCGTGCGCGCGCAGAGCGTGACCTCGAGGTCGGGCGACTGGGCCAGCCAGCAGGCAATTGTGGCCCCGATCGCGCCGGGGCCGATGAGGGCGATCTGGGTGCGCTGGGCCATGCGCGCGGCTTAGCGCCTCACCCCTTGAGCGCCAACTCCCACGTCTCGCCCTGCTCGGCCTTGCCGAATTCGTGATGGACTTCGGTCGCGACGATACGGAAGCCCGCGGCTTCGTAGATGCGCCGCGCCGGCGCGAGCACGGTGTGCGTCCACAGACGCACGAGATCGTAGCCCGCGCTCCTGGCGAATTCGACGCATTCGCCGACCAAGGCGCTGCCGATGCCCAACCCCCGCGCCCAGGGCTCGACGTGGAGCAGGCGCAGCTGGGCGGCATTCTCTCCGGCATCGACGACCAGCACCGCGCCAGCCATCATGCCCCCGCGCTCGGCCACCCAGCATTGCTCGCGCCCCGGCTTGAAGTCCCTGAGGAAGGCGGTGGTGACCTCGCCCTGCAGGATCTCCATCGGCCGCTTCCAGCCATAAGGCTCGTAGAGGATCGACTGGCGGGCGGCGATGGTGAAGAGGTCGCCGGTCCGGAAGGTGCGGATATGCCAGTGCGCCTCGCCGCCGCCGAGCAGCCCGGTCACCGCGCCCAGCGCCGCGACCAGGGTCTCCCGGTCCGCCGGGCCGAGCCCCGAGATCCGCCCGGCGACGTCGGCCCGCGTGCGCGCGTCGAGCGCGTCGAAGGCGGCGCGGCCTTCCCGCGTCAGGCTGATCGGCCGGCTCCTCTTGTCGTCGCCCCGGCCGCGCTCGACCCAGCCGCGCGCCTGGAAGCGGCGCAGCATCCGGCTGACATAGCCCGCGTCGAGCCCGAGTTCCGCCTGCAGCTCCGCGGCGAGCGGCGCCTCGCGATGGGCGATCTCGTAGAGCAGCCGCGCCTCGGTCAGCGACAGGTCGCTATCCAGATAATGCGCGCCGAGCGCGCCCACCGAGCGGGTGTAGAAGCGCGTGAAGGCGCGCAGCGCGGCGACCGCCTCGTCCATGAGGGCATCTGTGAGCTATTAGTTGACTATGTCAACTAATAGCTGCCTCCCCTCAAAATCCCAGGACTCGCGGCGGCGGACGCTGCGGCTTCACCGCAAGCTCGGTCATCGCCCAGATCATCGCATCGGCGCGGTCCGGGCTCGCTCCGGCGCCGCGCCAGCCGGCCGGGGTGAATCCGGCAAGCTCGTCCTCAAGCTCGGGGAAGGCGCCGGCGAACCGGGCCTTGCCGGTCTCGAACAGGATCGCGACCGGCTCGGCCCGCGCCGCCTTGCCGTCGGCGGCATGAACCAGGGTCACCGGCAGCCCCGCATCGGCGCCGCGCAACACCGCCGCGACCATCGTCCCGCCATTGTTCTTCTCCGCCACCACCCGGTGCGCGCCCCAGGCATCGGCCGCCTGCGCCACCTTGCGCGCCCAGCCCTCGGGCGTCAGCCCGCCCGCCGAGCAGTCGGCGAGCACGGTGCAAATCCCTTCCCGGTCGGTTCCGCACACGACGATCCCGCAAGTCCCGGCCGCCGAGGCCGGCGGATCGACGCCGACCACCACGCGGGACCAGTTGCCTGCAACTATTTCCACTCCTACCCGCGCCTTCTCGATCAGCTTCGCGGCCACAGCGTCCCTTCGACATCGTCGAGCAGCGCTCCCTCCAGCTCCTGCCGCCCGAAGCGCGTGCCTTTATGCACAGCCTCGACCGCGTCGATGAAGTCGCCGGACAGATGCGGATTGTCCCGCGTCGCTCCGCCCGTCAGCACCGTCCCATCGAGCGCAAGAACGTGCTTCAGCACCGCAACGGGCCTCGGCGTCGTCGTCACCAGCGCCCGCGGCCGCGCGCCGAGCCGCAGGCCGAGCCGCAGATTGTCCCACGCAGCCTGGCCGCGCCGCCACTTGGCGAGCTCGTCGCACCAGGCGATGTGGTGCTCGGGCCCGCGCAGCCCTTCCGGATTGGCCGCCGAATAGACGAATGCCTGTGCGCCGCTCGCGAAGGTGAGCCGACGCCGGCTCGGCTCCCAACGCATATTACCAAATCATATCCTACATATCAAATTCACGAGCCATATAGGCTCGCTATCGAGGGATAACGACGTCTACACCTACCTCGAGCCCCGCCCATCCGCGATCCGTCGTAACCGCCGGCAGCCCGCGTGCCAGCGCCAAAGCAAGGCACGCCCGATCGCCGAGCGACAGGCCGAGGCTTCGAGTGCGCGCGCGCAGCTTGCCCGTCGCTATCGCCTGCGCCGCGTCGAAGGCGATGACGGGAAGGTTGAGCCTCGCAATGTTCCGGTCGATATTCTCGTCAGGCGCACCGCGCTCTTGCAGCTTCGCCACCACTTCGGCGAGATTGACCGCCCCTATGATCGCGGCCGGAAGCAGCTCCCGGACCTTCGCTGCCCCCCGCTCCTCGAGCATGACCGCGAGCAACGCGGACGCATCCAGCACATGCTCACTCACGCTCCGCCTCGGCGCGGCGATCGGCGATCAGCTCATCCGAAAGCGAGACGCCTTCGGGAATATATTGGCGCAAGCTTGCCGTGATTTCCGCAAGGACATCCCGGTAAGGCCGCACCCGCAACTCGCCCTTCACCGTCTCCATGATCACGGCGTCCCCGTCCTTCAGCCCCAGCTCGCGCCGCACGCGCGCCGGGATCTGAAGACGCCCGCCGCTGACCAGTCGGCCCCGTTCCGCGTTCATGTCGATTCTCCGATTGGTACAGCTTATATTTCTATACAGATGAATTGGATTTGTAGCAATGCTGTGAACTAATCGGACATGTATCCGGCAGGTCATGATGCCATTGTCCGCCGGGTCATTGCGACGCCGCACGGCTTTCGATAATTCCGGCATCGTGATCGATCGTCTCGCCTGGGCGTTGCTCGCTCTACTGCATCTCCCGCCCGCCCTGGCGCTGGCGCGGCCGGGGATGATTGAGACGCTGTACGGCGTCCCGCGCGGCGCGCCGACATTTCTGCTGCTTCAGCACCGGGCCGCCTTGTTCCTCGTCATGCTGGTCATATGCCTGTGGGCGATGGCCGATCAGGGGGTCCGCCGTCTGGCGAGCGTCGCCGCCGCGCTTTCGATGCTGTCTTTCCTGATCCTCTACTGGCTGGCCGGCGCTCCTGCGGCGCTTCGCCCGATCGCGCTGGCGGATCTGATGCTTGTGCCGGTGCTGGCCTTCGCGGGGTGGCGGGCATATTCGGCCTGAACGGGCCCGCGCTTCAGCCGGGCAGCAGCAGGCTGGCATCGCCGGGGACGAAGGCGAACAATCCCAGTGGCTGTCCCCTTTTCGGCAAGCATCGCTGGCCCCCCCTTTTCGGCAAACGCCGCTGTTCACCATCCTTTTCTAGGTGAGGGAGGTTCCTTCCGCACCGACTGTTCGCCGACCCGACTGTCGACATTCGAGGTCGACGAAAACACGCTTAGCCCGCCGATGCTGCCCATGATCGCTGTGAACAGGAGCAGCCCCAAAGCCCACAAGTAGATCCCGTTGAGGACTTCGCCCCATATTTTGCGCAAGAAATCCATTCTTCCTCTCCCGGGCATTACCCCGACCTGGTTAGCGTCGTCAGGTTAAGGCGCGGTTAGGCCTGGCGGCGGCCATGCTGAACGTCGCGGCATTCTGCCCGATGACCGTCATAAGCGGCAGGGGACAGTCGCCGGCGCGGTCGAGCATTCCCTCACCCTCCCTCTCCCCAAATGGGAGAGGGGTTTTCGCCGCGCACCTTATTCCCCCTCTCCCATTCTGGGGAGAGGGAGGGGCCCGCCCGCGAAGCGGGTGGGAGGGTGAGGGTCTTTTGCGCGGCGCGCCGAAGATCGCAGCACCGGAGCCTGCGTCTTCACGCCCTCGCGTTAATCAATTCAACCGCACCCGGGTCCGTCACCCCGGCAGCAACAAGCTCGCATCCCCATAGGAATAGAACCGGTATCCCTCCGCGATGGCATGCGCATAAGCCCCCTGCATCGCCTCGACCCCCATCAGCGCGGACACCAGCATGAACAAGGTCGAGCGCGGCAGGTGGAAGTTGGTGAGCAGGCCGTCGACCGCGCGGAAGCGGTAGCCCGGCGTGATGAAGATGGCGGTGTCGCCCTCGAAGGGCTGGACGCGCCCGCCGTCGTCGGCCGCGCTTTCGAGCAGGCGGAGCGAGGTCGTTCCGATGGCGATGACCCGGCCGCCCGCCGCTCGCGCCTCATTGAGCCGCGCCGCCGCGGCTGCGTCGATCCGGCCCCATTCGGCGTGCATGACATGGTCGTCCGTGTCGTCGGCCTTGACCGGAAGGAAGGTGCCCGCGCCGACATGGAGGGTCAGCGTCTCGTGACCGATGCCGGCCGCCGCTAGCGCCGCCATCAGCGCCGGGGTGAAATGCAGCGCCGCGGTCGGCGCCGCGACCGCCCCGTCCGAGCGCGCGAACATGGTCTGGTAATCGGCGCGGTCGCGCGCGTCGGCGTCGCGCCGGCCTGCGATATAGGGCGGCAGCGGCATCCGCCCGGCGCGCTCGAGCAGCGCTTCGACTGGCTTCTCGCCCTCGAAGGTGAGGAGGAAGGAGCCGTCCGCATCCCGCCCGCTCGCCACTGCGCCGACGCCGGCGCCGAAGTCGATCCGGTCGCCGTCGCGCAGCCTCCTGGCGTTGCGGACGAAGGCGCGCCAGGCGCGCGGGCCCTCGCGTTTGTGCAGGGTGGCGCCGATCCGCGCCGCCCCGCGCACGCCCTCGAGCTGGGCGGGGATCACCTTGGTGTCGTTGAACACCAGCACGTCGCCGGGCCGCAGCAGCGCCGGCAGGTCGCGCACCACATGGTCGGACATGGCACCGCCCGCCACGAGCAGGAGCCGCGCCGAATCGCGCGGGCTCGCGGGCCTCAGCGCGATCCGGTCGTGGGGAAGCTCGAAATCGAAGCGGTCGACGCGCATGTTTTGCTCCGGCCGGTGGAGCGAGCCGCGCTAGCACGCCCTCCCCGCGATGGGGAGGGACCGAGGTTTCAGGAAGCGTGCGACGCGCGAGCCGAATAGGCTCGCCTCGGGCGGCAGCGAGACCGGTTCTGAATCACCCGCGGCAGCTTGTGGCCGATAGCGGACGGTCGGCTTCAGGGAATTTCCACCCCAAAGCGGCAGGCCAGTGAGGTCGAGCCCATTGCAGACACTAGCAACTCCGCTCATGTCATTCGTTTAGAAAAATCAATCGGCGCGCTCAATCCGGACAGTGGCTGGTCCCGAACGATCGAAGATAGCCACGCCGCCGACCACGCGGCCAAGGACGATGATGCCTGGCGCGGGCACGCGTCCGTTCCGGTAATAGATGACGAAGTCGTCATTGCCCCAAAGACCCAGCGTACCTGCAGAAAAGTCTGTTTGCCGCTGCACTTCTGGCAGGGGCGAAGGCAGATGACCTGTCTTCTCCTGGCGGAGATGATCGCGCATTTCGATGGTGACAGGGAGCATTCGCACCAGCGCCCTGGTGGCTTCGTTATCCATGAGCTCGGCGGTGACCTGCCCCCGCTCGAACGAAATGAGAATGCGCCGGTGTGTCATCATAGGTTCCGTTCGTGCGTCCGATTGGCGTCCTGACGCACTGTCGTCGGCCCGAGCGGTCGCGATGTTGTCGGCTCTGGTCAGCGACCGGTAGGCGGTCCGCTCCTCGGAATCGCAGGCAACGCTTGCGAGGCTGGCGGCAAGTAGGATCGGGATTTGAGAATCGAATGTCACGGCCGTGGCGGGCCGGCGAGATATTGCTCGTCTTTGACATGCTCCATCCAAGTCACCGGTGAGCCGTTCTGCGCTTCCTGGATGGCAATGTGGGTCATCGGTGCGGTGGGCGTGGCGCCGTGCCAATGCTTATGGTCGGGCGGGCACCACAATACGTCACCTGCCGCGAACTCGAGGATCGGACCTCCCTCAATCTGGGTCCACCCCACCCCCTCGGTTACGATCAAGGTCTGCCCGAGTGGGTGCTTGTGCCAGGCGGTACGGGCCCCCGGCTCGAAACGAACCACCGCTCCACCAACCCGAGAGGGTGAGGGCCGTTGAAACTGGCCGGTGATGGTGACCTGCCCGGTGAACCAGTCGGTCGGCCCAGTGACCGTCTGCATGTCGGCGCGTCGAGTGACTTCCATTTGCCGTGCTCCTACTGTCGATGGGGGTGCTTGCGATTGGGTTGCTTGCGCCTGCTGCCCACTCGCACATGCGGCGAGCGATAGCGGCAGGACGACTGTCATGATCAGCTTCATGTCGACTCATCCTTCCGGTTCAGGCGAGATGCTGGGTGAAGAAGGACGCGAGCTTGTCGAAGGGGATCAGGTTCACACGGTCGTAGAGATCAACATGTCCGGCGCCCGGCACGATGAAGAGTTCCTTAGGTTCTGAAGCGAGGCGGTAGGCTTGCTCGCTGAAATGGCGCGAATGGGCCTGGTCACCCGTGACGAACAGGACCGGGCGAGGCGAGATCCAGTCGAGATGGTCGAAGGCGGACTGCAGTGTCATTTGCGCGTGTCCCGTAGGCAGGAAGCCTGTCGTGGCGCGCGGGTGCTGCCCGCGCGGAGTACGATAATAATCGAAGAATTCCCGATCGATCGCCGTCGAGGCTTCGGTTAGTCTTTCAGGCGTTCCCGGCGCCACATTCTGCGGCGCGCCATCGACTGCAGCCCACCGCGCATTTGCAACGCGCTCCAGGGTATTTCGAAGCGCGGCACGGTCCAGCGTGGGCGAAAGGCCCTGACGTGCGGATGGCCGTTGTCGTACATACTGACGGTAGCGACAGCCTTGATGCGAGGATCAATCTCCGCTGCCGCTAAGCCAAAGCCCCCACTGCCGCAGACTCCGAGGACGCCGATGCGCGCCCGGTCCACGAACGGTAACGAGCCCAGATAATCGACAGCGGCGCTGAAGTCCTCGACGAGCGCATCCATCGAAGTCGTATTGTGAGGCTGGCCCCCGCTTTCGCCCACATAGGAGGGATCGTGGGCGATCGCGATGAACCCCCGCTCGGCCATCGTCTGAGCGTAGAGCCCCGCCGACTGCTCTTTCACCGCACCGTATGGGCCGCCAACGACGATAGCTGGATGCCTGCGGGACCGATCGAGATTTCTGGGAATGTAGACGTCGGCGACGATCCGAATGCCAAGGCGGTTTGTGGAGGACACCTTCTGGTGATCGACGCGCTCGCTCCTGGCGAAGGTCTTGTCCCAGGCGGCGGGGGCCTGCGCCAAAGCGGTGCCCGCCGGAATAGCCATAGCGCTTAGCGCTATCGCGCCCGTGCCGACGAAGGTCAGCAGGGTACGGCGGCTGAGACGCCCGACAGGGTGCACGTTGCGCGCAGCTTCATTGGGGGTTTGCATTTCATCGCTCCATTGATTGAATTGATCGTCACGCGGTCTGGCCACCGTCCATCACAAGGGCATGGCCGATGAGAAATCCGGCATCCTGCGAGCACATCCACAACACGGCGGAGGCGATCTCCTCGGGCCTGCCCATCCGCCCGACAGGCTCCTGGGCGATGACCCGCTCGCGGCCCTCCTTGGTATCGCCGGTGAAGCGGCCCATCATCGGCGTGTCGATGATGCCGGGGCAGATTGCGTTCACGCGGATATTCTGGGCGGCGTAATCGAGCGCCACCGACTTGGTCAGGCCGATCAGCCCGAACTTGGTCGCGGCATAGGCGCCCTGGCCTGGAATACCCATCACGCCCGCGCCGGAAGAGGTGTTCACAATCACACCGCCGCCATGCTTGAGCATCGCGGGGATTTGCTGCTTCATGCACAGAAACGCGCCGCGCAGGTTCACTGCCATCAGGCGGTCCCACTCCTCGTCGGTGACGTCGACAATCGGCTTTGCCGGCTGCTCGATGCCGGCATTGTTAAACGCGAAGTCGAGACGCCCGAAGGTCTCGACGGTCTGCGCGACCGCGGCCTCAATGTCCCCCGCGCGTGTCACGTCGCAGGTGATGGCGAGAGCCTGGCCACCTGCCTCCTCGATCAGGCGCGCCGTTTCCTTGTTGTCCTCGGGGGTGTGTCCCGCCACGGCCACGCTGGCGCCTTCGCGCGCGAAGGCCAGCGCCGTGACGCGCCCGATGCCCGATCCTCCGCCGGTGACGAAGGCGACCTTCCCGTCAAATCTGCCGCCGGTTGCCATGGCTTGTTCCTTTCTTCAGTTTCGCGAGAGTCGCGTTGTCGGCGAGACGCCGGGCTATGTTGTCTCGGCCTCAGAGTTCCTGGGCGGTTGGCCGGAACAGGATCTCGTTGATCCCGACGTCTTCGGGCTCGTTGATGGCGAAAGCGACGAGCCGGGCGAAGGTCTCAGCTGGAACTCCGACGTCAGCCACATAATCCTGGTTGGCCTTCTGGACATCCTTCTCGCTGATGTGGTCGAGAAGCTCCGTCCTGACCGCGCCCGGCGAGATGATGGTGGTGCGGATGTTGTAAGGCGCCATTTCCTGCCGCAGCCCGTCGGAGAGGGCGCGCACCGCGAACTTGGTCGCGGAATAGACGGCCGAGCCGGCGAAGAGCTTGTGTCCCGCAACCGACGAGAGATTGATGATGTGGCCGGATCCCTGCTCCTTCATGTGAGGGAGCGCGGCGGCGATGCCGTAGAGCACGCCCTTCACATTGACGTCGATCATCTGATCCCATTCGTCGACCTTCAGCCGATCGAGAGGAGAGAGCGGCATCACGCCGGCATTGTTGATGAGCACGTCGATCCGCCCGTAGGTTTCGACAGCCGTGTCCACCAACTTGCGCACATCCTCGCGCCTGGTCACATCGGTGACCACCGCAATGGCCTTGCCGCCGGCTTCGGTGATTTCGGCTGCGAGCGTCTCGATTCGATCGGCGCGGCGTGCCCCGAGAACGACGCTGGCGCCCTTGCCGGCAAGATAGCTGGCGGCTGCCGCGCCCATGCCGCTCGACGCGCCGGTGATGACGATTACCTTGCCCGAGATGTTCTCGGTCATTGCGCTTCTCCGTTGGCTGCGGCGAGCAGAGGTGCCCCGAGGTGACGAAGCTCATATAGGCGACGCACTTTATCTCGATTAGCTGCTATAAGGCGCATGAAGCTGTGAGCAGGATTCAGCAATGCCGCGCGAAACTATGGCCGACCTTGTTGCCTTCCTGGCCGTCGCGCGGGAGCGGAGCTTCACCCGGGCGGCCGCGCAGCTCGGCGTGTCGCCGTCTGCGGTTAGTCACACCGTCCGCAAGCTCGAGGAACGCGTGGGCGTGCGCCTGCTGACGCGCACGACCCGAAGCGTGTCGACGACTGAAGCCGGCGAGCGCCTGTTGCGCACAATCGGCCCGCACTTCGACGAGGTGCGTCGCGAAGTGGAGGGCCTCAGCGAGCTTCGCGACAAGCCTGCCGGCACGATCCGGATCACGTCAGCGGATCACCCAGCCGAGACTATTCTCTGGCCGATCCTGGAGAAGCTTCTGCCGCAGTATCCAGACATCCACGTGGAGGTCAGCGTCGACGACGCGCTGCGGGATATAGCCGAGGAGCGGTTCGATGCCGGTGTTCGGCTGGGCGAGCAGGTCGCCAAGGACATGATCGCAGTGCCGATAGGCCCTGACGTGCGGATGGCCGTTGTCGGTGCACCGTCCTACTTCGAGAAGCACGGACGCCCGCGCACTCCCCACGACCTTGCAGAGCACCACTGCATCAACCTGCGGTTGCGCACCCTTGGGGGCATTTATGCCTGGGAGTTCGAGAAAGGCGGACGCGAGTTGAAGGTGCGTGTTGAGGGACAAGTCGCCTTCAACGACGCGCGGTTGATCATCAGGGCGGCGCGTGCGGGCCTTGGCCTCGCCTATGTGTTCCGCGACTCGGTGGAAGCCGACTTGGCTGACGGATCGCTCATCCCCGTGCTTTCCGACTGGACGCCACCCTTTGCGGGTTATCACCTTTATTACCCCAGCCGCCGCCAGCAACCGCCAGCCTTCGCAGTGCTGCTCGAAGCGCTCCGATATCGTGGGTAACTAATATCCACTTTCCAAGGCGAGCGACCCGCCGCTGAGCGTCTGCAATGGCCGCATAGCGGCCGTCAGGTGGAGATTCACTTGCGCCCGGCAGGAACCCGGCAAGATCGCCCAGGCCGTCTCGACGCTGGCGCGCTGGAGGCCGTCGTGGCGTGATGATCTCGAGCCCCCGGCCTCGCCTGCAGGCCCTAGTTGGGCGGCCGTTGCGGGCGCGGGCGGCGCGGCGGCGCGCCGGGGGCGCGGACCGGCTCGGGCGTGCGCGTCGAGACCGGCTGCGGCACCGCGGGGCCCTGCATCGTCAGGCCGGCGGACGGGGCCGGCGCGGAGGCGGCGGCGAGGCGCGCATTTTCGGCCTGGATCTGCTCGGCGGTCAGCGGCGGCACATTGTCCGACCCGATGGAGGCGCGCAGGACCCGGCTCGGCTGCGCGGGCGGCTCCCCGCGTTCGATTGCGTCGACGAAGTTCATGCCGCTGACCACCCGGCCGAAGACGGTATAGGCGCGGTCCATGTTCAGCCGCGGCACGAACATGATGTAGAATTGGCTGTTGGCGCTGTTCATGTCCTGCGCGCGGGCCATCGCCACCGCGCCGCGGACGTGGAGCATGCCGTTAATCTCCGCCTCGAGATTGGGCAGCTCCGAATTGCCGGTGCCGTTATTCTGCGGATCGCCGCCCTGCGCCATGAAGCCCTCGATCACGCGGAAGAAGGCGAGGCCGTTATAGAAGCCCTGCCGGGTCAGCGTCTTGATCCGCTCGACCGTGCGCGGCGCGACATCGGGCCTGAGCTGGATCACCACCCGGCCGCCGGTGGAAAGATCGAGGTTCCAGCTATTCTCTGCCTCGAGCGCGGGCGTCGGCGGGACGGTCTTGAAGCTGGTCGCCGAGGTCGACGGCTGCTGCGCGGCCAAAGCGGATGCGAAGAAGAGCCCGAACAAGGCGGCGACGATCGATACCAAACGCGACATATGCTTACCCCGATTCCCGATTAACGACTGATTCTAAAGCGGTGTGGTGCGCGCCTCAAGCCTTTCGGCCGATCTCGTCCACCCGCGCGCGCACCTCGGCGGCGACGGCGGGGGTGACGAACTTGCCGATGTCGCCCCCGAACAGGGCGATCTCCTTGACCAGCTTCGAGGCGATCGGCTGCAGCGACACGCCGGCCATTAGAAAAACCGTTTCAATGTCGTCATTTAACTGCTGATTCATCCCCGCCATCTGAAACTCATATTCGAAATCCGCGACCGCGCGCAGCCCGCGGATGATCATCGAGGCGCCCTCGCGCACCGCGAAGTCCATCAGCAGCGAATCGAACGAGACCACGCTGATGCTGCCGCCGCCGGTGATCCCGGCGGTCTCGCGCTCGACCGTGGCGAGCCGCTCCTCGACCGAGAACATCGGCGATTTGGAGGGATTGGTGGTGACCCCGATCACCAGCCGGTCGACGAGATGCGCGGCGCGGCGGATGATGTCCATATGTCCGAGCGTGATCGGATCGAACGTGCCGGGATAGACGCCTGTCCTCATGCCGCTTCCCTTAACCGCTCGGGCAAGGCCTGTCGAAGCCTCAATGGTCGCGTTCCACCGCGAAGCGCGCGACCGCGCGGAGCAGGTCGGCATCCCCGCCGAAGCCGTGCAGATGCTCGATCGCCTGGCCGGTCAGCATTTCGGCCTGCTGCCGCGCCCGCTCAGGCCCGAGCAGCGAGACGAAGGTCCGCTTGCCCGCCGCCTTGTCCTTGCCGACGCGCTTGCCGGCTTTCTCCTCGAGCCCTTCATGGTCGAGCAGATCGTCGACGATCTGGAAGGCGAGGCCGACGTCGCGCGCATAGCCCCTGAGACCCGTCCGCCCCTCCGCCGGCGCCCGGCCCATGATCGCGCCCGCCTCGACGCACCAGCCGATCAGCGCGCCGGTCTTCAATTGCTGGAGCCGGGTCACGGCGGCGAGGTCGAGGCCCATTGCGGCCGCGTTCAGGTCCATCATCTGGCCGCCCGCCATGCCGGCCGGCCCGGCGGCGCGGGCGAGCTCGACGACGAGGTCGGCGCGGACGAACGGATCTTCGTGCGTCGCCTCGTCGGCCAATATCTCGAAGGCGAGCGCGTGCAGCGAATCCCCGGCGAGGATCGCGGTCGATTCCTCGAAGGCGCGGTGCAGCGTCGGCTTGCCCCGCCGCAAATCGTCGTCGTCCATGCTCGGCAGGTCGTCGTGGATCAGCGAGTAAACGTGGATGCACTCGACCGCCAGCGCGACCCGCATCGCCCGTTCGCGATCGACGTGGAAGAGGGCGCAGGCGGCGACCACCAGCATCGGCCGGATCCGCTTGCCGCCGCCGATCGCGGCGTAGCGCATCGCCTCGTAGAGCCGGGCGCGCGGATCGGCGGGGATATCGAGCAAGGCATCGAAGGCGCGGTCGATCTCCGCCCCGACCTCATCGAGCGCGGCCCGCAGGCTCATTCGCCGCCGAAGGGCGCGGTGCCGCTGGGCGCGCCGTCGCGCCCGAACTGGATCTGCTCGATCTTCGCCTGCGCCGCCTGCAGCCGCGCCTCGCATTGCTGCTTCAGCCTGTCGCCCTCACCGTAGAGCGCGATCGCCTCGTCGAGCGAGGCCTCGCCGCTTTCGAGCTTGCGCACGATCTCCTCGAGCCGCTTCAGCGCCGCTTCGAAGGTGAGCTCGGCAACGCCCGGTACCTGTTCGTCAGCCATGGCCCGGAGCATTGGCCCTGGCGCGAGCGAGGGTCAATCGCGTTTTGTCAGCGGCAGACGACGACCGGGACGCAGACGCCGGAAATGTAGGCCCGCCCGCTGCAGACCGGGGTCTTGCCGGGGGG
Organism: Allosphingosinicella sp.; assembly: GCA_035629975.1. GTDB lineage: Bacteria > Pseudomonadota > Alphaproteobacteria > Sphingomonadales > Sphingomonadaceae > Allosphingosinicella. The sequence continues at coordinate 124,993 of DASQLN010000021.1, read as the reverse complement.
GCAGGAGCCCGTATTCTCATTGTCCTGGTTGACCACGGCCGCACGTGGCGGGGTCGGAGCGTCCTCATCGAAGGTTCCGACGGTGCCTCCCTGGGCGCACGCGATTTCTTTGAGAGGTCCCGTGTTGTTCTCGGTTGCCCAGATCCAGCGCTCGAGCTCGTCCTTCGACATGCTCTTCTCGCCCCCTACGCGTACCGTTGACATCATCATTCTCCCGTCGAGACACCCAGTTTTCGCGCCATTTCCCGTGTCGCGTCCAGGCCCGGAGTCGCCCGCATGCGCGCCTGGATGAGGCGCCGGATGCCGTCGGCGTCCGTTCCGGCCGGCACTGTGATGCCAAGCTCGCCGGCCATAGTGCCGAGCGTCGCCGCATCTTGCGCAGCCGAAAGCTCCAACAGGCGCGCCCGTATCCGGCCCTGGATTTCGGTTACGCCGGCTTCGGGCGGGCCGGTATAGCTGCCGACTTCCTCCGCATAGGCGAGGCTTTCGCGTTGAGACCGCTCCGATGCGTCTCTCGTCAGCACTTCGATGGCGCCGTCCAGAGACGCGGCCGCCTCATAGGACGCGACGTCGCTCATAGCGATCGCCAGGGGATAATCCTCGGCCGGCTTGCGCAGGTTCACCATGATGAGAGTCCGGATCCGCGTCCGCTCGGCGTCCATCACGCCGATCATCGCCGGGACGGTCCGGTCGAAATAGACGTCGCGCGAAACCGCGGCGCGGGTGCCGGTGAGGCCCGCGGCGCCGGCCGCGAGGGCGTTGGCCGTGGCCTCGGTCGCGAGCGACGCGCCGCCCGAAAGGCCGAGGATGCCGATATCGAGCAGCAGCGACGACCCGCGCGACTCAGCGGCGAGCCGGCGGCGGAACTGCATGTAGCGCATGTCGGCCGCCATCATGTAGGTGCCGATCACCATGTTCCGATAGCCTTTGCGATCGAGCTGCCCGCGCGCCTCGTCGCTGGTCGCCTCGAAGGCCATCAACGCCGCGCGAACGTCGAAGTTCGCCGAGTTCACCACGGCGACGGTGCTCAGCACAGGCTCCGGATGCGCCTGAAACGAGGCGCAGGCGCCAAGCGCGCCCAGGCCGATCAGGAGCAGGCTCTTGTGGACAGCGCTACGGATATGCGCGGCCGTAGCTGTCAATGTAGCCATGTCGAACCCCCCGGTTCCGAGTCGTTGGAAAGAGTATCCGCCTCCATTTCCAACATCGCAATAGAAACCCTGGCCGGCGCGCCAAATTGTCGCCAATTCCTATCGCTTTCGGCGGGACTTCATCTCGCCTGCAAGAAATCAACCCTGCCCGGCCGTGCCAATTCAGGTAGCGCTATACCAATATGTTCCGTCCCGCGACTCGCGCTTCGCCCGGCCTTCGACTTCCAGATGCCGGAGATGGGCCATCGCTTCACCCGTGGCGAGGCCCAGGATGGAATCGTCGATCTTGCGGCCGAACAGGACGGAAAAGCAGTCGATCGCCCGCTTCGCCTCGGCGAGATGCGCGTGGAGCGCATCGAGGCGGCCGCGATGGCCCGCGTCGAGGGCGTCGAGGCGGGCGTGGAGGCCGGTGAAGGGCTCGCCGTGCGAGGGCAGGACGAGGAGATCGTCCGGCAATTGCTTCAGCTTCGCGATCGAAGCGAGCCATTCGCCGAGCGGATCGGCCTCGGGCTCGCTCAGGCCGAGAGAGACGTTGGAGGTGATCCTGGGCAGCACCTGGTCGCCCGCGATCATCAATTTCGCCTCCTCGTCGACCAGGCATGCATGTTCGGGCGAATGGCCGGAGCCGACCACCACCCGCCAGGTCCGGCCGCCGATCGGGATCTCGTCGCCCTCCTGCATCCGGACCATCGCCACCGGCACCGGGCTGACCACCGAGGCGAAGCGGCCCCAGCCCTTGGCCGCTTCGTCGGCGATCCGCTCCGCGCTCCACCCTGCGGCGCGCCAGTAGGCGATGGCCTCGGCGGGCGGCGCCTCGCGCACGTCGGTGGTCAGCATCCGCGCGAACAGCCATTCGCCGCGAGTCATCCACAAGCGAACGCCGAACCTTGCCGTCAGCCAGCCGGCGAGGCCGATATGGTCGGGGTGGAAATGGGTGCAGATCACGCGGGTGATCGCGCGCCCGGCGAGCGGCCCGGCGAATTGCGCCTCCCAGGCCTCGCGCGCCGGCGCGATGTCGAGGCCGGTGTCGACGATCGCGGTCCCATCGCCGTCGTCGAGCAGCCACAAATTGATGTGATTGAGCGAGCCCGGCACCGGCGAGCGGGTCCAGCCGACCCCGTCCGCGATGGCGACGACCTCGCCCGGCCCCGGCCCGTCGCGCCCGAGCGGATAGGTGAGCCCCCGGTGCGAATAGGGCGTGTCGGCGAGCGACGCGTCGGGCGCTGGGCCTTCGTCCTTCGCCGGGGCGGGCGGCTCAGCTGCGGAAGGCGGCGTCAATGTCCCGGCCGAGATTGCCTTCCGGGCCGGCCGGCTCGCCGCCTTCGGCCGCGGCCAGCGCCGCCTCGGCCTCGCGGGCATGGGCCTCGCGCTCGGCGCGCAGCTCCTCGATCAGCGCCTCGCGATCCTCGTGGAAGGTGGTGTCGACCGGGGCCTCGGCGCCGCGCGCCTTGGCCGCCTTGGCCACCGCCGCGTCCAGTTCGCGCTGCGAGGTCAGGCCCAGGGTTACCGGATCCTTGGGCTGGATGTTGGCGATGTTCCAGTGGCTGCGCTCGCGCAGCGCCTGGATGGTCGAGCGGGTGGTGCCGATCAGCTTGCCGATCTGGCCGTCCGACAATTCGGGATGGTTGCGGATCAGCCAGGCGACGCCGTCGGGCTTGTCCTGACGCTTGGAGACCGGCGTGTAGCGCGGCCCCCTGGTGCGCACCGCCTGGTCGGGCTCCTTCTGCATGCGGAGCTTGTAATCGGGGTCGGCCTGGCCGCGCTCGATCTCCTCCTGGGTCAGCTCGCCCGAGCGCAGCGGATCGCGGCCGGTGAGCTTGGTGGCGGCGGTGTCGTCGGCGATCGCCTGCACCTCGAGGATGTGCAGGCCGCAAAATTCCGCGATCTGCTGGAAGGTGAGCGAGCTGTTGTCGACCAGCCAGGAAGCGGTCGCATGGGGCATGAGCGGCTGGGCCAATTGGTCCTCCAGAAATGATAAGGGCCGCCCCTTCGCGGAGCGGCCGGCTTCGGCGCTGATCTAGTCCGACGCTTGTGTGGACGCAACCCAAAGCTTGGCCGGAGATTAGTATATCGGAGGCTGCGGTTGCCCCGCGCGCCCCGGCGACCTATTTCGGCGCCCAAGGAGATTTTTCTAATGCTTCTCGTCGTTTTGGGCGCCGCGCTGGCTGTGGCGGCGCCCGACACCCCGCCGGATCCGTTCGATCCGCCGCTGCCGCGGCCGATGTCGGTCGAAACGGTGCGCGACACGATGAGCGACGACGTCAGGGTCACCGCGACCCTGCGCGACGCCACGCAGCGGCTGACGCTCACCTGCGACCCCCACGATCACGAATTCATCCGGGTGACCTTCACGTCGATGCGCTGGCTGGTGCGCGGCAATTTCATCACCCGCGAACGCGCGCTCATCTACCGCTTCGACGATTTGCCGCCGCGACGGCTGATCTGGCTGGTCAAGGACCGCGAGGGGCGGCTCGGCGGCCGCAGCCGCGTCACCGAATTCCTGCGCCACTTGATCGGCGCGAGCGAGCTGGTGATCCGCACCCGCGACGTCGAGAGCAACCGGATCGAGCTCAGGTTCCGAATCGTCGGCGCCCGCGAGGCGGTCCGGCAGCTGCTCGAGGCCTGCGGCGAAACCCGGCTGCGCGACAGCTGGTTCGGCCCGCCCGCACCCGCCGGCCGGCCGGCGGTTTGACAGGAGGGCCCCGGGAGGCGGAAATGGCGCCGCCGGAGGCAAAGAAGAAAAGGACGAACATGGGGGGCGTGACCAGGGTAGAAGACATTCCGCGGGTGATCGAACGCCTGTGCGCGATGTACGACGAATCGGTCGCCAACCTGCGGGGCGCCCTGGCGCGGTACCTCAAGAGCGGCGAGCGCCCCGATCCGGACGAGCGCGCCGCCGGCCTGTTCGCCTATCCCGAGCTTCGCATCGACTATCGCTACAGCCCGTCCGAAGTGATACCGGCGCGCTCCTTCGGCCGGCTCAACCATCCCGGCCGCTATGCGAGCAGCGTTTCGCGTCCCTATCTCTTCCGCAAATATCTGACCGAGCAGCTCACCTATCTGATCGCCGATTACGAGGTCGAGGTCACCGTCGGCCCCTCGGCCAGCGAAATCCCCTACCCCTACGTCCTCGACGGCACCGACGACCTCAGGCTCGACGGCGCCCAGGCGCTCGATCTCTCGCTCTGGTTCCCGACCACCGAGCTCTCCCATATCGGCGACGAGCTCGCCGACGGCGAATGGGCGCAGCCGCCGGGCGCGCCCAGGCCCCTGTCGCTGTTCGACGGGCCGCGAGTCGATTTCAGCCTCGCGCGGCTGCGCCACTATACGGGCACCCCCGCCGAGCACACCCAGCGCTACCTGCTGTTCACCAATTATATCCGCTATGTCGACGAGTTCGTCCGCTGGGCCGTCGATGAGCTGAAGAAGCCCGACAGCCCCTATCGCGGCCTGTCCGCGGCGGGCGGGGTCTATGTCACGAAGGACACGCCCGACGCGGTCGAGCAGGTCATGGCGGGCGGCTGGCGGCGGCACCAGATGCCCGCCTATCACCTGGTCGCGACGAGGGGCGAGGGGATCAGCCTCGTCAATATCGGCGTCGGCCCGTCCAACGCCAAGACGATCTGCGACCATCTGGCGGTGATGCGGCCCGAGGTGTGGCTGATGATCGGGCATTGCGGCGGGCTTCGCCCCAGCCAGACGATCGGCGATTACGTGCTTGCGCACGCATATCTGCGCGACGACCATGTCATGGACGACGTGCTGCCGACCGAAGTCCCCATCCCGGCCATCGCCGAGATCCAGCAGGCCCTGTTCGACGCGGCGATCGAGGTCACCGGCGAAGAGCCGCAGGAGCTGAAGCAGCGCCTGAGGACCGGCACCGTCGTCACCACCGACGACCGCAATTGGGAGCTCAGGTTCACGCTGTCGGCGCTCAGGTTCAACCAGTCGCGCGCGGTCGCCATCGACATGGAATCGGCGACGGTGGCCGCCCAGGGCTATCGCTTTCGCGTTCCCTACGGGACCCTGCTCTGCGTCTCCGACAAGCCGCTCCACGGCGAGATCAAGCTGCCCGGCCAGGCCAACGCCTTCTATGAACGGGCGATCAGCCAGCATCTGCGAATCGGTATCGAAACGCTCAGAATCCTGCGCCGCGAGGGGGCCAAGCTCCATTCGCGCAAGCTGCGCGCCTTCGACGAGCCGCCCTTCCGCTAGGATTTTGCGGGCTGTGACGGGCTCGAAACGAGCCCCGTTACAGGGGAGATTCGGGCGGGGCTGACGCATCCCGGCAACGCTGTCCACAGAATCTTCTTGAGGGGCAGCAAGAGTCTTTGAACCGTAAAATTGCCCTTGCTATAGGCCGATCATCATTCGGCATTTTTGCCCTCGGGGGAATCAGCATCATGAAGAAATTCGCATTGCTTTGCGCGACCACCGCATTCGTCATGCCCGGCATGGCGATGGCCCAGTCGACCGGCACGATCACGACGGAGGAAGACACCACCGTCGTCGTCACCGGCAACCGCACCCGCGACGTGAACGGCATCTCCGTTCCCGACACCGCGAAGGCGCAGGGCGTGCTCGGACAGGAATTGATTACCACCCAGGCCCCGGGCCAGTCGATCCTGCAGACCGTGAACCTCGTCCCGGGCGTCAACTTTACCAACTCGGACCCTTACGGCTCCTCGGGCGGCAACCTGCGCATCCGCGGCTTCGACGGCAACCGCGTTTCCCTGACCTTCGACGGCATTCCGCTCAACGACAGCGGCAATTACGCCATCTTCTCCAACCAGCAGATGGATCCGGAGCTGATCGAGCAGGTCAACGTCAATCTCGGCCAGACCGACGTCGACAGCCCGACCGCGTCGGCGGCCGGCGGCACCGTCAACTACCGCACCCGTCTGCCCAGCCGGGAGATCGCGATTCGCGCCGCGGGCTCGGTCGGCGATCACAGCTATCGCCGCGGCTTCGTTTCCATCGACAGCGGCGAATGGTGGGAGAACGGCCCGCGCGCCTTCGTCTCCTATTCGAACGCCCGCAACGACCTGTTCCGCGGCCCTGGCGAAATCTACAAGCAGCAGTGGAACGCCCGCATCTACTATCCGATGGGCGCGAACGGGGATTTCGTCTCGATCTCGGGCCACTACAACCGCAACCGCAACAATTTCTACCGCAACCCGTCGTTCAACGACCTGCGCACGACGGTCTTTCCGCCGGGCCAGTTTCCCGGCGCGACGGGCATTCTCGGCCCGGGTGTCGTGAACGCCGCCGATCCGAACAACGCATCGATCATCGGCTCGGATTATACCGACGCGCAATGGGACGCGATTTTCCGCTTCAACAATTTCGAGACCTGCACCCGCGCGTCCGAGCCCGGCGGCGCGGGCGCGCAGAACGACAATGGCGGCAGGCTCCCCACCGGCTCAACCGCTGCGGCCAATACGTCGACCGGCGGCGCCAACAATATCGAGAACACGTCGAGCTGCAGCAACTTCGCCGGGATCAGGCTCAATCCGTCCAACACCGGCAACATCCGCATCAACGGCCGCTTCACCCTCTCGGACAATCTGCTGCTGACCGTCGATCCGAGCTTCCAATATGTGCTCGCCAACGGCGGCGGCTCGACCGCGATCGCCGAGAACAACGTCCGCGTCCGCGGCGGCGCGCCGGCCTCGCCGGGTGTCGACTATAATGGCGACGGCGATTTCCTGGACACCGTGCGCTTCTACACGCCGAACAACACCAACACCCACCGCTTCGGCCTCACCGCGTCGCTGATCTGGGATGTCGCCGAGAACCACCGCCTCCGCGTCGCCTATACGTTCGACCGCGCCAAGCATCGGCAGACCGGCGAATGGGGCTATCTCGACGCCAATGGCGATCCGGAGAGCCCGTTCAGCGGCCGCAACGCCACCCCCGTTCTGGACGCGGTCGGCTTCCAGTTCCAGCAGCGCGACCGCGAGTCGATCGCCATGCTGAATCAGGTCGCCGGCCAGTATATCGGCCGCTTCTTCGACGAGCGGCTCCGGGTCGAGGTCGGCCTGCGCATGCCGTTCTTCAAGCGCGAGCTCGACCAGCGCTGCCTTACCGAAGCGCGCGGCAGCGGCTTTGCCTATTGCACCAGCGAAACCGCGCCACCGCTGTTGATCATTCCGCCGGACGCTGCCGTTCCCGCGGCCGGGCCGACACCCTATTTCGCCCCGTTCCGCACGACCTACAAGTTCGACGCGATCCTGCCGAACGTCGGCCTGGTCTACAATTTCGGCGGCGGCTTCAGCGTGTTCGGCTCCTATGCGATGGGCTTCTCGGCGCCGCGCACCGACAATCTCTACCGCGCTCCGCGCGTCGACGATCTCGACCCCGAGAAGACCGACGCGTTCGATCTCGGCATCCGCTTTTCGCGGAGCAACGTCCAGGCCCAGGGCACGCTCTGGATGATCAACTATTCCAACCGGATCGTGACCTCGTTCAACCCGGATCTCGGCATCTCGCTCGACCGCAACGTCGGCGCGGTCGATAGCTGGGGCTTCGACGGAAGCATCGCCTGGCAGCCGATTCCCGAGGTCAGCCTCTACGCGCTGGCTTCGTACATCAACGCAGAGCTGCAGGACAATGTGAACGTCAGCGCAGCGGCCGGGGTCGACTGCGGCCAGTCGACGACGGCCGTCCCCGCGGGCTGCGCCCCGACGGCGGGCAAGATGGTTCCCGAGACGCCGGAATGGACTGTCGGCGGCCGCGCCCAGATCAATCTCGGACCGGTCACCTTCGGCGCTCAGCTCAAGTGGGTCGACAGCCGCTTCGCCACCGACGTCAACGACATCTCCACCGACGATTATACGGTGGTCGACGGGGACATCCGCTACGATCTGGGTTCGATCGGCCTTCCGGAAAGCTACCTTCAGTTCAACGTGACGAACCTGTTCAACGAGCGCTATTTCGGCAATATCAGCACCCAGCTCAACGCCGCGGGCAACCCGAACTTCTCGACGGGCTCCCCGCGGACCTTCATGTTCACGGTCAACCTGGCCTGGCGCGCAGGGCGCTAGACCGGGGCACGACGACTTGGGGCCGCCGCGGCTTAGGGCCGCGGCGGCCCTTCTTTTTGTCCGGCGGATGCTTATGCTCCGTCGAATGACCAAAGACCCTCTTGTCGAACAGGCCCGCGCCGCCGCGCTTCGCGCCTACGCGCCTTATTCCCGGTTCAGCGTCGGCTGCGCGGTCGAATCGGTCGACGGCGAGATCGCGCTCGGCGCAAATATGGAAAATGCCTGCTACCGGCTCGGCATTTGCGCGGAAGTGAGCGCGCTGACCGCCGCGCGGCAGGCCTTCGGCCTCGACAAGGTCGCCCGAATCGCCGTCGCCGGGGGCCATCTCGGCGCCGGCGGCGCGCTAACCGGCAAAGCGCCCGTCACTCCATGCGGCGGCTGCCGTCAGGCGATCTATGAAACCGCCGACCTTTCGGGGCTGGATATCGAGGTGATCTCCGCGAACGGCGACGGCACCGAGACGCTGGTCAGCACGATCCGTACCCTTCTCCCACACGGCTTCGGCCCGGCAAGCCTCGGCGACGCTGGCTGACCGTCAGGAGCGGCAGCGGCCGTCCGCGTCGGCGGCGATCTCCTGACGGGCAAAGCCGATCGCGCGGTTGCGGAAGCGGACCAATATGCCGCCATTCGCCCATTCCCAGCGGCCCCGCCCGAGTTGCGGCGACCGGGCGTCGCACGCGCGCCCCAGATAGATCGTCAGGTGCCGCGAGCGAAGCACCGCGCCGTTCCCGTTCAAGGTGACGCGATATTCCTCCCTGCCGTCGAAGAGCACGCCTTGCGCGGCGGCAGGCATTGCCGACATCGCCATCGCGCAGGCAAGGAGCGCCGCCCGCATCACACCAATTTGATCTCGCGCAGCCGCTCCTGGAGATATTCGTCCGCGGTGATCGGCTCGGGATAGAGGTTGGGCCGCTCGGCCGACATGCACTCGGGCAGCGTCTCGATCAGGAAATCCGAGCGGAAGTGAAGGAAGAAGGGCATCGAATAGCGCGAATGGCCGCGCCGTTCGGGCGGCGGGTTCACCACCCTGTGGGTGGTCGATTTCAGCACATTGTTGGTCAGCCGCTGCAGCATGTCGCCGATATTGACGGCGAGCTGGCCGGGCCTGGGCGTCACCGGCAGCCAGTCGCCGTCGCGGTCGAGCAATTGCAGGCCCGCCTCCTCGGCGCCGAGCAGCAGGGTGATGGTGTTGATGTCCTCATGCGCGCCGGCGCGGACATTGGGGCCGTCGCCCGGAATGGGCGGATAATGGAGCAGGCGCAGGATCGAATTGCCGTCCTTCACCGTGTCGACGAAATAATCCGGCGCGAGGCCGAGATAGCGGGCGATCGCCTCGAGGATCTTGAGCCCGGCCTTGTCGAACGCGGCGAACAATTCGAGGAAGGTCGCCTTGAACGACTCGACCTCGTCGGGCCACAGGTTCGGCGCCATCGAATCCTCATATTTGTGCCCTGGCGGCAGCTCGCGGGCAACGTGCCAGAATTCCTTGAGGTCGTAATTGACCGCGCCCTTGGCGGTCTCGATGCCGAACGGCGTGTAGCCGCGCGCGCCGCCGCCGCCTTTCTGGTGATAAGCGCGCTTCACCTCCTCCGGGAGCGCGAAGAAGGCCTTGGCCTTCTCCTCGGCGCGGTGGATGAGGTCGGCCGATATGCCGTGATCGGCGATGATCGCGAAGCCGTAGCGCTCGAACGAGGCGCCGAGCTCCTGCGAAAAGCCTTCGGGGTCGCGGTCCGCGTCGAGCAGCGAGACGGAGGCGACGGACTTTGCGGGTGCGAGCGTGCTCATGCGCGCGAAGCTAGCGCTTTAGACGCCCCAAGCCAATGGTCCGCTACCGCGCCGGCGCCGGCGCCGCCACATTGGCAGGAGCGGCGGCTGGAGCCGGCGCTGGAGCCGGCGCCGCGGCCGGAGCCGGAGCACGTGGCGGCGGCGCGGCTGGCGGGACCGCGGTGGCGGCCAGGATGAAGCCGGCCAGCGCCGCGCTCATCAAGTTGGAGAGCGAGGCGGCGAGCAGCGCCTTGAGCCCGAGCTTGGCGATCATCGGCCGCTGGTTGGGCGCGAGGCCTCCGGTCACCGCCATCTGGATCGCGATCGAGCTGAAATTGGCGAAACCGCAGAGCATGAAGGTGACCACGGCGACGGTCGCCGGCGACAATGGCGCCGGCCCGGCCTGGATCGCCTGCAGCTCGAAGAAGGCGACCAGCTCGTTGAGGGCGATCTTCGTGCCGAACAGGCCGCCAGCCTGGCCCGCTTCGTTCCAGGGCACGTTCAGCATGTACATGAGCGGCTGGAAGATCTGCCCCAGGATCATCTGGATCGAGAGATTGGGCTCGCCGAAGCGGCCGCCTATGCCGCCCAATATGCCGTTGAGCAACGCCAGCAGGCCGACGAAGGCGAGCACCATCGCGCCGACCGCCACCGCCAGCTTGACGCCGGTCATCGCGCCTTCCGAGGCGGCCATGATGATGTTGGCGGGCCGGCCCTCGCCATGCTCGCCGTCGCCGACCGGCTCGGGCTCGGCGCCGAGCGTCTGCGGATCGTCGGGCATGATGATCTTGGCCATCAATATCCCGCCCGGCGCCGACATGAAGCTGGCGGCGAGCAGATAGGGCAGGAGGTGGTGGCCGATCGTGTTGGCATAGAGGCCAAGGATCGTGCCGGCGACGCCCGCCATGCCTACCGTCATCACGCAGAAGAGCTGCGAGGGCGTGAGGCCGGCGAGATAGGGCCGGATTACCAGCGGGCTTTCCGACTGGCCGACGAAGATGTTGGCGGCCGAGCCGAGCGATTCGACGCGAGTGATGCCGGTCACCATCCGGATCGCGCCGCCGACCCATTTGATGATGAACTGCATGATGCCGAGAAAATAGAGGATCGAAATCAGGGCGGCGAAGAAGATGATCACCGGCAGCGCGCCGAACGCGAAATTCTGGCCGAGCGGGCTTTCGAATAAAGCATCGCCGATCAGGAACCTTGTCCCCTCATTGGCATAGCCGAGCAGGGCGACGACGCCGTCCGACATCTTCTTGATCGCGGCGACCCCCCAGGGCGTGTAGAGCACGATCACCGCGATCGCGGCCTGGAGCGCGAAGGCGGCCAGGACGACGCGAGGCCGGATCCAGCGCCGGTTAGAGGAGAACAGATAGGCGATGGCGAGGATCAACAGGATGCCGCCGATGCCGATCAGATATTGCATGCCGCTCCCCCGGATTCTTCTTGTCGCCGCACCATCGCCGATCCGCGCGGAATTACCAGACCATTTTCGCCTCGGCCGCGCCGATCGCCGAGTCGAGCCGGTCGATGACCTCGCCGATCCCGTCCGCGACCAGCAATTGCGCACGACGCGCCGGCGACATGAAGCCGCTCGCCGTGACCGTGTCGAGGAAGGTGATCATCCCGTCCCAGAAGCCGTCGACGTTGAGGAGCGCGAAGGGCTTGGCGTGATAGCCCAATGCGTTCCAGCTCCAGGCCTCGAACAGTTCGTCGAGCGTTCCGATGCCGCCGGGAATGGCGACGAAGGCGTCGGTCAGGTCGGTCATCATCGCCTTGCGCTCGTGCATCGTATCGACGAGGTGCAATTCGGTGCAGCCCCGATGCGCGACTTCGAGATCCACCAATGCCTGCGGGATCACACCGTAGACCTCGCCGCCCGCCTCGAGCGCCGCGTCGGCGACCACGCCCATCAACCCGAGCCGGCCGCCGCCATAAACGAGGCCGATGCCGCGCTCGGCCATCGCAATGCCGAGCGCCCTGGCGACCTCGGCGAAGCGCGGGTTGGTGCCCATCGAGGAGCCGCAATAGACCGCGAGCCGCTTCACCGCATCTGCTCCCCGGCGAAGGGCGGGGCCCAGAGTCGAGCGCCGGACTGGGCCCCGGCCTTCGCCGGGGAACAGGAAAAGGGCCGCTTCACAGCGCCGCTACCATCGCCTTGAGGTCGGCCTCGGGCCGCGCGCCGAAATGGGAGATCACCTCGGCGGCCGCGATCGAGCCGATGCGCAAGCTGTCCTCGAGGCTGCGCCCCTGCGCCTGGCCGACCAGGAAGCCGGCGGCGAACAGATCGCCGGCGCCGGTCGTATCGACGACACCGGTGCCGAGCCGGGCGATCGGCACCGAGGCGCGGCGGCCGCCCTCCACCGCGAGCGCGCCCTCGCTGCCGCAGGTGACGACGAGCGAAGGCACCTTGTCCTGGATGGCGGCGATCGCCTGCTCGCGATCGGCGATGTCGGCCAGTTCGGTGATCTCATTCTCGTTGGCGAAGAGCAGGTCGATCGCGCCGGCTTCGAGCATGGCGATCATCTCGGCGCGGTGCGGCTTGATGCAGGCGATGTCGGAGAGCGTGAAGGCGACCTTGCGGCCCGCTTCGTGGGCGATCGCCATCGCCTGCTCCATCGCCGCCCGCGGCCCCGCCGAGCGCCACAGATAGGCTTCGAGATAGAGGATCGCGGCGTCCCTGATCTGATCGGCGTCGAGCGCGCCCGCATCGAGCTCGTGGGCCGCGCCCCGGAAGGTGTTCATCGTCCGCTGCGCGTCGGGCGTGACCAGGATCAGGCAGCGCCCGGTCGGCGCCCCGCCAGTTTTCGCGGGCGTCAGGAATTCTACGCCGAGCGCGCGGATGTCGTGGGTGAAGATTTCGCCCAATTGGTCGGCCGCGACCTGGCCGACGAAGCCGGCGCGCCCGCCAAGCACCGCGACGCCGGCCATCGTGTTGGCCGCGGAGCCGCCGCTGGTCTCGCGCGCCTGGCTCATCCGCGCGTAGAGCCGGGTCGCGCCGGCGGCGTCGAGCACCTGCATCGAGCCCTTGGTGAGGCCCTCCTCGACCAGGAAATCGTCGTCGGCGGTGGCGATCACGTCCACCACCGCATCGCCGATCGCCAGCACGTCCAGACGGGTCCCAGTCACGCGCGGGTCATGGCGGGAATGGGGCGCGGCGGAAAGCCCCTTTTTGCGGACCGATAAACCGGTTACGCATCCCCAATGAGCACTCAGCCCGCATCCGCCGCCGCCGTTCCCCGCTCGCTTTTCGTCTTCTCGCTCATCTATGGCGGGCTCGTCTGCATCGCCGGCGTGCTGGGGACGAAGCTTGCTTCGCTCGGCACCTGGCCGGTGCTGGGGCCGCTCGCGGTCGAGGCCGGGATCTTCGCTTTCCTGGTCCTCGTCGTTCTGTCGAGCGCGGTCGCCGAGCTCCACGGCCGCGACATGGCCAACAAGCTCGTGCGCTACGGCTTCATTCCGCTGATCCTGTCGATGCTGCTGATCCAGTTCGTGATCCATGTCCCGCCGGCGGTCTTCTGGCACAAGCAGGAGGCGTTCGAGCAGATATTGGGCCAGAGCTCGCGCATGATGCTCGCCGGGCTCATCGCTTATGGCGTGTCGCAGACGCTCAACGTCTACATCTTCTCAAAGCTGACGACGAAGACGGGAAGCGGCCTGTGGCTGCGCGCCCTGGTCGCCGGATTGCTGTCGCAGATCGTCGATACGCTGCTCTTCATCACCATCGCCTTTTACGGAGTGGAGGAGAGCATCCTGCCGATCCTGCAGGGCCAGATCATCGCCAAGCTCACCCTCTCGGTGGTGATGGTGCCTCCGCTCATCTACGTCTTCGTCGCGCTCGGCCGCCGGCTGGACGCCGGCAAATGAGGCTGAATCTTCTCGCCGGGCTCCTCGCCCTCGCCGCCGCGCCCGCCGCCGCGCAGCCGCAGCCGCTGCCGGCGCCGCGGCTGATCGTCGCGATCTCGGTCGATCAATTCTCGGCCGACCTGTTCGCGGAATATCGGCAATATTTCACCGGCGGCCTCAGGCGCCTGTCGCGCGACGGCATGGTCTTTCCTTCAGGCTATCAGGCGCATGCCGCGACCGAGACCTGCCCCGGCCATGCGACCATCCTCACCGGCGCCCGCCCGGGACGGGCCGGGATCGTCGCCAACAATTGGTTCGACCAAGGCGCGGCGCGCGCCGACAAGAACATCTATTGCGCCGAGGACGAGCGCGTTCCGGGCAGCTCGTCCGAAAACTACACGGTATCGCCCGTCCACCTGCGCGTGCCCGCGCTGGGCGACCTGATGCGCCGCGCGGACCCCGGGAGCCGGGTCGTCGCGATCGCCGGCAAGGACAGGGCGGCGGTGATGATGGGCGGCCATAACCCGAACCAGCGCTGGTGGTGGGGCGGGCGCGCCTTCGTCAGCCATGCCGGAAACGCCGAGCCCGCCGCCGTAACCCGGATCAACGAGCGCGTGGCGGGCCTCGTCGCGCGTGCCGGCGAGCCGATGGCGGTGCCGGCAGTCTGCGAATCGCGCAGCCGCGCCATCGCCGTGTCGGGCCGCGCCGGGGGAGCGGTCGGCACGGGCCGCTTCGCGCGCGCCGCGGGCGACCGCGCCGCGTTTCGCGCCTCGCCCGAATTCGACGCCGCGATCCTCGCGCTCGCCGCCAACCTGCGCGACGACATGAATCTCGGCGAAGGGCAATCGACCGATTTGCTCGCCATCGGCCTTTCCGCCAGCGACTATGTCGGCCACAGCTTCGGCACGGGGGGAGCCGAGATGTGCCTCCAGCTGCTCGCGCTCGACCGCGCGCTGGGCGACTTCTTCCAGGAGCTGGACCGCGAGCGGATCGACTATGTCGTCGTGCTGACCGCCGACCATGGCGGGCTCGACCTGCCCGAGCGCGCGCGCGAGCAGGCGGGCGGCAATGCGGCCCGCGTCGATCCGGCGCTCGGCGCGACGCGGATGGGCGAGACGCTCGGCCGCCGGCTCGGGCTGAGGGGCCCGGTGCTCCTGGGCGACGGAGCGTTCGGCGACATGTGGGTCGACCAGGGGCTGCCGGCGCGGGCGCGCGCGCGCGTCCTCGCCGAGGCCCTTCGCACCTATCGCGCTCACCCGCAGGTCGCGGCCGTCTTCACCCGCGCGGAAATCGTGGCGGCGGCGCTCCCGTCCGGCCCGCCCGACGGCTGGACCCTGATCCAGCGCGCCCGCGCCTCGTTCGATCCGCTGCGCTCGGGCGATTTCTACGTCGTGCTGAAGCCGCGCGTGACCCCGATCGCCGATACCAGCCGCGGCTATGTGGCGACGCATGGCAGCCCCTGGGATTATGACCGGCGGGTGCCGGTCCTGTTCTGGCGGCGCGGCATGGCGGGCTTCGAGCAGCCGCTGGCGGTCGAGACGGTCGACATCATGCCCAGCCTCGCCGCCCTGATCGGCCTCAGGCTCGCTCCGGGCAGCATCGACGGCCGCTGCCTCGACTTGGACGCGGGCCCGCAGACGAGCTGCCGCTGATCGTCGCGCCGTGAAAATATTCTGTTCCCCGGCGAAGGCCCGGGTCCAGGAGCCGAAGGCTTTTGCACTCTATCGCGCCTGAGCCCGGCAAGCGCCGGGCCCTGGGCCCCGGCCTTCGAGGGGGAACAGCATGTGCGAACCCGATCGAATTCGAGACTAGCGCCCCTCGAGCGCCGCGATCAGCCGGGCCATGTTGGCGATATAGGCCGCGGTCGAGATGCCGGCGACGGGGTTGGGATCGGGATAAGGCGAGGTGTCGCTGGCGTCGCCGACATGGGTGGTGCCGTAATCGCCGGGAGCGGCGCGGCGCGAACCCGGGCCGCGATAAAGATGGCTGGTCATGGCGAGCGGCGCCGGCCAATAGCCCGCCTCGTTCAGTCCGCCCACGATCCGCGCCGGATCGAGCCGAGCCGCGCCGCTGAAGTCCGATCCCGCCGCCAGGCTGCCGATGAAGAAGCGCGGGAAGGGCCGGCGGCCCAGAAAAGCCGAGCCGCGCGTGGCCTCCTCCACCGGCATGGCGGCGAGCGCCGCATGCTCCCGGCGCAGCCGATCGAGGTCGATGCCGCGGAACTGCGAATAATGGGCGATCGGCCGCGCCGGATCGTGATCGGCATAATAGCGCCCGTTGACGACGTTCGAGCCGCGCCGGTGGACGTAGAGCGGCCGGTTGCTGCCGATCTCGACGAAGGTCGGGAAGCGGCGGTCGCGCGGGCCGATGCCGTCCGGCAGCCGCACCGATTCGAGCCAGTCCAGCGCGGCGGGGATCCGCGCCAGGAAGCGGCGCTCGCCGGTCAGCCGGTAATATTCCAGCAATTGCTCGACATTGCTCGCGCTGGTGTGGGTCACCAGGGCGCGCGGCTCGTAGGTCCGCGCGCCCGCCACGCGCAGGCGATGATCATATTGCAGGCCCCAGCCCGCCTGGGGGCCCGGCTGCTGGGTGATCAGGAACGCCTCCATCCCGCGCCGCGCCGCGGCGAGCAGCTCGGGCCGGTTCAGCGCCCGCCCGGCCATGATCAGGAAGCGGATATTCTCCTTGGCGACGTCGTCGTTGAAGGTCACGTAGCGCTGGTAGCCGGGATAATGCGGATCGAACGGGTAGCGCTGCGGCCAGCCGCCATTGCGGTACTGGCTGGCCAGCACGAAGCGGATCGCGCGCTCGAGGGGCCCGCGGAAGCGCGCTTCGTGGCGGACCATGTAGAGCCGGAGCAGCAGCTGCATGGTCTCGGCGGTGCCGGCGTCGTCGAACGTGGCATTGTCGCTGTGATGCTGGAATTCCTCGAGCCGCCAGCCGTTTCGCCCCACCGTGGCGTACCAGCGCCGCGCGGCCTGCGGCCCACCGTGGTGGATGAAATAATTCCAGCCGCCGCTCCGGTGCTGACCGGCGATCAGCGCGTCCGCCGCCCGCGCGGCGGCGTCGTAATAATAATGATCGCCGGTGGCGTTGAAGGCGTCGAGGAAGACATGCCCCATAGTCGCCGTGCCTGGCGCCTGCACCCAGATCATGCCGGGCTCGGCCTCCATCTCGCCCCAGCGCCGGCTGAGATCGGGGAGATAGGTCCAGACATAGCCGCCCCCATCGGCGACCCGCTCAACCATATATTCGGTCGCGCGCCGCATCGTCCGTTCGATCTCGCCGCGGCTCTGCGCGGCGGCGGGCGCGGCGGTCATGAGCAGCGCCAGCAAAGCGAACAGACGCAAGATCATGGCCAAAGCCTCCGGTGGCGGCCCCATGCCAGGAAAAGGTCGGGCCAACGCTCGACCGAACTGCCCCGCGCCAGCCGCAGCCCGAAGCCGTGGCCGCCATCGGGGAAAAGGTGGGTCTCGGTCGCGGTCCCCCGCGCCCCGAGCGCATCGCGCATCAGCAGGGTGTTGGCGACGGGGACCGAGGCATCGTCCTCGGCGTGGAGCAGGAAAGTGGGCGGCGCGTCGGCGGGCACATGGAGATGCGGGGAATAAGCACGCTCCAGCGCCGGCGTGGCCCGCTCTCCGATCAGGTGGCGGCGCGATCCGGCATGGGCGTTCGGCGCGCTCATCGAGATGACCGGGTAGACGAGCGCGGCGGCGTCCGGCCGCGCCGACCCGTCGCCGAAGCGGGCGAGCAGGCTCGCGCAGACATGGCCGCCGGCCGAGAAACCCATCGCGCAGATCCGGCGCGGATCGACCCCCCGCGCGGCGCGGACCAGCGCCATCGCCCGCCGGGCATCGGCGAGCGGCACGTCGGGCCCGGCCGCCCAGCCCTGGTGCGGCAGGCGGTAGAAGAGGACGAAGGCGGCGATGCCGCGCGCGGACAGCAGCCGGGCCATCTCATGGCCTTCCTTGTCGATCACCACCCAGCCATAGCCGCCGCCCGGCATGATCAGCACCGCCGCGCCGTTGGGCCGGGCGGGCCGGAACACGGCAAGGCGCGGGCGGGCGATGTCGGTGAGGATGCGGTCGTTATAGCCTGGGTCGGTGCTGCGCTCGCGAACCGCCTCGGGCGGCCGGATGGCTGGCATGCCCGGCGCGCCAGCCGGCCACAGGTCGATCTCGGCGTCCGGCGCGGACGGGACCGGCGCCTGCGCGGGCGCGCGCCCGGCCAGGCCCGCGGCGAGGGTCCCGAGCAGCAGGTCCCGCCGGCCGATCCTCATCGCAGCACCGCCGCCGCCCGCTCGGCAAGCCAGTCTTCGAGGTTGGTCATTCCGTCGCCGTCCCGGTCGCCAATGCCGTCGGCTCGGTTCGGGTCGAGGCCGCGCGGGCGCTCCCAGGCGTCGGGCATGCCGTCGCCGTCGCGGTCGGGCTCGGGCGCCCCCGCCGCCAGCGCGGGCCAGCCGCCCACCTCAGCCTGGCTGTCGATATGGCCGCCCGAGCGCGTCCGCACGCTTTCGACGACGCGCGCATCGGCGGCGTCGCGCGGCCAGGCGCCGGCGCGCGCGAGCACGCGCTCGAGCGGCGCGGGATCGGCCGCCACGGGCGCCACCTCAGGCGGCGCCGACAGCCGATAGCCCTCCGGCATCGCGCCGGTGACGAGCGACCACGGATCGGCGGGGATGACGCCGTTCATGCTGTTCCCCGCGAACCAGGCGCGGGCGAGGCGGTTGCGCTCGCGAAAGGCGATCGCGCCTTCGCTGTCCGGGCCGGCGAGATAATCATTGTCGATGAAGCTGTAGCGGATCAGGCTCGCCCGGTCCTCATTGTAACCGGCAAAGCCCCGCCCCCAATTGTAGAACACGTTCGAGCGGAACTCCATCAGCGGCCCCTCCGGATCCGCCTCCGGCCCGAGATAATTGCCGGGCCGCGGCATGCGCGCGGCATGGTGCGCCCAGAGGTTGTGGTGGAAGCTGACCCGCGCGCCGCGACCGCCGCGGATCAGGCTGCCATAGCCGTGCGCACCCTCGCTGTGTTGCGAGCGGCGCAGCGATTCGGCGATGATCGACCATTGCACGGTGAGGTCGTGATAGCCGTTGCCCCCCTCGTAGCGCGCCGAGGCGGAGAGCGTCTCGTCGATCGACCAGCTCGCCGAGACATGGTCGAGGATGATCCGCCGCCCGCGCTCGATCCAGATCGAATCGCCCTCGCCGGGATTGAGATCGCCGCGGCGGACCCGCAGGTGGCGGACGATGACGTCGTCGGCGCGCACGATGAGCGTGGCGCCGGCCAGAGCGACCCCTCCGCCCGGCGCGCTCTGGCCGGCGATCGTCACGCGCGGCTCGGCGATGACGAGGTCGGAGGCGAGCCGGATCGTGCCGCCGACATCGAAGATTATGGTGCGTGGCCCGCGCGCCGCGACCGCCGCGCGCAGGCTGCCGGGGCCATTGTCGGCGAGATTGGTGACCCTGAGCACCGCTCCGCCGCGCCCGCCTGCCGAGAATCGGCCGGCCCCTTCCGCGCCGGGGAAAGCGAGCGTCTGCGCCGAGGCGGGGCTAGCGAGAAGCAGCAACGCAAAAATTGGGGCGCTGAGGGAGGGCGCCACTGAAAGGCGTCCTCCCCTGCCCCCCGGTTCAGAAGCGGACGCGCGCACCGAGGTAGAATTGGCGCCCGGTATGGTGGACGACCGACGGGCTGTTGCGGTCGCGGTCGACGAACTGGTCGTTATACTCGTCGGTGAGGTTGATGGCCTCGGCGGTCAGGGTGATGTGGTCGTTGATCGCGAACGAGGCCGAAGCGTCGATGTTGAGCGTCGAGTTCTTGCCCTCGACGTCGTTGACGACATTCTGCGCCGGTACGCGCTGGAGATAGTCGGCGCGATAGGCGACGGAGCCGCGGATGCTGAACCGGCCGTCGTCATAATAAAGCGTCGCGTTCCAGCTGCGCGGCGACAGGTTGATGAGGTCGTCGCGGATCGGCGCCGGGTTGGTCGCCGAGGTCACATAGGCGATCTTCGATTCGACATAGGTGAAGTTGAGGATCGCGCCGAAATTCCTGAGCGGCCCCGGCAGGAAACGGAAGGGCTGCTGATAGGTGATCTCGAAGCCCTTGAGCGGGCCGCCCTGGGTGTTGATCGGCGCGGTCACGTTGAACAGCTCGTTGCCGGTGAAATTGGCGGGCAGCAGGCTCAGGGGAAGACCGGTCTGGTTGAAGGGGATTTCGGTCCTGAGGTTCTGGATGAAGGTGCCGATGTCCTTGTAGAAAAGGCCGACCGCGATCAGCGATTCCGGCGCGAAATACCATTCGAAGCTCGCATCCACGGTGGTCGCGCGGAACGGATCGAGCAGCGGATTGCCGGTGGTGATGGTGAGCTGGCCGGTGGTGTTGATCGAGCCGCCGGGCGACAGGAAGCCGAGCTGCGGCCGCGCCATCACCCGGGCGGCGGCGAGGCGGACGACGAAATTGCTGGTGACGTCGAGGGCGACGTTCGCCGAGGGCAGCCAGTCGTCATAGGAGCGGTCGACCACGGTCAGGGTGCCGCCGCCGAGCGCCTGATAGCCCGCCGCGCGCAAATCGGTCTGGACGTAGCGCAGGCCGACATTGCCGCGCAGCGGCCGGCCGAACAATTCGGTGCGGAAATCGGCCTGGAGGTAGCCGCCCACATCCTCCTCGCGCACCTGCCGGTTGTTGCCGCGGGCATTGCCGTTGGTGATGCTCGACAAGGTGTAATCGCCGGGCCCGCCCACATTGCCCGACTGCAGGCAGTTGCAATAGATGTTGTAGAGCGTGGAGAGCGCCCTGAGATCCGGGATCAGCCAGCTCGATATGCCGCCGCCGCTGTTGAAGCCGGTGAGCGTGGTGGTGACCGCGGAGAGCGGCGTCCCCGCCGGCAGGGCGAGGATGGTGTCGCTCTGGTTGACGCGGCGGAACTCGAACGTGCTGAAATCATATTCGCGGTAGAAGAAGCCCGCCTTGAGCGCGATCCGGTCAGGCAGCACGTCCCAGGCGACGTCGCCGCGGAAGGTGGTGAAGCTGTTGTCCGCGCCCTGCGGCCGGATGCGGATTTCGGACGGCGTGATCTGCGCCGGGGTGACGCCCGGCGGCGTGCCGATCAGCTGCCAGCCGCCGGCCGCGGTCGATGAGGCGACGTCGAACGGATAGGTGATGGTCGGCTGGCCGCGGCTGTTGCGGAAGTCGATCGTATAGCCGTTGACGTTGGCCGCATCGAGCGTGGTCGTGGTCTGGAACGGATTGCGGAACTCGGAGGAGGAGCGGCCGGCGAGCCAGGAGAAGCGCAGAGTGTCGGTGACCTGCTGGTCCCACTGGATCTGATATTGCCAGAATTTGGTGTCGAGCTCGTCGAACCGCGATTCGGAGCGGATGTCGACGCCGTTGAACACGCCGTAGACGAGGTTGCCGTTGGCGTCATATTCGGCCTGGACGACGCTGGTCTGCGGCTTGCCGCCCTGCGCGGCGGTGCGGCTGAACGAGATCGCCTCGAGGAAATCCTCCTGCCGCGTCGCCTGAAGCCGCGCGTGGAGCAGGTCGACGGTGAACAAAGCGCCTTCCCAGGGCCGGGCCTGGAGCGCGACGGTGATGCCGAGCCGCTCCTGCTCGTGGGTCAGCCGGCCGTAGCGCGGCAGGCGGGGATGGACGTTGGTCGCGAGCGAGGCCTCGTCATATTCGGCCTGGTTGCCCGGCGTGTTGGGCAGGCGCGGGCCCGCCGTGTAGCCCGGGATGTTGGGCGCGTTGCCGCAATTGGCGCCGCCCGTGGTCGGATTGAGCGGCACGTGCCCGACCGGCGAGCAGAAGCCGCCGACGCTGTTGCCGCCGTCCCACCGCACCGAGCTGAAACCCTCCTCGAGCAGGCCGCGCTTGGAGTAGGCGACCGAGGCGAGGATGCCGAGCCGCCCTTCGGCGAAGGTGTTGGAGATGAGGAAGGCTCCGCGCGGGTCCCATCGGTCGGCGAGGTCGTTATAGCCCATCTGCCCGCTCGCCGACATGACGAAGCCGTTATAGTCGAACGGGCGTCCGGTCTGCAGGTCGACGGTCGCGCCCAGCGAGCCTTCGTCGACTTCCGCCGACGAGCTCTTGCGCACGGTCAGCCGGCTGAACAGCTCGGAGGCGAAGACGTTGAAATCGAAGGCGCGGCTCCGGTTCGCGCCGCCCGAGCTGTCGGTGCCGCCGGTGGTCGCAAGCGCTTCGAGCTGGTTGAGGCGGATACGGGTGAAATCGGGGCCGAGTCCGCGCACCGTGATCGTGCGGCCCTCGCCGGCGTCGCGGTCGATCGAGACGCCGGGGATGCGCTGCAGCGATTCGGCCAGGTTCTGGTCGGGAAAGTCGGCGATATCCTCGGCGACGATCACATCGACGATGCCGTTGTCCTGGCGCTTGGCGCCGAGAGCCGCGGTCAGCGAAGCCCGGAAGCCGGTGACCACGACCTCATTGTCCTCGCCCTCGGGCGCGGCGGTCGGGACTTCCTCCTGCGCCGCCGCGGCATCGCCCTGCGCGGCGGTGGCGGCGGTCGCGGCCGCTAGCCAGGAGGCGGCGCCGAGCAGGCCGGCGAGAATGCGAGCGCGCCGCGCAATGTCGAGCTTCGAAGTCATGTCCGATCCCTTCCAACACCGCGCGCCGGCGACGCGCTCCCCCATTTCCAGGCCGGGAAGTGCACCGCGCTCCCCTTGTGACACCGGTGTCTATACCGGACCAAAAAAAGCCTGCGCGCACCCTGCGTGACTGGGTGGGGATATGAACGGGCCTGTCGCGGCCGCCCCTTTCTCCCTCTCCCTCACGCCGCGTTTGCCGCAGTCGCCTTTTCCGGTTCCCCGACGAAGTAACCGGTGTCATAAGGGTTTTGATCCGGTTGCGGGCTCCTGTCAAGACCGGTCGCCGGGAGGATCTTCATGCGCCTGTTCCGTCTCTGGATATTGCTGTTGGCCCTGCTGCCGGCACCCGCGTTCGCGCAGGCTTTTCCGGGCGCGGCCGGCTGGGCGGCGCAAACGCCGGGCGGGCGCGGCGGCACGATCATCCGCGTCACCAACCTGAACCCGAGCGGCCCCGGCTCCTTCCGCGCCGCGGTCGAGGCGCGAGGGCCCCGCATCGTCGTGTTCGAAGTCGCCGGGGTGATCGACCTGGGCCTGACCACGCTCGATATCAGGGAGCCCTATCTCACCATCGCCGGGCAGACCGCGCCCTCGCCCGGCATCACCCTGATTCGCGGCGGCATCGACATCCGCGCCCACGACGTCGTCATCCGCCACATCCGCGTCCGCACCGGCCTGTCCGGCCGGGCCCCGCGCAGCGGCTGGGAGGCCGACGCCATCTCCACCGTCGGCGCCTGGAACGTGATCGTCGACCATTGCACCCTGACCTGGGCGCTCGACGAGAATCTCTCGGCCTCGGGCCCGCGCTTCACCGGCAACAGCGTCGCCGAATGGCGGCGCGGCACCAGCCACGACATCACCTTCTCCTACAATCTCCTCGCCGAGGGCATCGCCAACGGCTCGCACCCCAAGGGCGAGCACAGCAAGGGCTCGCTGATCCACGACAATGCGACCGGGATCCTCATCTACCGCAACATCTACGCCCACAATTACGAGCGCTCGCCCTTGCTCAAGGGCGGCGTCCATGCGGCCCTGGTCAACAACCTCATCTTCAATCCCGGCGCCCAGGCCGTCCATTACAACCTCATGGACCTCGAATGGGGAATCCAGCCGCACCAGCTCGGCGAATTGAGCGCGGTCGGCAACGTGCTGCGCGGCGGCTTTTCGACCCGGCCCGACATCGCCTTTCTCACCATCGGCGGCGTCGGCGACCTTCGCTATCACGGCCGCGACAATATCGCCGTCGACCGCCAGGGCCGGCCGCTGCCGATGTTCGGCCGCTACACGACCAGCCCGGCGCGGATCGTCGAGGTCGGCCGCCCGGTCATCTGGCCCGCCGGCCTGTCCGTGCTGCCGGCGAACCAGGTCGAGACCCATGTGCTGCGCCATGCCGGCGCCCGCCCCTGGGACCGCGACCCGCACGACATCCGCGTGATCTTCGACGTCGTCGAGGGGCGCGGCGAGATCATCGACGACGAGCGCCAGGTCGGCGGCTACCCGCAGGTCGAGCCGGTCCGCGCCCCCTTCGTCGAGGCGGATTGGGACCTGGCCACGATGGAGCCGAGATCGGGCCGCTATCCGGGCCAGCGCGGCGATTTCATCCAGCAGCCGACCACGGCGCGGGATACGCAGATGCGGCAGGAGCGGCGCTGAAGCCCGCTTGCTTGTGCGCGGGCATGTGATTTACTTCGCGGATGAATATGCTCCTGCTCGCCGCCAGCCTGCTATTCGCGTCTCAGGCGGGGGAGCGGACTCCGCCCTATTATTACTGCGAGATCACCCGGACGGTCCCGTTCGGCAACGTCACCGTCCTTCAGTACGTCAATACGGCGGGCGTTTCCGAACCGCCCGTGACCACTTGGTTCGCCGAGCGCGCGCCCGACCGCACAGTGATTCTAGCCTCGTGGAACGGTCGAGCGGAAATGCGGGACACGGCGAGAGGCGGCGAGATTCTCGTCGGCTACCGGCCGTCGGATACAAACGCGCAATATCGCGTGGAAGTCGCGCGACCCGGCGCGGCGGCCGGCGATCCGGTGGTGCGCTCGGAGCTGCATAGGCCCAGCGCCAATGGCATTGTCAGCCTGCGCACGCATTGGGCCCCGGTCCTGGCGTTGCTTGCCGGGGCCACCGATCTGGAGGTCCGGATCCTCGATGCCCAGGGTGCGATTGTGCTTCGTGACTGGATCGGCGCGGCGGAGTTCGGCCGGTCGCTCAGCATCGCCGGCGAGGTCCAGCCCGAATTCGAGGCGATGATCGCGAATTATCGGGAGCGCTGCCGCCCCGTCGACAATAACGGCCGCCCTTGAGCTTTGCTCAGGTCCCCGGCTGGATATAGGGGATGCGCTCAAAGAGCTCGCGCTCGGCGCGCCGCGGATCGCCGGCGACGCGCGGTGCGCGGTCGAAGATCATCGTGCGCCGCGCCGGCATCCTGTAGGGCGCCCAGCCCGGATCGCCGGTGCGGGCGAAGCGCAGGAAGGCCGCCATTATCGCGTCGCTGACCGGACGGGAGGCGGGGTCTGACCAGGTACCGAAGACGAGCGGGATGTCTGCGCCGTGCGGGGCCGGCTGGGGGAAATCGAGCTGGTAGACATAAGCGGGGACGCCGGCGCGCGCCCGCTCCTCCGCCTCGATCACCTGCGCCCGCCAGCTCCGGCCGGCCGTGGTCGCCGCGAAGAAGACCTGTTCGGCCGAATAAGAGGGAAACAGCCGCCGATATTCGGCGACCAGCCATTCGGGATGGACGTCGATGCGCAACTCGGGCGCCATCCTCTCGGCGAGATTGTCCCAGGTCAGGCCGACGATCTTCGGGTGATCGGGCCCGTAGAAGCCGCGCGTCTCGTCGCGCGTGTTGCCGAGCATCATCGGGATCGCATTGCCTTGCGGATTGGCGTCGGGCCAGAAGGGGTGGCGGGTTAGCCACTTCATGTCGAGGACCGGCCCCATGTAGATGCCGCCGCCGAGAATTGGGTCGGTCGCGTCCAGCCCCCCGAGCAGCCGCTCGACCGGCATGGCAAGCAGGTCCTCCGCCGTCCACGCGCCGACGGCCGCCATGAAGGCCCGCGCCCGCTCAGTCGCGTGCAGCGGGCCCGACGCGGTCACCTGCTGGCCGCTCATCGTCGCGGCGCGGTGAAAGAGGCCGCGGGCCGCGGGCGTCCCCATCAAAGTGGCGATCTTGGCGCCGCCGCCCGACTGGCCGAAGACCGTCACTTTGCCGGGATCGCCGCCGAACGCGGCGATATTGTCGCGCACCCATTGCAAGGCGAGGATGAGATCGAGCTGGCCGCAATTGCCGCTGTCGGAAAAGCGCGGATCGAGGCGGGCGAGATAGAGATAGCCGAAGAGGTTGAGCCTATGCGCGACGGTGACCACCACCGCGTCGCCCCGGGCGGCGAGATTGCTGCCGTCGAGCAGCGGGTTGTTCGGCGTGCCGGTCGAGTAAGCGCCGCCGTGGAAATAGACCAGAACGGGACGCGCGCGCCGATCCCTGGCCGGCGTCCAGATGTTGAGGAACAGGCAATCCTCGCTGCCCGCCAGCCCGCGCTGCGGTGCCGAGGGACCGTAGCTGCCGAGCGGCGCGTCCGATACGGGCGTCGGCGCACGGAATCGGTCGGCGCGCCCGTAGCGTATGCCGAGAAAGGTCCGCACGCCCGCCGCCGGGGCCGATTGCGCCATCAGCAGCGGCGCCGCGGCGAGCCCAGCAAGCGCCGTGCGCCGGTCGATCAGCGGCCCAGCCACCCGCCGTCCACCGCGAGAACGTGGCCGTTCACATAATCGGACGCGCTGGAGGCGAGGAACACGGCCGCCCCCGCAATGTCCGAAGGCGCGCCCCAGCGTCCCGCAGGGATGCGCTCCAATATCTGGCGGTTGCGGGTTTCGTCCGCCCGGAGCGCGGCGGTGTTGTTGGTGGCGATATAGCCGGGCGCGATCGCGTTGACGTTGACGCCCTTGCCCGCCCATTCGTTGGCGAGCGCTTTCGTGAGGCCCGCGACGCCGGATTTGGCCGCCGTGTAGCTCGGCACGCGGATTCCGCCCTGGAAGCTCAAGAGCGAGGCGATGTTGACGATCTTGCCCGAGCCCCGGGCGATCATGTGCCGGCCGGCGGCCTGGCAGAGGAAGAACAGGCTCTTCAAATTGGTGTCGATCACCGCATCCCAATCCGCCTCGCTGAAATCGACCGCATCGGCGCGGCGGATGATGCCCGCATTGTTGACGAGGATGTCGAGCCCGCCGAGCTCGGCCAGGGTCTGGTCGACTATGTCCTGAACCGGCGCACTGGTCGACAGATCGGCGTCGATCAGGGCGGCGCCGCGCCCGAGCGCGCGCACCTGGTCCGCGGTTTCCTCTGCGCGCGAACGGCCTACCAGCGCCACGTCCGCGCCGGCCCCGGCCAGCGCCACCGCGATCGCCTGGCCGATGCCGGTATTGGCGCCGGTGACGATGGCGCATTTGCCGGTGAGGTCGAAGGCATTGGTCATTCGTCACTCCCGTGTTCCTGCGAAAGCAGGAACCCAGTCTTGCTTCCCTCCTGGATCCCCGCCTGCGCGGGGATGCAATAACGCAGTCGCGTCATTGCAGCTGGCAGATGTCGAGCACGTTCATGTCGGTATAATCCTGATTCTCCCCCGCCATCGCCCAGATGAAGGCATAGGCCCGCGTCCCCGAGCCCATGTGGATCGACCAGGGCGGCGAGATCACCGCTTCCTCGTTCGCAACCACGATATGCCGCATCGCCTCGCCTTCGCCCATATAATGGAAGACGCGGTCATTCTCCTTGGGCAGCTCGAAATAGAAATAGATTTCGCTGCGCCGCTCGTGGATGTGCGGCGGCATCGTGTTCCACACCGAGCCCGGGCGCAGCACGGTCAGGCCCATCACCAATTGGGCGCTGTCGCACACGCCCGGAATGACGAGCTGGTAGATGGTCCGCTCGTTCGATTCCTCGAGGCTGCCGCGCTCCAGCGCGTTGGCCTGGGCGATCTCCAGTTTGCGCGTGTCGAACGCCTTATGCGCTGGGCAGGAGGCGAGGTAGAAACGCGCGCCCGCGCCGGAGAAGACCACGTCGGTGGCGCCCATGGTGACGTAGAGGCAATCCTTGTTGCCGAGCGCGAAGGCCTCGCCATCGACCGTGACTGTGCCCTCCACCGAGCCGACATTGACGATGGCGAGCTCGCGCCGCTCGAGGAAGGGATGGCCCGCGGCCGAGGCCGGCTCGCTCTGCTCGGGCAGCCGCACCGCATCCCCCGCGACTGCGACGCCGCCGATCACGAAGCGGTCGGCATGGGTGTAGTTGAGCACGCACTCGCCTTCGCGGAACAGGCCGGAAATCAGATAGCGGTCGCGCAATTCCTCGTTGGAGACGCATTCCATCATGTCCGGATGGGTGGCGTAATAAGTCCTCTCGAACATCCGACTCTCCTGAAGCCCTTTTGCTGCGTGGTAACCGGTGTCAGCACTCCATTCAATCGTCATTCCCGCGAAAGCGGGAATCCAGTTTCTTCTCTTTCCTTCGCATCCGAAGAGCGCGAAGCAGAACTGGATTCCCGCTTTCGCGGGGATGACGAAGGGGTGTTACCCCGGCGGCGGCGCGACGCTGGCGCGCTTGACCAGGGTCGAAGGCAATTCGCTCGGTTGCTCGCCCGCCGCCAGGCCGCCGACCATGTCGCCCACCAGCTTGCGCGCCGCCGAGCGCGCCATCGAGACCATCGGCCAGCGCACCGTGGTCAGCGGCGGCCAGATATGGGCGGCGATCGGGGTGTCGTCGAAGCCGATCACGGACAATTCCTCCGGCACCGCGATGCCCCGCTCGCGCGCGGCGAAGACGACGCCGGCGGCCATTTCGTCGTTGCTGGCGAAGATCGCGGTGGGGCGCGGCGAGAGGTCGAGCAGGCGCTCGGCGGCGGTGACTCCGGTCTCGAACGTATAATTGCCGCGCGCGATCAGGCTGCGCGGCAATTTCTGCCCGGCAGCGGCGAGCGAATCCTCGAAGCCGAGCCTGCGCTCGCGCGCCGAGCGGAAGCCGTCGGGCCCTTCGATCAGCGCGATCAATTTGTGGCCCATCTCGATCAGATGGTCGGTCGCTTCCCGCACGGCGTCGCGGTCGTTGGAGGCGACCATGTGGGCGGCGTCGTCGAGCTCGGCCGAGCCCATGCGCACGTAACGGCAGCCGACCTCGTCGCAGAGGCGGGCGAGCGCGTCATTCTCGCTGATCGGCGGCAGCAGCACGACTCCGAACAGGCGCTGGCGCTCGAGGAAGTCGCGCACGTCCTCGAGCATCATCTGCGAGCTGCGGTCGACGGGGCGCACGACCATCTCGAACTCGGTGCCGGCAAGCGCCTCCAATATGCCCTGCTGGACGTTCAGGACCATCTGCGCGTTGGGATTGTCGTGGATCAGGCCGATCAGGAAATTGCGCCTGAGGGCCAGCGCGCGGGCCTGCGGATTGGGGACGTAGCCGAGCTCGCGGATAACCTTCTCGACCTTCTCGCGCGTCTCCTCGTTGAGCAGAGGCGAGCGGTTGATCACCCGGCTGACCGTCTTCTTGGAGACGCCGGCGAGGCGGGCGACGTCGTTGATCGTCGAGCGCGCCGCGCGCTCGCCAACGGCCCGGCTGTCCTTCGGCTTGGCCAATCTCGTCACTCCCCGCCGCTGATTAGCGCGCCCTTGCCCGCAAAGGCGAGCGGCTTTAGTCTGACACCGGTTTCCAAATGTCACAAGCCAGCCCTCTCCCGACCGCGCCCGAAGCGCCCGCTTTGCTGCAATTGAGCCCGGCGGACGACGTCGCCGTTGCGTTAAGAGCGACCGACGAGGTGCCGCTGGGCCACAAGCAGGCGCTGCGCGATCTCGAGGCGGGCACATTGGTGCGCAAATATGGCTGGCCGATCGGGCGGCTCACCGCGCGGGTCGCGGCCGGCGGCCATGTCCACAGCCACAATCTGGAGACTTTGCTGACCGGCGTCGAAGGCTATGCTTACGCGCCCGTGCCGCCCACGCCTCTGCCCGTGGACCTTGCCACGCGCTTCCAGGGCTATCGCCGGCCGGACGGCCGCGTCGGCATACGCAACGAAATCTGGATCCTGCCGACGGTCGGCTGCGTCGCCCGCACCGCCGAGCGGATCGCGACAATCGCTCATGCCCGCCACGCCAAAGCGGTCGACGGCGTCTTCGCTTTCGGCCACCCGCACGGCTGCTCGCAGCTCGGCGAGGATCTGGACGGGACGCGCTCTTTGCTCGCCGCTTTGGCCTGCCATCCCAATGCCGGGGGCGTGCTGCTGATCGGGCTGGGCTGCGAATCGAACCAGCTCGACCGGCTGATGGAGGAGATACCTGAATCCCTGCGCGGCCGTGTGCGCACCTTGCGGGCGCAGAGCGAGGAGGACGAGATCGAGGCGGGCCTTGCGCATGTCGATGCGCTCGCCGCCACCGCCGCGCTCTATACGCGCCAGCCCTTCCCGCTCGGCGACCTGGTCGTCGGCCTCAAATGCGGCGGCTCGGACGGCTTCTCCGGTCTCACCGCCAACCCGCTCGTCGGCCGCGTCGCCGACCGGGTGATCGGCAGCGGCGGCGCCGCGATCCTCACCGAGATCCCCGAAATGTTCGGCGCCGAGCGGCTGCTCATGGCGCGCGCGCGCGACGCCGCAACGTTCGATGCGCTGGTCGGCGTGGTGAACGGCTTCAAGCGTTATTATCTCGCCGCCGGCCAGACTGTCTCGGAGAATCCCTCGCCCGGCAATATCGAGGGCGGCATCACCACGCTGGAGGAGAAGTCGCTTGGCGCGGTCCAGAAAGCCGGCCGCGCGCCGGTGGCCGATGTGCTGCTTTACGGCGAGCGGCTGAGGCGCAAGGGCCTGAGCATCCTCGAAGCGCCGGGCAACGACGCGGTCTCCTCCACGGCGCTTGCGGCGGCGGGCGCGACCCTGATTCTGTTCACCACCGGCCGCGGCACGCCGATGGGCTTCCCCGTGCCGACGGTGAAGATCGCGACCAACAGCGCGCTCGCCGCGCGCAAGCCGGGCTGGATCGATTTCGACGCAGGGACCGTGCTTGCCGACGGCTTCGAGGCCGCCGAGGAGGCGCTGACCGCGCGCATCGCCGCCATCGCGTCGGGCGCGCCGACCGCCGCCGAGCGCGCCGGCGAGCGCGACATCGCGATCTGGAAGCGCGGGGTTACGCTGTGAGCGAGATCGACCGCCTCATCGGCCTCGCGCCCGTCATCCCCGTCCTGGTCGTCGACCGGGTCGAGGACGCCCGGCCGATCGCCGAAGCCCTGGTCGAGGGCGGGCTGCCGGTGCTCGAAGTGACCTTGCGCACCCCAGTGGCGCTCGACGCGATTCGCGAGATGAAGACGGTGCCGGGCGCTATCGTGGGCGCCGGCACCGTGCTCGACCCGGCCCAGTTGCGCGCCGCGATCGAGGCCGGCGCCGAATTCATCGTCAGCCCGGGCCTGACCGAGCGGCTCGGCGATGCAATGATCGAGGCGGGCCTCCCCTATCTGCCGGGCGTCAGCACGACCGGCGACGTCATGCGCGCTTTGGACCTGGGCTTCCGGCGCCTCAAATTCTTCCCCGCCGAGGCCGCCGGGGGGATGCCGGTGCTCAAGGCGCTCAGCGCGGTGTTCGGCGAGGTCCGCTTCTGCCCGACCGGAGGGATCACCCAGGACAATGCCCAGGATTGGCTCGATCTGCCGGCCGTCGCCTGCGTCGGCGGCTCCTGGCTGGTGCCGCGCGGCGAAGCCGTGGACGGGGCCGCGATAGCGGCCCGCGCGAGCGCCGCCGCGCTCCTCCGCCGCACCTGAACGCGCCCGCGCCGGTTTCGGCCAGTTGCTTATGACACCGGTTTCCGTTAGCAAAAGAAAAACTCCCGGGGAGAGAGCGTGACCCTCGTAGATGCCCGCAGCCGGATCGCCGGCCGATTCCTCGCCGCGCGCCGGGCCGCCGCCGGGCTCGACGATTATCCAGGCGATTTCCCCGCGACGCTCGACGAAGCCTATGCGATCCAGGACGAGGCGATCGCGCGCTGGGGCCGGCCGGTGATCGGCTGGAAGGTCGGCCGCGTCCCGCCGCCGTTGATCGACCGCTTCGGCACCGACCGGCTGGCCGGGCCGATCTTCCACGAAGCCGCTGCGGGCGCCGCCGGCACGGCGGTGGAGATGCCCGTCTTCGCCGCCGGCTTCGCCGCGGGCGAGGCCGAATTCCTGCTGAGGATCGGTGCGACGCCGCCCGCCGGGCAGCGCGATTACAGCCTCGCCGAAGCGGCCGACCTGGTCGGCGCGGTGCAGATCGGCATTGAGATCGCCAGCTCCCCTCTGGGCTCGATCAACGAGCTCGGCCCGATCGCCGTCATCTCCGATTTCGGCAACAATAACGGCCTCGTCATCGGGCCGCAGGTCGTCGATTGGCGGACGAGCGGCTTTGAGAATTGGGAGGTGACGACGCGGATCGACGGCGCTGAGGTCGGCCGCGGCCGCGCTGCGGACTTCCCGGACGGCGCGATCGGCGCCGCGCGCTTCCTGTTCGAGCTGATGGCGCGGCGCGGCATCGCGCTTTCGCCGGGCCAGTGGATCTCGTCGGGCGCCGTCACCGGAGTTCATCGCGCCTTCCCCGGCCAGACGGTGGAGGCGCGCTTCAGCGACGGCCTCAGCCTCGCCTGCACCCTGGTGGCCGCGGAGCCCGAATAGGATCTGGAATTGATCCGGCAGGGTTGAAGTACGCTCCGTTCGCCCTGAGCCTGTCGAAGGGCTCTTCTTCTTCCTGCAGCCAAGGGTCAGGCAAGGGCTTCGACAGACTCAGCCCGAACGGCTGAGAGATGAAGGCATCCGATCAAGCCCTAATGCGCCCACTCGCGCCCGAGCACCTGCGCTCGGCGGCCGTCCCATCGCACCTCGACCTTTCGCTCTCCCTGATAGAGCTCGAAGATCACCAGCCCGTCCGCCTGGACGCTCTCGATCACCCGGGTCGGGACCAGCGCCGAATCCTGCGCCAGCGCCGCGGCCCGCACAGGCGCGGGCGCGGCGGCGAAGGCGATGTCGCGCTGGGTCTCGACCACGCGCCAGCGCCCGCCTTCCTCCATGATGTCGAACTCGACCTCCGAGCCGTCGGCGAGCCGCCCCTCTATGTCGTAATAGAGCCGCCCGTCGCGCGTCTCCGATTCGGCCTCGGCCGGGACGAAGCCCGGCCGCGCCGCCCTCGCCGCCGCCAGCACCGGCGCCGGCACGTCGGCCAGCGCCACCTCGACCTTGCCCGACGCCGCGACCCGGTTCGACTCCGCCGGGGGCGCCGCCGCCTGCTTGTTCGCCTCCGCCTGCCGGTTCCCGCTGGGTTGCCCGCATGACGCCAGGCCCGCCGCCAGCGCCACCGCCATTCCGATCCGCATATCCCTTCCTCCTCTCGATCCGGCGGGATTGTATATGACACCGGTTTCCCATACAAATCCGGAAAACGCCGGACGAGCGCAAAGGGAGAGGAAAAACATGGTCGAGGCCGCCGATCAGGGAGCCAGCGCGCCCGGGCGCGGGACTGCGGTGCCCCGCATCGGGCGCTATCGCTGGGCGATCGTGGCGCTGCTCTTCGCCGCCACCACCGTCAACTACATCGATCGCACCATGCTCGGCCTGCTCGCTCCGGATCTCAGGAAGGAGCTGGGGTGGAGCGAGAACGACTACGGCAACATCGTCACCGCCTTTCAGGCGGCCTACGCGCTCGGCTTCCTGTTGATGGGATGGCTGATCGATCGCTTCGGCCCGAAGATCGGCTATGCGATCGCGATCACCATCTGGACGATCGGCCATGTGGCACACGGCTTTGCCACCAGCGTCGTCTCCTTCATGCTGGCGCGTATCGGCCTTGGCGTCGGCGAGGCCGGCCACTTCCCGGCGGTGGTGCGCGCAAGCAGCGAGTGGTTCCCGCAGAAGGAGCGCGCTTACGCCATCGGCTGGGTGAACAGCGCCACGACGATCGGCGTGATCCTGGCGGCGCCGACGGTGTGGCTGTTCATGGCCTATCTCGGCTTTGGCTGGCGCGAGACCTTCATCTATTCCGGTCTGTTCGGCGTGGTCCTGCTCGTCCTGTGGCTGTGGCTGTACAGCAATCCGCGGGAAAGCGGAAAGGTGAGCGAAGGCGAACTTGCCTGGATCGAGCACGATCCACCGGAGATGACGGAGCGGATCGGCTGGGGCCAGATCGTGACCAAGCGCGAAGCGTGGGCCTTTGCCGTCGCCAAGTTCCTGACCGACCCGGTTTGGTTTCTGATGCTCTTCTGGCTTCCGAGCTACTTTGCCAGCACCTACCAGGTCGACCTGAAGGTCGTGCTGCTGCCGATGATCGCCATGTACCTGCTCGCGGACGTGGGAAGCATCGCCGGCGGTTGGCTGTCGTCGAAGCTGATCCAGAACGGCCGTACCCCCAATTTCGCGCGCAAGTTCACGATGCTGGTTTCCGGATGCTGCGTCCTGCCTTTGCTGTTCGTCACGAGCATCGACACTATGTGGCTGGCGGTTGCGTTGATCGGCCTCGCGCTGGCGGGACACCAATCCTTCTCGTCGAATCTGCTCTCGCTGCCGCCGGACATGTTCCCGAAGCGCGCCGTGGGTTCGGTGATCGGTCTTGGCGGTTTCGCGGGCGGCATAGGCGGCATGATCATGGCGAAATCGACCGGGCTGGTGCTCGACGCGACGGCAGGGAATTACACGCTCATCTTCGCCGCCTGCACGATGACCTATTTCATCGCCGTGTTCGCCATTCACCTTCTAAGCCCGCGGCTGTCTCCGGTTTCGCCAGGCGTGAAGGCCGTCACCGACGGTGGTTGACGGTCAGGCCCCCTTATGGGGAGGGGTCGGAGTGGACGCCAGCTGCGGCGGGTAGGCGGTGAACCGCCACCGTCATTCAAGCGCAGGCTGGAATCCCTTTGCCTTGCGGGCATTGGCAAAGAAGAAGTGAGATTCCAGCTTTCGCTGGAATGACGAAGGGGGCCGATGCCGACCGACGCAGCCTTCTATCTCTACGCCATTCCGGCCGTCCTCCTGATCGGCCTGGCCAAGGGCGGCTTTTCGGGCATGGGCGCGCTCGGCATGCCGCTCATGGCGCTCGGCATGGATCCGGTGCGCGGCGCCGCCATATTGCTGCCGATCCTGATCGCCCAGGACGCGATCGGGGTGACCGCCTTCCGCAAGAGCTGGGACGGCCGCATCCTCGCGATCATGCTGCCCGGCGCGATCCTCGGCGTGGGGCTCGGCTGGCTGTTCGCCGCCTCGGTTTCATCGGCCGCCATCCTGGTCGCGGTCGGCGCGATCTCGGTGCTGTTCGGGCTCTACCGCCTGTGGGCCGAGCGCGGCGGACGGGTCGCGGCCTCGAGCCGGTCGCCCGCCTGGGTGGGGAGCCTGTTCGGCGTGGCCACCGGCTTCACCAGCCAGATCGCCCATGCCGGCGGCCCGCCCTACCAGATGTGGGTGATGCCGCGCCGGCTGGCGCGCGACGTCTTCATCGGCACCACCGCCATCTTCTTCGCGACGCTCAATTGGATCAAGGTCCCGGCCTATGTGGCATTGGGCCAGTTTACCCGGGAGAATGCGCTGGCGACCCTCGTCCTTCTCCCCTTCGCCCTCCTCGCCAGCCTCGCCGGCGTGTGGCTGGTGCGCAAGGTGCCGGTCGAGCGCTTCTACACGATCGTCTACGTGCTGATGGTCGCGGCGGGCGCGAAATTGCTCTGGGACGGGCTGGGACTTTAGCGGCACCGCGCTTGCGGATTCGCGCTTTTCGGCTTACGTTACATGTAACGGAGACGACGATGAACAGGCCCGGACCTATCCCCGGCCGCGAGCGGGTCGCCAAGCGCCGCGCGGCGCTGCGCGCGCAGGGGCTGCGGCTCAAGCAATTCTGGGTGCCCGACGTAGATTCGCCTGAGTTCAAGGCAGAGGCGCGCCGCGAATGCGCGGCCATCAACAGGTTCTGGGCCGATCATCCTGAGGAGTGGGCATCGATCCAGGCCCTGCAATATTGGCCGCCGGACGATCCGGCTTGAAACGCGGCGACGTCGTCACAATTGCGACGGGCGGCGGTTTCGGCGGCAAGCCCCGCCCGGCGGTTATCGTCCAGTCCGATAAATTCGCGGATGTTCCCACGCTGGTGGTTGCGCCGTTCACCAGCGAGTTGTCCGACGCCCGTGTGCTGCGGCTTCGTTTTCAGCCGGATAGCGGCAATGGCCTGCGCGAGACCTCGGACCTCATGACCGACATTCTCGTCACCGCCCGCCGCGACCAGGTGGGCAACGTCATTGGCACTTTGTCGCCCGAGGATATGGGACGCGTCGACAGGGCTCTGCTCCTCATCCTCGGCCTGGCAGGCTAGGCTTCATCCATGCGCATCGCCTCGGCCTCTGATTTCCTCGCCGCCGCTCAGAGGCGCCTGCCCCGCTTCCTCTTCGAATATATAGACGGCGGTTCCTATGGCGAGGTGACGCTGCGGCGGAACCCGTCGGACCTGGCCGAGGTGGCGCTGCGCCAGCGCGTGTTGCGCGATGTGTCGCAGCTCGATCTTTCGGCCGAATTGTTCGGGCAGAAGCTCGCACTCCCGCTCGCCCTCGGGCCGGTGGGCCTCGCGGGCATGTATGCGCGGCGCGGCGAGGTGCAGGCGGCACGCGCTGCGCAGGCGGCGGGGGTCCAGTTCACGCTCTCGACCGTCGGCTGCTGCCCGCTCAAGGAAGTCAGCGCGGGGGCCGAGAGGCCGATCTGGTTCCAGCTCTACGTGACCAGGGACCGCGGCTTCATGCGCGAGATGATCGCGCATGCGGTGGAGCTGGAATGCCCCGTCCTCTTCTTCACCGTCGACCTGCCGGTGCCGGGCTCGCGCTATCGCGACGTCCATTCCGGGCTGACCGCGGCGCCGGGCCTCAGGGGCCGGACGCGGCGGTTCATGCAGGCCCTCGGGCGCCCGCGCTGGCTCTGGGACGTGGGCATCAACGGCCGCCCGCACGCGCTCGGCAATGTCGCGCACCTGCTCGACCCGAAGGCCGGCATGCTCGATTTCCTGACCTGGTCGGCGGTCAATTTCGATGCGACCCTGACCTGGAAGGACGTGGATTTCATCCGCTCGCTGTGGCCGCGCAAGTTCGTGATCAAGGGCATTCTCGATCCTGAGGATGCACGGGAAGCGGCCGCCACGGGCGCCGACGGCATCGTCGTCTCCAACCATGGCGGCCGCCAGCTCGACGGCGTGCCCTCCACCGCGCGCGCTTTGCCCGCCATCGCCGAGGCGGTGGGCGATCGGACGACGATCCTCGCCGACGGGGGCGTCCGCTCGGGGCTCGACGTGGTGCGGATGCTCGCGCTCGGCGCCGACGGCGTGCTGCTCGGCCGTGCCTGGGCCTATGCGCTGGCCGCCCGGGGCGGCGCGGGCGTGGCGCGATTGCTCGAGATCATCGAGGCCGAGATGCGCGTGGCGATGGCGCTGACCGGAGTCACCCGGATCGAGCAGATCGACCGCGCGATTCTCGCCTGACACGGAAACGAACAAAAAGCGTAACATCTTCGTGCGATCCCCGCCCTGCGCGAGGGCGCGCTCGCGGGGAAGCCATGTCTGACGAAGTCGAGCTGAAATTCGACCTCGCGGCCGACGATGTCGCGAAGCTGCGCGCCTGCCCTGCTTTGGCCGGCGAGCCGGCGCGAGTCGCCAATGTCGAGACCGCTTATTTCGACAGCAAGGACGGCGCGCTGCGCCGCGCCGGCTATTCGCTTCGGGTACGCCGCATCGACGGCCGCCGCGTCCAGACCGTCAAGCACAAGCCCGCCAGCGCCGCGGGCCTCTTCGTCCGGCGCGAATGGGAGGCCGACATATCGGGCGCGACCCCGGACCGCGAGGCGCTGGCGAAGACGCCGCTCGGACGCCTGCTCGACGCCGGCGGGACCGGCCCGCTCGCGTCCCGCGTCCGCTCCAGCTTCAGGCGCACCAGCTGGCTGGTGGCCCACAAAGGCAGCCGGATCGAGATCGTGCTCGACGAGGGCAATGTCGCCGGCGGCCGGGACAAAGCGCCTTTGTGCGAGCTCGAGCTCGAGCTGAAGGAGGGCAAGCGCCGCGCCTTGTTCGCGCTCGCGCAGGAGATCGGCGATGCAGTGCCGCTCAGGCTCGGCGTGCTCAGCAAGGCCGAGCGCGGCTATGCGCTGGCCGAAAAGACGCTGGGCCGGGCCGCCCGGGCCGAGCCGGTCGGCCTCGTCCCGCCAATCAGCGAGGGCGACGCCTTCCGCGCGGTCGCGCGCGCGTGCCTGCGCCACTATCGGCTCAACGAGATCGTCCTCATCGTGCGCCGCGACTCCGAAGCGCTGCATCAGGCGCGGATCGCGATGCGCCGGCTGCGTTCGGCTTTATCCCTGTTCCGCACGACCGTGCGCGGCAAGGATTACCAGGCAGTGCGCGATGAATTGAGCTGGCTCTCCGCCCAGTTCGGCGACGCCCGCAATCTCGACGTCCTCATCGCAGGCGACGTAGGCCTCGACGCGGACGATCCGGCGCACGGCCGGCTGCTCCGGGCGCGGGACAAGGCCTATGACCGGGTCGAGGCGGCCTTGTCGTCGGAGCGCGCGCGCGCCTTGATGCTGCGGCTGGCGCTGTGGATCGAGGCCGGCGCCTGGCGCTTCAGGGAACGCGCCTCGCGCGCGCTGGCCGGCCTCGCCACCCAGCAGCTCGATCGGCAATGGCGCCGCGTGCGGCGGCTCGGCGCCCGGCTCGGCAAGGCCGGATCCGACGACCGCCATCGCCTGAGGCTCGACGTCAAGAAATTGCGCTACGCCGCCGAGTTCCTCGCCGGCCTCTACGCGAAGAAGGCGCAATTCGCCCGCCGGGACCGCTTCATCGCCGCGCTCAAGGATCTGCAGGAGCGGCTCGGCGACCTCAACGATGCCGACGCCGCCGAGGCGATGACCGCCAAGCTCGCTCCCGGCCTGCGCGGCAGCGCCGACCGCATCCGCCGCAAGGCCGCCGCGGGCGACGCCATCGCCGCGGCCGAGGAAGCGCTGGAACGGGCCCAGGCGGCGGCTGGGTTTTGGCTTTGAACCAGGAGACGGGGAGTTGAATCGTCATTCCAGCGAAAGCTGGAATCTCTTTGCCTTTCGAGCGCATTGAAGAAGTGGGATTCCAGCTTTCGCTGGAATGACGGGTGCTTCGCTTGGCCCGAAACCCACCCTAAAAATGCACCGTGACCCCCAGGCTGAAGGTCTTCCCGACCTCGTAGCTGTTGATGTCGATCCGATTGTCGCCGGCCCGCTGAAATTCCTCATAGTCCTGGCCGGTGAGGTTGCGCGCCTCGAACTTGAATTCGGCGCGGGCGCCGAAGATCGGCACTTCCTGGCGGAGCACGAAATCGAGGCGCAGGCCCGGCCGCTCGATGAAGTCCGGCTGGCGCAGCAGGCCCTGGATCGGGCCGCGATTGGCGACCCGCTCGCTGGCGTAGGAGACGAGGAAGGTCGCCTGGCTGACGCTCTCCGTATCCTCGATGCCGATCTGGACGTTGGCGAGATGGTCGGATTGACCGCTCATCGAGGCGCCGTCGAGGAACAGCAGGTTGGCGGCGACCGGCTGCAAATTGGGCCCGATGATCATGGAATCGTCCGACCTGATCTCCGACTGGGCATAAGTGTAGTTGCCGATCAGGATCAGCCTGCGGGTGGAGAAGAAATTCCCGCCCAGGCCGGCGAGGGGGAGATGCGCCTGCACCTCGACCTCGGCGCCGTAGAGGGTCGCCTCGGGCGCGTTGGCGAAGCCTGCCCTGAGCTGATTCTGCCCGCTGGCGAAGAAGGCCGCCGTCTCGATCGGATTGTCTATCTTCTTGTAGAATCCCGCCACCGACAAACGCTGGCCGGGCGCGAAATAATATTCGTAGCGCGCCTCGAGGTTGAGCAGCTCGGAATCGATCAGGAACGGGTTGCCGGTGAACTCGCGGTCGGATTCGAAATCCTGATAGACCTGGGCCGCCAGCTCGCGGAACTGGGGCCGGGCGATGGTCTTGGACGCGTGCAGCCGAAGCTGCATGTTGTCGATGAAGGTCCAGGTCACCGTGGCGGCGGGAAGCCAGTAAGTGTTCGCGATCCGCGTCGGCGCCAGCGTGCTTCCGATCGGCTGCACATTCTGGACGCCGTCCTCGTAGCGCACGCCCACCGTTGCGCGCAGATTATCGGTCAGCTCGGCCTCGATCTGGCCGTAGCCGCCGTGAACGCGCAGATCCGCGTCATAGGCGGCCGCGCCCTCGGCGCCCGAAACGTCGCGCAGCTGGATGTTGTGCGTATAGATGTTGAAATCCGAGACCAGGAAGTCGGGCCGCTCCTGCGCGACGCCGAGCGGCAGCGCGCCGTCCGGGCTGAAATATTGGAACTGGAAGCGGAATGAGCTGCGCTCGGTCCGGTTGTAGCTGTAGCCCGCGGAAAGCGTGATCGGGACCGGCGATTCGAAGCGATAGGCAAGGTCCAAGCCGCCGGAATAGAGATCCTCCCTGAGCTCGCTGAACGCGATGCTGGCCGTCTGTCCGGACGAGGACAGATTGTTGACGTAATCGTCGACGTCCGTGTTGCCGGTCGTCGCCGGATTGCCGTCGCCGAGATAGAAATAGGTGAAGGTCCGCTCGTACGGCGATTCGCGCTGGGTGGTCGCAAACGCGCCGCGCAGGTCGACGCTGAAATTGCCGAAGCGGAATTCGCCGACCAGCTGCGTGTCGATCAGCTGGCGCTCGAACCAATAGGTGTTCTGCTCCATCAGCGAGGGCGGCAGGGCCGGATCCTGATCGGCGACGTTGCGGTTGAAGCCGGCGGCGAGGCGGCCCTGCTTGAGCGTGTCGCGGATATAGAGGTTGGTCCAGCGGAGACGATGCCCGCCGAATTCGGCGCCGAGCCCGAGCAGGCCGCTGACGATGATCCGGTTGTCCGTGCTGACGGTGTTGAAGCTGGTCAGCGGCGTGCCGGCAAGGCCGGGGTCGGTCGTGGTCTGCTGGAGCGCGTCGCGCGTGCGCCAGCTGTTGCTGTAGCCGGCGCTTGCGATGAAGCCGAGCCGGCCGCCGCGTATCTCGAACGAGCTGCCGCCGGTAACCTCGCCCGAGACATTGGCCGGCGTGTCGCCCATCCGCTGCAGCAATGTGGTGGATGCGTTGGCGAGGCCGGCTGCGAAATCGCGGCGCTGGGCCGCGCTGGTGGCGTTGAACGTTCCGGCTGTCATCGTGTTGCGCAGCGCGCCGGGGAAATCGCGCGTGCCGTCGTCGAAGCCGGTCGGATCGAGGTCCGAGCCGTAATAGGAATAGCCGAGCTGGAAGGTCGATTCGACGTCGGCGGTCGCGCTGATTCCGATGTCGAGGAAGGATTCGCGCGGCACCGCGGGCGTGGTGAGGTTGATCACGCCGCCGCCGAACTCGCCCGGATAATTGACCGAATAGCTCTTCTGGACGAGCGCGCTGGCGATCACGCCGGTCGGGAAGATGTCGAGCGGGACCACCCGCCGCAGCGGCTCCGGGCTGGGCAAGGGCGAGCCGTTGAGCAAGGCGAGCGAATAGCGGTCGCCGAGGCCGCGCACGAAGACGAAGCCGTTGCCGACGACGCTGAGCCCGGTGACTCGCTGCAGCGCGCCTGCAATGTCGCCCTCGCCGGTGCGGGCGATGTCGGCGCCCGAGAGGACCGAGAGGACCTGGGGCGTCTGCCGCACGATATTGCCGCGGGTGCCGGTCACGACGATGTCGGCGCCCGGGGCGGAGACCTCGACCCGCTGGGACTCTTCCGGCGGCGTCTCCTGGTCCGGCTCGACGGCGGCGGGGGCCTCCTCCCCTGCGGGCGGCGCGGCCTGCGCCTCTTCGGGAGCAGACGCCGGCGCCGGCGTCTGCGCGAAGGCAAGAGAGGGTGCGACCAGAGCGGTCGTGAAGAGCAGCCCCAAATATGTGATTCTCCGGCTCATCGACTCCCCCGTGGTTCGTTGGCGCTAGGCGGCGATGCCGGTCAGGAGAGCGGGATGGCGGTGCAATTGGCGCTCGTGCCGCCGAAATTCGCATAGCCCGAATTGCAGGCCCATCCGGCGAACCAGGTGTCGGCGGCGCTCTGCACCGCGCCGATATAGCCGACGAGGGTCAGCCGGTTCGGCGCGGCGGCGTTGACGGTGGCGAAGCTGTCGGCGTTGAACGCCGTCGGGTCGGTCGCGGGCACCGCCGTCTCGTTGGCGCCGTTGATAAAGACGCTCGCCAGCGTCGAGACGTGGGCCGAATTGTTATTGTTGGTGCCGCTGCCGAAGATCGCCTGCAGCGTCGCCACTGCGACATTGCCGTCGTTGCGGAAGTCGGTCGGGCAGGCGAGCCGGACCGAGCGGAAGACCGGCGGCCCGAGATCCTGCAGCGGCGTGTCGGCGGCCCGGGTCGTGGTGCCGCCGGTTTCGTCGATGTCGAGGCAGGCCGCGGTGCTGACGATGACGCTGTTGAGGAGCGCATAATCGGTGCCGCCGCGCATCAAGATGGCGTTGCCGCCCGAGCCGTTGTGATTCTGGATCGCGGTGAGGTTGGAGACGCGGGTATATTGGCGCGGCAGCGCGTCCTCATTGCCGTTCGAATCGGCCTCGATCACCGAATCGCCGTCGCCGCCCGGCTTCTGCACGCTGATCACGAACTGGATGGTGCCGCGATAGCCCAAATCGGTGTCGAGATTGTCGTCGTCGGCGCCGGTGATGACGAGATGCTTGAGGTTCGGCCGGCCGCCGAAAATCTCGATCCCGTCGTCCGAGCTGTTATGGACCTGGATATGGTCGATCGTCGTCGCATTGCCGACGCCGCCCAATGTCAGGCCCTGCAGCTCGTTGCCCGGCGCGATCGCGAAGCCCGAATAGCGGATCTGGACATATTGCAGCGTGCCCGAATTGTCGGTGGCGGTGGCGCCGCCGTAGAGCGCGCTGGTCGTGCCCTCGATCACCTGCTGGCAATTGACGGAGCCGCCGGCGACCGCTGTGTTGCAGTCGCTGATCGGCGCGCGGCCAAGGAGGATGATGCCGCCCCACAGGCCCTGGCTGGTATCGGTCGCGGTGCCTTCGACATTGGAGCGCGCGGTGAAGATGATCGGCGCGGCGGCGGTGCCGATCGCGTTGAGGCGCGAGCCGCGGTTGACGACGAGATAGTCGTTGCCGGCCGAGGCGAAGAGGAGGGTGCCCGCCTGGATCGTCAGCGTGACCTGCTGGCCGCCCGCCGCGGTGCCGTCGCCGCCGACATCGGTGCCGACATTGACGGGGCCGGCGATCGAATAAGCGACGCCGGGCAGGTTCTGAATGGTGGTGTCCACGGTGAAGCGCGGCGGCAGCTCGCAGGCGCGGCGCGTGCCGACGACGCCGCGGTCGACATAGCCGGCCGGGCAGGACGCGGCGGGGGTGCCCGGCGTAGGAGTCGGCGTGGGCGTCGGAGTCGGGGCGGGGGTTCCGACGACGATCGTGCCCTCGCCGGGGGAAGCGACATCGGTCGGCCCGCACGCGGCGACCGCCGGAGCCATGGAGCCGAGAACCAGGAACGCGCGCAGCTTGGACATGGCGGAGACCCCCTTTGCCGATGGTGCGGGCGACTCGACGGGGAGTCGCCTTCAGCGCCGGGGCTAGGGGGCGAGGATGATGCTTTTGTTACAGGACGGGTGCGATTATGTGTTTATTTTTCCGTCACTTAACTGTCACTTGTTCGACGCGGCCCGGTCATCGCGCAGTCACAATTTCAGCGGCGCGGGAGGGAGAGGCGCAGGCGCTGGCCGCCGCGTTCGACCTCGAATTCGACGCGGCTCGAATTGGCGATCTGCCAGGCCAGCTCCTGCATCCTTTCCTCGTCGAAGACGCTGCCATTGACCCCGGTGATGACGTCCCCCGGGCGAATCCCGGCCCGGGCCAGCGCCGGCATCTCGACGTTCGAGCGGACGGTGAAGCCGGTCACGCGGCCGCCGGCGCGGCGCGGGGCGAGGCCGAGCCGGTAGCGCAGGCTTTCCTCGCGCTGCGCCCCTTGCGCGGAGGATGTGCCGGGCGCGGGCGCGGGCGCCGACGAAGGCATGCCGGGCGCGGCCTGGACCGGGCCGTCGAAGCCGAGCCGCATCTCGCCGCCGGCCGCGTCGAACACGGCATGGTTCTGCTCGATCCGGCGCAGCGTCAGGCCGGGCAAGGCCTCGCGCCCGACCATGACCAGCCTCTGTTGCCCGTTGGCGAAGCCGATCACCGCTCCGCTTGCGAGCAGGCCGTGCAGCCTGAGGCCGGACAGGTCCGCGGCCGGCGCGGGCGGTTGCGCCGGCATCGCGGCGACTGGCGGCGGCACGGCTTGCGGCGCGGGCTGGTCGAGCGGGACGACGGGTGCGACGGGGGCCGTGCCGCCGCGCAGGAAAAGCAGATAGAGCAGGAACAGGATAATCAGGATTCCGGCCGCCTGGATCAGCCGCTTCTCCCTGAGGCTCAGACTAGTCAGACTATAGGCCATGCCCGAGCGTTAGAGCTAAGCGCCATCGTCGTCGAGCGCATAGCCCGCCGAGCGGACGGTGCGGATCAGCTCGGGCTTGCCGCCCAGGTTGATCGCCTGCCTGAGGCGGCGGATGTGGACGTCGACGGTTCGCAATTCGATGTCGCGGTC
This sequence comes from Allosphingosinicella sp., assembly GCA_035629975.1. Classification (GTDB taxonomy): domain Bacteria; phylum Pseudomonadota; class Alphaproteobacteria; order Sphingomonadales; family Sphingomonadaceae; genus Allosphingosinicella. The sequence continues at coordinate 81,005 of DASQLN010000021.1, read as the reverse complement.
GCGGCCCCAGACCGAATCGAGCAGCCGCGCCCGGCTGAACACCCGGCCCGGATGTTCGAGAAAATGGCGCAGCAGCCGGAATTCGGTGGGGCCCAACGGGATGGTCTTGCCGGCGCGCTTCACCTTGTGGCTGACGATGTCCATTTCGAGATCGGCGAACTTGAGCAATTCGCCCGCCAGCGCCGGCCGCACCCGGCGCAGCACGGCGCGCACCCGCGCCACCAGCTCGCGCGGGGAAAAGGGCTTGGTGACGTAATCGTCGGCGCCGGTCTCGAGCCCGCGCACCCGGTCCGCCTCCTCGCCGCGCCCGGTCAGCATGATGATCGGGACGTTGGCGGTCTCGGGCGCGCGGCGCACGCGGCGGCAGACTTCGAGCCCGGATATGCCTTCGATCATCCAGTCGAGCAGGATGATATCCGGCGGAGTCTCGGCGGCGAGCAGCAGCGCCTCGTCGCCGTCGCCTGTGTGGGCGACATTGAAATCCTCGCGCTCGAAATGCCATTTGAGCAGGTCCGCCAAAGCGGGATCGTCCTCGACCAGAAGGAGGTTGCCGTTCATCATCCCGTCATCTCCTCCCGGTGGCGCTCGGGGCCGATGCCCTCAAGCCGGGCTATAGCGCTATGCGGGAGGTTCCGTGACAGAGATGTGACGGTTCGATGACGGGGGCCGGCTCGAGCGGGGACAGTTACTAGTAACTGTCCCCATTCATGCCCTCCGCCTTCGCCCGCCGCCGGAAGGCGTGCAGCAGCGGCTCGGTATAGCCGTTGGGCTGGGCGGCGCCTTCGAAGACGAGGGCGCGGGCGGCCTGGAAGGCGAGGCTGGTCTCCTCATTGCCCGCCATCGGCCGGTAGAGTGGGTCGAGCGCATTCTGGGCGTCGACCCGCGCCGCCATGCGGGCCAGCGCGGCGTCAACCTCCTCCGCGGTGCAGATTCCATGCATCAGCCAGTTGGCAATATGTTGCGATGAGATGCGCAGAGTCGCGCGGTCCTCCATCAGGCCGACGTCGCGGATGTCGGGCACCTTGGAGCAGCCGACGCCCTGATCGATCCAGCGCACGACATAACCCAATATGCCCTGCGCATTGTTGTCGAGCTCGGCGCGGATTTCCTCGGGAGTCCAGTTGCGGCCCGTCGCCAGCGGCACGGCAAGCAAGGCGCCGAGCGGGGGAACGGGCGCGCTCTTCAGCGCCTCCTGCCGCGCGCACACGTCCACCTGGTGATAATGGAGCGCGTGCAGCACGGCGGCGGTCGGGCTCGGCACCCAGGCGGTGCTGGCGCCGGCCTGCGGGTGGGCGATCTTCTGGATGAGCATGTCGGCCATCAGATCCGGCGCCGCCCACATCCCCTTGCCGATCTGCGCCCGGCCGGAAAAGCCGCAGGCGAGGCCGATCGCGACATTGCGCCCCTCATAGGCGGTGATCCAGGCGCTCGCCTTCATCTCCCCCTTGGGGATCATCGGCCCTTCGCGCATCGAAGTGTGGATCTCGTCGCCGGTGCGGTCGAGGAAGCCGGTGTTGACGAAGACGATCCGGTCCCGGACCGCGTGGATGCAGGCGGCGAGATTGGCCGAGGTGCGGCGCTCCTCGTCCATCAGCCCGACCTTGATCGTGTTGGGGGCGAGGCCGAGCAGCGCCTCGACCGCGCCGAACAGGCGGTTCGTGAAGGCGGCCTCGTCGGGCCCGTGCATCTTGGGCTTGACGATGTAGATCGAGCCGGCGCGGCTGTTGCGGAAGCGGCCGAGCCCGTTGAGGTCGTGCAGGCTGATCAGGCTGGTGACGATCGCGTCGAGGATTCCCTCCGGCGCCTCGCTGCCGTCGGCGAGCAGCACCGCGGGATTGGTCATCAGATGGCCGACGTTGCGCACGAAGAGGAGCGAGCGTCCGGGCAAGGTGAGATCGCCATAGACGCGATCCGGGGCGAGCGCGCGGGCGACGGACCGGCCGCCCTTGTCGAAGCGCGCCTCCAGGTCGCCCTTCATCAGGCCGAGCCAGTTGCGATAGGCGGCGACCTTGTCGTCCGCGTCCACCGCGGCGACCGAATCCTCAAGGTCGACGATGGTGGTCAGCGCCGCTTCCAGCACCACGTCGGCGAGCCCGAGCGGATCGTCGCGTCCGATCGGATGGGCGCGGTCGATCACCAGCTCGATGTGCAGCCCGTGGTGGCGGAAGAGCACGGCGCCCTCTTTGCGCGCGACCAAAGCGGGATGATCGCCGCCGTCGAGCGCCCTTTCCCAGCCCGGCAGCGTCTCGTCGAGAAACGCCCGCGCCCGCGCGATGACCCGCGCGCCGCGCTCGGCATCGTAGCCCGGGCCCCGGGGCGTGCCCTCGATTGCGTCGGTGCCGTAGAGCGCGTCGTAGAGGCTCCCCCAGCGGGCATTGGCGGCGTTCAGCAGGAAGCGGGCGTTGAGCACCGGCACGACCAGCTGCGGCCCGGCGACCCGCGCCACTTCGTCGTCGACATTGCCTGGGCCGATCGTGAAGGGCGCCGGCTCGTCCGCTAGATAGCCGATCTCGCGCAGGAAGCGCTCATCGCCGCTCCGTCCGGGGCTGGCGTCGATCCTCGCCTGGAGATCGTCGCGGACCGCGAGCAAAGCGCGATTCTCCGGCGTGAGCTCAGCGAAGATGCCGGCGACGCCGCGCCAGAAGGCGTCGGGCGCGAGGCCCGTCCCGGGCAGCGCCTCCTCTTCCAGGAAGCGGACCAGCGGCTGGGCGGCCTTCAGTCCGTATCTGTCGATCATCTGCTGCATGGCGGCTCAGTGGCGGCGGCACGCGGCCCGTGCAATTGAAAAATCGGCACGACGCCCGCTAGGAGGGAGCGTGGAGAGTTTCGACGTCCTCATTGTCGGCGCCGGCCATGGCGGCGCGCAGGCGGCGATCGCGCTTCGGCAGCAGGGCTTTGCCGGCCGCGTGGCCATCGTCGGCGCCGAGCCCGATCCGCCCTATGAGCGGCCGCCCTTGTCCAAGGACTATCTGGCCGGCGAGAAGGAATTCGCGCGGCTGCTAATCCGCCCGCTTGCTTTCTGGACGGAGCGCGAGGTGGCTTTGCTGCTCGGGCGCGAGGTTGTGGCGGTGGACGCGGCCGCGAAGACCGTCATCCTCGGCGACGGCGAGTCGCTCGGCTATGGCAGCCTGATCTGGGCGGCGGGCGGCACGCCGAGGCGGCTCGGCTGCGAAGGCGGCGAGCGCGCGCACCTGATCCGCTCGCGCGCCGATGCCGACCGGCTGCTCGCCGCGCTCCCGGGGGTGGAGCGCGTCGCGGTGATCGGCGGGGGCTATATCGGGCTCGAAGCGGCGGCGGTGCTGCGCAAGCTCGACCGCGAAGTGGTGCTCCTGGAAGCGCTGGACCGCGTGCTCGCGCGAGTCGCGGGCGCGCCCGTCTCCTTGTTCTACGAGGCCGAGCATCGCGCCCATGGCGTCGACCTGCGCACCGGCGTCGCGGTCGAGGCCATCGTCGAAGACGGCGTCCGCCTGGCCGGTGGGGAGATCGTGCCCGCGGGGCTCGTCGTCGCCGGCATCGGCATCGAGGCGGCGGTCGGGCCGCTGGCCGCGGCGGGGGCGGAGGCCGGCAACGGCGTCCATGTCGACGAATATTGCCGCACCACGCTCCCCGGCGTCTACGCCGTGGGCGATTGCGCGGCGCACGAGAATAAGTTCGCCGGCGGCGCGCGGGTGCGGCTCGAATCGGTGCAGAACGCCCACGATCAGGCGAATGTCGCCGCCAAGGCGATCGCCGGCGCGCCCGAGCCCTATGCCGCCCTCCCCTGGTTCTGGTCGAACCAATATGATCTCAAGCTGCAGACGATCGGCCTCGCTTCTGGCCATGACGACCTCGTCCTGCGGGGCGACCCGGGGACGCGCAGCTTCTCGGCCGTCTATCTGCGCGAGGGCCGGGTGATCGCGCTCGACTGCGTCAACGCGGTCAGGGACTATGTGCAGGGCCGCCGGCTGATCCTCGACGGCGCGATGGCCGACAGGGCGGCGCTCGCCGACGCCGGCCGCCCGCTCAAGGCGCTGTGACCGAGATGACGGCGCCGACGGCGGCGATCCGCTCCACGTTGCGATAGACGGGCTTCTCCAGCTCCTCGCCGAACAGGTCCGGATCGAGCTCCTGATAGCGAAGCGCGCCGCCGAGCGCCGGCAGCGCGCGCTCCAGCGCCGTCCGCAGCGCGTCTTCGCCGTCGACGATCGCGCTTCCGGTATAGAGCAGCACGTCGCTCCCCCGGCGCGCCGCGGCGAGCGCCCATTCGAGCGCCAGCTCGGCCCCGTTCATGCCGCCGCCGTCGCGATAGGCCGGGCCGTCCGCGTCGGCGATGTAGGGCGGGTTGGCGATCAGCAGGTCGAACGCACCTTCCACCGCATCGAGCGACGCGCCTTCCACCGTCTCGACCGCGACGCCGGCCGCTTGCGCGTTGATCCGGGCGAGGCGAAGCGCTTCGGGATTGGAATCGACCAAGGTGAGCCTGGCGCCGGGCAGCCAGGCGGCCGCGCAGATCGCCCCGGCGCCGCTCCCCGCTCCCATGTCGACGAGCCTAGCGACCGGGCCCCGCCCCGCGAGCTCCGCGGCGAGGAAGCGGACGAAACGGCAGGTGTCGGGGCCGAGGAAGACCGCATTTCCCTCGTCGGTCGGATAGGCGGAATGGAGGAAGAGGTGGGCCCCGACCCGCGAGACGCGGACCCGGCTCCTGTAGCCGTCTCCATCCTCTCCGAGCGCGCCGGATCGCTCGAGCAAAAGGAAGAGATGCGCCGGCAGCGTCGCCTGCGCGAAAGGCAGGCTCCAGCCGAAGATGTCGCGCAAGGTTCGGGCCTGGCGCTTGTCCGGCCGGGCGACGATCCTGGCGTGGGTCGCCGGCGTCACCGTGACGAAATCATAGTCCAGCGCCTGCAACCGGCGCAGCAATTCGGCGAGCGCGCCGTCGGCCTCGGTCACCCGAGCATTTGCCGGTAGCGCTCGAAGCAGCGCTCGCCGCATTTGAGCCGGATCAGCGCGCCCTCCGCCATCGCCGTGGCGCGGCGCGGATCTTCGGCGACCAGGGGCCCGAGCGCCTCGCGGTTCCAGGCTTCGCTATGCTTGACGTCGAGCACCGCGTGAAGATCGAAATAATGGCGCTGCTTACCGCTTACGCCGAGCCGCCTGAGGCCCGCGGAGGTCGCGGTGGCGCGGGCCGGCGCGGTCAGCTCGATCGCGCCCAGCGCGCCGACCGCGTGAAAGGCGTAGCGTCGCGTGGTCGCCATCGCCGTCATCGCGTTGGCAAGCGCGAGGCTCTCCCAAATTGTGGTGTCGATGGCCGGCTCCAGGGCGAGCGCCTCGACGAGGCTGTCGAGCATCGGCCCGTGCATGCCCTTGGGATTGCCGCGGCCCATCTCGTCCCAGTAATTGCGCGCCAGCTCGAGCTTGGCGCGGGCCGGCAGCTTGACCTGGGCATAAGCGACGAGATCCTCGAAGCCCGCCTCGCCGGCCGCTTCCTGGGTCAGGAACCAGCGCATCTGGTCCAGGCTGGCGCTTTCGGCGAGCCAGGGAAAGAGCGGATCGCCCTGCCCGGGCCCGGCGTCGTTCAGGCCCTCGAACCAGGCGACGAAGCCGGCGGGATCGAGCGGCGCCGCCTTGGCCTCGTCTGCGATCTCGGCACGCAGCTCCTCCAGGAACGCGCCTTCGAGCCGCACCATCCTGGCGTCGGCGTCGAGGATCAGCCGCCAATCCTCGCTCGGAAGGCCCGGCGCCAGCCGCCGGCGGTTCCACTCCGCGAGGCCGCGCTGGAAGTCGTCGTTCAGGAACTGGGACGCAAACGTCCCGCCGCCGGAATCGGGTAGGGTTGCCATTTATACGGATTCCGCTTCGGTGGATTTGCCCGATTAGCGAAAGAAGCCTGATTTTGTTCCTGATTTACGCATTAAACTGGGTTAACTGCGGTCGCTTCGGACACGGCGAAGGGCCTCGCGGCGGCCGGCCCAGGCCTGCCTCCGGCGGCGGTCATTCCCCGGCATTGGCCGCGAAGCGCTGAGCGACGAGCGGGTGGAGCGGGCGCTCGAATCGAAGCCCACCTTTGCCGTCCTCGAACCAGACGACGGTGGCGGGCCAGGATTCGAGGCCGGGCAGCCCAAGCCAGACGCGCGCGCCGGCGAAGAAGGGCCAGCGCGAGCGGAACCCGCAGCCCACCGCGCTAATATCCACCACGTGGATCATTTCGCTCGGCTGCTTGAGCTGTCGGACCGTCGCCATGGTATTGGCGCGATATCTTTGCTCGCGGCGGCTGTCGTCGCCGGACCAATTCTCGACCCTTGCTGTAACCTGCATGAAATTAACTCCTCGCCCCACGGCTCGTCATCATTTCGACCCGTTCTCTCTCCATGATCTTCGACTTTGTTGGTATTACTGTCCGGTTAGTTCCCTGCCATTAAGCGTGATAATCCGTGGTCCACGGAACGAGGCGCTAGTTGATCCGCGCCCGAAAGCGGATGGTGAAGCTCGAATTGGCGGCCATGCTCCCCGACGGCGTCAGCCGGACCGCATCGACGTTGGCGTCGTAGCCGGCGGCCGGCGCGTAGACGTAGGTGGAGCCGTTATTGTTGGAATAAGCGCGGCCGCCCGCGGGCAACGTGACTCCGCTCGAACCGGCGGTCAGTTCGAACGGCCCCATGCCCGGCGAAGCGGGATTGTAATCGCCATTGTAGAAGGTGACGTTCGCTGGCAGCACGTCGGTCAGCACCAGGCTGCTGAGGTCCACGGGGCTGCCGCCGCTGTTGGTGACGGTGAGCGTATAGGCGACGTCCGAGCCGGGCGCATTGAACCTGTCCGGTGATCCGGCCGTGGTGATATAGGGCGCCGAGGCCTTGGCGATCGCGAGCACCGGCATCGGGCAGAAGCGCACCTGGGAAATGCCGAAGCGCTGCTGGCCGGTGGAAGATTCGCCCGACTGCAGCGGGAAGTTCCCGTAGCTGATCGTGACCGAGGTCACCGGCTGCGGGAAGCTCATCACGATGTCGCCGGTGGTCACGTTCTGATCGGCGCTGGTGCTGACGCCCACACCCTCGTTGCTGGTGAGGACGAAGGGGGCGTTATCGGCCCCGAAATTGACGGACGAGCCCCCCGCCGTGCGCGCTCCGGCGCCGTTATTGTTCCCGGCCGGGGCTGAAAGCGCCGGTACGAAGGACGAAGTGCCGTCCGAGCCGGTGACATGCACCCAATCGCGGAACTGGTTGCTGGTGAAGTCGGCATCGTGGCCGTTGACGATGATGTCGCGGATCGGCGTCGCGAACGCGATGGTAAGCCGGACGGTCCGGGTGTTGGAGGTGATGTTCGCGGTGCGCGAGGGGAAGGTGCCGCCGATTTGGAAAGTCTTGCCGCCAGTGCCGCTGGTGAGGTCGTTGCTGATCTGCGGCATATTGTCCCCGTTCACCTGGATTGAGCTCAAGCCGTTGTTGACGGCACGAAAGGTGAAGGCGCGCGTTGCGCCAAGTGGGTTCGTCGCTGTGTATGTATAAGTGTTGCTATAGGTTAACGAAGCATCGGCCACGCTAGCGAAGGCGAAGCTATAGGTGTTGTTCGCATCGCACGCGGCATGGGCCGGCAGGCCCGTGGCCAGCAGCGCCAGAGCGGCCGTGAAGGAGAGCGCGCGCATCATCGCCTCCGCCCCAGGCCGAGCCCGGCCAGGCTGAACTGGTCGAACTTGATGCGCATGGTCACGTAAGGTCCGCTCCTGGTATAGCGATCTTCCTGGAAATCGCGGTCGTGGAAGCCGACCACATTCCAGCCCACGGTCAGCCAGCCATTTTCGAACGGCCGGATGCCGACGCTCGGGCCGCCGGAGAAGGAATAGGAGCGCCCGCCGACGCCCTGGCGCACGGTCCCGGCAGCGCCGACCTGAACGATGTTGTTGAGATCGAACCGGATATCGGCCCCCACCACATTGCTCCAGCCCTTGATGTCGTCCCCGCTGACGCGCTCGGAGACGTAACGCGTCCCCCAGAAGAGCGAAAGCTCGGTGCGCCCGAAATAGCGGTCCTCGCCGCCATAAGGCGAATAGTTGACCGCCAGCGAATTGACGATTCGCCGCGAGCGCGCATCGCCGGTGATGGTGAAGGGCGATCCGACCGGCCCCGGCACTCCGGCGACGGCGCCGCGCACCATGTCCTCCCGCAGCTCGAACTTGTCGAGGAAGGAGAAGGCGCTTCCCGTGGGGCGGTGCGCCCAGGTCAGCTGCAAATTGGCGGTTCGAGTGCGCGCGCCGCCCGGCGCTTCGGCGGTGAACCAGTTGAGCGCGCCGCCAACCGCGCGGCCTTCGCCGATCTGGCGCAGCGCCGCGAAGGTCGCGCCGTAGCGGTCCTCGCGGTCGCCGGCGCGATATTCGGCGCGGCCGGTGAGGCTCCAGCGGCCGGCGCGATAGGTCGCGCCCGCGGTGATCGCGGTGAAATCCTCGGTAAGGGTGGCGCCGTCGCCGACGAAGCCGCCGCTTGCCACGGGATGGAGCGGATTGAGCACGCGGGCCGGATCGACGCCGCCGAGCGTGCGGTTGCCGTCGACGGTGAAATCGACCGACCAGCGCTCGGAGAGCACGAGGGACTGCGACAGCCCGAAGGCGGCGAAGCTGCGCGGGCCATATTCGGCGATGTCCTGGACGTTGCCGGTCAGCGCGATGCGCGCGCCGGCCCAGGGCGCGAGCTCGAAGCCGAGCCGCGCGGTGCGGGCGTCGATCTTTGCGCCGTCGGCGATCTCGTAGGAGCCGATCAGCGCGACGCTGCGGCTGACCGCGAAGCGCGCCGAGAGCCGGTGCCGCGCCGGAAAATCGATGCTGTCGTCGCGGCCGCCGATCGGCAGCTCGCTCTGCGCGTCGAGCTCCAGCCGGTTGTTGAAGAAGCGCCGGGTCGCGCCGACCTGGAGGATCTGCGAGCGCGCCTCGCGGCCGTCGGCGAGGCGGTCGTCGGCGATGGTGAGGCCGGCGCGCGCCGAAAAGTCGCGGCCGCGATATTCGATGAGCGCGCGCCCGGCGATCCGGCGCGCGTCGCTATTGAGATATTCCTCCGTCCAGGCGCCGCCGGTCAGCGACAAGGTGTCGGTGATCCGCGCGCGGCCGTCGATGCCGATCTTCCTGGTGCCGTTCTCCGAAGCGTTGAGCTGGCCGACGCCGAAGCCGCCCTCGCGTTCGCGGGCATAAGCGAGAATGTCGAAGCGGCGGTCGTGATGCTCGACCTCGACCTGCCAGGCGGTAGCGGTGCCGCCCTGCACGGGCGCATTGCCCCCGCCGCCTCCCCCGGTCGCGCGGGTGTCGCTGACCGCGACTTCGGCGCGGATCTCGGTCCGCGGCGTCGGCCGGAAGCGGACGTCGATGCCGCCCAGATTGGTGCGGGAGGTGCCGTCATTGTCGTGGATCGCGGTGGCGGCGACCTGCAGCCTCTGGTCGGCGCTGCGCCAGGCGACGCGCGCGCCGGCGTTGAGCTCGCGCGCGGCGACCCCGTCCACCTCGTAATCGGCGACGATGAATTGCGGGTCGAGGCTCGCCGAGCGGCTCAGGATCGGCTCTCGGAAGCGCAGCGTGCCTGCGGCATAATCGATGTCGTAATCGATATGGCGGGTGAGCAGCCGGCTCTCGACGATCCGCTCCGAATGGAGCCGGTCGCGGATTTCGAGCGTCACCCGCTCGGAATTGGCGATCAGATTGCGGCTGCGCAGCGCATAGGGCCCGGTGAGGCCGTTGCCCTGGATCTCGTCGCGGCGGTGTCGGTTCGGCGTGTCGGAGGCGAAGGCGGTCGCCGAGACGCGATCGCTTCGATACTCGGCCTTGAGGCCGTTCATCGAGCGGACGTAGCGGGCGAGTTCGGGCTCGTCGATGCCGGTGTCGTAATCGCCGAACAGGGCATAGAATTGCGGCCGCTCGAGCCTCAGATAGAGCCGGCGCACCGACGCGGCCTCGTAGCGGCGCTCGGAGCGGTCGGCATAGACGGTATAATAAGCGGTGGGATCGATGACGCCGCCGAAGCGCGTCTCCGATTCTCGCCTGTCGCTGTCATAAGCGAGCGTCATCAGCCAGCGGCCGCTGATCCGCCCGCGTGCGTAGAGCGCCAGGCGGCCGTCGACGACGACATCGTCGCTCTCCCCGCTCAGCGCCTCGAGATTGCGGTCGAGCCGGTTGAAGCCGATTGTCCCCTCTGCGAGGCCGACGATCGTCCACGGCCGCTCGCCGGGGTCGAGCCAGGCTTCCACCCGTTGCTCGCGGACCAGCTCGCCGTCGCGGAAGGCGAAGCGCAGGGTGACGGTGCCCGAGGCCGTGGTCGGCTCGAGCTCGACATAAGCGATGCCGTCCTCGCCCTCGACGTGCCAGACCGGGCGCGCGCGTTCGAGGCCGGCGAGCTGGCGCGCCTGCTGCGCGTCGGCCTCGACCGCCGGATAATAAGGCGCCGGCACTTCGAAATCGCCGGCCAGGCCGTGATGGACGGGGCGGCCGTTGCTGTCGGTCAGGCGCAGCGCGAGCACCGGCCTTGTGACGCCGTCGGCGACCAGCAGGGATCGCGAGCGGATCAGCTCGGCGCGGACCGCGACGTTCGAGAAGGTCACGGGCCGGCTCAGGATGGTCACCACGGCGCCGTTCGCGTCGCGGATCTCGGCGGTGAGCCTGGTCGTCCGGTCCTCGATCGGGATGCCGCGCCAGAGGCTGACCGCGACGGTCCCGGCTTCGTTGACGCGGGTGCCTTCGAAGGCGATCGGATCGACGGGACGGCCGCCGTTGAGCAGGCGCACGCTCTGCCCCGGCAAATGCTTGATCGCGACCCGCACGACGGGCGCGCGCGGATTGTGGTCGACCGTCGGGAACAGCCAGGCGAGGCCCGGCTCCTGGCCGGTCAGCCAGTCCCGCTCCGCGCCGGCGGCAGCGGCGTCCGCGGCCGGCGCCGGCCGTATCGCGGTGCGTCGAGCGGCGGTGGCCCGCGGCGCGACCGCATCGGCGTGGAAATCGACGCGCATCAGCGCGCCGCCCTGCCCCGAGACGAAGCGCGAGAAGGCGCGGCCGCCGGAGCGGACGTTGCGCGAGCAATCCACCGCCGCGCGGTCCGCGGGCAGGGTCGCGTCGTCGAGCTGGACGACGTGGGTGCCCGGCATCACGCCTTCGAAATGGTAGAGGCCGTTGGAGTCGGTGACCGCGTAGCTGCCGTCCTCGAGCATGACGCGCACGCCGCCTATGCCGGGCCGGGTCCGCGGATCGACGCCGCAGCCGCCGTCGACGATCCGGCCGGTGATCGTCATCCGGTCGAGGATGGCCTCGCGGCGGATCCGCACCAGGGCGTCGGCGAAGTTGCTGACATTGCCGCGCGGGCCGGCGGCCTGGGCGCGGTTGAGCGCATCGCCGCGGCGCGCGTCGGGACGGACCTCGAGCACGTAGGTCAGCACGGCTTGCCCGCCCGCCGCGATCGAAGGCAGCGTGAAGGTCAGCACTCCATCGGCGCCGGAAACAGGGTCTGGTACGTTCACTCCGTCTAAACGAGCCGATTTGGTTCTAAAGCGCATCTGATGCGGGATTCGGTCGCTGATTCGCAGCTCGCCGGTGCCCGCGAGCGGATCAGGATTGCGCACCACCAGCCGATAGCGGACGAGATCGCCCGCCTCGGCCTCCGGGCGCGACGCGGTCTTGCTGAGCACGATCGGCGTGACCGGCCGGTCGAGCGGAATGTCTATTCGCACCGCCCCGGTTCCCGCGAGCAGGATCTCGCCGCCATAGGAGCCGGCGACGATGGTGAAGGGCAGCCCGTCAGGTCGTCGAAGGCCGGCAAGATCGGCCGCGGTCGCACTCGAGGGCGCCACATAGGGCGAGACCGGTTCGACGACGAGCCGGTAGCGGCCCGGCCGCACCAGCGGGAAGCGGTAGTCGCCCGCCGGATAATCGTAGCGCATGCCGCCCGAATCGGTGACGCTCTGGCCGGTGACGACGGTCGAGGGATAGGAGGATATGCCGTCGTCGCCGAACACCTGGGCCGGAAGGCCGGTGGCCGCGTCGACGAGGGTGATACGGACCTCCGACACCGGCCGTCCGTCGCGGCTGTCGAAGGCGATGCCGAACGGGTCGATGAGGATCGCCACGCTTTTCTCGGCGACCGTCGGACCGCCCGGCGTGTCGCTTAGCGTCAGCACGAGGGCGTGATCCGTTTGCACCGAGAAGCGGCAGTCGCCCGAGGCCGGCGGGCCGGTCGTGGTCAGCATGATGCCGATGAAGCGGCCGCTGTCGGCCGCGGTTTCGATGAGGAGGATCTGCTCGCGGTCGCCTTGATCGGTTTCCACGGTGACGGTGATCGTCTCGATCGCCTGGCTGTCGAGATTCGAGGAAGCCCGGTCGAGCGCGAGGATGATCGGCCGGCCGGCCTGGAGTTCGCTGGTCGAGACCATGCCGAGCGAAGCGAGCGGCTGGGGCGCGGGGCCCTGCGGCGCTCCGCTTGGCGCCCGGGCGGCGGCGGCACTGCAGGTGCCGGCGAGCAAGGCGGGGGGGAATTGGGTATCCGTCAGCCGCAGCGTGTCGAGCACGGCGGCAGAAGGCGGAGGGACCACGTCGATGTCGACGCGGTTGGAGGGGAGCTCGACCTGCTGGCCGCCGGCATCCCAGGAAATGGTCGCGACATTGGTGAGAGTGCGCGTCGCGGGCGCGCCCGCCCTCGCTGGCGCCGCGAGAAGCAGCGACGCCAGGAAGGCGAGCAAAGCCGCCCCGAGAAGATGAGCTCGGGATTTCATATCGATCCGAAAAGGTTCGCGGACATGCGTCCGCTCTCCTTGTCCACGCCTAGTTGATCGTGACGCGGAACAGCACGGTACGGGTGTCGCCCGCCGCGATGCTCGGAATCGTGCCGCTGACCACGCCGGCCGCATGCGACCCGACGATGACGCCGTCGGCATTGCACACGCCGCCGGTCACCGTGCCGTTGACCTTGACGCCGAACGTGGCCTCATAGGCCGTTGTCGCCGGCAAAGTGTCGGAGATGGCGACATTGGCTGCGGCGGCGCCACCGGAGCCATTGGCCACGGTGATGCAATATTCCACGACCGCGCCCGGAATCATCTTGGGATTGGTCGTGCCGTTCAGCGGATCGCTGATCACCCGGCTGGACTTGGTCGCGGTCAGCGCGGCGGCGAGGATGGTGTAATCGTCCTCGTCGAAGTGGATGCCGTCGCGCGCGATGTTGCCGTCTGCACTGACGGTGTCCGCGAACACCGTATCGACACCGGCGGTATTGGCACCGGCGGTCTGGGTGACGACCGCGCCTTGCGAGCCGGCGGCCGTGGCTTCCGCCGCGGTTCCGGTCAGGCGAACGCCCGCGACGTCATTGGTCGAGCGGCCGAGCGGAACGTCCGCCACGACAAACACCCTGGCACTCGCATCGGCCGCGATTTGATCCAGATAGGTGATCAAAACGTCCGTGCCCGGATCATAGTCGCCGTCATTGTTGGTGTCGGCATAGATCCGCAGATTGGACACATCGAAATTGTCCGTGCCGCCATGCGCCGCCGTTCCGCCGGAGCGGTTCGTCGCCGCGAGCCCGAAATCGAGCGGCGCGTTCGAGGTGTTGGTGACGACGAAGCTCGTCACCGCGGCCAGCTGGCCAGGCGACACCACCGTCGTCGCATTGCCGTCCTCCGCAACGGTGAAGTTGACCTTGCGGTCGACGGTGAAGCTGTTGCTGGCGGAAAGGCCGGTCTGGGAAACGCCGCCGACCTGATAGGCTACGGAGACGTTGTTGGTGATAGTGGAACCGGCAGGAGTGCCGGCCGCGAAGGCGGGCGATGCCGTCCCCGCCACGAAAGCGAGCAAGCTCGCCGTCGCGCCATAGCGCAATATGGTTTTCATGGTTCTGGTCCGTTTTCTGGTCGATTGACAGCGCCGTTCCCACCCCCGCTGGCGCTGCTCCGCGGGTTAGAGGTCTATTTTACAACGCCTCTGAATCTGAGTTCGCCTTCAGCGCCGGCGGGGATCGCCGAAGCGAGCCGCCATCGGACGTGGGTCACATCCGCCAGAGCGGCCGGCCGGCTGCTGCCGTCGGCATTGCGCACGCTGAGCTGGGCAAGCGTTCCCCAGCTCCTGCCGCCGTCGACGGAGTAAACCGCTCCGGCACTTTCTGAGCCAGTGAAGCTAACTGAATCGGGAATAGGGTTGGTAACGACGAAATCCGCCGCGGGCGCCGACCCGTTGTTTCGGTAGCGCAGCACGAAGACGAGCGGGTCGCCGGGCGTGACCACGCCGGGCGTCTCGAGCGCGACTCGCGAAGTGCCGTCGGCGTTGCGGACGGCGCGCTCGACGAACACTTCGCTGTTCAGCGCGACCTGGTTCTGCGCCAGCGCGGCCGACGGCAGCAGGAGGGCGAGCAGGATCAGCAAAAACTTCATTTTCTTGGCTCCTTCAGTCGATCGCGACTTGAAAAGTGACGGTGCGGGTGGCCCCCGCGGCGACGGTGCCGAGGCGGACTGCGATCTCCGACCCGGTAAATTCCCCCGCATCGGCATCGGCGGCATCGCTGAGGCCCGAGCCTTCGAGCGTGATCGTGCCGGGCCGGTACGTCGAACCGGCGGGGATCGCGTCGGCGATGCGCAGATTGGCGAGGCTGCCCGAGCCGCCGACCGTGGCGACCAGGCGATAGGTGACGATCGATCCGGGCACCTGGGTGGCGCCGCCGAACGGGTCGGCGACGGTGGCGCTCTTCACGAATGCGACGGAAGCGGCCTGAACCGCATAATAGCCGTCATCCTCGGCGTCGGCGCCGGTCGCGCCGACCACGGCGTCGCCGCCGCCCTGCCCCTGGCCAGCGAAGCTGGTGCCGGGCACGCCCGAGCCGGTCGCGGCGACCGCGAGCAGATCGACGCGACCGCGCTGGCCGTTGGCCGCGCCCGCGGGGATCGAGGAAAGGACGAAGACGACGATCGAATCGTCGGGCGCGAGCACCGGATTGTTGGAGCCGGGGACGTAGAGCGTGTCGAGGCCTGGATCGTAGACGCCGTTGCCGTTGGTATCGAGCACGATCGAGGTCGCCGCCGGGTCGAAATCGTCGCCGCCGGCATTGTCGCGCGCGGTCAGCACGAAGGCCTCGCTGCCATTGCCGGCATTGGTGACTCGGAAGGTCAGCACCTGATTGACCGCGGCCGGCACCGTCGAAACGTCGCCGCCGTCGGCCGAGGCGACGCTGACGTCGAGCAGCTCGTCGACGGTCAGGCTGACGATGTTGGAGGTGACCGTGTTCTGGCCGCCCCCCGGAAGATCGTAGGTCGCGGTGGCGCTGTTGTTGATCACCGTGCCCGCGGGGGTGCGCGCCGCATGGGCGGGCGCGGCGGCGAGCAAAGCGCCAGCCGCGAGCGCGGTCGCGGACAGGCGGAGGCGGAGCGCGCGCTTCGCATTTCCGCAGACAGGCATTAACCTCACATCGCTCATAGACGGTCACCTTTCAGTGAGCCGCCATATCGCGAGAAGGTTAACGAACTGCGGTTACTACTGTATTCACCTTGAGAGAGGTCCTGCGGGGATTACGGTAGGCTTCTTCGGGCCGCGCACGGGTGGCAAGCGCCGCCGCTTATTGTATCCCGGCGGGATGGATCTCGCCGCCTATCTCGCGCGGATCGGCCATGCAGGCCCGGTCGCGCCCGACAGCGACACGCTCGCCGCGATCATGCGCGCGCACGCCGCCTCTATCCCGTTCGAGAATCTCGACGTCCAGCTCGGGCGGCCGATCACCGGCGACCTCTCCGCGATCTTCGCCAAGCTTGTCGGGCGCCGGCGGGGCGGCTGGTGCTACGAGCAGAACGGCCTGCTCGGCTGGGCGCTGGAGATGATCGGCTTCGAGGTGATGCGCGTCGCCGGCGGCGTCATGCGGGTGGCGTCGGGCGACATCGTGCTCGGCAACCATCTCGCGCTCGTCGTCACGCTCGATCACCCATGGCTGGTCGACGCCGGCTTCGGCGGCAGCCTCGCCGAGCCGATCGCGCTGGCGCCGGCAACGCATCGCCACGCGCCCTACGATCTCAGCCTGGCGAGGATCGAGGACGGCTATTGGCGCTACGAGGAGTGGATCCGCGGCCGGCCGTTCAGCTTCGACTTCCGCGCCGACCCCGCCGACCCGGCCCTGCTCGCCCGCCAGCAGGCGCGGCTGCAGACCGACCCGGATTCGCCCTTCGTCCTCAACCTGGTCGCCCAGCGCCGCGCCGGCGACAGCCACGCCTCGCTGCGCGGCCGCGTGCTCACCTTGAGCCGGGCCGAGCGCCATGAGGAGTTCCTGATCGAGGATGCAAAGACCCTGGTCGACACGCTGCTGACCCGCTTCGGCCTGGACGTGCCGGAGGTCGCGGCGCTCTGGCCCGCAATCTGCGAACGGCACGAGGCCGTGTTCGGCTAGAGCTGGAGCCCGCGCTGGCCGGTCCCAGCTATACTATCGGCAATCCGCCGGGCTCCTCCGCTGCTCATGTCTCCCGGCATTTCCACATGCCGGCGCGCCAGCGGCATGGTCAGGCAGTGGGCGCCGCCGCCGCAGCGCGTGAACTGATCCAGGTCCAGCGCAATCACCTCGAAACCGCAGCCCGTCAGGATCGCGTTCAACCGCTCGTTGCGCGCCGGGGCGACCAGCCTGCCTTTGCCGAGGCTCAACAGATTGGCTCCCAGGCCGCCCACTTCGTCGGCGGAGGCCGGGATGATGCCGATCCCGAGCCGGCCGAGATGCGCCAGAAAATCGTCTTCCAGCGCCTCTGTGCGGGCAACGGCGCAATCGTTTGAAACCATGGTGAACAAGGTGTCGAGATGGAGGAACCGGCGATCGAAGCGGGTGTGGATCACCTCCCAGCCCCTGCTTTCGAACAACGCGCCCAACGCCCGAGCGCCACGCGCGTCGGTGCGGTCGCCCGAGTGTCCGACGACCAGCACGCCCTCGCGAAGCAGGCAGATGTCGCCGCCTTCGATACTGCCTTCAGGGACCCGGCCGAGATGCGGCACTCCGAACGCGGCGGCCGCGCGAGCGGCAACGCCCGGCTCGGCGCGCCGGTGCGGCGCCGCCGGCCGCAGCTCGATCAGGCCCCAGGGGCTCATCAGCACGGCGTCGCGGGTGAAGCAAAGGTCGGCGAGGCCGGGAGAAGGCGCCACGAAGTGGCAGCGCACTCCGTTCCGCTCCAGCGCTGCCGCCAGCGCCTGATGCTGGCGCGCGGCAAGCGCAGGCGAGGCGAACAGGCCCCTGGCGATGCTTTCGCGCGACACCGAATTGCACGGCACCAACTCGAGGAACGCAGGCGCGCAAAGCAGAACGTCGGTGAGCTCGCCAGTCTCCGTGGCCACGCCCCAAGGACGGGCCGCTTCGGGCTCCCGCAGCCCGTGGTCCATCGAGGCCGGCGCCCCGGCGCGATCAAGCAGCATCTACCAAGCCTTTACTACCCGCGGCGCGTCTAAAGCCCGCTATTCATTGGAAAATCGGCGCGCATCCGCACGCCTCCATGGCCAAGCCCAATCCATACTCGATGCGATAGTTCCAGCTGCGAGCTCGGCTCTAATCTGTATCAGTGCGGAAGCCGGCCCGGCGGTTCACGATGGAACCTTGTCCGCCCGGCTCGCTTCTTGCTTTTGCCAAGCGCGCCAGGAGGCCCTCATGTCCAGACAGCCGTCGCCACCCGCGCCCGGGGGAAAGACCGACCGGGGCCAGCGGGCGAGCTTCGATCCCAAGACCGGCGAGGTGTCGGGAAGCGGCGCCGGCATCGGCAACCCAGCGAGCACCGAGGATTATGACGACGACATCAGCGTCGGCTCGGGAAGCGACCGCCGGACCGGAGGCCCATCCAACGCAGCCTGATCCGTGACCGAGCGCTTCATTCAAGGTCGCTCCGACATCCGATATTCGCGCTAACCTGAGATAAAGGAGGGGCTATTTTCTGAACTTGGGCCGTGCCCGAGCGTATTGGCAGCCGCGGCCCCTGGCTGGAGGCTGGGTTCATGGCCGGCCGGATCGCACCAATCGAGGGAGAGCAACATGGCGTCGCGGAAGTCCGCAGTGGCCGGCAAGAAGCCCGGTGAATCTCCCAAGAAGGCACCCCGCGCCGCCGGCCCCAAGCTCGAGGACCGTTACCAGGAGGCGCAGGGCGCGGGCGGGGAAACCCATCAGATCGCGACGGGCGACACGGCGATCCTGACGACGCAGCAGGGCGCGCCGGTCGCGGACGACCAGAACACGTTGCGGCAGGGCGAACGCGGACCCGCGCTGATGGAAGACTTCCATTTCCGGGAGAAGATCTTCCATTTCGATCATGAGCGGATTCCGGAGCGCGTCGTTCACGCCCGCGGCTATGGGGCGCACGGCTATTTCGAGCTGACCAAATCTCTTTCGAAGGTGACGCGGGCAGATATCTTCCAGCGCGTCGGCGAGCGCACGCCGGCCTTCGTCCGCTTCTCGACCGTCGCCGGCAGCAAGGGCTCGTTCGACCTCGCCCGCGACGTACGCGGCTTCGCGGTCAAGCTCTACACCCAGGAAGGCAATTGGGACCTGGTCGGCAACAACATCCCAGTCTTCTTCATCCAAGACCCTATCAAGTTCCCCGATCTCGTTCATGCGGCGAAGCCGGAGCCCGATCGCGCCTTCCCCCAGGCGCAGACCGCGCACGACAATTTCTGGGATTTCATCTCGCTGACGCCTGAATCGATGCACATGGTGATGTGGATCATGTCTGACCGCACCATCCCGCGCTCGTTCCGGTTCATGGAAGGCTTCGGCGTCCACAGCTTCCGCTTCCTCGACGCCAGGGGCCGCTCGACCTTCGTCAAGTTCCACTGGAAGCCGAAGCTCGGGCTGCAGTCGGTGCTGTGGAACGAGGCCGTGAAGATCAACGGCGCCGACCCCGATTTCCATCGCCGGGACTTGTGGGATGCGATCAATGGAGGCGACTTCCCCGAATGGGAGCTGGGCGTCCAGCTGTTCGACGACGCATTCGCCGAAAAGTTCGATTTCGACATATTGGATCCGACCAAGATCATTCCCGAGGAGGTGCTTCCGGTCACGATCGTCGGCCGGCTGGTCCTCGATCGCGTCGTCGACAATTTCTTCGCCGAGACCGAGCAGGTCGCCTTCTGCACCCAGAACGTGCCGCCGGGGATCGACTTCAGCAACGACCCGCTGCTGCAGGGCCGCAATTTCTCCTATCTCGACACCCAGGTGAAGCGGCTCGGGGGGCCCAATTTCACCCATATTCCGATCAATGCGCCCAAATGCCCGATGGCTCATTTCCAGCAGGACGGGCACATGGCGATGCGCAATCCCGCGGGCCGCGCCAATTACGAGCCGAACAGCTGGGGGGCGGAAGGCGGACCGCGCGAGGATCCCAAAAGCGGCTTCCGCAGCTTCGCCGAGGAGGCGCCGGGGCCGAAGACGAGGCTGCGCCCGGAAAGCTTCGCCGACCATTACAGCCAGGCGCGGCAATTCTACACCAGCCAGGCCCCGGTCGAGCAGAAGCATATCGGCGATGCCCTGACCTTCGAATTGAGCAAGGTGGAGCGGCCCGATATCCGCTCACGTCTGGTCTCGCATCTGATCCACATCGACGCCGGCCTTGCCGCGACCGTCGCGGATGGCCTCGGCATGCCCTTGCCAAAGCCCGCGGTGGCGGCGCGGCCGGTACGCACGGACCTGAAGCCGTCCGACGCGCTGAGCATCGTGAAGCGCGGCCCCCCCGGCTTCGCCGGCCGGAAGCTCGGCCTGTTGCTGACCGACGGGACCGACGCCGCTCTCTTCAACGCACTGACGGCCGCGGCCGACAAGGCAAAGGCGGTCTACGAAGTGGTGGCGCCGAAGATCGGCGGCGTCACGCTCAGCGACGGCACGGCTGTCGCGGCGAAGCACAAGATCGACGGCGGACCCTCGGTCCTGTTCGACGCGGTCGTTATCCTCGCTTCCGACAAGGGCGCCGGGCTCCTGGCGGGGGACGCGGCATCCAAGGATTTCCTGTCCGACGCATTCAACCACTGCAAGTATATCGGCTACAGCGCCGCCGCCTTGGCCCTGTTCGAGAAGGCGGGCCTGGCGGCGGACATGGATGAGGGGTGCGTCGAAATCGGATCGTCGCGCGATGCCGGCGCATTCATCGGCAGGTGCGCGGCCCTGCGCCACTGGGATCGCGAGATGAAGGTCGATCTCGACGCGAAGGGCGGGCCCGGCAAGATCGGGAAAAAAAGACCGCGCTGATTGAGGTTAGCATGTTCGTCAGGAACCGTGGGCGCGCGCCGGCATTGGAATGGCGAGCTTCTCGGGAGACGATCATGGGCCAGCGTGAATTGATTGAACCGCATAAGGGGGACAAGCGCTACCAGCGGCGCAATGGGGACGGGACGTTCGGCGAAGCCGACGATCAGGGCCGCTCGCTGAGCCAGGACGTCCGGCAGCATGCCGCGGCGAAGAAGCCCAAGGGCCAGGGCGACAGGGGCGATTGACATCTCTGCATTATCGAAAGGCATGACCCGGATTCCGCTGGAATTATGGGCAGGCCCCGAGTGCACGATCGTCCGCATCGGCAATCGCTGGCGCGATCAGGTCGCGGAAACCGGCCACCGGGTCCGTGCGAGCGACGTCGCCTTGATCGCAGGGCTCGGCATCAAGACGGTCCGTTACCCGATCCTTTGGGAAAGCGTGGCGCCAGACGGACCGAACGCATACGACTTTGCGTGGGCCGATGAGCGCCTGTCGATGTTCGAGGATTTTGGCATCGAGGTCATCGGCGGCCTCCTCCATCACGGATCCGGCCCGGCCTATACAAATCTCCTCGATCCCGATTTCGCCCTGAAATTCGCCGACTATGCCGCCCGCGTGGCCGAGCGCTATCCTCGCATCCGGCAATGGACGCCGATCAACGAGCCGCTCACCACAGCGCGCTTTTCCGCTTTGTATGGGCATTGGTACCCGCACCGGCGGGATTATCCCGCCTTTCTCCGCGCGCTCGTCAATCAGTGCGACGGGATCCGGCGCGCCATGACCGCGATCCGCCGGATCGATCCGGGGGCGAGGCTCATCCAGACGGAAGATGTCGGGAAAACCTTTTCCACCCCGCATTTGGCCGATCAGGCGCGGCATGAAAACGAGCGCCGCTGGCTGAGCCTGGATCTGCTGGCCGGGCGGGTCCGGCCCGGCCACGCGCTGCACGGGTTCCTGCTCGACGCCGGCATCGGTGAGGCCGAGATCGAAATCTTCGCGGGCGGGGAGGCCCGGCCGGACCTGGTCGGCGTCAACCACTATCTTACGAGCGATCGATACCTGGATCACCGGACCGACCTCTATCCCGGTTTGAAGCCGGGCGGAAACGGGCGCGACATCTATGTCGACGCCGAGGCGGCGAGAGTCGATGAGTCTCAGTGCGATTTCGGCCTCGCGGCGCGGCTGCGCGAAGTCTGGGAACGCTATTCGATCCCGCTGGCGATCACCGAGGTCCACCATGGCTGCACGCGCGAGCAGCAGCTCCGCTGGTTCGCCGAGGCTTGGACGACGGCCGGGCGGCTGCGGGGCGAGGGCATGGATTTGCGCGCGGTGACTTTGTGGTCGATGTTCGGCGCGGTGGATTGGCGATCGCTCATTACCCGCGACGACGGCGCCTATGACGTCGGTGCCCTGGATGTCCGGGCTCCCCTCCCGCGGCCCACCGCCGTTGCGAAGGCGGCGGCCGCCTATGCACTGGGGGAGACCTACCGGCATCCGGTCCTCGCAGAGACGGGATGGTGGCGGCGGCCGGAGCGGCTCTATTCGTGGTCGGGCGACACCTCTCCGGTCCCGCCCGAGGGGCCGCCCCTTCTTGTTACCGGCGCCACGGGGACGCTGGGCCAGGCGCTCGCCCGCATTGCGGCACACCGTGGGCTCGCCTCCCGGTCCACCGACCGGGCGGCGCTCGACATCCAGGACCCGGGCTCGATCGCGGCGGCGATCGAGCGGGTGCGGCCCTGGGCCATCGTCAATGCCGCGGGCTTCGTCCGGGTCGAGGACGCCGAGCGGGAAACCAGTGCGTGCATGGCCGCCAACGCAACCGGCGCGGCCAATTTGGCACGCGCCTGCAGGGACAATTGCATCCCTTTGCTCACCTTCTCCTCGGACCTGGTATTCGACGGCCTGCTCGGCCGGCCCTATCTCGAAAGCGACCTCGCCAATCCGGTCGGGATGTACGGGCAAAGCAAGTTGATGGCGGAGCGCCTGGTCTCCTGCGCGGGAGGAAAGGCGCTCGTCATCCGCACCAGCGCATTCTTTGGCCCGTGGGACCGCCACAATTTCGCTTGGTCGGTATTGGACGCGCTACGCCGCGGCGAACCGTTCAGCGCGTCCGCCAACGACCTTGTCTCTCCCACCTTTGTGCCCGATCTCTGTCACGCGGCCCTGGACCTGCTCATCGATGGGGAGACCGGGATCTGGCACCTCGCCAACCAGGGGGCGACAAGCTGGTTCGCGTTCGCCCGCGCCATCGCTTGCGGCGCGGATCTGGATGCCGATCTCATCTTCGCGCGCGAAAGCGGGCCTCCGCGCAACACCGCGCTCGCCAGCATGCGCGGCAATCTGCTCCGCCCGCTCGAGCCCGCTTTGGCGGATTTCCTGCGCGACGTCGGCACCGTGACTCCGGCGGCGCCGCGCGCCCCTGCGCTTCACTCAGCCGCGATCAGCGTCGGCTGAGCCGCGTCGGCCCGCCGCTGCGCATCGAGGCGGCGGAAGGCCGACAGCGCCTGTCCCACCACCTGGTCCATATTGTAGTAGCGGTAGGTGGCCAGCCGACCCACGAAGGTCACGTCGGGCGTCTCCAGTGCGAGCGCCTCGTAGCGCTTGAACAGCGCCTGGTTCTCCGCGCGCGGGATCGGATAATAAGGATCGCCCTCGGCGCTCGGATATTCGTAGGTGAGGCTGGTCTGCGGATGCTGCTGGCCCGTCAGGTGCTTATATTCGGTGATCCGGGTGTAGGGCACTTGCGGGTCCGGATAGTTCACGGTCGCCACCGGCTGAAACTGCGCCACGTCGACCAGCTTGTGCTCGAAGCGCAGGCTCCGGTAGGGCAATCTTCCGTAGCGGCAGTCGAAATATTCGTCGATCGGCCCCGTATAGATCAGGTGGTCCGCTTCGATCTCCTCGACGATCTCACGATAGTCGGTGCTCAGCAGCACGTCGATCAGCGGGTGATCGAGCATGCGATTGAACATCGCCGTATAGCCGTTCTTCGGCATGATCTGGTGCTTGTCGCCGAAATAGCGGTCGTCGGTGTTGGTGCGCGTTGGGATCCGCGCAGTGACCGACTTGTCGAGCTGGCTGGGGTCGACGCCCCATTGCTTGCGGGTATAGCCCTGGAAGAACAGTTCGTAGAGTTCCCGGCCCACCGCCGAAACCACGACGTCTTCCGAAGTCGCGATCGTCTCGACCGGCTCCGCCCGCGACGCCAGATAGGCTGCGGCTTCGTCATCGCTCCGCAGGTCGAGGTCGAACAACAGGTTCAGCGTCGTCCGGTTGATCGGGATCGGCACGAGCTGTCCACGCACCTGCGCCAGCACGCGATGCTCGTAGGGACGCCACTCGGTGAATTGCGACAGATAGTCGACAATCTCGTCGGAGTTGGTGTGGAAGATGTGAGGGCCATATTGGTGGATGAGGAGTCCAGCTTCGTCCAGGTGGTCATAGGCATTGCCGCCCACGTGCGGCCTTTTGTCGACCACGAGAACATGGGCGCCATGCTGGCTCGCCAGCCGCTCGGCCAGCACCGACCCCGCGAAGCCCGCGCCGACCACCAGATAGTCGTAATGCTTCCTCGCGGGAGTCGCGGCCAGGCCCGGGCGGGCCAGGGGGACTGCAGACGCTTCCTGGACGAGCCCCGCCATGCGGGCGAAAGTGATTTCCCAGCTCAAATTGGCGAGCTTGGCGTCGGCTTCGCCCAGCCACTCACCGGGCTCCCGCGCCAGCGCGAGCGCATCCTCGCAAGCCGAGGTGAAGGCGGCGGCGCCGTCCGCGATGAAGACGGCGCCGATGTCGCCATAATGGCGCACGACGTCCGCGATCGGCGTCGACACAACCGGGCAGCCTCCCGCAAGATATTCGGGCGTCTTGGTCGGCGAGATGAACCTGGTCGAATCGTTGATCGCGAAGGGCATCAGCGCGACGTCCCAGCCGGCAAGATAGGCGGGCAGCTCGTCATAGGTCCGGCTGCCCAGAAAATGGAGGTTGGCGCGTTGCGGCAGCTCGGCCGGGTCGATCTTCACCACCGGCCCGATCATGACGATGCTCCATCCAGGATGCGCGTCGGCGAGCGCGGCGACGAGGTCGAGGTCCATCCTCTCGTCGATCACCCCGTAGAATCCCAGGCGGGGGCCGGGGAGCGCCGCCTGGTCGGCAGGCTCGGCGATCTCGCCGCGGGCCTTCGAAAAATGGGCGCGGTCGACGCTGGACGGGAACGGGTGGATGTTGTCGTGGCGGGCCTTCTTGGCTTCGTAGAGGCTGTAGCCGCCGGTGAAGACCACGTCCGCGGCCGCGAACAGCTCGCTCTCCAGCTCGAGCAATTCCGGCGGTGCGAAACGGAAGTTGGCGAGCTCGTCCATGCAGTCATAGACCGTGCATGCCGCGGGAACATGCCGCGAAATCGGTAGCATCATAGGGGTGTAATACCAGCGGACGAAAGGCCCGCGCTCCCTCGCGAGGTAGCCGTTCAAAAGCCCCTCGAGGATCTCCTCGCGCGCCTCGGGCGCCAGGCCTTCGGGAAGCGAAGGCGTGACGACAACCACGCCCGTTTCCGCGCAGACGCGCACGCCGAGCGCGGGCTGGCAATGCGGCAGCGCCGATTCGGGCTCTTCCCAATAGATCACCCGCCGCGTGCGCGCGAACCGGCTCATCAAATGTTGGGGGCGCTGGAAGACGAAATTCCAGCGAAGGTGGGAAAAGCAGATCAAGGCGAGGTCGGGGCGATTGGCACAAGCAACAGGACGCTGCTCCGGCGCCACGGCGTCGGTTAGGATCATTTTGGTGAAATCCCCTGATTTGAACGATTGTTCATAGAACGATGCCCCGAGTTTCGAGTTCCCAACGCCCTGTTTTATGTGACTAATCCAAATCAGCGGACCTTGGACCTGCCGGCCTTCCAGGCGGTTCCCGCGGCTTGCGCCCTGCCGGGCATGGAGCGGCTATTGCTGCCGGCCGGCACGCGCTATGGTTGCTCATGCGCCGGCTTGCATCGTTCCTCATTGCCCTGTCGGGGCTTGCCGGCTGTGCGGTCTCGGCCCGGCAGGCGCCCTCCACCGCCACCTATCAGAATCCGGTGATCGACAGCGATTTCCCGGACCCGGCGGTGCTCCGCGCCCGGGACGGCTATTATTATGTCTATGCCACGCAAGGCGCGCATGAGGGGCGCATGCTCAACATCCAGGTGGCGCGCTCGCGCGATCTGGTGAGGTGGGAGCGGCTCGGCGACGCCTTGCCGGTCAAGCCGGGATGGGCGGGCCGGACCCAGGATTTCTGGGCGCCCCATGTCTCCGAGCATCGCGGCCGCTACTACCTCTATTATTCGGCCAAGCCCGACGCGGCCCTGACCGACACGAGCCAAGGCCTCTGTCTCGCCGTCGCCACCGCGGACCGGCCGGCGGGACCGTTCGTCGATTCGGGCCGGCCGCTCCAGTGCGGCACAGGTTTCATCAACATCGACCCGATGGCCTATGACGACCCGGCGACCGGCAGGCGGCTGCTCTACTGGGGTTCGGGGTTCGGGCCGATCAAGGTCCAGGAGCTCGCGGCCGACCGCATCTCCTTCGCCCCCGGCAGCCGGCCGATCGACCTTGTCCCGGTCGTCCGCACGGAGGATCCGGCCAATTATCGCCGCCTGGTCGAAGGCGCCTGGGTCGTCCGGCGCGGCGGTTTTTATTATCTGTTCTTCTCCGGCGACAATTGCTGTGGGCCGAACGCCCATTATGCAGTGATGGTCGCCCGTTCTCGAAGCGCCACCGGGCCGTTCGAAATGCCGCCCGCGGACATAGCGGGCGGAGTCATTCTGGCGCTCCGCGGCACCTGGATAGCCCCGGGCCACAACGGCCTCATCCAGGATTCGCGCGGCAATCACTGGATGCTCTATCACGCCGTCGACGCCCGCCGGCCCCGCTCCGCTCCGGCCGCCGAGATCAACAGCCGCAGGGTGATGCTGCTCGACCGGATCGTGTGGCGGGATGGCTGGCCCAGGATCGAGGGGGACGGCCCTTCGTCCGGCATGCGCGCCGGACCCGCGATCCGCTAGGTCAGGGCCAACGCAGCCCGAGGGCGCGCTAGGCGAGCGCGACTCCATCGGCGCCGAAACGCAGGCGGGTCGTCAGGAGCGCGCGGAAGGCATTGTAGCCGCCGGTCCCGGGAAAGAAGGCGTGGAAAAAGAGCTGCGGCTGGCCGTCGAGCCCCGGCGCCACCGACGCGTGGCCCGGGGCCCACCAGCTGGGCGTCGATCTGAGCAGCGGCTCGGGCTGCTTCACATAGGGCCCGAGCGGGTGATCGGCGACGGCGACGCCGATGCCGTAGGCCGGGGTGCCGAAATCGTTGCCGGCATAGAAAAGCCAGTAGCGCCCCTGCTGGCGCGTCACCCATGGCCCTTCGATCAAATGCCCCTCCCAATCGAGATCGTTGGCGAGGACCAACCTGTCCTCGCCGACCAGCTCGCCATCTGGAGTGAGCCGCTGGGCGTGAATAGGTGTCGTCATCGCCTCAAGGATGGACGCGGCCTCCGGATAGTCGGCGAGGACGCGCTTCGCCTGCGGCCAATTGTCGAGCACCGCCTCGATGAGCGGCTGCATAAGGAAGAAGCGCTCCATCGGCCGGCGCGCATTCGCCCAGGGCTGGACCACGGCGGCGAAGGCGGCGGTGGCGCGATCGGCGTCGGCGGAGAAGATCAGCTCGACGAGCTCGGGCCGCCGCCGAAGCAGGCCGGCCAGCGGCCTCGGCCAGATGCCGTTCGTGTCCTTTTTCCAGAACAGATAGGTCTCGCCCGCTTCGTCGATGAAGATGTGCGAATCGATGACGCCGCCGCTGTGCAGCGGCAGCGACGGATCGTCGGCGAGGCCCGTCGTATTGGCCGCATGCCCGCTGAGCAGGGGACGGCCGCGATCCCGCCAGGGCCCGGTCGGGCGCTCGCTCCTGGCGAGGCCGATGGCCAGCGCGTTGTCATGCCGGCGCGCGGTGTAGACGAGCCAATATTCCTCGCCGACGCGGGCCATCTCCGGCGCCCAGAAATCGCCGACGCGCTGGCCGTGCGCCGTCCAGGCCGGGGCCTCGCCTTCGGGAAACACGAACCCCTCGTGCGTCCAGGCCTCGAGGTCGTCCGAGCGCAATATGGGGAAGGCGTCGAGCGCGTCGTTCGAGGTCGCGGTGAGGAAATAGCCCTCGTCCGTCTTGAGGACCGCCGGATCGCCATAGCCCGCGAACGTGCGCGGGCTGAGGTTTTCGAGGATCAGCGGGCGCCAGTCGGGCTCGGGCTCGCCGCTCGGCGCGGGCCCCTCATAGCTATGCGGGAGGCGGGTGCCGAAGTCGCGCGCCAGCTCGCGGTAGAAGGCAAGATAATCCTGATGCCCGCCGGCCGGAACGAGATATTCCCTGGTCGCGCCCGCGCGGGTCACGGTGAGGCGGCTTCCCTCCCCCGCCGCAACCGCCTCCACGGTGAAGGGCTGATTCGCTGTCATCGACGCCCGATAGACGGCTCGCCAAGGCGAAGAGAAGGGGTTAAATTACAATTATAAGATAAATGTGGAGATACGCCGTGAGCGATGCGCGTTACGAACCCGCCGATGTGATGAGGGGCCTCTACGGCGATGGCATCATCGGCTTGGAAGGCGCGTTCAGCTCCGGCTTCGCGGATCGGATGCGGGAAGACATCGAAACCTTGTTCGAAGAGGCGAGCCGCGTTCCGGGCGGAGCCCTGCCCCGGGGGCCGCACCGCTTCTATGTCGAGGTGCAGCCGGAGCGCGTCGGCGGCTTCGTCGAGATCGTCACCCATCCCTGGTTCGTCGCGGTGTGCGAGGCGGTGCTTGGGCCGGACTATCGGATCGTCGAGGTGGGCTTCGACATCCCGTTCCCCGGCGCCGCCGACCAGCCCTGGCATCGCGACTTCGCGGTACCCGAAGCGACGACCAAAGGGCGGCGGCTGAACTCGCTCGCCTTCAACCTCACCGCAGTCGACACGCGGCAGGAGCATGGGCCTTTGGAGATCGCGCCTGGCACCCAGTGGGATCAATTCGAAGGCTGCCCCAAGGGCATGTTTCCGCCGCGCGCGCTGTGGCCGCGCTATGCCGAGCGCGCGGTACGGAAGCTGCCCCGGCGCGGCGACATCTCCGCCCGCTCCGCGCTCACTGTCCACCGCGGCACCGCCAACCGCTCGGACGAGGCGCGCCCAACGCTCGTGGTCGGAGCCGACGCGCCGGACGCGACCAATGCCGCGCATCACGACCTCCAGGTCACCCGCGCCTATGCCATAACGCTGCCGCCGAAGGTTCTGGACCACCTGACCTATCGCCTGGTCGACGCCCTCGAGCCGGTAGTCCAGCACCATGTCATCGAGGGTCTGCTTACGCCGGCTTACTGACCCGGCATTGACGCCGCGCCCCCGGTCCGACAACAGGGGGAATAAATAAGATAAAAGAGGAATGCCTTGCCCAGCCTCGAGCTTCACGACATCCGCAAGGCCTATGGCGACACGCTCGTCCTCGACGGCGTGTCGCTGACCATGGAGGCCTGCGAGTTCGTCGCCTTCCTGGGTCCCTCCGGCAGCGGCAAATCGACCTTGCTGCGGATCATCGCCGGCCTCGAGACTCCAGACGGCGGCGAAATCCTGCTGGACGGGCGGCGGATCGACCAGCTCCCGCCCGGCGAGCGCGACGTCGCGATGGTGTTCCAGCATTATGCGCTCTACCCGCACATGTCGGTGCGCGAGAATATGTCCTTCGGCCTGCGCAACGCCCGCGTCGCCAGAGAGGAGATCGAGGCCCGCGTGGCGCAGGCGGCGCATGTGCTCGAGATCGAGGAGCAGCTCGACAAGAAGCCCGGCCAGCTTTCGGGCGGCCAGCGGCAGCGGGTCGCGATCGGCCGCGCCATCGTCAAGCAGCCCAAATTGTTCCTGCTCGACGAGCCGCTTTCCAACCTCGATGCGGCGCTGCGCCTGCGCACGAGGGTCGAGATCGCGCAGCTACGCCAGCGCGTCGACGCGGCCCTGATCATGGTCACCCACGACCAGGCCGAGGCGATGACCCTCGCCGACCGCATCGTCGTCATGAACGACCGCCGCATCCAGCAGGTCGGGCCGCCGATGGAAATCTACGCGCGGCCCGCGAACAGCTTCGTCGCCCGCTTCGTCGGATCGCCTGCCATGACCTTGGCATCGGCGGTGCTGCTCCCCGGCGACGGCAGCTTCGCCCGCGTCCGGCTCGGCGACGGTGCCGAGGTCGAGACGCGCGTGGTCGCAAGCGGCCTGCCGGCAGACGCGCCGCTGCATCTTGGGCTCAGGCCGGAGAACGTCACGGTGACCGCGCCCGAAGCCGGGACCACCAAGGCGAAGGTCGAACTCGTCGAACGGCTCGGCGACCGCACGCTCATCTACGCCCGCCTTGCCGACGGCCTCGAAGTCACCGCGCAGGACGAAGGCGACAGCCGGATCAGGCTGGGCGACGAGATCGGCCTCAGGATCGATGGCGGCGCCGCCCATCTGTTCGGGCCCGACGGAGCCGGCCACCACGCCGAGCCCGCGGCGTGAGAACGCCAGGCAGCTGGCGCCGGTTCGAAGGCTATGCCTTCGTCGGGCCGTTCCTGCTGCTCTACATCTTCATCCTCGTCTATCCGCTGATCCTCGGCATCGGAATCAGCTTCCACCGCGCCGATCTGTTCGGCGCGCGCCAGTGGGTCGGCACCGAGAATTACGCGCGGCTGCTTGCCGATCCGGTGTTCCACCAGTCGGTCGGCAACTCGCTCAAGCTGGTGCTGCTGATCGTCCCGCCGCTGACGATCATCGCCCTCGCTTTGGCCCTCGCCCTGAACCGTCCGACAAAGACGGCGGCGGTGTTTCGCGGCATCTTCTTTTCCTCCTCGGTCCTGTCGGTCACCATCGTCACCCTGATCTGGCGCTTCGTCCTGACCCCCGATGCGGGCCTGGTCGCCAAGGCGATGCAGGCGCTGGGCCGCGATCCGATCCCTTTCCTCAGCGACCCGAACCTCACCATCCCGGCGCTCGCCATCACCACCATCTGGTGGTGCATCGGCCTGCCGATGATGCTGTTCCTGGCCGGCCTGCAGCAGATCCCGGGCGACATCTACGAAGCCGCGTCGCTCGACAAAGCGAGCCGCTGGACGACCTTCCGGCGGATCACCTTGCCCTCGATCCGCCGCACCCTGATCCTCGTGGTGATGCTGCAGACGGCGGCGCAGCTGCAGCTGTTCGGCCAGGCGCAATTGCTCACCGCCGGCGGCCCGAGCGGCACTTCGCGGCCGATCGTCCTCTACATCTACGAAGTCGCCTTCGGCCGCTGGGAGCTCGGCTACGCCGCCGCGGCGGCCGAACTGCTCTTCCTGATCGTGCTGGCCGTCACCCTCATCCAATATTGGGCGGTGACCCGGCGGGAGCCCGAGAGATGAGCGCCGGCGCCCGCCGTACCGGGCTCTCCACGCCCGCTTTGATCGGCGTGATCTTCGGCGCCATGATCATGGTCGCGCCTCTGATCTGGACGCTGCTGCTGTCGTTCAAGAGCAATGCCGACCTGATGCGCGACAGCGCCACCGCTTTCTCGGGGCCTTACACGCTGGAGAATTACGGGGCGATCCTGCAGGGTTCGCAGGTCTTCCGCTGGCTGCTCAACAGCGCGATCGTCTCGCTCGGCACCACCGCGGGCGTGCTCATCCTGTGCTCGCTCGCCGGCTACGGCTTCGCGCGCCTCGAATTCCCGTTCCGCCGCACCCTCTTCGTCTTCGTGCTGCTCGGCCTCGCCATCCCCGAGCAGGCGGTGATCCTGCCGCGCCACCAATTGTTCGCCGAGCTTCATCTCCACAATAGCTATCCGGGCCTGATCCTGCCCGGCCTGGTCGCGCCGTTCGGCGTCTTCTTCATGACCCAATATTTCCGCGCCATCCCGCGCGAGCTCGACGAGGCGGCGATGCTCGACGGCGCCTCGCGGTTCAAGCAATTCTGGAAGGTGCTGCTGCCACTGACCATCCCCGCCCAGGCGACATTGGGCGTGTTCACCTTCCTGGGCTCGTGGAACGATTATTGGTGGCCGCTCATCTCGGCGACCCGAAGCGACCGCTTCACCCTCACCGTGGGCCTCGCCTCCAGCCAGATGAACTATGCGCAGACGAGCGGGCTCGGCTTCCTGATGGCGCAGGCGGTGTTCGCCTCGATCCCCATCCTCATCGTCTACATCATCTTCCAGAAGCAGATCGTCCGCGCCATGGCCGGCGCCGCGGTGCGATGACGCGGCTCGCCTTCCTCCTCCTCGCCATCCTCGCGCTGGGCGGCTGCGGCGGCGGCGAGCAGAAGACCGAGATCGTCATCCAGCGCTTCTTCGGCGAATGCGGCGCCGTCTACGGGCAGAGCATCGACGTCCGCGCGGCCGAGAGCGAGTGCGGCATCCTGACGACGCTGATCAACCGTTTCGAGGCCGAGAACCCGGACATCCGCCTCAGCGTCAACGTCGTCGCCTGGCCGGGCTACCCCCAGCTCGCCGCCCAGATCGCCGCGGGCGATCCGCCCGACCTCGTCACCATGCACCAGTCGGTGATCTCCGACTATCAGGGGCGCGGGCTGCTCGAACCGATGGACGGCGTGCTGCGCGAGGCCGGAATCGGTCCGCAGAGCTTTACCGCCGCCGGCCGCCTGGGGGTCACCAAGAGCGGTCAAACCTACGGCATGCCCTGGGACACGATCGGCCGGCTGTTCCACGTCAACACCCGCCTGATGGCGCAGGCCGGGCTGATGCGCGACGGACGGCCGATCCTGCCGAACTCGCCGGAGGAATTGCTCGATCATGCGCGGCGCTTCCGCGCGGCGACCGGCAAGCCCTATCTCATCCAGGCGCACGTCAACGCGCCCGACACCCATGTCGGCATCCTCTACACCTACCTCCTCGCCCAGGGTGCGGTGATCTTTCCCGATGCCCGCCACATCCGCCTCAACACGCCCGAGGCGCGGCGCATCGTCGCGCTGTTCCGGCAGATCCAGGCGGAAGGGCTGACCACGCGAAACCAGGATTTCCCCGGGGCCACGGCGAGCTTCATCAACGGCGAGGGCGGGATCTTCCCGACCGGAACGTGGATGATCGGACCTTATGACGCGGAAGCCGCGACCCCCGGCCAGCCGCTCTACCAAAGCTATGCCGTGCTGCCTTTCCCGCACTTGTGGGGCCGGGATGCCGCCTTCGTCGACGGCCATGCCTGGGTGATGCCGCGGCGCGACCGGACGCCGGCGCAGCGGCAGGCGCTGGCGCGCTTCCTGCGCTTCCTCGCCGCGCACAATTTCGATTGGACGCGGACGGGTCATCTGCCGGCATTCCAGGCGGTGCTGGCGACGCCCGAATTTCGAGCGCTGCCGCACCGCGCCGACATCGCCGCGATGGCGGCGACCGGCGCCCAGCTGCCGGATTACGTCCGCCGCCAGTCCGCGATCCAGGGCCTGATCGGGGAGGAGCTCGAAGCCGCGGTGACCGGCATCAAGCCGGTCGAGCAGGCGCTGGCCGACGCGGAGCGGCGCGTCAACGAGCTGCTTTCGCAGATACTTTGAGAGCCCAAAAGCGGTTATCCGACCATTTGGTCGAAGAAAAAACAATGCCTGTTCAGACTGTTGTAACATTTTGTGGATAAACCTGGATCAATGTCTTGTGCGGTGAATCCGTGAGACGCTAAAAGGGCCCCGGCAAGCCTGGGGGGGTTTTGTGATGACGAGGATGATCAAGGACTATGTCGAGATCGGCGATCATGCGTCGATCGACAGCCTTATCGCGCGGCTGACCGAGGTCCGGGACAGCCTGCCGGCGGACGCCCAGGCCGAGATCAGGATGCGCGGAGACGATATTTTCGGCCGGCATTTGTGCATCGGCTTCCTGCGCCCCCTGACCGCCGAGGAAGCGGCCTGCGAGGGCCGCTATGTCCAGGCGGGCAAGCCCCGCCTGAAGCGGGCGGCTTAGGCTCTACCGACATTCAAAGCTGCTCCGCTCTGCTGCCTCCCCCTGGAGGGGGAGGGTTGGAGTGGGGGTGTACGGCGGCCACAGAATATTCGCTTGCTGCGGAACACCCCCTCCTAACCCCCCCGCTCCAGGGGAGGAGGGATAAATGGCTGAACATCGATGGAACCCCAGGTCCCTACTCGATCATCCCTCCCCGGCAGGGGCCAGCGGCACGATCGGAACGACGAGGCAATGGCTGGACGCCGGCAATAGCTCGCGCCAGTCGGCGATGAGCTTCTTATAGGCCAGCCCGACCGGGCGGATGTTGCGATCGAGGTCGTAGAGGCCGACGGGGTGGACGCGATCCTTGCGTTCGCGCAGCGCCGTATCCCAATCGGTCTGATCGGTCAGCGAATACCAGGTGAAGCCGACCGTCGGAATGCCGACGTTGCGGATCCTGAGCACGTTGGCCCATTCCTTCCACAGCCACTGCACCGCCTCCTCGCCGGTCGCACCCTGCTTCATGTTGGTTTCGGTGTGCATGATCGGCAGGCCATAGCGCTCGTAATATTGCCGGGTGATCTCGGAATATCCGAACACCTCGCCCGACGCCTCCGTATGGCCGTCGGCGAAGACGCGGTGCTCGTTGGTGATGTAATAGTCGTTGCCGAGAATGCAGTGCTGCCTGAGCTGGTGGCTGAGGAACCAGTTGTATTCCTCGCGGCTCATCCCGTTCTCGAGCAGGTATTCGTACATGTCGCTGTTGACGCGGTTGCCGTAGTTGAGATCGAGCGAGAGGAAGCGCCAGCGGTTCCTGAGCTCTGCCGCGTGGATCGCGGCCGGGCTGTCGGCATGGAAATATTCGGAAGACTCGCTCTGGATGAAGATCGCGTCGGGGCGGCGCTTCAGTATCTCCGTCATCGCCATGACGTTCGCCTTGACGAGATGCTTGAGCGCGGTGACGAAGGCGCGGTCGCTCTTCAGCTGCTCGTTCCACCAGCCGTACATGGCGGAGAAGACCGCGCAGACGAACATCTCGTTGACGGGCGTGTAGAGCTGCACCCAGGGATAGCGTTCGGCGAAGGCGCCGGCATAGAGCGCGAAGAGCTGCGGGAAATCCGGATTCTGGAAATCGCCGATCCAGTCGGGCACTCCGAAATGGCAAAGATCGACGATCGGGACGATGCCGCGCCGCCGCAGATCCGCCAGCGTGAGATCGGCGAACGCCCAGTCATGCCGGCCGGGGCCGAGATAGGTGGTGTGGAGCGGCGGGCCGTAGCGCAGATATTGGAGTCCGAGCTCCTCGACGAGGTCGAAGTCGAGCCGCCAGTGCCGGTAGTGGAGGCACGAGTCCATCTGATCGACGCGCGTGCGGCCGTTGTCGATGGTCGGGATGCTGTTCTCGATCCCGGTCGCGAACATGAAATTGGCGATGGCTGGTCTCCTAGCCGGCGAAGGGCGTTTCGGCGACGCCCGTCACGCCTGGCGAGGCCATGAAGAGTCCGCCCGCGAACGGCTGCTCTTCCAGCTCCGTGCGGGTCAGGCCGCGGCTCGCCGAGGTGATGAAGAGACGGTTGAGCGCGGACCCGCCGAACGCACAGCTGGTCGGGCGCTGCACGGGCACGGCGAGCTCCAGAAGGCGCTCGCCGTCCGGCGAGAGGCGGCGCAGGCACCAGCCGTCCCAAAAGGCGATCCACAGGCAATCCTGCGCATCCACGGTCATCCCGTCGGGATACCCCTCCCCCGGCCCGAACTCGGCGAAGATGCGGCGATTGGCGGCGGCGCCATCCTCGGCGAGGTCGAAGGCGTAGACGCGCTGCAGGGCGGAATCGCTGTGGTACATTGTCCGGCCGTCGAGGCTGAAGGCCGGGCCGTTGGCGACTCGGTAGCCGCTGTCGACGCGGGTCGGCTTCAGATCGGGATCGAGCCGGTAGAGCGAGCCCGTCGCCTCGCGTTCGAAGCGGTCCATCGTGCCCGCCCAGAAGCGGCCCTCGCGGTCGACCTTGCCGTCGTTGAAGCGGTTGGTTCCGAGCTCCGGCTCGGGATCGCCAAGATCCTGGAGCCGGCAGGCCGCGCCTTCGATGGCGAGGAAGCCGTCATAGCCCGCGCCGATGAAGCCGCCCGAGGCCCGGGGCGCGAGCGAGCAGAGATGGCCGGCAAGCCCGGTCTCGCGTAAGCCATCGGCTTCCGACCAGCGAAACAGGCGCTTTTCGGGAATGTCGACCCAGTAGA
Organism: Allosphingosinicella sp.; assembly: GCA_035629975.1. Taxonomy (GTDB): domain Bacteria; phylum Pseudomonadota; class Alphaproteobacteria; order Sphingomonadales; family Sphingomonadaceae; genus Allosphingosinicella. The sequence goes on along the minus strand of DASQLN010000021.1, from coordinate 45,697 downwards.
GGGCCTGCTCGCGCGCGACCCAGATCGGACCTTCGCCAAGGACGGCGCGGACATCGGCGATACATTCCATGTCAGGCTTTCCGCTCGGCGTCCGCGATCAGCGTCATCACGTCGGCGATGAGCGCGATCATCCCGGCCTTGGCGCCTTCGGCGTCCCGCGCGCGGATCGCGCTCAGCACGGCATGATGCTGCGGAAGGCTGGCGGTGCGGCCCTTGAACCGGTTGGTGAAGCGGATCGATGTCCTGAGCGCGGTCGTCACCACGTCGCGAAACTGCCTGTAGAAAGGATTGGCGGAGGCGTGGAGGATGGCGATGTGAAAGGCGATGTCGGCCTCGAGCGGATCGTCGTCGCCCGCTTCGGCGATCTCCATCCGCTCGTAGCCCGCGGCGATGGCGGCGATGCCGGCCTCGTTCGCCGCGCGCGCCGCGAGGGCCGCGGCCGCCGGCTCGATCGCGATCCTGAGCTCGGTGAACTGGCGCAGCAGCTCGAGCGAGAATTTCCGCTCGAGCAGCCAGCTCAGCACGTCCGCGTCGAACAGGTTCCAGTAGGAGGAAGGCTGGACGGTCGTGCCCTTGCGGGGCCGCGCCGTCAGCAATCCCTTGGCCGTCAGCATCTTCACAGCTTCGCGCGTCACCGAGCGGCTCACCGCATGCTGCTTGGCGAGCTCGGCTTCGGTCGGGAACGGCGTGTTCTCGTAGCGGCCGGTGACGATCGCCCGGCCAAGCGCGTCGAGCAGGCCGTAGGTCAGGTTGCGGCCCGCAAGACCGGCCGCGTGCAGGCTCGCCTGGTCAGTCGCCACTCGCTCGCCTCCTCACCGTCCTTGTTCACTGCCTGGCCCATCCGATCAATCACAAAAGGGCTCGACCATCTCGCGATGCCCGGCCAGGAAGGCATCGGCGACGATCCTGAGCGGCTCGCTGTCGACCTCGCTTGCCCCGCTGGCGACCAGGTCCGCGAAGCGGCCGTAGATCGAGGGATATTCGCCGCGTTCGGCGATCGCCTGCGGGGCGCCGTCGATCAGCAGCCGAGCGCCGCCCTCGCGCAGCTCCACTAGCGCACCGCTCTTCGTCTCCGCCCGGATCGTCCATTGCTCGCCGTCGGTGTGGCGCCAGTCCATCTCGGCCCGCATATCCCCGCCGGCGAAATCGAGGGTGGCGGCGATCGGCGCCTGCTTGTTGGCGGGGACGAAGAGGCGCGCCTCGCGAACGAACAGGGGCATGGGCAGGATGCGCGTCGCGATCGACAGCGCGTTGATGCCCGGATCGAACACGCCGAAGCCGCCGGCTTCCCAGATCCATTGCTGGCCCGGATGCCATTTGCGCACGTCCTCGCGCCAGCAGATGTCGAGCCTGGCGATGTCGGCACCGGCTAGCGCTTCGGCCGCTCTTGGAACCGCCGGCGCATGCTGCGAATGCCAGGCGGCAAAAACAGTGCGGCGGCGTCGTTCCGCGAGGCCGCGGAGGTGGGCGATCTCGCCAAGGGTCGCCGTCGGCGGCTTTTCGAGCAGAACGTGAAGGCCGGTGTCGAGCGCATCGCGGGCGATGGTGTGGCGGACGGCGGGCGGTGTGCAGAGCGCCACCGCGTCGAGCTTGCCCGACATGCCGGAAAACAGCGCTTCGGAAGTGGCGAACCAGGGCACGCCGATACCCGGATCCCCGCTCCGGCTCGCCACCGCGGCCAGCGCGAAGCGCGGATCGGCGGCGATTGCGGGAACGTGCTGGTCGCGCGCGATCTTGCCGAAGCCGACGATGGCGATGCGGATCGTCATGAGTCAGCCCTCGCCGGCCAGAGCGGCAACGAAGGCCCGCGCCTGCGCCGCCACCGCCTCGGCGCTTTGGCCGGGCCGGTAGAGCGCGCCGCCGAGGCCGAACCCGTCGGCGCCCGCGGCGCGATAGGGCGCCATCTTTTCCGGCGTGATTCCGCCGACCACGACCAGCGGAACCGACGCCGGGAGCACCGCCCGCTGCGCCTTCACCACCGCGGGCGGCGCCGCTTCGGCCGGGAAGAGCTTGAGCAGGTGGGCGCCCGCGGCGAGCGCGGCGAAGGCCTCGCTCGGCGTGAAGAAGCCCGGCGCCGAGACCAGGCCGGCCTGAACCGTTGCCGCGACCACCGCGGCATCGAAGCCTGGCGAGACGATGATCCGCCCGCCCGCCGCCACGACGTCGGCGACATCCGGGGCGCGCAGCACCGTGCCGGCGCCGATCAGCGCCCGCCCTTCGAAGCGCCTTGCGAGGCGGCCGATGCTGTCCAGCGGACGAGGCGAATTGAGCGGCACCTCGATGATGCGGATCCCGGCCGCGAACAAGGTCTCCCCGATCGCTTCCGCCTCCTCGGGCTCGACGCCGCGGAGGATCGCGATCAGCGGGCAGGTCCCGAAAAAGCCGCGGAAGGCGGGCAATGTCTCCATCAGAGCATCTCCGTCAACAGCCTGATTCCGGCAAGGAAGGCGGCGGCGCCATCCGCCGAGACCGTCTCGTGCCCGGCCTGCGCGAGTGCGGCGGCGTAGAGCGCGCAAAGCCCCGGCGCCCCGACCAGCGCAATGGGCCCGGCGCTGTGTCGCGCAAGGCCCGCGCGCACGTCGTTGCCGATCAGCATGCCGCTCGCATAGCAGGCACCGCCCTCCTCCATTTCACCGAGCAGGCGGCGCGCCCTGATGCGGAACAGCCCGGCGAGCAGGTCCTCGCCGCCGAGCGCCGCGGCAACGCCCTCGTTGAAAGCGGCTCCGGGTGCCACCTCTTCCTGGAGCTGGTCGGAGAGGATGCTGTGGGCCTTGAGCAGGGCGAATAGCTCCCCCGTCATCATCGTGCGGAACGCCGCGATCCGCCCCCCGGCCAGCTCCACCCATTTGGCGTGCGTGCCGGGATGGCAGGCCAGGCAGTCGGGGGACACCAGGCCCGCCGCCACAGCGCCGAGCATCTGCACCTCCTCGCCGCGCATCACGTCCGCGCCCGCGGGGCCGCTTTGGCTGACGCCCGGCACGATGCCGACGCGGCCGGGCTCGATCCACAGGATCGCGTCCGCGAGCTCCCGCGGACCGGCGGGGCAGGGAAGGTAGCGAGCCTCGCGCCAGCCACGGTTCGAGCCGACCATCCCCGCGAGCAGCATCGGGTGATCGCCCAGCCGCTCGCGAATCCCAGCGACTTCCGCTTCGAATCCCCCCTCCGGCACGGCCAGGATTCCGCGCGCCTCCTCGACGCTGTCGATCACCAGGCCGCCGCCGCCGACCGCGAAGGCACGGCGGTTGGTCGTCCCCCAATCGACCGCGATGTAATTGCCGGGCCAGCCCATGATCGTCATCCCCTGCCGCGCCCATTCGATTCTGAAGGCCGACGCGACTCTTGCCTAGTCACCGCCATTAGCCTTGCTCGCGGCATTTTATAATATAAATGTACAAGGCCGAAGCGACCCGCTTCAAGGTGTGAAGTCCAACATGAAGATTGCCCGCATCGAAACCTTTCACGTCCCGCCGCGCTGGCTTTTCGTCCGAGTCGAAGCGGCGGACGGCAGCTTCGGCTGGGGCGAGGCGAGCCTGGAGGGCCACGCCGAGGCCGTCGACGGCGCCTTCGAGGCGTTCCGCGACCGCTTCATCGGCGCGGACCCGCGGTGCATCGAGGACGTCTGGCAGGTCGCCTATCGCGGCGGCTTCTATCGCGGCGGCCCCGTGCTGATGTCGGCTCTGGCAGGGCTCGACCAGGCGCTCTGGGATCTGAAGGGGCGCCACTACGGCTTGCCGGCCTGGGAGATGCTGGGCGGCAAGGTCCGCGAAAGGATCCGCGCCTACGCCTGGATCGGCGGAGACCGGCCCGGCGACATCGCAGCGGCCGCCAGGGCCCGCCGGGATCAGGGCTTCTCCGCCGTCAAGATGAACGCGACCGCGGAGATCGACTATCTCGTCGCCCCCAAGCTGGACGAGGTCGCCGAGCGGGTGAAGGCGGCGCAGGCGGAAGGGATGGACGTCGGCGTCGATTTTCACGGCCGCGTGCACCGGCCGATGGCCAAGCAGCTGGCCAGGCTGCTCGAGCCGCTCGGTCTCCTGTTCATAGAGGAGCCGATCCTGTCGGAGAATCCGGAAGCTTTGCTGCAGCTCGCGAACCTCGTGAGCACGCCGATCGCGGTCGGCGAGCGGCTCTATTCGCGCTGGGACTTCAAGCCCTTCCTCGCCAGCGGCGCGGTCGACATCATTCAGCCCGATCTCAGCCATGCCGGCGGCCTCACCGAATGCCGCAAGATCGCCGCCATGGCGGAAAGCTACGACGTCGCCGTTGCCCCGCATTGCCCGCTGGGTCCGCTGGCGCTCGCCGCCTGCCTGCAGCTCGCCGCCTGCAGCCCAAACGTGATCATCCAGGAGATGTCGCTCGGCATCCACTATAATGAAGGCCACGATCTGCTGAACTTCTGCTCGAACGCCGCGGTGCTCACGCCGGTCGAGGGGCATCTCGCCATTCCGTCCGGCCCCGGCCTCGGCGTGGAAATCGACGAGGCGGCGGTGCGCGAGGCGGCGAAGCAGCCGCATCGCTGGCGCAATCCCGTCTGGCGCCATGCGGACGGCAGCTTCGCCGAGTGGTGAAAATCGCCGCGCCGGCAAGCGCTTGCGACCCGTATTCCACACTGTCCTATAAATCTTATAATTCACTTGTCAGCCGCGCGGGAGCCCTCCTATAACTGCGCCGGAACGAAGAGCCGCGCCAGCGGCCGCCGGCCGTGAAACGCCCAAGGGAGGCTCGATAAATGCGCTTCAGAACGCTCGCCCGCTGCTCGGCTTCGGTCGCGGTCCTGGCCCTCTCCATCTCCCCCGCTTCGGCCCAGGACGACGACGCCCCGGTGGCCGTCGAGCAGGCGCCAGCGCCCACGCCGGAGGAAGATGAGGCGAGCATCGTCGTCACCGGCCTGCGCCGTAGCCTCGAATCGCAGCAGAACATCCGGCGCAATTCGGACCAGATCGTCGACGCGATCGTCGCCGCGGATATCGGCAAGCTGCCGGATATCGCGGTGTCCGACACCGCGGCGCGCATTCCGGGCGTGCAGGTCGAGCGCGGAGGCGGCGAAGCCGGGCGCGTCCTCGTCCGCGGACTCCCCGACTTCACAACCACCTATAATGGCCGCGAGATTTTCACGGCCGAGACCCGCTCGGTCGCCCTGCAGGACTTTCCCTCGGGCGCGATCGGCGCGATCGAGGTGTTCAAGAGCTCGAGCGCGAACCTGATCGAGCCGGGCCTCGCGGGCCTGGTCAACGTCCGCTCGCGACGCCCCTTCGACTTTGACGGCTTCGAGATTGTGGGCTCCCTTTGGGGCCTCCATACCTATCAGGCCGACGAGATCACGCCCAACGGCAATTTGCTGGTCACCAACCGCTGGGCCGTCGGCGACGGCGGCGAGATCGGCGCGCTGATCGGCCTGTCCTATACCCGGCTGCGCTATCTCGATTCCACCCGCGAGAATACCGATTTCGTGGCGGGCGGCGGACCGAACGGCACCCGCTTCCCGGACATCCAGCGCATCTTCTACGGGGAAGGCGACCGGAGCCGGCCTTCGATCAATGCGTCGATCCAGTATCGGCCCTCGCCCGGCGTGGAGTTCTACGTCGAAGGCCTCTGGCAGGGGTTCCGCAACCGCGTCTCCGACCGGCTGATCGCGGTGCCGCTGTGGGGCGGCTCGGGTTTCTCCAACACCCAGACCCAGGAGGGCCGGACCGACCTGCTCGAGAGCGGCACCGTCACCAATCCGTTCCGCCCCGACGGCTTCCAGGGCGGCACGTTCAACAAGACCAACACCTATCAGTTCGCGATCGGCGGCAGCTACGACGCCGGCCCGTTGCGGATCTCCGCCGATCTGGCGCGGACCGACAGCACCTTCACCGGCTCGACCGCCAGCGTCGATTATGCGTTCGCCAACCGCCAGACCGTGACCTTCGACACCGATGTCGACGCGGAGGACGGCGGGGCGGAGTTCAGCTTCGCCAATTTCGACGCGAGCAATCCGGCCAATTACATCTATCGCGGCTTCTACGAGGAAGCGCAGCAGTCCACGGGCGACGACTGGCAGGCGCGGGTCGATCTCGCCTACGAAGCGGAACTGGGGCCGATCGAGGAGTTTCAATTCGGAATCCGCTACACCGATCGCGACGCCCATCGCGAGTTCGGCAACCGCTACTGGAATTTCGAGGGCAATCGCATCCCGATCAGCCAGGTCCCGCTCGATTACGTGCTGTTCGATCCCGGCTTCCGCGGCAGCGGCGTCCAGGATTTCAGAACCTGGCTGTCGCCGACCTACCGCAGCATCCGCGACAATCTCGTGCGGATGCGCGAGTTCAACATGGGTCTGGGCGGGACCGCGTACGGGCCCAACACAAACGAGGCGCCCACGCCGGACCCGCTGCAGACCTGGGATGCGAGCGAGCAGAGTTTCGCCGCTTACGCGCAGGTCAGATACGAGATCCCGCTCGGCGGCGAGGCGGTTCTCGATGGCAATATCGGCCTTCGCTACGTCAAGTCCGACCTCACCCTGAGCGGCACCCGGCTGGTCATTCCGGGCGGCGGCGGCGCCGGGGTGCTGACGCCGACCGACGTCGACCGCGACTTCGAGGCCTGGCTGCCGAGCTTCAATGCCCGCCTCCGCTTCACGCCGCAATTCCAGGCACGCCTGTCCTTCACGCAAACCCAGACCCGGCCGAGCTTCATCGATCTGCGCGCCTCCGGAACGCTCGATCAGCCGCCCGCCTGCCTGGCCCAGAATCCGCCCCCGGCAAACTGCTTCCAGACCGGCAGCGGCGGCAACCCGTTCCTCGAACCGCTCACCTCCGACAATTATGACGCGGCGCTCGAATATTATTTCTCGCGCACCGGCTTCGTTTCGCTGAGCCTGTTCCGCCGCGACATGCAGGGCTTCATCGAAAATACCACCTTCCAGGGCACGACGCCGGACGGCGTGCCGCTGCGCCTGAACGGCCCGGTCAATTCCGGCGATGGCCGGATCCAGGGCTTCGAAGCCCAGATCACCACCTTCTTCGACTTCCTGGGCGTGCCGCAGGTCGGCTTCCAGGCGAACGTAACCCATATCGATGCGAGCGCCGACTTCCTCTTCGACCGGGGTACGGACGCGTCCGGCGCGCAGCTCGTGGACGTCGTCAATCGCGAGCTGATCGGGGTTTCGGACTGGTCCTACAATCTGGTTGCCATCTACGAGGGCGGCGGCCTGTCGGCTCGGCTCGCCTACAATTGGCGCAGCTCGTTCCTGACCACCTACCAGCGGCGCGGCGACCATCTCTATACCGAAGAAGCCGATCCGGTTTCGCGTCTCGATCTTTCGGTCAGCTACAACATTCTCGACAATCTGACGATCTTCGGTGACTGGACCAACATCCTGGGCGATCCGTTCACCTCCAGCCTGACGCGGACCGACGTGGTCAATCCCAATGGGGCGCCCACGGGCTTCGAGGCGACCTTCCCGCGCTTCGTCCGCTTCGAGGAGACGACGATATCGATCGGCGCCCGCTTCCGCTTCTGAAGGCAGGGCGCCAGGATTTAAGGGAGCCGGGGGATTGCCTCCGGCTCCCTTTCCTTTGAGGGAGACAGGATGAGCGAGAGCGGACCAGGCAGGCAAAGAGTCGTAATCGTCGGCGGCGGGACCGCCGGCTGGATGACGGCCGCGGCGCTGATCCGCAAATTGCCGCACGCCTGCTCGGTCAGGCTGATCGAATCCGCCGAGATCGGCATCGTCGGAGTCGGCGAGGCGACGCTGCCGCACCTGCGCACCTTTGTCGAGATGCTCGGCATCGACGAAGCCGATTTCATGCGGGCGACCCACGCCACCTTCAAGCTCGGCATCGAATTTCACGATTTCGGCCGGATCGGCGACCGCTATCTCCACCCCTTCGGAAGCTTCGGCACCGACCTCAAGGGCGTCCATTTCCACCATTATTGGCTGCGCATGCGGGCGGAGGGGAGGATCGACGATCTGTCCGCTTATTCGATCGCCAACGTCATGGCCGCGGCCTGCCGCTTCGCGCCCCCGTCGGCCGACAGCGATTCGATGCTGTCGACCTATTCCTACGCCTACCAGTTCGACGCGACCCTGTTCGCGCCCTATCTGCGCGACTATGCGGTGGCGCGCGGCGTCGAGCGGACCGAAGGCAAGGTGGTCGACGTCGCAATCCATGCGCAAAGCGGCGACGTGACCGCGCTGACCATGGAGAATGGCGAGCGGATCGAGGGCGACCTCTTCGTCGACTGCTCGGGCTTTCGCGGCCTTTTGATCGGGCAGGCGCTCGGCTCGCAATGGGAGGATTGGTCGCACTGGCTCCCCTGCGACCGCGCCGTGGCCATGCCGACCGTCTCGCCCGAGGGGCCGATCGAGCCGTTCACGCGGGCGACCGCGATGAGCGCGGGCTGGCGCTGGCGGATTCCGCTCCAGCACCGGGTCGGCAACGGCTATGTCTATTCCTCCTCGCACATCTCCGACGAAGCCGCGGCGGACGCGCTCGTCGCCGCGGTCGAGGGCAAGGCGATGGCCGAACCCCGGCTGCTTCGCTTCCGCGCCGGCCGGCGCAAGCGCAGCTGGGACCGCAATGTCGTCTCGATCGGCTTGGCCTCGGGTTTCCTCGAGCCGCTGGAATCGACCAGCATCTACCTCGCGCAAGGCGCGATCACGCAGATGATCGAGCTGTTCCCGGCCGGCGGGCGCATCGAGGATGCGGACCGCGACGAATTCAATCGCATGGTCGATCTCGAATATGATCGGATCCGCGACTTCCTGATCCTCCATTATCACGCCACCACGCGCGACGATTCCAGCTTCTGGAACCATGTCCGCACGATGACGGTGCCGGACAGCCTCGAGGAAAAGATGGAGCTGTTCCGCGTCGCCGGGCGCATCTCCAAATATACGCAAGGGTTGTTCCTCGAGCCGAGCTGGCTGGCCGTCTATATCGGCCAGGGGATCGTTCCGGAGGGCTGGGACCAGCGCGCCGGCGCTCTCGATTCCGCGCAGCTCGGCCCGGCGCTGGACCGGCTGCGCGCCAATGTCGCCGAGGCGGTCCGGGAGATGCCGGACCATGAGGCCTTCATCCGCCGGCGCAACGCCCAGATCGAGGCGGCGGCATGACCGGCGAGGCGCGCGCGATCCGCTCGGTCTGCGTCGCCGGAGCCGGTATCGTCGGCCTCTCGGCGGCCCTGGCGTTCGCGCGCGCGCTGCCGGGAGTGCGGGTTTCGATTCTGGAGATGCCGGCCGATCCCGCGGCGCTCACCGATCGTCTGCCGGGCAGCCTGCCCACCATCCATCTTTTCCACGCCGCGATCGGCCTCGACGAGCTGGAGCTGGTGCGCGCGGGCGCGGCCACGCATCTTCTCGGCACGCGCTTCGAGAATTGGTCGGCGGATGGCGCGCCTTGGTATCATGTGTTCGACCGCTACGGCATGCCGGCCGGCGACGCCGACTTTCACCCGGTCTGGCAGCGCGCCCGGCTGGCCGAGCGCGCGCTGCGCTTCCACCGCTACGCGGCGGCCGCAACCCTGGCCGAAGCGGGCAAGTTCGTGCATCCGAGCGGCGATCCCGCATCGCCGCTCGGATCCTTCCTCTACGCCCTGCGCCTCGAGCCGGACCGGTATCGCGAGCGCCTCGAAGCGGCCGCCTCCGCTTTGCCGCGCGAGCGCGGTGCGATCACAGATATCGAGCGGCGGGCCGACGGCGGCATCGGCGCGCTCCTGCTCGAAGACGGGCTGCGGATCGAGGCCGATCTCTTCATCGACTGCGCGGGCCCTGCGGCGCCGCTCCTCTCCGCGGTCGACCCCGGCTTCGAGCAATGGGACGAATGGCTGCCCTGCGACCGGGTTGTGCTCGACAGGGACGCGGGCGAGGATCCGAACCCCTGCGACCTGGCGGTGGCGAGCGACGATGGCTGGCGCTGGCGCTCGGGCCGCGCTTATTGTTCGGCCTTCGCTACGGGCGATGGGGGCGGCGAGATCATCCGCCCCGGCCGGCGGCCCGAGCCCTGGGTCCGCAACGTCCTCGCCCTCGGCGACGCGGCGGTCGCCATCGACCCGCTGCATTCGACCAGCCTGCATCTCGCCCAGAGCGCCATCCTGCGCGCGCTGGAGCTGCTGCCGGGCCGGGACTGCCATCCGCTCGAGCTGCGCGAATATAATCGGCGGACGGAGCAGGAGACGTGCCGCGTGCGCGATTTCCTCGCCCTCCATTATCTGCGCTCGGGACGTCGCGACACGCCCTTCTGGGCCGCCATGGCCGAGCGGAGTGCGCCCGCCGGGCTCTCCCGCACGCTCGAACAGTTCGAGCGGCGCGGGCGGCTTCCGTTCTTCGAGGAAGAGAGCTTCGACAGGCAAAGCTGGCTCGCGGTCCTGCTCGGTCTGGGGGTGATGCCACGCGAAGCGGAGCCGGTCGCGGCGGGCGTCGACCTCGAGCAGGCGGCCCCCGCCATGGACAGGCTCGCCGCCCGGCTGGCCGCGCTTCCCGAGCGCTTCCCCCCCTATCGCGAGGTTCTCGCGAAGATGAGGGCTTAGGGTCGGTTCTATCCGGATTGAATCGTCATTCCAGCGAAAGCTGGAATCTCACTTCTTCAAACTGCTGTAAGAAAAGAGATTCCAGCTTACGCTGGAATGACGGTGCTTCGAATCGCCCAGGAAAGACCCTAGGGCCGCGGCGGAGGCGGGGCGGGCCGCAGCCCCGCCGTGCGGGCGGCCGCCGGCGCGATCGCGGGCAAGCCGTTCTCGGGCCGGTCGAGGTAGAAATAGGCGACCGCCGCGACATCGTCGCTGCGATAGAAATTGGTATGGCCGTCCGGGAGCGAGGGATCGGACAGCGGCACCTGCGGGACCCGCGTCAGCAATTGCTGGAAATTGACGCGCGACCCCGGGTCGATCGTCACCGGGATGAGCGGCGCGCCGGCCCGCTGCAGATCCAGCACGATGGCTTTGCGGGCGCCGCCCATCTGCTGCATCGCGACCTCGACGCCCGTCTCGAAGAAAAGCGGATCGGGAATGTGGAAACGGTAGAAGGTCCAGCGGCCATTGGCTTCGTCCGCGACCGGCGCGCCCTGGAAGCGGTTGATATAGGCGCCCTGCCCCCAGGCCGTGCCGATATAATCCTCGGTGCCGGTGCCGACCAGCGAGGCATGGGCGGAATCGCCGTTCAGAAAGATCTTCACTTCCCCCTCGCCCCACCAGGTGCGGCCATAGGCCGGGTTGGTGAGCACGGTCACGCTGGCGCCGAGGAAGCGCCCGCGTCCCTCGATGCGCGGCAGGATCTGGAAGTCCCGGCCAAGCGTGGTCGCGCGGTCGCGGCTCCACCATGCATGAAAATAAAGCGCATCCGCCGGCTGCCTGCGCAGCGCGCGATAATTGACGTCGTAGAAGATCAAGTTGACCTGCTTGGCCGATTCATTTGTGACGACGATGCGCGCGCCGCGGCGGAACGGCATCGGGATATAGGAAACGAAGGAGCGCCCTTCCGGGCTGGTCAGCAACGCCGTCTCCATCGGCACCATCTGGCTGGCGCCGTGCAGGAAGAAGTCGCCGAGCGGCACGGAGACGGCGGGCGTCGCGGCGCCGTCCCAGAACATCTCCAGCTTCAGTCCGCGCAGCGCCTCGGGCGAGCGGTCCTCGATGGTGATCCACATCCGGTCGATCGTGCCGGCGCCGCTGATGTCGGCGAGGACGAGGGACCGGCCGACCGGGATGGTTTCGAAGGCATGGCCCTTGGCGCCGCGATTCTCCCGGCCGCCGGCACCCGGAGCGCCGGTTGGATTTTCCGGGCTGATCCAGTGCGGCCGCTGCCCGCTTCGATATTGGTAGAGCGGCTCTTCCGCCTGCGTCTGGGCGGCGGCGGGGAGGGGCGCGAGAAGGAGCAGGAGTGCGAACCGGCGGATCATGGCGCCGCGGGCCTGAGGCTCACTCCGATCTGCGGCTCGCCCTCGCGCCACAGCAAGGGCGCGACGTACATGTAGCGCCCAAGCTGGGTGCGTCGGCAGCCCCGGGTCGCGGCATGGGCGTGGAAGACGATGAACTGGCGGCCGCGGGCCTCGAACAGGGCCTGGTGCCCGGGGCCGCTGAGGCAGCCGGCGCTGCGGTCGTTATAGCTGTTGAGGATCGGGTTGCGGGGCGAATCGACGCAGGGGCCCATCGGCCCCTCGCAGCGCGCGAAGCCCATCGCATAAGGCGAGAGGCGCTGATGCTCCTCCCAGCCGAAATGATTGGCGGAGAAGAAGAGGAAATAACGGTCGCCGTGGCGCGCCATGGTCGGAGATTCGATGACGTGCGCCTCCCACGCGGCGTCGTTGCGCAGCAGAGCGACCGGTGCGCCGGCGAGGCTCAGCCCGTCGGCGGAGAGGCGCTGTGCGAAGAGGTCGGTCGGCCGGCCGATCGCGTTGCCGTCATTCTTGTAATAGAGATAGAGCTGGCCGTCGGTATCGCGGAAGGCGTGCGGATCGATCGTCCCGCCGGCCTCGCGCTGGCAGACCAAAGGCTCGGTCGCCTGGCTGGTGAACGGCCCGCGCGGATCGCCCGCCTGCGCCACGCCGACGCACTGCTTGCCGCTGCTGCGCTCCTTGGCGGTGAAATAGAGGAGATAGGCATTGCCGTGGCGGATGACCTCGGGCGCCCAGGTCCAGCCCTCCCGGGCCCAGGGCGGCAGATCCGGCATGGCGTCGTGCAGCCGCCCGCCGTCGCGCAGCGGCTGCCAGTCGACCAGGTTTGTGGAGCGCGCCATCTGCACGTTCGCCCGTCCGCCTTCGGCATTGGTCGCGTAAGCGAGGAACTCGGCGCCGTGGGGCAGAATGAAGGGGTCGGGGAAATTCTCCCGATAGACCGGGACGAACGGCGGAGGATCGTCGGCCGCGGCCGCGGGCGGCGCCATGAGAGCGAGCGGCACAAGGATGAGCTTGCTGAGGAATTTGCGCACGACGACTCCGTTCGGGGCGGCCTGGCCTGCCATTGCCCGCCCTTCGCTATTATCATATAAATTCCGAAGCGAAAGAGGCGGGCCATGACCACGGATCGGGGCCGCGCGCCCTTCGGAACCCTGCCGAACGGCGAGACGGTGCAGGCGATCGCGCTCGCCGGCCGGGGCGCGATCCAGGTTCGCATCCTCACTTATGGGGCGACCATACAGTCGCTGCTCGCGCCGGACCGCAATGGCGCGCTCGCCGACGTCGCGCTCGGCCATGCGGCGCTGGCGCCCTATCTCGAGCGGCCGCAATATATCGGCTCGACGGTCGGCCGAGTCGCCAACCGCATCGCGGGCGGCCGCTTCACTCTCGACGGGCGCGACTATCGGGTGCCGGTCAATAACGGCCCCAATTCGCTGCATGGCGGCGCCGAAGGCTTCGACAAGCGCAACTGGGAGCTCCTGCGCAGCGACGCAACGACCACCATGCTTCGGCTGGTCAGCCCGGACGGGGACCAGGGCTATCCGGGCAGGCTCACCGTGACTGCGACCTATTCGCTCAGCGGCGACGACGAGCTCTCCGTCGAATATCTGGCGACCACCGACCGGACGACGATCGTCAACCTTTCCAACCATGCCTACTGGAACCTGGCCGGCGAGGGCGCGCAGCAAGGCGCCATGGAGCACCTGCTGACCATCCCCGCCGATCATTATCTGCCGACGGATGCCACGGCGATCCCGACCGGCGAGCTGCGGCCGGTCGAGGGCACGCCCTTCGATTTCCGCCGCCCAGGGCGGATCGCCGATCATGTCCGCGACGCCGCCGACGAGCAGCTTCGCTTCGGCCGCGGCTACGACCACAATATGGTCGTCGCCCGCGATGTTGCCAGCGAGGCCCGGCTCCTGGCGCGCGCCGAGGATCCGGCCTCGGGAAGGGTGATGGAGGTGCTTTCGAACCAGCCCGGCATCCAATTCTATTCGGGAAACTTCCTCGATGCGACCAGCTCCGGCAAAGCCGGCCGCCTCTACCGGATGGGCGATGCGATCGTCCTCGAGCCGCAAATGTTTCCGGATACGCCCAACCGGCCGGCCTTCGGCTCGCTGCGGCTCGAACCTGGGGAAACCTATCGCAACGTCATCGTCTGGCGCTTCTCGACGAGCGGCTAGACGGAGGATTCGAGCTCGCGCAAGCTGCGCCCGCGCGTCTCGCGGCCGGCATAGGCCACCAAAGCGGCCGAGGCCGCCATCGGCACAAGCAGCGCCGCCGCGGCCCCTCCCAGGGTGGGGATCATCCCGGCCAGCGCGAAGCCCTGGACGGCGACTCCGCCCACCTTGCTGCTGCCCGCGATGAGGCCGGTGGCGCGGCCGCGCACGCCGAGCGGATAATTCTCCGCCGCATAGGGCAGCAGCACCGCGATCATGCCGTTGGTTCCGACGATCAGCATGGCGATCACCAGCACCAGGATCGCCGGCGTCGCCAGCGCGACGGCGGGCAGCAATGCCCCGAGCAGGCCGGCAAGGGTCAAAAGGATCGTGCCGATCAGCGTCCATTTGCTGCTCCACCGGCTGTAGAGCCAGGCCGCGATCATGATCGTCGGCAGGGCGATCAGGGCCGAGCTGGCGATGATTCCGCTGGCGAGCTCGGCGCTGTAGCCGCGCATCCGCAGGTCCGAAGGCAACCAGAGCAGCAGGCCGAAATTGACGAAGCTCCAGGCCAGCGCCGCGATGGTGAGCGCGGCCGTCAGCCTGCTTTGCCGGCGAGGGGCGCGGCCGCCCTCTTCGGAGGCGAGCGGCTCGGCGCGCCGCACGATGCCATATTTGCGCTCCATCTCGGCGAGCTCGTCGTGCCGCCCGGTCTCGGCCAGGAAGCGCGGCGATTCCGGTATCCAGCGGGCGAGCGCGAGCAGCAGCAGGCCGGTCGGAAAGCCCTGCAGCCAGAGCACGCGCCAGCCGAAGATCGGTTCGAACGCGCTGGCCGCGGCGCTCGCCGCCAGATAGCCGCCGACGAGACCGGTTCCTCCGACGAGGACGAGCACCCAGCTGCGGTGGCGCGGCGGCATCACCTCGGCGAGCAGGGTGTAGACGACGGGCAGCATGCCGCCGGCCGAACAGCCCATCAGGAAGCACATCAGCAGGTTCCACTGGAATGCGGGCATGGCGCCGCAGATCGAGGTGGAGACGAACAGGATGGTGGAGAGCAGGATCGAGACGCGCCGGCCGTAGAGGTCCGCAAGCCAGCCCCAGAGGATCGATCCGATTGCCGTTCCGGTAAGCGCGACGAAGGGCAGCCAGGCGGCGGTCGCGCGCGGGATGCGATATTCGTCGCTGATTCCGGGAAGCACGAAGCCGAGCGTCGCGGGTTTCATCACGTCGATGACGAGGCCAAGGATGAGCACGGCGATCACGGCCGCGTGCCACCGTCCGAGCGGCGTCGCGTCCGGCGCCTCGAACGCGGTCCCGGCTCCTGCGGAATGCCGGGCGCGACGCCTGGGAAAGGCGCCGAAGCAGGCAGCGGGCACGCCCAGCGCGATCAGGCCCATGCCGATCAGCATCTCCCGGTCGATCGGCATGCCTGCGATATGGTTGCCCATCTCGTGGGCCGAAGCGAGCATCGGCAGATGCAGCAATACGCCGGCCGCGATCGCAAGGCAGCCGCCCCAGAAGATCGGCGCGCGCTCTCCAACCATCTTCATCTCACCCTTGGTGGGGGAAATGGCCAGCTCGTCCCTGGCCTCGGCCTTTGCGCCCTACCCTGCCGCTCGACGAATGAATAGACGCTCCCTGCCCGCCCGCGGGACGACTGGGGAATGTATCACCGGGCCCCAAGTAGCGCCGTCGCCTGTTGTGCGAGGCAAGATGGCAGGCCTGAGCCGGCGATGATCGCGGGGCGGGAGGGCGCTGCGATGGGGGTGGTTCGATGCAGGAAGGCGGCTGGCGAGGTGCTCCGGGAGAGCGGGACTAGCCCGCGGCCGCGCTTCGAAACTCCTCCGGTTCGGTCGGCGCGGACATATCCGACGGCCCATCCAGCTGCAAAATCTTCCGCCCTTCCTGCCATAACTCGACAGGGGTATCGCGTTCGCGCTCCCTGACGATCGCGACGGCCTTGACGTCATCGGCCGCGTCGAACTCTTCCGCGCGGTCGATATGACCGCTGGATCGGTTGAGATGGTATAAGCGGTAATAGGGCATTCGTTGCTTCCCCCTTGTCGCGACGGGAGGTCCCAACACGATTACGGCGCCCTGGGTGGGCTGAGTCGTACGTATCCGACAACCAGGCCGAGCAGTCTTTAAGCTGCGTTAGGACGGGGGTTAGGTCAGCCGAGCCATTCTCTTTAATCAAGATTAGGTTATTGGATGTGAATGCTTTAGGGTGCGCCTATCACCGGATTCTTACGGGGGCGTGCTGGTGGCTGAGAGATCCTGTCCGCCCCTGCCCGTGTGGAGAGGCGAATGCCAGAGTCTTCAGTCCTCGATGCGATGGTGCGCAAGCTCCAGCAATGGCGCCCGCTCGAGGCCGGCGATCAGGATGCGCTGCGCGCGCTGCCCTATCGGCTGATCAATCTGCGACCTCAGGAATATATCGTTCGCGAGAGTGACAAGCCGCAAAACTCCTGCCTGATGGTCTCGGGCTTTTCCTTTCGCCACAAGGTCGCGGGCGATGGCGGCCGGCAGATTTTCTCGATCCACATGAAAGGCGACCTCGCCGACCTGCAGAATTCGTTGCTCGGGACGGCCGATCACAACCTGCAGGCGCTGACCCAGGTCGAAGCCGCGATGATCCCGGTGGAGGCCATTCAGGAAATCGCCTTCAGCCGGCCGGCCGTGGGGCGCGCCATGTGGTACGAGACCCTCGTCGATGCGTCCATCTTCCGCGAATGGACGCTCAACGTCGGCCGCCGCGACGCGCGCGCCAGGACGGCGCATATGCTCTGTGAATTCGCGGTGCGGCTCGAGGCGGCGGGGCTGGGCGAGCGCTGCGATTACGAGCTGCCGATGACCCAGGAGCAGCTCGCGGACGCGCTGGGCCTCACCTCGGTGCACACGAACCGCACGCTGATGGGCCTCGGCGCAGACGGCCTGATCGACCGGCGCCACCGCTCGGTCAAGATCGTCGACTGGCCGGGTCTGGTGAAGGCGGGCGATTTCGATGCGGCCTACCTCCATCTGAATGCGGACCTTCGCCGGGCCGCGTGACGCGGCAAAGTTCGCCTCACGCATTCCCCGCGTTCAACCCGAGGGTGCGCTTTCCCCTGATGAAGGGCGCCAGTCGGGCCGCAGAATCACCGCTTCAAAGGTCATTCTTGCTCTGAGGACCGGCCCCGGTTCGTCGCGGACCTCGACGGCGAGCTCCCGCTTCAGGCTTCCCGGAATTACGTCACGCGCAAGCTCGGCCATTGCTCTGGCAGCCTCATCGCCGATCGGCCCAATCCGGTCACCGATCGGACGTCCGTTTTGGTCCCATTGCGGATATTCCTCGATCAGAGCAGTGTGGCTGCATGCGTGTGCTGACCCTGGTCCTTCTGGCGGTCTCCGCCGTCACCACCGCTCCGCCGTCGAGGAATGGGCCTTCCTTGAACAGCAGCGAACGTCAGCTGTTCGAACGCCTTGAAGGGGTGGTCGCCAGCGGTCGTCCGACCGCATCCGAGATTGTCCGGGCGTTCGGCTTGCCTCCTGAGTGCGCACGGAGAAGTTGCTTCTTCGAGCAATCGCAGGTCGTGAGTCACGGCTTCACGGGCGGCGATCTTCGTCCGGCCGAAGATGGGCTCGTTTTCGTCCTGGAACGCCCGACGGGGCAGTGCATCCGGGTCGACAGGGCAATTGCCTATTTCGGAGCCGGCGAGCCCCGGGAATCCTGCTCGCATGGCGGCTGCTGGTATGTGAAAGCCAGGCATCGATGGGGTATCCTGGGGTTCGGCCTGGAGGCCCCGGGGGCGACCTGTGTGGCTTCGGTCGTGATCAACAGCTTGCCGTATCAGCGACCGCGAGATGATGACGCGCGGTGATCGTTCGGTATCGAGGTCCGCTTTCCACCCATAGCAGGCCGATGGCTTTCGACCCATTGCGGAGGTTCACCGCGCCCTTCGCGCTTCTGGCCATCTTGGGCGCACGTTCTTGGAAAGCCTGGGCGGCGGCGTTGGCCTGCACAATCTTCTTCTGGGGTTTCTTTTTTTCGATCTGGCATGCCTGGTGACGCGCGTGGCGTCCGACCGCTTTTCCACCATTGCAGCAATTCCGGGGCGCTTCAGTAGGTGATGGTCACGACGACGGTGTCGGCATAGGCGCCGGCGCCGACGTTCTGGCGGGCGGGGATGGTGCCGTAAATCGTGAAATCCTGGTTCTGCATGGTCGCCGAGACGGTCGCGCTGCCGCCCGAGCCGTCCCCCCACACGACCACGCGCTGCGGGCCGGTGAAGAGGTTGTAGCGGATATGATCGGCGCCGCCGGCCATGGTGCGCGGCGCATAGCTGCCGGCGGCGCCGGTGCTCAGGGTGATGGTGACGCTCACCTCGACGTCGCAGTCGATCGAGACGGTGCCGACGCCGTCGAGATCGCCGGCCTCAGTCGGATCGTAGGCGCCGAAGCTGACGCTCTGCGGCGTGATGTCGCAGGTCGCCGCCCAGGCGGGCGCGGCGTCGGCGGCCAGGAGGCAGGCCAGCGCCCGCGAGACCGCAAGCCACCTCATGGGGCGCTCCGGCAGATGACCCGGCCGAGATCGGGCTGCACTTCGTCGCCGGCGGGAACGCGCAGCGCGAAGCGGCAGGCGCCGCCCTCGGCCAAGGCGGTGACCATGTTGACGGGCCCGAGCCCGGCCAGATAGGCGTCGCCGCCGGGTGCGCTGACGAAGTCGCGCTCGGCGCCGTCCACGCGCAGCAGGGTGCCGGCGGGCAATGGACGGCCGTCGGCAAGGACGATGTTGACGATCGCGCTGCGCGATTGGGTAGCGGCGAAGTCGACGGCGACGCCGCTTCGGCCGGGCGGACGCACCGAAATTTCCGGGCCGTCGAACTCGGCGTCCATCGGCAGGTCCTCCACGGCGATGCGGACGCGATTGGTCTCGAACGGCCGCAGCCGCGGCAGGATCGCGACGCCGTCGGCATTGGTGCGCGCCACCAATCGATTGTCTGCGTAGACGCGGACGTTCGGGAACCCACCGACCTTCACCGCCGCGAAGCTCTCGGTGAGCGGCCGCGAGGCGAAAACCCGGCCCCCGATCATGCCGATGGCGCCGTTCGCGACGATCCGGACGCCGGATCCCCGCTCAGTCCAGGTGAGCATCGCCTGATAGCCGCCGAACGCGGTTTCCACGTCCAGCCGGCCCTCGACGCGGTCGTCGCGGCCGAGACTGGCCGCGAGGCGGTAACCCACGCCCTCCCCGGCCGGGGCGTTGCGCTGCACCTCCAAGGTGGCCGAAGCGGCGCCATCGCGATAGCTGAGGCCGGCGCCGGCATGGCTGCGCCCTCCCACGGGGACGGTGACGAAGGCCTCGACCGCGGTCTCGCCCCGGTTGCCGATGCTCTGCCGGGCGGCGACGTGCAGCGAGCCAATGCCGGGGAGCCGGACCGAGACATTGGCGCTGACGATCTGGACGTCGGGCGCGCCGCGCTGATCGCGCCAGATATAGGAAGCGCCGACCGAGCCGAAGGAGACCGGCATACCGGCGAACGCCTGGACGGTGGCGGCCGGCCTGGGGCGATCGTCGCGGGTCCCGAGCGTCGCATAATTTCGCGTGGTGAACTCGGCGGAGACGCCGATCGAGAGGCGCCGCGACCGGCGCTCGAAGCCCATGCTGACGAGAGCGCCGGTGCCGCGCTCCGAGGTGCTGGCGGCGACGCCGCCACTGAACAGGCCGAGCTCGGGCCACAGCCAGGAGGCGGCGGCGCCGGCCTGCTGGAGATCGCCCGTGCCTTCGGCATGGACTTCGCCGGTGAGAAAGGCCGAGAAGCCGAAGCGGTGGGTGGCCGACGCGAACATGGCCCCGTAATCGGCGCTGCGCCGGCCGAAATTGCGGCGCAGGAAGCCGGCCTCGTAGGAATAATCGTGCAGGCCGGGACGGAGCAGGCCCGGCGCGACATAATAGGATTGGCGCATGATCGTCTCGCGCCCCAGCAGGTCTCGGACCACCAGCTGGACCTCGCCGCTGCCGGTAACGATCGGCACGTCGAGGATCCGGAACGGGCCCGGCCGGACGTCGCGCCCACCCTGGAGCACGTCGTTGACATAGACGTCGACCACCGAGGGCAGTGCCGCGCTGCCGCTGAAGGAGAGCATCGGGAAGGTGACGAAGCCGGGCTCCACCGCGAAATTGCGGGCGACCTGGACGCCCCCGAAGCGCAGCGGCCCGCCGCCGATACCGCCGCGGCTGATCGAATCGCCGAGCCTCAGCGAGCGCATCCGCGCCGGATCGTCGATCGTCCAGTTGGATTCGAGCCGGATCAGGGCGCGGTCCCGGCCGGACCAGCGGCCGAGGACGGAGGTGGTGCCGAAGCCCATGGGCGAGAAGGCGACGAATTCGAGGCTGCCGCTCAGGCGGCTGGGGCCGCCGCCATGCTCGGCGAGCAGCTCGTAATTGACGAAGCCGCCCCAGCCGGCCGGCGTCATCGGCCTTTGGTCGCGCCCGGCGCCGGCGAGGACCGACGGCCCGAGGCGGGACGGATCGGCGTGAATGGACAGGCTCTGATCGGCGTCGCTCACCCGCGCGGTGAGGCCGGGCACGCCGGTGATCGCGACGTAGAGGATTCCGTCCGCTTCCATGGTTGGAAGGCCGTCGACGCCGAGCCGCCAGGCGCGGGCCGCCTCGACCGGCAGGTAGACGGCGCCGTCGGCCCGGCGCAGGACCATGACCGGGTCGCTTGCGCCCTCGCCGTTGACGCTGACCGTCAGCAATGCCGGCTGCAGTTCAGCGACCGCGACGGCGGCCGAGGGTTCGGCCATCGCCCCGCCGGACCCCCACAGCGGCAGCGCCGCGAGGGCGGCTCTAGCGTGCTTCCAGAACAACGCTGCTCCGGGCGATGCGCCGGCCGGCGTTGCTTATCTCGAGCCGGAGCGTCGATCCGACGGCGAATTGCGGATGGGCGCCGGCATTCCATCGCCGCGCGCCGCCGGGCAGGACCACTCCCATTTGGGACGACAGGATGACTCGCCGGCCGGCCGCGTCGACCGTGGCGAGGCCGAGAACCTGGCTGTGTCTGGTGCCGCCGTTTCTGGCCTCGATGACGACCAGGCCGTCGGCGCCGCGCCAGGCCGACCAGGCCAGATCGGGCCCGCCGGCGGCCTGCGGCACGACGTAAAGCGGAAGATCGACCCGCAGCGCCACCTGGATGCCGGTGCCGGCGGCATGCGGGCGGGGGATTTCTTCGAGGACGATCCGATAGGCGAAAGCGGTGGAGGCCGCGCGCGGGCCGATCCGGATCAGCTGCCGCGCACCGGCCGGAATCGTGAAGATCGGCGGCGAGGCGATGAGATCGTCGGTCTCGGTATGGACGTCGGCGCCGTCCACCTGCGTCCAGCGATAGAGGCGGACGCGGATCGCGACTGGCTGCGTGTCCCGGTTGCGGATCGAGAGCGAGGCCGAGCGGCGACCCTGGATCAGCTCTATGCTGACCGGATCGACCTGGAAGGAGCTGGCCGAGGCCAGGGTCGCCGCGAAGCCGAGCAGATAGAGGAGAAGAATGGAGATGACCGCGAGGCGGCCATCTCCTTTCCACAGATAGGATACCGGCTTCATCGTCCGGGTCTTTAGTAGGTGACCGTGACGACGACCGTGTCGGCATAGGTGCCGGACGGAACGTCGGACTGGGCGGCGATCACGCGGGCGTAGATCGGAACCACCTGCTCGCTGCCGGTGCCCTCGTCGTCGATGGTCTCGCCGTCCTCGCCGTCGCCCCAGATTTCGGTGCGCGTCGGCTCGGTGTAGAGCTGGTAGCTCAGCAAGTTGGCGCCGTCGGCCATGCGGCGGTCGAGGATCGAGGCGCCGGTGCCGGCGCCGGCATCGGCGTCGGCCGACCATGCGACGCCGTTCGTGCAGGTGACGGCGATCCCGCCAACGCCGGGGACCGCGGCGCCGGTGGTGACGTCGACATTGCCGAAAGCGACCGGATCGGTGGTGAGCGTGCAATTCTCCGTGACGGTCGCGCTGACGCCGAGATTGCCGCCCGCGGTCTGGGCGAAGGCCGGGCCTGCCGAAGCCGCAACGATCAGGGCAACAAGCGCGCAGGAGATCCGGAGCGTGCGAGGGGAACTAATTCTGATATTCATCATATTCATTCCTCATATTTTGTCGTTATTATTGCCATCGACCCGGCTAGATGGCACTTAATACTATCACTCTTATTGCCAGCCGTGACGACGGCGTTTTCTCTACGCGCAGACTAATTAAGGGAAATATCGGAGCCTATCCCGTAATATTACCCCCGGGAGCCGGCATGCCGGCCGGCTTGTCGCGATCGTCATGCAACATCGCCCGTGAGCGACGGTGATCACGGCCAAGGCGAGCGACGCGGCGCTCTGCTTGCCGATGTGAACCATTGCGCATCTGGAATGTTGGGGCGGCAGGGGGTGCCTCCAGACCGACAGGCCGACCATGGCCAGGCTCAGAGAAACGAAGCAGGAAGCCGCAGTTCATGAAGTGGAGCGCTTCCAGGCGGCCCTCGGGCCCTTCGTGGTGGCGGCCGAGACGACGCGCATGCCTATGCTGTTCACCAATGCCGCACCCGGCCGCCCGATCATCTTCGCCAATGAAAGCCTCCTGGCACTGACGGGCTATTCGCGCGAGGAGGTGCTTGCCCGGCCACTCGATTTCCTCTTCGCGCAAGCGTGCGATCCGCATCTCGCCGCGTACGTGCGAGCTTCAATGAGAGCGACGCCGCAGAGGGCGGTAGAGGTTGAATGCCGCCGCAAGAATGGGGAGGCTTTTCCAGCCGCCATCTATGTCAGCCCAGTGCACGACAAAGCCGGCAAGGTTGTCCAGCATTTCTTGTCCATCGTGGACCTCACCGTCCACAAAGAGTACGCGCTCGCGTGCGAGGAGGTGCTAAGCCTCCAGGCCAGGTTGATCCACTCAAGCCGGGTCGGCACGGTGGGCACAATGGCCTCCACACTCGCCCATGAAATCAATCAGCCGCTGACGGCCATTGCGAATTACGCGGCGAGCGCGCGCCTTACCCTGACGACCGAAGTCGATGTCGAAGATCTGAAGGCCAGCTTGAAGGGCATAGAAGCCAGCGCGTTGCTCGCTAGCGCGATCATCCGCCGGTTGCGGGCCATGACGCGAGGGGAACCGGCCAAGCGGGAATCCTTCGATCTCAATGAAGCAGTGCGCGAATGCGTGACGCTCGTCCGCGCGGGTTCCTGCGCGGGAGTGCGCATTGAGAGCGAGACCGAGGGCGTGGTGATGATCGAGGGGGACCGCATCCAGCTTCAGCAGGTCGTGGTAAACCTCGCCAAGAACGGTTGCGAGGCGGCGGCGGAGCTTCCCAACGCCCGCGTGACCGTGACCACCGGCATCGAAAGCGGCCGGGCAACGGTGACGGTCGCCGACTCCGGGCCCGGTGTTGACCCGGCGAAGGCGACGAAATTGTTCACTTGGTCCGCTTCAGCCAAGCCGGACGGAATGGGGGTGGGATTGTCGATCTCGCGGGAGATCGTGGACGCCCATGGCGGCGACATCTGGCACGACGACCGCGGCACGGCCCAAACCCGGTTTCGCTTCGCGGTGCCCTTGCCAGGCAGGTGAGCCAACAAGGGCCCTGCAAGGGATAGGTCGTGCCGGCTGCGTCCATTTTTCCGCCCAGCGCGGAGATGAGCGCAGTGCCTGGCGGATCGGCAGGCCGTGGCCCAACGCAGAATGTCAGCTTTCCGGCGCAGTATGCGCAAGCGGCGTTCCGAAAGCAGACGGAAGCTGCCTTTCGCTGCGACCTGATGGGTAGTTACCGCAAACCTTGGTTGTCCATCCATTAGTCAATCACCCATAGGAGTCGATCCAAGGGGCAGAAAATCCATGAACTCTCAACGCATTGACGCCAGCTCAGGATCGGACTTGCCCGAACGCCGGGCGGCGCGGCGGGAGGTGATGATTTGCCGGGTCGGCCTGCTTCATTCGGCGACGGCGCAGGATTTCTGCCGGATCGTGAACATTTCGACCGGCGGTTTCATGGCGCGCGTCTATCACGACGTCGCGGTTGGCGACCAGGTCCGGATCGAGATGAAATCGGGGCAGCTGCTTGCCGGCCAGGTGGCCTGGGCCAGGGAGGGCCATGTCGGCGTCGAATTTCGCGACGTGGTCGATATCGAGGCCGCCCTGTCGAACAGGAATATCGCGGATGCGGCGTACCTGCCGAGACTGCCGCGCATCGAGGTCGACTATCGAATGAGGCTGCGATGCGGGAGCCGGTACCACACCGGCAGGCTATGCGACATCTCGCATGGCGGCGCGCAAGTGCAGATCTCGGAATCGCTTTCGCCGGAGACCTCCGTCTCATTCATGGTGCGGGATCTCCCGCCGATTCCGGCGTCGGTGCGGTGGACGAGGGGGACCAGGACGGGGCTATCCTTCAATGAAAGCGTACCGCTGGAGCTGCTGGTGCGGTGGATCCGGAGTCGCCGCGCCGAATGGTCGCGCAGCGTCCCTATCCGATCCGATCCCGCGCCGCAGATCGTGACACAACTCGAGCGCAAGGAGCGCCGGAATGGATAGTCTCCCAAGCATGCTGAGCCCGACCGAGACCGGCGCGTCCGGCCATCGGCCCAATGGCGCCCGGCGGCCCGCTCCCGGCGCACCGGCGAACTCCGATCTTCTCGAGCGCTATCGCGAGCTTCTGATGGCCGCGCCGGATTCGATGGTGGTGGTCAACCAGGGCGGCGAGATCGTCCTGCTGAACGCGCAGGCGGAAAAGCAGTTCGGCTATTCCCGCGATGCGCTGATCGGGCAGAAAGTCACCAATATCATCCCGAAGGGTTTCGCCGAACGGCTGATCGCTGACGGCCTCCGCTCGCCGCAAGACGCGCTTGCGCAGCAGATCGGCACGGGCATCGAGCTTGTCGCCCTGCGCCGGGACGGCAGCGAATTCCCGATCGAGATCATGCTGAGCCCGCTCGAAAGCCCCGGCGGCATCCTTGTAACGGCGGCGATCCGCGACATCAGCGTACGCAAGGCCGCCGAAGCGGAGCTGGCCCGCACCGAGCAGCGCTATCGCGGGTTGCTGGAGGCCGCGCCGGATTCGATGGTCGTCGTCAACCAGGGCGGCGAGATCGTGCTGCTGAACGCGCAGGCCGAAAAGCAGTTCGGCTATTCCCGCGACGCATTGATCGGGCAGCAAGTCACCAATATCATTCCCGTGGGCTTCGCCGAGCGGCTGATCGCCGATGGCACGCGCACCGCGGCCGAGGCGCTCGCCCAGCAGATCGGCACGGGCATCGAGCTGCTGGCAGTGCGCCGCGACGGCAGCGAGTTTCCGATCGAGATCATGCTCAGTCCACTGGAAAGCCCCGACGGCATTCTCGTCACGGCGGCGATCCGCGACATCAGCGTGCGCAAGGCGGCCGACGCGGAGCTGGCGCGCACCGAGCAGCGCTATCGCGGGCTGCTCGAGGCCGCGCCGGATTCGATGGTCGTAGTCAGCCAGGGCGGCGAGATCGTGCTGCTGAACGCCCAGGCGGAAAAGCAGTTCGGCTATTCCCGCGATGCGCTGGTCGGACAGCAGGTCACCAACATCATTCCGGTGGGCTTTGCCGAGCGGCTGATCGCCGACGGCCTGAGATCGCCGCAGGACGCGCTGGCGCAACAGATCGGGACCGGCATCGAGCTGCTGGCGCTGCGCCGCGACGGCAGCGAATTCCCGATCGAGATCATGCTGAGCCCGCTCGAAAGCCCCGACGGCATTCTCGTCACGGCGGCGATCCGCGACATCTCCGTGCGCAAGGCGGCCGAGGTCCATCTCCTCGAGAAGATTGCCGAGCTCAAGGCATCGAACGAGGAATTGAGCCAGTTCGCCAATATCGCCTCGCACGACCTGCAGGAGCCGCTGCGCATGGTCGCGAGCTACACCCAGCTCCTTTCCCGGCGCTACAAGGGAAAGCTGGATGCGGATGCGGACGAGTTCATCGCCTTCGCCGTGGACGGCGCCAGCCGCATGCAGCGCCTGATCCAGGATCTGCTCGCTTTCTCCCGGGTCGGGACGACCGGAGCCGAGCATGGCGAGGTTTCGAGCGAGGACGCGTTGAACGATGCGCTGATGAATCTGCGCGGCGCGATCGAGGGGCGCCACGCGGTGGTGACGCACGATCCGCTGCCGACCGTCCGCGCCGATGCGGCGCAGCTGGTCCAGCTCTTCCAGAACCTCGTCGGCAATGCCCTTAAATATCAGGGCCCCGGCATTCCCAGAGTTCATATTTCCGCGGTCAGAAGCGGTAACCGGATGTGGAGTTTTTCCGTCAAGGACAACGGCCTTGGCATCGACCCGCAATATTTCGACCGCATTTTCGGCATGTTCCAGCGGCTGCACAAGCGCGAGGAATTTTCCGGCACCGGGATCGGCCTCGCCATCTGCAAGAAGATCGTCGAGCGCCATGGCGGCACGATCTCCGTCGAATCCGTGCCCGGCGGGGGCGCCACCTTCAGCTTCGAACTGAAAGAGAGCCGATAATGAGTCTATCTTCAAATCGATCCGGCGTCTCTCACGAGGTCCTTCTCGTCGAGGACAATCTCGGCGACGTCAGGTTGACCCAGGAAGCCTTCCGCAACGTCGCCCCTTCGCTGCGCCTGCACGTGGCCTCCGACGGGGTCGAGGCGCTGGCTTTCCTGATGCAGGAGGGCGTCCACGCCGATGCTCCCCGCCCGGACCTGATCCTGCTGGATTTGAACCTTCCAAAGATGGAAGGCCGCGAGGTGCTCGCGCGGATCAAGGCGAACGACAATCTGAAGTCTATCCCGACGCTGATCCTCACCACTTCCGATGCGGTCGCGGACGTCGCCGAGAGCTACCGGCTGCAGGCGAATTGCTATCTCAGCAAGCCCGTGCAGCTCGATGCCTTCGAGAGCCTCGTCAAGAGCATCAACGACTTCTGGCTGACCCAGGCCAGGCTACCTCAAAACCAGGTGCCATCATGACCCATCCGATAAGAGACCTCCTTCTCGTCGAAGACAGCCCCGGCGACGTCAGGCTGACGGTGGAGGCGTTTCGCGCCTCGTCCGCGGATATTACGATGCACGTCGTGTCGGACGGCGCCGAGGCGCTCAGCTTCCTGAAACAGCAGGGGGAGCATGCCCACGCGCCGCGCCCGGACCTCATCCTGCTCGATCTCAACCTGCCCAGGATGCATGGCCGCGAAGTGCTTGCGCGGATCAAGGCGGACGATGCGCTGAAGTCTATCCCGACGGTCATTCTCACCACCTCGGACGCGGAGGCCGATATCGTGGAAAGCTACAAGCTGCAGGCCAATTGCTACCTGAAAAAGCCGGTAGGTCTCGAATCCTTCGAAGGCCTGGTGCGCAGCATCAACGATTTCTGGCTGACCAAGGCCGAATTGCCACAGCAGGATTATTCCGCGTGATCAGGAAGGGGATCAGGACAGTCCTGCTCGTGGAGGACAATAGGGGCGATGCCCGCCTCCTTCGGGAGATGTTCAACGAATCCGGGCATGGTTGGATTGACCTGCACCATGTTGAAACTCTTGCGGCGGCGGAGAAATGTCTCGGATCCCGCGCCTTCGACATGATCGTACTCGACCTGGGATTGCCCGACGCGCAGGGACTCGAGGCCGTACGGCGTGTCCACGTGGCGGCGCCCGACCTGCCCCTGGTCGTACTGACCGGGATCGACGACGAGCATCTCGCCGCAAAGTCGCTGCAGCTTGGCGCCCAGGATTACATCATCAAGGGCGAGTTCGAGCCTCGCGGCCTGTTGCGCGCGATGCGCTATGCGGTGGAGCGCAAGTCCCTCCAGGAAGCGGCGCGAGACCTGGCCCTGGAAATCGCACATTCGGCCGCGCACGACTCCCTCACCGGACTTCCGAACCGGGTACTCCTGAACGACCGGATCGACATGGCGATTGCCTTTGCGGCCCGCCACGACAGAAAGGCCGCTGTGCTGTTCCTGGATCTGGATGGGTTCAAGCACGTCAACGATTCGCTGGGCCATCCGACCGGCGACAAGCTGCTTCAATCGATTGCCGCTCGCCTCCTGAATTGCGTCAGGATTTCCGACACCGTCAGCCGGCAGGGCGGTGATGAGTTCGTCGTATTGCTGTCCGAGGTGGAGCATGCGGAAGATGCAGCCGTGATCGCGCGAAGAATGTTGGAGTCGGTCAAGGAAGCGCATGCGATCGACGGCCACGATCTGCACGTGACGACCAGCATCGGCCTGAGCGTCTATCCGGATGACGGCCTCGACGCGCCGACTCTCCTCAAAACCGCGGACACCGCGATGTATCGGGCCAAGGACATGGGTCGGGACGCGTACCGATTCTTCACGCAGGACATGAACGCCCGGGCCGTCGAGCGCCAGACCATAGAAGAAGGCCTTCGGCGCGCCCTGGAGCGGGAAGAGTTCACCGTCCATTATCAGCCGAAAATCTCCCTCAGGACGGGCGCGATCATCGGCGCCGAAGCCCTGTTGCGCTGGGCCCATCCCGTTCGCGGGTTGGTGCCGCCGGCCCAGTTCATTCCGGTGGCGGAAGACAGCGGCCTCATCCGTCCGATCGGCGAGTGGGTGCTGCGAAAGGCGTGCGTGCAGGCCCGCGCCTGGCAGGATAAGGGGCTTTCC
This sequence comes from Allosphingosinicella sp., assembly GCA_035629975.1. GTDB lineage: Bacteria > Pseudomonadota > Alphaproteobacteria > Sphingomonadales > Sphingomonadaceae > Allosphingosinicella. The sequence goes on along the minus strand of DASQLN010000021.1, from coordinate 17,047 downwards.
TTCGGTACGATGGCGGTCAACGTGTCCGCGACGCAGTTCGTGGACGAGAACTTCCTCGAGCGGCTGCTGGGGATCCTCGGCGACACCGGCCTGAATCCGAACATGCTGGAGCTCGAACTCACCGAAAGTGTGCTGATGAAGCGGGTGGAATCGACCGCCTGCCTGCTGCAGAGTCTTCGAGAGAAGGGTGTGCAGATCGCGATCGACGATTTCGGGACCGGCTATTCGAGCCTGAGCTATCTGCAGAAATTCCCCGTCGACATTCTCAAGATCGACCAGTCGTTCGTGCAGGAGATCGGCGGTGTCGAGGGCGGTGAGACGCTGGTGACGGCGGTGATCGACATGGCCAAGGCGCTCAACGTCAGGGTCATCGCGGAGGGCGTGGAAACGCTTGCGCAGATCGAGTTTCTCGCCCGCCTGAAATGCGACGAGGCGCAAGGCTTTTATTTCTCCACCCCCGTTCCGGCGGCGTCATTCGAGGCGCTGTTCCGGTCGGGAGCATTGGCCATACCGCGCCTCGCGGTCGCGGCATGATGTTGGCGGACGACGGCAGCGAAAGGCGGGAAATGGATTCGCAGACCGGCGTCGAGACCGTAAGAGCAAGACGGCACCTCACCTCGTCCGAGATCGGATTGATGCATGCCGGGCGGGACGATGATTTCTGCCGGATCAGGAATATTTCGGCGACCGGCCTGATGGCCCAGGTCTATCGGGCGATTTCAGCCGGCGACGAAGTCGACGTCGCTTTGAAATGCGGCCAGTCGGTGCGTGGGAGCGTGATCTGGACCGCCGAGCATGTCCCGGACCTGGCGTCGCGAAGCGTCCGCCAGATCGGCGTCAGGTTCGACGAGCCGATCGATATCGAGCTGTTCCTGTCGTCCCGTTTCACCACGCAGACCGGCGCGGTGCAGCGCTGGCCCAGGCTCGTCGCCGAATGCCCTCTCAAGCTGGTCCTGGACAGCGGTCGCCAGATCAGCGGCAGACTGTGCGACATCTCGCAGCGTGGCGCGAAGTTCCAGACTCCGCACGGCGTGCCGGGGCAAGTCAGGGGCTCATTGATGCTTCGAGGTCTCCCGGCCCTTCTGGGATCGGTGCGCTGGAATGAAGGCCTGAGGGTCGGCATGGCCTTCGACTTCGCAATCAAGCTCGAAAGCCTCGTCCAATGGAATCAGGATCGCCGCGCGGAGGCCTTCGCCTGCCGATCGGGCCCGGCATAGCGAGAAGATCGGCGCGGTCGGCGGGCGTGCGCATGTCGATTTCGACTGCCGCCACAAAGCGCAGCCGCTCGGTCTGGTCCACCGGCCCGCAGGCCAGGGCGAGCGACGCGAAAGCCAGGGCAACCTTCAGCATGCAGCCACGCTAGGCCCCGATGCCGGCACTTTCCAGCCTTGGGAGGCTTCAACGCCGCCGGCCACCCATCGGCTCGTCCGCTATCGACCCATTGCGGACATCCAGCCAGCGTGAGAAATCTTCCTCATGCACGCATGGCCGCTCCTGTTCCTGTCGTCGGCTCGACTATTGATGGCCGATGCTCAACCAGCCCCTCCAGCCTCTGCGCCTTTGACCGTGGAGGTTTGGACAGGAGGTGACGATGGTCTCACCCAGCGCCTTGCAGACGCTGTCAGGGAAGAGTTCCGGGCTTCTCCGCGCTTCAGAATTGCGGTCGGACGACGTGGCGCTCTGCGAGTGATTATTCCTGCTCACGTCGGCTGGCGCGACATCGGGACGAGAACGCGCGTTACCTATCGGCTCGAACTGGAACGAGGTGGGCGACGAACTGCCGTTGCTGGTGGAGCATGTTGGGAGGCCGACTTGCGAGCGTGCGCGAGGCAGGTCGTTCGGACGGTGACAGCAAATCACCAGCGCGCTCTGCGGCGTCCGCTTTCCACCCATTGCGGGACACTCGCGCCAAAGGCGTATTGTCGCTCGATCGCAGGAGCACCCGAAATGGCGCGGTGTCCAACAGAGCTGGTGAAGCATAAGCCGGTGGAGAAGCCGGAATGATCGCGCTGGCGTTGCAGACGGCGGCCGCCTTCAATCTTGTGTGCACTGTTACATTCGCCGGGACAGATAGCCGTCCCACGCCGCTCATCATCCGCGTCGATCTGGACGCCCGTAGATTCTGCTTGGATCAGTGCGTTCAAACCAACCCGATTGTCTCAGTCACCGACAGCGAAATTATCTTTCAGAACGGCGTCTCTGAGGCCAGCGGAATCCTTATCCGGCGTGTCGTCGGTGGGGAAAGCCGGCGCTACTACGCCTCTTTGCGTTCCGAGTATCCGGGCCGCGTGATTGAAACTTCCAGCACCGGCACCTGTGCAGCAGCTCCGTTCACGGGCTTCCCCTCCCGTAGCTTCTGACAGAGGCCGTTATTGGGTTTGTAAATGACACATACGCCTTCTTGGTGCCAAGCGGTTTGTCCGCTTTCGACCCTCAGCAGACCTCCGAGCGAGCGGTGAGGTGGCTCTCGTCAGACTGTAGCGGTTCGACGCGGCCCTTTAAAAGGTCGAAGGTGGCCGGAGCAATGTAGAGACTACAATGGTTCTGCCGGTTGCGTGCCGAAACACGCCGCCAAGCTTCCTCAGCGGGGCATTCAACGCTGTAGAGAAGCACCTGACCACCAGACGATTCTACGAGTTTGCGGACATAATCTCGCTCGGCGCGGCTCCAAAATCCGTAGTCCAACACAACATCAACACCAAGGTGCAGGCAACGCATCCACATCGGTTCCAGGAGATCGAGGATGGCAGCCTCCTTCTCCTTGAATATGGTGACGTGGGGGTCTTCGCCGAACAGGCGCGCCATCCACTCGTCGGGCGTAAAGCGAATCGCGCGATGGCGCCCCTCCAGTTCTTTGGCCAGAGTCGTCTTCCCGGAGCCGAGGAAGCCGAACAGAAGGTGTGCTGTCGCCATGCGCCCAAGCTAAACTCAGGGAGGACGGCTTTCCACCCATTGCGGACATTCGGTGTGGCAGCCTAGGTTCCCACATGCGCAACCCTGAACTTGCTTCGCTCGCCGACGCGCTTGCCCGAACAAGGCACCTGCTCCAGCAGCATGGCGACACGTTCACCGCGCAGCGCCTGCACGACCTGGAAGATCGGCTTAACCGTGGAGAGCATGCCGCTATCTCACCGGCCGTTTCGGAAGCCACCGGAGGCATTGGGTCTCTGAACGACCGCTTCCTCTGTGTCGAGAATGGCGACGCAATCGAGAAGCACGAAGAGGCAAAGGCAAACGCTTGCCTTCGCGCGCTTGTCGAAGAAGTGGAGCAACGGGCGCGCGCGGCCGCAACCGCCCACGACATCCACCTATCTCGCTAGTGTCGGCCCACCCATTGCGGAGAGTCCCGCCGAAGGCGTATCGTCGCGTCATGGTTCAGCGATTGACAGTCACCGCGCTCGCGCTGGCGGCAGCCACGCCTTTCCAGTTGGGCTGGACGGGGCCACGGGGTCAGACCGTCACAGTTCGATACCGGTCTGAGGCGGCGTGCCATCGAGCCCTCCCGGTCGCAAGGCGGCAATGGGAGAGGCGAAGGCTGGCAGCGGAGCGCGTCGGAGAGGCAGCACCCAATGGGTGAGCGCTATCCGCCCAAGAAGCGCCGCATCGGGGAGCGGTTATGGGGATAACTCGCGCGTATTGAATTCAATCAAATAACTTCAAGTAGAATTGGCGGAGAGGGAGGGATTCGAACCCTCGGAACGCTTGCGCGCTCAACGGTTTTCGAGACCGCCCCGATCGACCACTCCGGCACCTCTCCGTGGATATCCACGCCCGCTCAGGAAGCGGGCCCGGTCGACGAGCCGCGCGCTCTAGCCCAAGGCGCCTTTCTTGCCAAGCATGTCCTGAGCGAAGCCGAAGGGCAGGTCCTGAGCGAAGCCGGAGAAGCCTGCCCCGGGCGACGCCGAAGGGCCTGTCCGTCCGCCATCCGTAGGAGGCTCGCTTGCCGCCCGGCACGCGACGCCCTACATAGCGGGACGTGACCCAGCCGGACAACCTTCCCATGGATCGGGGCGCCGCCCCAAAGGCCCCCGCCATCGCCCATGCCCGCTATTCGATCGGCGAGGTGGTAAAGCACCGCATGTTCGATTTCCGCGGCGTCATCTTCGATATCGACCCGGTCTTCGCCAATAGCGAGGAATGGTATCAGGCGATCCCGGAGGACATCCGTCCGCGCAAAGACCAGCCTTATTACCATTTGCTCGCCGAAAATGCGGAGTCGAGCTACGTCGCCTATGTCAGCCAGCAGAACCTCCTCCCCGACGAGGAGGGCGAGCCGGTCGACCACCCGGCCATTTCGGGCATGTTCGAGGATTTCGCCAAGGGCCGCTACCAGCTCAAGCGCGAACGCCGGCACTGACGGCCCCCACAGGCCGTCATCCCGGCGAAAGCCGGGATCTCGTGGAGACAGCCGTGACTTTCCTACCTGAAACACCGGCCTTCGCCGGGATGACGAGAGTCAGTCTGGATCGGCATTGGGGCGGTGAAGGTGGCGCTTCGGTTGACATCCCCCGCCCCCCTCTGTAGCAGCCCTCGTTCCCGCGCGGGGTCCGCTTCGCGCGCCAAGCAATTTTGACTTATTGGATAGGCCCATGTTCGCAATCGTGCGCACGGGCGGCAAGCAATATCGCGTCGCCGCCGGAGACAAGATCGTCGTCGAGAAGCTCGCCGGCGAGGCGGGCGACACGATCTCGCTCGACGACGTGCTCCTGGCCGGCGAGGGCGGCGACCTCAAGTCGACCGCGGGCCTTGTCGTCGCCGCCGAGATCGTCGCCCAGGCCAAGGCCGACAAGGTCACCGTCTTCAAGAAGAAGCGCCGCCACAATTACCGCCGCAAGCGCGGCCACCGCCAGCAGCTGACGATCCTCAAGATCCTCAGCATCGGCGGCAAGAAGGCGGAGACGAAGAAGGCCGCCCCGGCGACCGAAAAGGCGGCCTCGACCGAGAAGGCGCCCGCCGCCGAGAAGCCGGCCAAGGCCGCCGCCAAGCCCAAGCCCGAGGCTCCGGCCAAGGGCGGCGCCGAGGCGTCTGCGGACGCCAAGGCCGAGGCGCCGAAGAAGGCCGCCGCGACCAGGAAGGCGCCCGACGCCAAGCCCGCGGCGCCGAAAAAGTCGACAAAGAAGCCCGCCGCTGGTAAGGCTGGGTAAAGAGATTCAAGGCTAGAGAAGACCCATGGCACATAAAAAAGCAGGCGGCTCGTCGCGTAACGGCCGCGATTCACAATCGAAGCGCCTCGGCGTGAAAAAGTTCGGCGGCGAGAGCGTCGCCGGCGGGAACATCATCGTGCGCCAGCGCGGCACCAAATATTATCCGGGCCAGAACGTCGGCATCGGCAAGGACCATACCCTGTTCGCGCTTACCGCCGGCACCGTCGCGTTTCGCGACGGCAAGCTGGGTCGCAAGTTCGTCTGTGTGGACATGCCGATTACCGGCGCGGCGGAATAGGGACAGTCGCAGAAGGGCTGTCCTGGGAAGGGCGGCCCAAGGTTCTCGAAGCAGGACCGATTGAGGGAGAGGGTCGCACCTTCTCCCTTTTCTTTTGTCTCCCTCAGATCGACATGTCGCCGGCCCGTAACCCGCAAGGGCCAAGGGCCGGTGCAGCGTGAGAGGAAGACGGCGATGTTCGCGAGAACGGAAAGACTGCTGTTGAGACCCGGCTGGGAGGAGGACGCGCCCGCGCTCTTCCAGGCGATCGCCGACGAGGCCATCGTCCGCAACCTCGCCACCGCGCCCTGGCCCTACAGCTTCGCGGATGCGCAGGCCTTCCTGATGCGCGAGCGGCGGCCGCGCGACGCCTCCTGCCTGATCTTCCTGCGCGGCGATGGCGCGCCAAGGCTCGTCGGCGGTGCCGGCTTCGCGCGCACGCCCGACGAGGAGGTCGAATTCGGCTATTGGATCGCCAGGCCCTATTGGGGCCTGGGGCTGGCCACCGAGGCCGGCGCGGCTTTGGTCGCCAATGCCCGCGACACGCTCAGGCTGCCGCGCCTCGTCGCCGGCCATTTCATCGACAATCCGGCCTCGGGCCGGGTGCTGCGCAAGCTCGGCTTCCGCCCGACCGGCGCCACCGTCCAGCGCCACAGCGCCGGGCGCGGCGGCGAGGCGCCTTGCCGGGAATTCGCGCTGGAGCTGGCGGGCGAGAAGGCCGAGCCGGCGCGCTGCTCGATGGCGGCTTAGAGTGAAAACCCCTCTCCCTTCAGGGGAGAGGGAAATCTAGGCCGTCGCTCCCACGGGCAGCCGCGCCGCTTCATAATCGCTTTCCGCCTTGGCGATCAGCTTGCGGTCGTCATGGTTCCAGGGGTGGAAGCGGGGCAGGAAGAAGGCCAGCCAGGCGCCGAGGATCTTGCGCAGCATGCCGGGCCGAACCCAGCAGAACCACAGCATGCGGGCCCAGGCGCGCACGCCGGTAATGCCGTCCTGCCGGAGCAATTCGATCGTGCCCTTGCTGCGGTCGACGACGAAGTTGCGGGTGACGAACAGCATCACCTTGGCCTTGATCTTCCAGCGCTTGCCGCGGCTGAGCGAGCGGGTCGCGTGCAGCCAGGTGTCGTAGGCGACGCCCTTATGCTCGATCTCCTCGATCGCGTGCCAGCGCCAGAGCGCGGCGCTCTCGGGATCGGCCTTGCCGAGATGGCGGGGATTTTTGAGCAATTGATGGGCGAGGATCGCGGTGAAATGCTCCAGGCACATGGTCGCGGCAAGGTTGACGATCGGCGGCCGGTCCTTGGTGATCGACAGCCGCCACTCCACCCTCTTCTCGAGCCCGGAGAGGTCATAGCCGGCCTCCAGCGCGCGCTTGTTGAACTGGACGTGCTCGCGGCTGTGCATCACCTCTTGCGTCACGAACGCCCTGATCTCGGCATCGAGCTTGGGCGGCGTGCCCTCGCGGAAGGCGCGCACGCTCTCGACGAAGAAGGCCTCGCCCTTGGGAAAGGTCGCCGACAGCGCGTTGTAGAAGGCGGTCGCCACCGGGTCGCCGCCCATCCACCAGCGGTCCTGCTTGAGGCCGCGCCCGAATCGCCGGTCCCGCGGCGTGATCGTCAGGTCCTGGGGTGTCTTCGCCATGCTCGGTCCCCGCAATTATTCCACGTCACCCTGACGAAGGTCAGGACCCATGAACACGGTGCCGGAGTTTTAAAGCTGGACTCCGTATTCATGGATGCCGAATCAAGTTCGGCATGACGATGAAGAGCATATACTGACACCTATGTCAATAGCCCCCGCCCCCCGCGAACGCCTCTCCCAGGAGGAGAGCCGCGCCACCGCGCTGGAGGCGGCGCGCAGGCTCCTGATCGAGCGCGGGCCGCAGGCGGTGACGCTGAAGGCGGTGGCCGCGGAGATCGGCAAGACCCACGCCAACCTCCTCCACCATTTCGGCTCGGCGGCGGGGCTGCAGGCGGCGCTGGCGGGGCTGATCTCGGACCGGGTCGTCGCAGGCATCGCGCAGGCGGTGGTTCGCGCCCGCGCGCATGAGGCCGATCCGATCGAGATCGTCGACCGAACCTTCGACGCCTTCGGCCGCGAGGGCGGCGGCGCGCTCGCGGCGTGGATGATCCTTTCCGGCAATCGCGAGGCGCTGAACCCCATACTCGATGCGATCCACGAGCTGGTCGACCAATTGGGCGAGGGCCATGAGGACCGGCCGGTGCACGAGACCACGCTCTGGCTGGTCCTGCTCGCCGCCGGGGATTCGCTGCTCGGCGCGGAGATGGCCGGCGCGCTCGGCCTCGAACGCGGCAAGGCGCGCGAGGTCGCCCGGCGCCAGCTAATCGCATCCACCGGCCTGGGAAAAGGAGAGGAGACATGATCACGGGCGTCCACGGCATGATTTTCACCAAGGACGAGGAAGCCGACCGGGCCTTCCTCAAGGACGTGCTCGAATTGCCGTTCGTCGATTCGGGCGGCGGCTGGCTGATCTTCAAGCTGCCGCCCGCCGAATTGGGCGTGCACGGCCACGACGCCAACGATTTCCACCAGATCTATTTCATCTGCGAGGACGTCGACGCGGCGATCGCGAGGCTCGCCGAAAAGGGCGTGACCTGCGGCGAGGTGCAGCAGGCGCCCTGGGGCCGGATCACCTCGGTTCCGCTGCCCGGCGGCGGCAAGCTCGGCCTATACGAGGCGACCCACGCCCGGCCCTGAGACGGGTCGTCATGGAGTTTAAAATCCCTCCCCCTGGAGGGAGCAGCGGGTCGGCCATGCCCCCGGCATGGCCTCAACAGCGCGGGGCGCTGTTGACCCGCTGCTGGTAGGGAGGGGGTGTCGGGCGTTCACGATTCCCGCTGAGGCCGAACCCCCTCACCCCAAACTCCCCGCTGGGGAGAGGGGGCCGGCAGCGTGGCGTCGAATGTCGATACCGCCTAGCGTCCGCACCTTTTCAGCCGGTAGGGTACGAGCTCGCCGCTCACCGTGACGGTGTCGCCCGCCAGTGCATAACGGCGGCGGCCGGCGACGATCAGGGTGTCGGTGGCGCTGCCGATCGTGAAGGTGTCGATCTGGCCGTCGAAGGTGCTGGTCAGCTGACGGGCGTCGGCCTGGATCGTGACCCGGCTCAAACAATCGCCGTCACGGCCCCATTGCCCATTGATCCAGGCCGCCGGCGGGCGGGGAAAATGGACCCGCAGCACGAGCGGGCTCGCCGCGCCGCCGCCGCAGGCCGGGTCCAGGCGCGGGCTCACGACCACGTTCTGCATGCCGGGAAATTCCGCCAGCCAGCGAGTGGTCTGCACCGCGAGGCGGTAGGCGGCGGCGCGGCCGGGCTCGGCGCAATAGACGGCCTCGGCCGCGCCCTCCGCGGCGGACGGCCGGCTGGAGGCGAGCGGGTGATAGCCCAGGCTGGCGAGCTGGCCGGAGAATGAGGCGGCGGCGCCGGCGCTATCGCTGCCGAAGTCGAGCCTCACCCGCGGCGCCGGCTCCAGTCTGAAATCGACCCTCGCCCAATGCTCGATCCCCTCTCCCGACGGAAGCGACGCACGCTCGACGATGCGAACCTGGCTGGTGCCTGCGATCAGGCCGATGCTGGGCGGAAGCTCGCCGCCCGCCGCCGGGAAGGCCGCGCGCAGCACGCTGTTGCGCTTCATCGCGACGCGGGCCCCGACGCGGGCGGCCTGCCGAAAATCGCCTCCGTCCCCGAGCAAATTGGTGCTGGTCGGCTCGCCGTCGGGCCCGGTCGTGCCGATCCACACGAAGCCCTGGGTGACGTTCGTGGCGGTCGCCACGCCGCCCGGGCCGGCGATCGCATGCGCCGCGACCCCCTCTTCGACCGCCTCGGTCTGCAAGGCGGGGCGGCCGGGCGCCCGGTCCTGGTTCTTGTTCCAGATGAACTGGTCGGTTGCCCTGAGGCTCGCCGCGATCTGCTGCTTGGCGGCCGCCTGCTGCCGCGCCGCGGCCTGCTGGGCGTTGCTCGCGCTCTCGCCCTCCGCGAGGCGGTGATAGGCCCAATTTCCGGCCCAGACGATTCCGGCGACCAGCACAATCAGCAGGGCGAGGCTCGACCAGCCGAGCTTGCGCCACCGTTTCAGCATCGTCCGGTCGAGCCAGGTCTTGTCGTGGCTCGCCTTGAGCAGCCGCGCGACCGCCTTCCATTCCGGCTCTTCGGTGACGTCGTCCGCGCCGGCGGGCCGCACCAGATGGGCGCGCGCCCAATCCGGCCGTTCCCTGATCCGCTCGAACCAGGCGCCGAGCCGCTCGCTCGTCGCGCCGTCGAGATAGGCCTGGGGATTGGTCTCGAAGAACTGTGCGTGCACCGACAGCCAGCGCCACAGCATCGCGTCCTGCGCCTCGCGCTCGACCCAGCCGACCGGCTGCGCGGTCTCGGGGTCGATCGCCTTGTCGCTCATCCGCGGCCAGGCCCGGATCAGCGCCTCGTGGCTGATGTCGACGACGGTCTCGTCCTCGATCGTCCCGCCCATCTCGGCATAAGGGGTAAGGAAGGAGACGCCCTCGCGCCGGAAGCCGTCGATGATCGCGATGGTCTCCTCGCGCGAAACCCCGCTGAGGCGGGCGAGCCGCCGGAAGCGCTGCGGGCAGCGTATCGCCCGGCTCTCGCTGTCCTTGCGGGTCAGCGCGCGGAAGAGGAACTCCGCCGCCGATTCATGGGTGTCGCCGCCGCCTGTGACTTCCTCGAGGACGCGGTCGGCATGGCCGGCGAGGATCGCGCTGAGCGGCGCCCGCGCCTGGGCTTGCTCGCTCTGCGCGCAGGCCTCGAGCGCCCGTGCGTAGTCGGAAAGGTCGAGCGTGCGGTCGCCGGTCGCGCGCCACATCTGCATCAAGGCGTGCTGGACCAGAGGCAGCGCGTCCTGCTCGCGCGCGGCATCGTCGGCCATGCGCTCGGCGAGCGCGTGGTCGACCGAGCCTTCGAACACCTCGGCCGGCTCGCGGATCGCGCGGATGAGGTCGTCGCGGGCCATGTTGGGGAGCAGATATTGGGTATGGTTGATCGCCTCGGCGAGGCCGCGATAGCGCGCGCAATTGCCGAGGAATTCGGAGCGCATGGTGAGGATGAAGCTGATCTCGGCCCCGTCGGCGTCGCGCGGCGGCGCGGTCGCCTCCCCCTCCGCCTCCCACCAGCCGGCTTCATTCTCGTAGCAGCCGCACAATTGGACGAGCAGCTCGGCGAAGAGCTGCGCCTCCTCGAAGCCTTCATCCTCGGCGAAGCGGAACAGCTCCTCGAACTGGTCGACGACGATGCAGAGCTGGTCGACGCCGGCGGCCCCCGCCAGCCGCGCCACCCCGGAGCGCGCCTCCGGGCCGTTGGCGATGGCGCGATAGACTTCCTCGAGCGCGGCCGGGCCGGCCTCGGTCGCGCACAATTCCTGGAGCAGCCCGACCAGCGCCTGCATCGGCTTGATCCCCGGCCGGAACGTGCCGGTCCTCAGCTTCAGCCCGCGCCGCGCCCGCCGCCGCGCCAGTTGCGGCAGCACGCCGGCCGCGATCAGCGAGGATTTGCCGCAGCCCGAGGCGCCGTGGACGACGACCATGTGGCGCTCGTTGAGGCGGACCAGGACCTGATCGACCATCTGCTCGCGGCCGAAAAAGACGTCCCGCTCGCGCGGCAGGAAGGGCCTCAATCCCGGATAGGGCCTGTCGGCCATGCCTTCGAGCGGGTCCGGCTCCAGCGCCCGCCAGGCCTTGTTCACTCCGCCCTCGCCTCGAGCCCGTAGCGCTGCCGCACCTTGTCGGCCGACGCCTTCAGCCAGGTCCGCACATAATCGGGCCAGTCGCACGATCCGGCGTCGATCCAGTCGATGTCGAACCTCTTGGCGTTGCTGAGCCGCGCCGGCCGGTTCAGCACGCCGGTCCGGTCGACCACCGCGCAGGGCAGGTATTTCTTGTATTTCGACGCGATGAAATTGCGCCTTTCGCGGCCGATCACGTCGAGGTCGAAATCGAGCTTCACGCCGTCGCCGCCGACCATGATCATCGCGTCGCAGCGGCTGGCGAGCTTGGCATATTGGAGGCGCTTGGCGCTGTCGTCGTCGGCGTCGAGCGGCTCGGGCTCGCCGGGCGTGACGACGATGCCGAGATCGTCCATCTCCTTCCAGGTCGCCTCCCATTCGCTCACTTCGTCGCTGCGCCCGTAGAGATAGACCTTCTCGATTTCGCCGCTCTCCAGCCAGCCGACCAGCTCGGTCTTGCGCGCCTTCTCCTCGATGGTGGCGTCGAGCGCGCGCAGGGCACGGGCGATCTGGTTGGCGAGCTCCATCAGCGACGGCGCGATCACGCCGGGTACGTCGCCGCCCCAATTCTGCAGCCAGCCATGCGGCAGCGGGCTGCCCCGCTCGTGAAATTCCCAGCCGACCGTCTTGTTGCCCTCGGGGTCGCAGAGCGAGCCCGGCCAGGCCATGTCGTCCGTCTCCATCGCCTTGGAGATGAAGACCCGGCCGCCTATCCCCTTGGCCGCATCGGGCAAGGCTTCGACGAAGGTCGCGAGCTCGCGCCTGCACCAGTCCGAATTGAGATAGTGCGGCGACATGACGAGGTGGAACAAGGCGGAGGCGCGCACCTTGTGCTCGAGCTCGGGGCCGAGATGCGCGGTCTTGTTGAGCCCGTCGGAGCTTTCGTCGAAGAAGATGCGGGGCGGGGGGCTCAACAAGGCATCGAGCGTCTGGCTCAGCGCCTCATGGAGTTGTTTCGACCAGCGTTTGAGCGGCGCGTCGCCCTTTCCGCGCGGATCGCCGTGCGAATAGGAAAAGAACATGTCATATTCGAAGCCGTGCTTCTGCAAATAGCAGGGCTCCGCACCATGCGGCTCGCTCATACCTTCCCGATCGTGTTGGGACCCCTCCCCCTTGAACCGGCAGCATAACATTGAATCGGCAGGGCTCATACCGTCAATTGGTCCGCGTTCGAAGGCGGGCCCGCGTGCGCCCTGCCCGCGTCTTTGCCCGGCGACCGCGGCGCTGAGCGGTTCCCTTTCGGATGCCCGCCCCCTACATGGCGGGCCATGCATTTCCTCGATCAGGCCAAGATCTTCATCCGCTCCGGCGCCGGCGGGCCGGGCGCGGTGAGCTTCCGGCGCGAGAAATATATCGAATATGGCGGGCCCGACGGCGGCGACGGCGGCAAGGGCGGCGACATAATCTTCGAGGCGGTGGAGGGGCTGAATACGCTGATCGACTTCCGCTACACCCAGCATTTCCGCGCGCCTCGCGGCAAGGGCGGCGCCGGCCGCGACCAGACCGGCGCGGGCGGCAAGGACCTGGTGGTCAAGGTGCCGGTCGGAACGCAAATCCTCGACGACGGCAAGGAAAACGTCCTCGCCGACTTCACCGAGGTCGGCCAGCGCGTCATCCTCCTGAAGGGCGGCGACGGCGGCCGCGGCAATGCCAGCTACAAGAGCTCGACCAATCGCGCGCCGCGCCAGCATGGGCAGGGCTGGCCGGGCGAGGAATTGTGGGTCTGGCTGCGTCTCAAGCTGATCGCCGACGCGGGGCTGGTCGGGCTCCCGAACGCCGGCAAGTCGACCTTTTTGAACGCCGTCTCCAACGCCAAGGCCAAGGTCGGCGACTATCCCTTCACCACCCTCCACCCCAAACTGGGCGTGGTCCGGCACCGCCAGGTCGATTTCGTCCTCGCCGACATTCCCGGCCTGATCGAGGGCGCGGCGGAGGGCGCCGGCGTCGGCGACCGCTTCCTGGGCCATATCGAGCGCACCCGCATCCTCGTCCACCTGGTCGACGCCAATCTCGAGGACGTCGCCTCGGGCTACCGCACGGTCCGCGACGAGCTCGTCGCCTACGGCGCCGGCCTTACCGACAAGGTCGAGCTGGTCGCGCTCAACAAGGCCGACACGATCGACGCCGAAATGGCCGAGGCGCTCGCCGCCGAGCTGCGCGCCGAATCCGGGGCCCGCGTCTTCACCGTCTCGGGCGCGACCGGCGCAGGCGTGGACGAGATCCTCGACGCGATCATCGCCGAGCTGCGCACGATCAAGCAGGAGGCCGCGGCGGAAGCGCAAGAACCGGGATGGTCTCCCGTATGAGAAACTCCCAAAGCCCGTTCGCCCCGAGCGTAGGCGAGGGGCGCTGGCACAGAATCATCACAAACGCCCCTCGACTTCGCCCGGGACGAACGGAGATGCTGGGTGACTAGCACTGCCCCAATCCTCGCAATCACCGGCGGCACCGGCTTCGTCGGCGGGCACCTGATCCGCGCCGCCCGCGCCGCCGGCCACCCGCTACGCGCGCTCACCCGCGGCTGGCGGCCGCCGGAAGAGGGGATCGAATGGATCGAGGGCGCGCTCGACCGCCCCGAGAGCCTCGCCGCCTTGTGCGCGGGCGCCGACGCACTGATCCACGTCGCCGGGCTGATCAACGCGCCCGACCGCGCCGGCTTCGAGGCGGTCAATGTCGGCGGCACCGCGGCGATGGTCGAGGCCGCGCGGACGGCGGGCCTGCGCCGCTTCGTCCACTTTTCCTCGCTCGCCGCGCGCGAGCCCGAGCTCAGCGATTATGGCTGGTCCAAGGCGGGCTCGGAGCGCGTCGTCGCCGCCTCCGGGCTCGACTGGACGATCGTGCGGCCGCCGGCGGTTTACGGCCCCGGCGACCGCGAGACATTCGAATTGTTCAAGATGGCGCGGCGCGGCCTCGCTCTGCTCCCGCCCGGCGGCCGTTTCTCGGTCATCCACGTCGACGATCTCGGCCGCCTGATCCTCGCTCTGGTCGGCGCGCCCGAGACGTTCGGCCAGACCTACGAGCCCGACGACGGAACCGAGGATGGCTGGGAACATCGCCATTTCGCCCGAACCCTGAGCCGCCTCTTCGGCAAGCGCGTGACGACATTGGCCATGCCCAGGGCGGTGGTGAAGGGAGCCGCCCGCCTCGACCGCCTGGTCCGCGGCTCCAAGGCGAAGCTGACCCCGGATCGCGCCCGCTATTACTGCCACCCGGACTGGGTCGTCGCGGCCGGCGCGCGCCCGCCCGCGTCGCTCTGGACCCCCGCCATCCGCACCCAGACCGGTCTCAAGGCCACGGCGGAGTGGTATCAGGAGCAGGGCTGGCTGCGCTGAAAAATGGTGCGGGTCAGACAATGAACTGCTGGAAAAATGGGGACAGTATATATTTTTCGAGCCCCTAGGATGCGCCGCGGCGGCTCCCGTGAAAAATATATACTGTCCCCATTTACGGGGCGCGTCAGAGGAATTGCTGGATCACGAAGGCGGCGCAGCTCGCCACCAGGCCGAGCAGGAAGATGCGGTAGGCCCAGCCCAGCATCCGGTATTTCTTGGTCGCCAGCACGGTCCCCGCCTGGTGGATGTCGCGCGCCATCGTCCGGTAGATATTGTCCTCGGTCTTGAGCCGCGCCGTCACCTCGTCGATGAACGCCTCCTCCTCCATCTGGCTGAAGGTGCCGAAGAAGAGCAGATTGGGGCGGCTGCTCGTCCGCTTGCTCTTGGTCATCGGCAGCACCGCCAGCACCGCGCAGATCGCCGCCAGAAAGGCGGCCCCGCCCAGGATCAGCAGCGGCAGCGGCGGCGTCCCGCCCCGCGCCTGTCCGATGGTGATGGCGAAGATGACGAAGGCCGCGCCTATCAGGATGTTCGCCTTGGCGTCGGCCATGGCGGAAAGCTGGAGCTGGGCGAGCTGCGCCGTGCGCATCATGTGCGCGGCATTGACCGGATAGATGGCGGACCGCGCCGGCTCCGCTTCTTCCCGAACCTCTTCCGTCACGAAAGCGTCCCCGTTCTGGCCCCGGACCGTCATGCCACGCCCCGGGCGGTCCCGCCAAGGCCCCTTTCCTGCCGCATTCGCTTGGCAGGAGGGCCGCCCGCACCTAAAGGGTCCACCATGACCGACAGAGACGAGACCTACGACAAGGTCGCGCGCCTGATCGCCCCGTTCAACAAGAAGGGCGCCGCGCTTACCGAGACGACCAGCTTCGCCGGCGACCTCGAATGGGATTCGCTGGTGGTGATGGACTTCGTCGCCAACGTCGAGGACGAGTTCGACATCCTCATCACCATGAACATGCAGGCCGAGATCGAGACCGTCGGCCAGCTCGTCGACGCGGTCGAGACGCTGAGGACGGAAGGGTGAGGGGAAGCGGGGGGACGAAGTGACCGAAGCCAGCGACCTCTTCTCCAAATTCGATCCGCTGATCGCCGAGCGCCAGGCGCTGCTCGACACCGGCGTGAAGGACCCGTTCAGCCTGGTCATGGAGAAGGTGCTCTCACCCACGCGCGCGATCTGCAACGGCAAGGAGACGATCCTTCTTGGCACCTACAATTATATGGGCATGACCTTCGATCCCGACGTGGTCGCGGCGGGCAAAAAGGCGCTCGACGATTTCGGCTCGGGCACCACCGGCAGCCGCGTCCTCAACGGCACCTATGTCGGCCACAAGGCGGTCGAGCAGGCGCTGATGGACTATTACGGCATGGACCACGCCATGGTCTTCTCGACGGGCTACCAGGCCAATCTCGGCATCATCTCCACGATCGCCGGCAAGGGCGACTATATCGTCCTCGACATCGACAGCCATGCCTCGATCTACGACGGCTGCAAGCTGGGCGACGCGGAGATCGTGCCCTTCCGCCACAACGACGTCTCCGCGCTGGAGAAGCGCCTCGCCCGCATCCCCGAAGGCGCCGGCAAGCTGGTCGTGCTCGAGGGCGTCTATTCGATGCTCGGCGACGTCGCGCCGCTGAAGGAGATGGTGCGGGTCTCGAAGGCCGCCGGCGCCATGGTGCTGGTCGACGAGGCCCATTCGATGGGCTTCATCGGCCCCAACGGGCGCGGCGTCGCCGAGGAGCAGGGCGTCCTGGACGAGGTCGATTTCGTGATCGGCACCTTCTCCAAGAGCGTCGGCACGGTCGGCGGCTTCTGCGTCTCCAACCATCCCAAGTTCGAGATCCTCCGCCTGGTCTGCCGCCCATATGTCTTCACCGCCTCGCTCCCGCCCAGCGTCGTCGCCACCGCCGCCGTCTCGATCCGCAAGCTCATGCACGGCAACAACAAGCGCGCGCATTTGTGGGAGAACAGCAAGCGCCTGCATGCGGGCCTCAAGGGCCTAGGCTTCCGGCTCGGCACCGAGGAGCCCCAGTCGGCGATCATCGCGGTGATCATGCCCGATCTCGAAAAAGGCGCCGCGATGTGGGAGGCGCTGCTCGCCGAGGGCCTCTACGTCAATCTCGCCCGCCCGCCGGCCACGCCCGCCAACATGACCCTGCTGCGCTGCTCGCTCTGTGCCGAGCATAGCGACGCCGAAGTGGGCGAGATCCTGGCGATGTTCGGGCGCGCGGGGAATGCGGTCGGGGTGATCTGAGCTTCCGGCCCGTGCAATGTGCGGCCTCGTCAGTTCCGGCCGACCTCCCAAGGATAGCGCCGATTGATCAACCCGGCGGAACCTCGCGCTTGCCACCTTCACTGCCAGGGTCGGTCTGCGCGAACCGCCCCAGGTGGGCGAGTGGATACGGGCGCGCGAATATTGCATGCCGAGCTCCGGGAGCCACTGCTGGCCGGTATATTGGAACCGGCCCGTATTGCCGCTCGCCGGGATGCCATATTCGTCATAGGCGTTGATGCTCGCCATCGCGCCCGAATTGTTCGACTGG
>DASQLN010000020.1:0-63208 GCA_035629975.1 Allosphingosinicella sp. | reverse complement strand
CGGAGCCGGTGGCGACATGTTCCGGCTGTCGGGCGCCGACGGAGCGTTGCTGAGCCTGCTTTCGGGCTGGGACGGCAGCTCCAACCCGTTCGGCTCGAGCGGCTTCCTGAGGTTGCAGCAGAGCGGCGCCGACACCGTGCTCCAATGGGACCAGGACGGCACCGCCGGCGGCTCGAACTGGGAGACGCTCGTCGTCTTCGAGAACACCGATGCCGACGATTTCACTGAGGCCAATTTCGTGCCCGGCTACGATCCCGACGGAGGCGCGCCAGCGGGCCAGACGATCACCGGCACCGAGGATGACGACGTGCTGTACGGCACGATCGGCGGCGACACGATCGATGGGCTGGGCGGCACTGACTATATCTTCGGCCAGGCCGGCGCCGACCAGATCGACGGCGGCGACGGATCCGATCTCTTGGTCGGCGAGGCCGACGACGACGTCGTCGAGGGCGGCAATAACGACGACTTTCTGTACGGCGGCGAGGGCAACGACCAGCTGTTCGGCCAAGCCGACAATGACAACCTTTCCGGCGAGAATGGCGATGACCAGTTGTCGGGCGGGGACGGCGATGACAGTCTCGACGGCGGCGACGGCGACGACACGCTCGAGGGCGGCGACGGAGACGATTACCTCATGGGCGGTGCCGGCGCCGACGCCTTCGTGTTCCAGTCCGTTTTGGATGGACCGGACGGGATCGGCGACTTTACCAGCGGAACCGACAAGATCCAGGTTTCGGCGAGCGGCTTCGGCGGCGGCCTGACCGCAGGCGGCACGGTTTCGCTGGTCTCGGGGGCGGACCCGACCGCTTCGGGTGCTACAGGCCAATTCCTCTTCGATACCGATGACGGGCGGCTGCTCTGGGACGCCGACGGGACAGGCGGCGGCGAGGCGGTGCTCGTCGCGACGCTCTACAATATCCCGTCGCTCACAACCTCGGACTTCGCCGTGATCTAGGGCGACCCGACCTCAGTCGAGCTGCCGGCCACGCGGGAGTGGACGCTCCGCGTCAGAACGCGCGTTCGGCGCGTCATCGGCACCGGATCTGCTCCTTGGGCGCCAGTTCTATCTCCTCGCAATTGTCGCCGGGGCCGGCGCGGTCGATGACGAGGAAATCGCTCTCCTCGTGGAGGACGAGCAGGAAGTGGTGCCAGACGCCCTTCCGGTAGTGGACGCCCTGGTGGCCCTCCGCCCGGAACAGGCGGATCGCGGCGGGGTCGAAGGCGCCCGCCGGCGCCACGGCGACAAGATAGGGGCGTCCGCTCAAAGGCACGAAGCTCTGGCTGCCCAGCGGATGGCGCTCGAACATCTTCAGCACCAGTTGCTCGAGCGGCCGGGCGCGGAACAGGCTGATCGCGCCGGTGCCTCCCCCATCCGCGACATCCACCTCGGCGAGCCGGTCGTAGCGGATTGCGTGGCCCTGGTTGATGTCCAGCTTCACCGCATCGTCACTGGCCTCGATCACGCTGCCGAACGGGGCGAAGGCCTCGGCGGTCAGCGGCTCGGGCGTCAGCTCGCGCATGGGGCTTGCTTATTTGGAGGGTTGTGCACCGCGTGGCTCCGTTTCATCTAGCAGGCTTGATAGGCGGTGCATGTGACTGAGGATAGCTATCCGCGCGATCTGGCCGGTTACGGCCGCACGCCGCCGCATGCCGCATGGCCGGGCGGCGCGCGCATCGCCGTCCAGTGCGTGCTGAACTATGAGGAAGGCGCCGAGGCCAATGTCCTCGACGGGGATGCGGGGGCGGAGGTGTTCCTCTCCGACATTCCCAATGCGGCGCCGGTGCCCGGCGCGCGGCACATCAGTATGGAGCAGATCTACGAATATGGATCGCGCGCGGGCGTGTGGCGGCTGCTGCGGCTGTTCGCGCGCTACGATATTCCCCTCACCGTGTTCGGAGTCGCGCTGGCGATGCAGCGCAACCCGGCGGTGGTGGAGGCATTCCTCGAGGCAGGTCACGAAGTCGCCTCGCACGGCTGGCGGTGGATCAACTATCAGGGGGTGCCGGAAGCTGACGAGCGGGCGGACCTTGCGCGCGCAGTCGAGGTGCACCGGATATTGACCGGCGAGCGCCCGCTCGGCTGGTATACCGGCCGGACCAGCCCCAATACGCGTGCGCTCGTCGCGGAGGAGGGCGGCTTCCTCTACGATGCGGACGATTATTCGGACGATCTTCCGTTCTGGACGAAGGTGGCGGGGAAGAGCCACCTGATCGTGCCTTATTCGCTGGAGACCAACGACATGCGCTTCGCGTCGGCGAACATGCACACCGGCGACCAGTTCTTCGCCTATCTGCGCGACACGTTCGACGTGCTCTATGCGGAGGGCGAGGAGAGGCCGAAGATGATGTCGGTCGGGCTCCACTGCCGGCTCGCGGGGAGGCCGGGCAAGCTTGCCGGGCTCGAACGGTTCCTGCAATATGCGGCCGGTCACGAGGACGTCTGGTTCTGCCGCCGCATCGAGATCGCGCGCCACTGGCGCGCCACGCATCCGCATGGCGCCTGACATGTTCGAGAATCTTCGCCGCCAATACGTCAACCTGGCCCAGCCCCGCCTGGGAGCCGAGGTGACCTATGCGACCGACGATTTCTTCGCTGACAAGGCGCGCCTGATCAACCCCGCCGAACCGGCCTTCATCCCGGGCAAATATGACGAGAACGGCAAGTGGATGGACGGGTGGGAGAGCCGGCGCAAGCGCATCCCCGGCCACGATTGGTGCGTGATCCGGCTGGGCGCGGCGGGGCTCGTCGCAGGCTTCGAGATCGACACCAGCCATTTCACCGGCAATTATCCGCCGGGCGCCGAGCTCGACGTCTGCCGCAGCGGCGAGAGGGTGCCGGACGAGCAGGCGGGCTGGACGAAGGTCACCGAGCGCCTCGCGCTCAAGGGACACGACCGGGTCTACGTCGCGATCGAACATGATGAGCCCGTTACCCATGTGCGCCTCCACATCTTCCCCGACGGCGGCGTCGCCCGGCTTCGCGTCTGGGGCCGGGTCGCCATGGACTGGTCGGCGGTCGATTCTGCCGCGCTCATCGACCTCCTGGCGATGGAAAATGGCGGCCGCGGGATCATCGCCAATGACGAGCATTACGGCTGCATCGAGAATCTCACCGCGCCGGGGCGCGGCGTCAACATGGGCGACGGCTGGGAGACGCGGCGGCGGCGCGAGCCCGGCCATGACTGGGCGGTGCTCGAGCTGGGCGCCGCGGGGGCGATCGAGGAGGTTGTCGTCGACACTGCCCATTTCAAAGGCAATTATCCGGACCGCTGCTTCCTCCAGGCGGCGGCCGCGGCAACCGGCTCGCCCGAGGAGATCGCTTCCGCTTCCGAAGGCTGGCCGCTGCTGCTGCCCGAGGTGAAGCTGGAGGCGGACAAGGTCCACGTCTTCCGCGAGGGCCTGGCCGATCTCGGCGCCGTCCGCTTCGTGCGGCTGAACATCATTCCCGATGGCGGAGTCAGCCGGCTGAGGCTGTTCGGGCGGGTCGCCCGATGAGCGCGCTGTTCGAGCACTCGCCTTGGGTCGAAGCGCGCGCCGATGCGGGTCCGTCCCGCGGCGACCGGCATGCCGACCTGATGGCGGTGGTCCATGCGGCCACGCCCCAAGAGCAACTCGCCTTGATCCGCGCCCACCCCGAACTCGCGGGCAAGGCGGCGGTCGACGGTAGCCTCACTGAGGCCAGCGCCGCCGAGCAGGCGAGCGCCGGGCTCGACCGGCTGAGCCAGGCCGAGTTCGACCGCTTCCACGCGCTCAACGCCGCTTACCGGCAAAAATTCGGCTTCCCCTTCATCATCTGCGTGCGCCTGACCGACAAAGCGGGCATCCTCGCCGCGATGGAGCGCCGCCTCGCCAACGACCGCGACACCGAGATCGCCGCCGCGCTCGACGAGATCGGCGAGATCGTCCGGCTGCGACTGGAGTGCACGCCATGAACACGCTTTCCACCCACGTGCTCGACACCATGCACGGGCGTCCCGCTTCCGGCCTCGCGGTGGTCCTCACGGGGCCGGACGGCGAGATCGCGCGGGGCACGACCGACGCCGACGGCCGCTGCCCCGATCTGGCGCCCGCCGAGCTCGCGCCGGGAGGCTATGCGATCCGCTTTGCGGTGGCGGACTATTTCCGCGCTCTGGGCGTCAATCTCCCCGATCCGCCCTTCCTCGGCGAAGTGACGGTCGATTTCGGCATCGCGGCGAATGGCGGCCATTATCATGTGCCGCTGCTCGTCTCGCCCTACGGCTACTCGACCTACCGGGGCAGCTGAAACATGCCCTTCGACCTCGGCGAATGGCTCAACCTCGCGATAAGATGGCTGCATCTGGTCGCGGGCATCGCCTGGATCGGCTCGTCCTTCTATTTCGTCTGGCTCGACAATCACCTGAAGGCGCCGGCCACGGGCGACGCCTCCGGCGAGCTCTGGTCGGTGCATGGCGGCGGCTTCTATCACAACCAGAAATACCAGGTCGCGCCCAGCGAGATGCCGGAGCGGCTGCACTGGTTCAAATGGGAGGCCTATTTCACCTGGATAAGCGGCTTCTCGCTGCTGATCTTGATCTATTATGTCGGCGCGAACAATTTTCTGGTCGATCCGGGCAAGGCCGCGCTGAGCCCGGCCGCGGCGATCGCGATCGGCCTTGCTTCGCTGGCGATCGGCTGGCTGGTCTACGATTTGCTGTGCCGCTCGCCGGTCGGGTCCAGCAACCTTGCGCTCGGCATCTTCTGGTTCGTCTGCCTGCTGTTCGCGGCCAAGCTGCTCGACAGCCTGTTCAGCGCGCGCGCGGCCTATATGCATGTCGGGGCGATCATCGGCACGGTGATGGTCGCCAATGTGTTCTTCATCATCATCCCCAACCAGCGCAAGGTCGTCGCCGATCTGGTCGCCGGGCGCACCCCCGATCCGGCGCTGGGCCAGGCTGCCAAGCAGCGCTCGCTGCACAACAATTACATGACGCTGCCGGTGCTGTTCATCATGATCAGCCCTCATTATCCGATGACTTATGGCGCCGGGCGGCCCTGGCTGGTGCTCGCCTTGCTCGGGCTGACCGGGGTCGCCGTCCGCCATGTCTTCAACCGGCGCGGCCGCGGGCAGTCGACGGCCCCGGCGATCGTGCTGGCGATCGCGCTGGCGGTGGCCAGCGTCACCTATGTCACGCTCGAGAAAGGCGGGGCCGCGGCGGGGCCGGCCCAGGCCGTCGCTTATGCCGAGATCGAGCCGATCCTGGCCACCCATTGCGCCGCCTGCCACAACGTGCCCCGGCCACCGCTCGGCGTGAGGCTGGATAGCTGGGAGCATGTCAGGGCGGCGTCGGCGCGGATCAGGCGGGTGACGGTCGATAGCCAGGCGATGCCGCTGGGCAATCCCACCCGCATGACCCCGGCCGAGCGGGAGAAGCTCGGCGGCTGGATTGCGGCGGGGAGCCCGCGATGATTCGCTTCCTCCTCGACGGCGAGGCGATCGAGGTCGACGATCCCGATCCCAGCGCCACCGTCCTCGACTACGTCCGCTACACGCTCCGCCGCACCGGCACCAAGGAGGGCTGCGCGGAGGGCGATTGCGGCGCATGCACCGTGCTGCTCGGCGAGCTGGACGGCGACACGGTCCGATGGCGCGCGGTCAATGCCTGCATCCTCTTCCTGCCGATGCTCGACGGCAAGGCGCTGAGGACCGTCGAAAGCCTCAATGGCACGCACCCGGTCCAGCGCGAACTGATCGAGCGCCACGGCTCGCAATGCGGCTTCTGCACGCCCGGCTTCGTGATGTCGCTCTACGGCCGCAGCATCGGCGCGGCGGGAACGGTGGGCGTGCCGGTGGGCGACGTCATCGCCGGCAACCTCTGCCGCTGCACCGGCTACGGCCCGATTCTCGAGGCGGGCGAAGCGGTGCCGATGGCGGCAGAGGAGGATCGCGGCATCGTCGACGCCTTGCGCGCCCTGCGGCCCGCTTACGGCCATCCCAAAACGGCCGACGAATTGGCCGATCTCCTCCTCGCGCATCCCGAAACCCGCATCGTCGCCGGGGCGACCGATGTCGGCCTGTGGGTCACCAAGCAGCTTCGCGACCTCGGGCCCACCGTCTTCATCGGCGACATCGCGCAGCTGCAGGGGATCGAGGAGACACCGGACGCGCTCACGCTCGGCGCCTGCGTCCGCTATTCCGACGCCCGCGAGGCGCTCGCCCGCCTGCACCCCGATTTGGGCGAGCTGGTCCGCCGCATCGGCGGCGTCCAGGTCCGCAATGCCGGCACGATCGGCGGCAATATCGCCAACGGCTCCCCGATCGGAGACATGCCGCCGGCGTTCATCGCGCTCGGCGCCGAGCTCACGCTGCGCCGCGGAACGGAGCGCCGCACCATCGCGCTTGAGGACTTCTTCCTCGGCTACGGCAAGCAGGATCTCGCGCCCGGCGAGTTCGTCGAGAGCGTCCGCATTCCGCGCCCGTCGTCGGACATGCTGATCCGCATCTGGAAGCTCTCCAAACGGTTCGACAGCGACATTTCGGGCGTCTGCGGCGCCTTCGCGCTCCTCATTGAGGATGGCATCGTCACCGAGGCGCGCATCGCCTTTGGCGGCATGGCCGCCATTCCCGCCCGCGCGCCCGGCTGCGAGGCCGCGCTCACCGGCCAGGCCTGGACCGAAGACACAGTCGAGGCTGCCGCGCGGGCGCTTGCCAGGGATTACGACCCGCTCGACGATCTGCGCGGGTCCGCCGCCTATCGCCGCAAGGTCGCCGCCAATCTGCTGCGCCGGATCTGGGCGGAGCAAAGCGAAGCCGTCAGCGTGCTCCATGGCTGAGCGCGCCGTCCACGGGCCGCTGCCGCACGACAGCGCCGACCTCCACGTCGCCGGCACCGCGGCCTATGTCGATGATCTGCCCGAGCCGCCGGGTGTGCTTCACCTTGCCTTCGGTCATGCCGCGGAGGGGTACGCCACCTTGCTCTCGCTGGATCTGGACGCGGTGCGGGCCGCGCCCGGGGTGGTCGCCGTCTTCACCGCCGCCGACATCCCCGGCGAGAACAATGTCGGCCCCGTCGTCCATGACGACCGGCTGCTCGCCGACGGAGAAATCCTCTATCCAGGCCAGCCGCTCTTCCTGGTCGCCGCGACCGGCACCCGCGCCGCGCGCCGCGCCGCGCGCATGGGCAAGGCCGTGGTCGAGCCGCGCCCCGCTCTGGTCACGATCGCGGATGCAAAGGCCGCCGGCTCCGAGATCGAGGAGACGCAGGTCATGGCCCGCGGCGATGCAGGCGCCGGGCTTGCCGCCGCGCCGCACCGCCTGGCCGGCACTGTCGAAATGGGCGGCCAGGAGCATTTCTACCTCGAAGGCCAGGCCGCGCTCGCCACGCCCGGCGAGCAGGGCCGGCTCCATATCCTGAGCTCCACCCAGCATCCGAGCGAGATCCAGCATCTGGTCGCGAAGCTGCTCGGGCGCAGCCATGCCCAGATCGTCGTCGAGGTCCGCCGCATGGGCGGGGCGTTCGGCGGCAAGGAGACCCAGGCCGCCGCCTTCGCCGTCGCCTGCGCGCTGGTCGCGGCGAAGACCGGCCGGCCCGCCAAATTCCGCGCCGACCGCGACGACGACATGGCCGCGACCGGCAAGCGCCACGATTTCGCCGTGGACTACGATGTCGGGTTCGACGGCGGCGGCCGGATCGAGGCGATCCGCATCACGCTTGCGTCGCGCTGCGGCGCCACCGCGGACCTCTCGCCGGCGATCAACGACCGCGCCATGTTCCACGCCGACAATTGCTATTATCTGCCCGCCGTCGAGATCGTCTCGCACCGCCTCAAGACCCACACCGTCTCCAACACCGCCTTCCGCGGCTTCGGCGGGCCGCAGGGAATGATGGCGATCGAGCGGGTGATGGACGCGATCGCCGCGCATCTCGAGCTCGATCCGCTCGCCGTCCGCCAGGCCAACCTCTACGGGCCAGGCCGCGACCTCACGCCCTATCACATGCAGGTCACCGATAATGTCGCGCCGGAGCTGATCGCCGAGCTGGCAGAAAGCGCGGGCTATGCGGCGCGGCGCGAGGCGGTCGCCGCGTTCAACGCCGGCCACACAATCCTCAAGAAGGGCCTCGCGCTGACGCCGGTCAAGTTCGGGATCAGCTTCACCACCACCCACCTCAACCAGGCCGGCGCTCTGGTGCTGGTCTATGCCGACGGCTCGATCCACCTGAACCATGGCGGTACCGAAATGGGCCAGGGGCTGATGATCAAGGTCGCGCAAGTGGTGGCGGACGTCTTCGCCGTGCCCATCGAGACAGTGAAGATCAGCGCGACGCGGACCGACAAGGTCCCCAACACCTCGGCCACCGCCGCCTCTTCGGGCGCGGACCTGAACGGCATGGCCGCGAAAAATGCCGCCGAGACGATCCGTCAGCGCCTCGACGCCTTCGCCGCGACGGAGCCGGATAGTGCGAGCTGGACCTTCGCCGAGCTCTGCCGCCGCGCCCACCTGGCCCGCATCTCGCTCGCCGCGACGGGCTATTACGCGACGCCGGACATCGGCTACGACCGGGCCAGTCACCGCGGCCGTCCCTTCCTCTATTTCGCTTACGGCGCCGCACTGAGCGAAGTCGTGATCGACACCCTGACCGGCGAGCACAAGGTGGTCGCGGTCGATATCCTCCACGATGTCGGCCGCTCGCTCAATCCGGCGATCGACTTGGGCCAGATCGAGGGCGGCTTCATCCAGGGCATGGGCTGGCTGACCACGGAGGAGCTGGTCTACGACCCGCGCGGCCGCCTGCTCACGCACGCGCCCTCCACCTACAAGATCCCGACCGCCAACGACCGCCCGGCGCGGATGGGCATCGCGATCTGGGAGCGCGGGGAGAATGCCGAACCCACCATCCACCGCTCCAAGGCGGTCGGCGAGCCGCCGCTGATGCTCGCCATCTCGGTCTTCTCGGCCCTCACCCAGGCGGTCGCCGCCGCCGCGCGCGGCAAGGGGCTGCCAAGGCTCGACGCCCCCGCCACGCCCGAGCGCATCCTCGCCGCAATCGACGAGCTCAGGGCGCGCAGCAGTGGCTGACTGGACCAGCCTGGCCCGCGACGCGCTGCTTCAGGGTCCCGCGGCGCTCGTCACCATCCTCGCCACCGAAGGCTCCGCGCCGCGCGGCCCCGGCGCGCGCATGGTCGTCACCGAGGCCGGCCTCTCCGGCACGATCGGCGGCGGCGCGCTGGAGCACCAGGCAATGGCGCAGGCCCGGGCGATCCTGGCGCACCCGCCGGGAAGCTGGCGCGTCCAGGATTATCCGCTCGGGCCGCTGCTCGGCCAATGCTGCGGCGGCCGGGTCCGGCTCATGGTCGAGCGGCTGGAGGACGTGCCCGATGGCGAAGGCCCATTCGAAGTGAGCCTGGGCGATCGCGTCGAACGCAGGCTGTTCCCCGGCGAAGGCCGGGGTCCAGTAACGGACTCGGATCTGGACCCCGGCTTTCGCCGGGGAACGATAGCGGCAAGGGGCCCCCTCCCCGCTGCCGGCGCCCGCTTCGTCGAGCCCGCCGAGACCGACTTGCTGCTGGTCACCATGTTCGGCGCCGGCCATGTCGGCCGCGCCATAGCCGCGCGCGCCCAAGGCCTGCCGCTCCACTTCGCCTGGCATGACAGCCGCCCGGAGGCGGCCGAGACCCCCGGCGTCGTCCTCGCCGACGAGGCCGCGATGGTCGCCTGCGCAGGGCAAGCGCCCGCGGGCGCGGCGGTGGTGATCCTCACCCACGATCACGCGCTCGATTACCGCCTCACCGCCGCCGCGCTCGGCGGCCGTGCGCGCTTCGTCGGGCTGATCGGCTCCAGGACCAAGCGCGCGCGCTTCCTCTCCCGCCTCGCGGCCGATGGCGTCGATACTGCCCGCCTGACCTGCCCGATCGGCCTGCCCGGCATTCACGGCAAGGAGCCCGAAGTGATCGCCATCGCCACGCTCGCGCAATTGCTCACGCTGAGGAACGCCGCATGAAGGCCTTCCGCGGCGAAATCCTCAGCGTCCCCGACGATCCTGCGATCGCGGGGCCCGGCGCGATCCGCCATTTCGAGGACGGCCTGCTCGTCGTCGAGGGCGGGCTGATCGTTTATTGCGGGCCGTTCACCGAAGAATATGCCGAGGCCGAGACCGAGCCACTCCCCGGCCTGATCGTCCCCGGCTTCGTCGATGCCCATGTCCATTATCCGCAGATCGAGTGCATCGCCTCGCACGGCGAGCAGCTCATGCAATGGCTCGAACGCCATATCTTTCCCGCGGAAAAGGCCTTCGCCGAGCGGGCCCACGCCGACAGCGTGGCCGCCTTCTTCCTCGACGAGCTGCTCCGCCACGGCACCACCAGCGCGCTCGTCTTCGCCACGGTCCACGCCGGCTCTGTCGACGCGCTCTTTGAAGCCGCGCTCGAGCGCGACATGCGGATCGTCTCCGGCAAGGTGCTGATGGACCTGGGGCCAGAGGGCCTTCGCGACTCCGTCGAGTCCGGCCGCGCGGACAGCGAAGCGTTGATTGCCAAATGGCGCGGTCGCGGCCGCCTGGGCTATGCCGTAACGCCGCGCTTCGTTCCCACCTCGAGCAGCGAGCAGCTCGCCGATGCCGGCGCGCTGGTTGCCGCGCATCCCGACGTGCTGATGCACACCCACCTCTCCGAGAATCCGGGCGAGATCGCGTTCGTCGCGGAGCGCTTCCCCGAAGCGGCCGATTATCTCGACGTCTACGACCGCTTCGGCCTGGTCGGACCGCGCTCGGTCTTCGCCCATTGCGTCCACATGAGCGACCGCGCGCTGTCGCGCATGACGCAGGCGGGCGCCGGAATCGCCTTCTGCCCGACCAGCAACCTCTTCCTGGGCTCGGGCCTGTTCGATCTGGCCGAGGCGGACCGCCACGGCGTCGGGCTCGGCATCGGCACCGATATCGGCGCCGGCACCAGCCTCTCCATCCTCCACACGCTCGGCGAGGCCTATAGGATCTGCCAGCTCAGGGGGGCCAGCCTCGATCCCTTCCGCGCGCTTCATCTTGCCACAATGGGCGGCGCGCGCGTGATGGGCATCGCCGATCGCGTCGGCGGCCTCCTGCCCGGCCAGGAAGCCGATTTCATCCTCCTCGACGCTGCGGCGACGCCCTTGCTCGCCCGCCGCTGCGCCGGCGCGTCGCTGCACGACCGGCTGTTCGCCTTGCAGGTGCTGGGCGACGACCGCGCCATCGCCGCCACCTATTTGCGCGGCCGCCGCGCTTATTCGAGACCGGGTTGAAGTCTCGCCGCTTTCCTTGGGCAGCAGCGGGCGCGGGGGGCTTTTCAGCCGGCCATTGCCGAGGCCGAGACCGGGCCTATGCTGGAGCGCTCATGCGGAGCCTCCAGGACAAAGCGGAATCTATGGATCCTTTCCATCGCCGAGGTGCCGCCATTCACTGCGAAGGCGTCCCGCTGGAGCGGATCGCGGACGAGGTCGGCACGCCGGTCTATGTCTATTCGACCGCGGGTATGCAGAGGCAGGCCCGGGCCCTCAAGGCGGCGCTCTCGCCGCTCGGCGATCCGCTGATCGCCTTCGCGGTCAAGGCCAATCCCAATGCGGCGGTGCTGGCGACGCTGGCGGCGGAGGGGCTGGGCGCGGATGTCGTCTCGGGCGGCGAATATCGAAGGGCGCGCGCGGCCGGCATCCCGGCCGGGAAGATCGTCTTTTCCGGGGTCGGCAAGACCGAGGCGGAGATGCGGCTCGCTCTCGAAGGGGGGATTTGCCAGCTCAACCTCGAATCCATGTCCGAAGCCGAGATGCTATCCGAGGTCGCGCTGTCGATGGGGCGGACGGCGCCGGTCGGCTTCCGCGTCAATCCCGACGTCGCCGCGGGGTCCCACGCGAAAATCTCGACAGGCGCCGCGCACAACAAGTTCGGCATATCGATCGCGGACGCGCTTCAGGCCTATGAACGGGCGCGCGTGCTGCCGGGTCTCGAGGTCAGGGGCGTCGCGGTCCATATCGGCAGCCAGCTCACCAGCCTCGAGCCGCTCGAAGCCGCGTTCGCGAAGATCGGCGCGCTGATCCGCCTGTTGCGGGCGCAGGGGCATGAGATCCGCACCGCCGATCTCGGCGGCGGGCTGGGCGTCGCCTACGATCCGTCCGCGGCGGCGCCGCCCACGCCGGAGGACTATGGCGAAATGGTCGGCCGGGTCGCGGGCGATTGGGGCGCGAGGCTGATCTTCGAGCCGGGGCGGATCATCGTCGGCAATGCCGGCGTTTTGCTCGCCCGCGTGATCCGGGTGAAGCCGGGTCCCGACCGTCCTTTCGTGATCCTCGACGCGGCAATGAACGATCTGCTGCGGCCGAGCCTCTACGATGCATGGCACGCGATCGAGGCGGTGGTTCCGACGGGCGAGCGGATGATCGCGGACATCGTCGGGCCGATCTGCGAAACCGGCGACACCTTCGCCGTGGCGCGAAGCATCGACCGAGTCGCGGGCGGCGAATTGATGATCATCCGGACCGCCGGCGCCTATGCCGCGACCATGGCCAGCACCTATAATTCGCGCCCCCTTCCGCCCGAGGTGCTGGTGAACGGCGAGCAATGGGCCGTGGTCCGCGATCGCCAGGAAATGGACGCGCTGATCGGAGCCGACAAGATGCCGGCATGGCTCGCCCGATGATGGCCAGGCTGGCCCCGGTTCTTGCGCTGCTCCTGGCGCTCGCCCCCTTCTACGCGGCTGCCCAGGAGGGGCCCGGGCAGCAGAGTCTCCAGCAGCGCGTCGAGGCGCGGCTGCGCGAGACGGGACCCGGCACCCGCTTCGGCCTCGTGGTCGCGACCGAGGACGGCCGTGAGATCGTCGCGATCGCGCCCGATGCGCGCTTCATCCCCGCCTCGAACACCAAGATGTTCACCACCGCCGCCGCCTTCGCCACGCTCTCCGGCCTCGACCGGCCCGACTCGGCCGGAGGCGCGGCCGTGCGGCTGGAGCCGGGAAGCGGGGCCGTGCCGGACGTGGTTCTCGAAGGCCATGGCGACGCGCGCCTCTCCAGCGCCGCCGGCTGCGCCGTCGACTGCCTCGCCACGCTGGCCGACGCGGTGGCCGCCCGAACGCGGCTGGTCCATGACGTGATCGGCGACGACAGCTTCTTTCCGGACCAGCGCTGGAGCCCGGGGATGAGCTGGAACAATATCGGCACGCGCTCCGGCACCGCCGCCTCCGCGCTGAGCCTCGACGACAACGAACTGCATCTAAGCGTCTCGCCGTCCGTGCCGGGCCGGCCGCCGGCGCTCGATGTGCTGCCTTATTATACGATCGATAACCGCGCCGTGACGATCGCGGCGGGCGCAACCGATCTCGGCTTCGACCGCCTCCCGGGCAGCAACGCGCTGCGCCTCACCGGCACGATCGCGATCGGCGCCGAGCCCGAGCTGCTGCGCCTCGGCATCGACGATCCGGCGCATTATGCGGCGTGGCGCTTCAGGGCTCTCCTGGAGGCGCGCGGGGTACGAGTCACCGGCGCCGTCGCGGTGCGCCACCGCCCGCTCGGGCAGGCCGCGGCGGCGGCGCGGCCCGAGCCGCTCGCCAGCCTCGCCCCACCGCCGCTCGCAGAAGACCTCGCCACGATCAACAAGGCGAGCCAGAACCTTCACGCCGAGCTGATGCTGCGCCGGCTTGGACGGCAGAGCGGTACCGGCTCCCTGGCCGACGGGCTTGCGGTCGTGCGCGCGATGCTGGAGCGCGCGGGCCTGCGGCGGTCCGACTATGACTTTTCCGACGGGTCGGGCATGTCGACCTACAACCGCGTGACTCCGCGCGGAGTCGTCACCTTCCTGCGCTGGGCCGCCGCCCAGCCCTGGGGCGCCGCCTGGCGCGCCACCCTTGCCGTCGGCGGCGTCGACGGCACGCTCGCCCAGCGCTTCCGCGGCACCGCGCTCCAAGCGCGCCTGTTCGCCAAGACGGGCGGGCTCAACGCCACCGCCGCTCTTTCCGGCTACCTGACCGCGAGGAGCGGCCGCACCCTGCTTTTCTCCTTCTACGCCAACGATATACCCGACGGCGCCGGCGCAACCGCGGCGATGGACGCGGCCCTGCTTCTGATCGCCGAGCAGAACTGAGGAGGGCTGCGCCGCCCCATATTGGCGCGCCGGTGTGCGGCGATCGCTCGGCGGGGGGTGACAGATATGTGAATTGGTGCCACGTTCGCCGCCGGGCTTTCCGGGGGGGAAATCGAAATGGTTGCTACGTCGTTCAAATCGGTCCTGATTTCGGGTACCGCTCTTGCCGCTCTCGTCTGCACTTTTGCGGCTCCAGCGTCCGCCTATACCCAAGACCCGCAGGGTACGACCGAGCCAGCGGCGACCGCGACCGGCGCGGAGACGCCCGCGACGCCCGAAGGCGAGGACAACAACATTTTCGTGACGGGCTCGCGAATCCGGCAGGACCCGAACAACAGCGCCTTGCCGCTGCAGATCATCACCAACGTGGAAATTCAGCGCAACAGCATCAGCAGCCCCGAGCAATTGCTGATGTTCCTCCCCTCGAACGCCAGCGGCGCCGACAATCTTGCCTCCAATGCCGACGTCGTCTCCGGCGCCCAGCGCGGCACCAACGGCCTCTCCTCGGCCAATTTGCGCGGCCAGGGCAATTCGTCGACGCTGGTGCTGCTCAACAATCGCCGGGTCGCCGCCCATGGCCTCCAGGGCTCGGCGGTCGACGTCAACCAGATCCCGTTCGCCGCGATCGAGCGGATCGAGGTGCTGAAAGACGGCGCCTCGGCGATTTACGGCACCGACGCGATCGGCGGCGTGATCAATTTCATCACCCGCACCGATTATGAGGGGATCGGCGTCCAGAGCTTCGTCGACGTGACCGAGCAGGGCGGCGGCAACATCTACCGGCTGTCAGGCATCGCCGGCTATGGCGACCTCGACGACCAGGGCTTCAACGTCATGGCCGCGGTCTCCTACAGCTGGAATCGCATCCTGCGCGGCTCGGACCGGGATTTCGTCAACGGCAACCAGCCCAATCGCGGCCTCTCCATCGACACGCGCGGCGCCCCGATCGCGTCGGTGTTCAACATCGGCGCGAACGTCAACCAGACGCCGGGCGGCACGCTGCTCACCGGCCTTACGCTCACCCTGCCCAACGGGGCGAACGGGGCCGCGGGCGGCATCAACCCCCTCGATCTTCCCGGCGCCGCCGGCTGCGAATCGATGGACGGCGGCATGGCCTATGACGAAGTGCTTTGGGCAGTGCCGACCGCGCAATATGCCTGCGCATGGGATACCGGCCGGGCCGCGGTGATCCAGCAGCCGATCCAGACGCTCACTTATTACGGCCGCGGCGTCCTGCGCATCGCCAACGATCATCAGCTTTCGCTCGAGCTCACGGGGTCGGATGCGGATTCGTCCAAGCAGTTCTCCGCCAACCAATATTCGGCCAGCGCCACGACCCTGCCCTGGGCTTACCCCCGCAACGCTCTGACCGCGGCCACCTATGACCAGGTGTTCAACGCGATTCGCGCCGCGTTCGACGTTCCCGGCAACCCGAACCGGGTCGCGCAGGTTGCCGCGCTCAACGCCCGCTACGGGCTTCCGATCGCCGGCCGCTGGCGCTGCATCGCCTGCGGCCCGCGCGAATACGAGACCAACACCAAGACCTTCCGCGCCGCGCTCGGCCTCGAGGGACCGGTCTGGGAAGGCTGGGATTATCGGGTCGGCGCGTCCTACGCGAGGAGCGAATCCTCCTCCGTGCTCGGCACCGGCTATCATTTCCGCGGCGTACAGCTCACCAACAATCCCGCGACGCCGGGGAACGACATCGGCGCCTATGACACGCGCGCGCCCACCGCGCCGGGCGCCGCCGGCCCGGGCATCATCGGCCTGATCAACTCGGGCATCCTCAACCCGTTCAGCCTCACCCAGACCCAGGAGGCGCTGGCGGGCCTCGATGCCGTATCGGCCGAGGGGACCGTGCTCTATGGCGGCCGCTATCAGGTGCGCCAGTTCGATGCGTCGCTTACCGGCCCGCTATTCTCCCTCTGGGGCGGCCGGGAGGTGCAGCTCGCCGTGGGCGTCGACTATCGCCGGGAGAGCTATGAGTTCAACGGTTCGGCCGCGGCCGCGGCCAACATGCCCGACATCTTCAACGTGGCGTTCGACAACATCAACGCCCTGACGCCCAAGCACCGCACCGTGAAGGCGGCCTATGCCGAGGCCCTGTTCCCGATCCTGCCCGAGCTCGACATCATCGTCGCCGGCCGGATCGACGATTATACCGGCTTCGGCAGCACGACCAATCCGAAGGTCTCGTTCCGTTTCCGGCCGTGGGAGCCGATCATGTTCCGCGGCTCTTACGGGACTGGTTTTCGTGTCCCGACGTTCAATCAGATCTTCAACGGAACGACGGTCTCGCCCAATCCGGGCAACACGCTGGTCGATCCGACTTTGTGTCCGCAGGGCAATGTCGCCGGGCCGCAACCTCAGTGCGCGGCCATCACGCCCGAATCGTTGAGCGGCGGCAATCTGAACCTGGAGCCTGAAACCTCCGAGCAATTCAGCCTAGGCGTCGTTATTCAGCCTTCGAGCCGGTTCAGCCTTTCGATCGACTATTGGAACATCGCGGTCGACAATACGATCGGCACGATCACCATCCCGCAGCTGCTTGCGAACATCGCCGCTTTCCCCGAGCGGATCGGGCGCACCAACGGCATCATCACCACGGTCGATCTGCGGACGGGCAATTTCGGTTCGCGGCGGACCGAGGGGATCGACGTCACGCTGCGCGGTCAGATGGATGGCCTGGGCGGCATCTTCAGCGCTGGCCTCGACGGAACCTATCTGCTCGACAAGCGCGAGAAGCTGTTGCCCAATCTGCCCTATGCGGATCTGGTCGGCATCTTCACGTTCACCGGCGACCTCGGTCTGCGCTGGAAGCACAACGCTTTCATCAGCTGGCGGAACGACGATTTCAGCGTCACGTTCACGCAGATTTTCCGGAACGGCTACAGGAACTTCGCCTTGCCGGCCTCGGCAACGCGTCCCGATTACAACACGCGTGTGAACGACTACATCATCTACAATTTGTCGGTCAGCTATACCGGCTTCGCACCCCATGTCAGGCTGACCGCGGGCGTCCGGAACGTCTTCGACCGTGATCCGCCCTTCGCGATCACCTATGACAGCAATACCGGCGCCGGCAGCTCCTGGGAGCCGCGCGTCGCGGATCCGCGCGGCCGCTCGTTCACATTCGCGGCGGAGTTCAGCTTTTAGGGTGCCTGCGCGGTAACCAAGAGCGGGAGGACTCCCTTAACCCGCTGCGTGCAAAGGACGTTTCTCGGGGCGGGGGCCTGGGAGTATCGATGGCCAACCTGTTGTTCAAACTATCCCGCGCGGTCGCAAGCGGCCGCGCCGATAAGGGCGTCCCCAAGAACCGCGCCGAGGTTCTTGTGGCGCTGCTGCGCAAGCGCGCCGAAGCGCATCGCCAGGGTCTCGGCGACCAGGAAGAGAAACTTCGGGAGCAAATCCGATGGGCGCTCCCCGTCGAGGATGGCGAGCGCCCCAAGGAACCCGCCGACTGCGCCTGAGCCAGTCAGCTGGCCGCCGCCCGCTGCCGGCGCAGCGCCCGGTGCCAATCGACCAGCCCCGCGATGGAGAGCAGCAGGAACAGGGCGTAGAGCCATGCCGTCGGCTCGAGACCGCGGCTGGCGTAGAGGCCGATCGCCGCCACGTCGACCAGGATCCACAGCACCCAATTCTCGATCCGCCGCCGCGCCATCAACAGCTGGGCGGCGACGCTGGTGCCGGCGATGGCGGCATCGAGCAGCGGCGCCGCCGCGTCGGTGAAGCGCGCCATGCCGAGACCCCAGACCAGGCTGAACGACGCCGTCCCGGCCACCCAGAAAGCCCGCTCCCGCCAGCTTAGCGTGGCGACCGGCACCTCGCCCGACTCGCTCCTGGCCCGCAGCCAGCTGCGCCAGCCGTAAAGGTTCACGATCAGGAAAAAGACCTGCAGCAGCGCGTCGCTGTAAAGCCGCGCCTGGAAGAAGACGAAGAAATAGAGGGACACCATCGCGATGCCGAACGGATAATTCCAGACGCTGCGCCGGACGACCAAGGCGACGTTGACCACGCCGAGCCCGGCCGCCACCCATTCGAGTGAATTCATCGCCCGAGGCTAGCCCGGCGCACTGCCGCTGAACAGCGCCGCTATTCGTGCCGCAAGGCGTCGATCGGGTTGAGCGCCGCCGCGCGCCGGGCGGGGAAATAGCCGAAGACGACTCCGATCAGCGCCGAGACGCTGAATGCGATCAGGTTGATTTGCGGATCGAACAGGAAAGGGACCTGGATGAGCGGTGCCAGGAAAAAGGTGGCGGCGAGCGCAATCAGCAATCCGATCAGCCCTCCCAGGCAGGCCAGCACGACTGCTTCGACGAGGAATTGCATCAGGACCTCGCGGCCGACCGCGCCGATCGCGAGCCTGATCCCGATCTCGCGCGTCCGCTCGGTCACCGAGACAAGCATGATGTTCATGATGCCGATGCCGCCGACGATCAGGCTGACCGCGGCGACCGCGCCCATCACCGCGGTCAGGATCCGGGTGGTGCCCTGCAGCGTCTCGGAGATCTGCTTGGTGTCGAAGATGTTGAAATTGTCCTGGCCGCTCCGCGCGACGTTTCGGCGTTCGCGCAGCAGCGTCTCGATCGAGCGCTGCACCGACGCGGTGTCGTAGGCGTCGTCGACCGCGACCATGATGAAGCGTATGTCGCGATTGCCCGAGAAGCGGCGCTGCACCGCCTTGATCGGCATCAGCACGACATCGTCCTGGTCCTGGAAGCCGCCCTGGCCGCGGCTCGCCAACGTGCCGATTACCTCGCAGGAGAGGTCGCGGATGCGGAACCGCTGGCCGACCGGCTCCTCGCGCGGGAAGAGGTTTTGCTGGACGGTGCTGCCGATCACGCAGACCGCCTTGCCCGCCTGCTCCTCCGCCTCGGTCCAGATGCGGCCGTCGGCGAGCGCCCATTGCTGGGCGGTGAAGAATTGCGAGGTGGTGCCGTTGATCGTGGTCTGCCAATTGGCGGCGTTGCGCACCGCGAGGCCGGAGGACTGGGCCTGCGGCGCGACCGCGCGAACGCCGGCGACCTGCTCCTGGATCGCCTCGACGTCGGCCATTTCGAAGTCCGGCGACTGCGGCCCGCCGCCGCCGCGGCCGAAGCCCTGGCCCGGGCGGATCTGCAGGATGTTGGCGCCGAGGCTGGAAATCTGCTGCGCCACCGCCGCGGTCGCGCCCTTGCCCAAGGTCACCATCGTCACCACCGCGGCGACGCCGATGACGATTCCGAGCACGGTCAGGAAGGAGCGGAGCTTGTGCCGGCCGATCTCGCGCAGGGCCAGGATGACGGTGGTGAAGAACATCTACGGACGCACCCGGAAAGAAGAAAAGCCCTTCGACAGGCTCAGGGCGAACGGAGGGGAGCTCAAATTCCAGAGCCGTTCGGCCCCGGACTGGATCCGGGGTTGTCGAAGCCCTCCCTTTCTCTCTCCCGACGCTCTCATGCCGGCACCCTCGCGCCCTTCTGCTCCACTTTCTCCACCAGCCCATCCCGGAAATGGACGATGGTCCGCGCATAGGCGGCCATGTCGGGCTCGTGGGTGACCATCAGGATGGTGATGCCGCTGTTGCGGTTGAGCCCGGTCAGGAGGTCCATGATCTCGAGCGAGGTATGGCTGTCCAGATTGCCGGTCGGCTCGTCGGCGAGGAGGACGTCCGGATTGGTGACGATCGCGCGGGCGATGGCGACGCGCTGCTGCTGGCCGCCGGAAAGCTCGGCCGGCGTGTGGTCCCACCAATCCTTGATCCCGACCTTGTCGAGCGCGGCCATCGCCATCTCCCGCCGCGCCGCCTTGGGCTCGCCGCGATAGAGCAAGGGCAGCTCGACATTCTCCAGCGCGTCGGTGCGGGCGAGCAGGTTGAAGCCCTGGAAGACGAAGCCGAGATAGCGCCGCCGCAGCAAGGCGCGCTGGTCGCGGTCGAGGCTTTCGACCGGGACGCCCTTGAAGCGGAACGAGCCCGTCGTCGGCACGTCGAGGCAGCCCAATATGTTCATCGCCGTCGACTTGCCCGAGCCGGACGGGCCCATCACGGCGGCGAAATCGCCCTCGGCGACGTCGAGGTCGATGCCCTTGAGCGCCTGGAAGGCCATGGCGCCCGCGCCATAGGTCTTGGTGACCCGCTCGAGCGAGATGAGCGGCTCACTCGCCATCGGGCGGCCCCGCCCCGCCGCCGCGCCGCTCGCGCATCTGCCGGCGGCGTTCGCGCATCTGGGCGCGCTGCTCGGGCGTCAGGCTCTCGATGAAGGCGCGGCGCTGCTCGGGGGTCATGTCGCGCAGGCGCTGGCCGCCGGGGCCGCGAATGCCGCCGCCGCCCGGAGCGCCGGGACGCGCGGCCGGGGCGCCCTGGGGCGGCGCGGCCTGCGGCTCCGGGAGCGAAGGCGCCTGACCCTGTGCGGGCCTGGCCGGAGCGGCGGGCGCCGGCGCGGGCGCGGGCGCGGCCTGGTTGCCCTCGCCGTCGCCTTGGCCACGGCCGCGCCGGCCTTCGCCGCCGCCTCTGCGCTCGCTTTTCTCCTGCACCTGGCCCGGCGCGAGCCGCGCGGTGATCACTTCCTGCCCCTCGCGCAGCTCGCCGCCGGTGACCTCGGTCAGCGAGCCGTTGCTTTCGCCGACCACCACCTGGACCGGAGTCGGCGCGCCGTCGGCGCCGAGCACGTAGAGCGTCTGGCGGCTGCCCCGTCCGATCGAGACTTCGCGGCCGCCGCCCCGACCGCCGGCGCCGCCGCGTCCGCCACGGCCGCCGCGGCCGCCGCGCGGGACGAGCACCGAGGTGACGCCGCCCTGCTGGCCGCGCGCGCTGGCAGCGTCGCGCTCGGGCGACCAGCGCAGGGCGGAATTGGGGACGAGCAGCACGCCCCGCCGCTCCGTGGTGACGATCTCCGCGGTCGCGGTCATTCCGGGCCGAAGCAGCATTTCGGGATTCTGCACGGTAAGGATGGCGGTGTAGGCGATGACGGTCCCGGTGCCCGCGGCCGCCGAGGCGCTCGAACCCGAGGTGGTCGAGCCCGAGGCGTTAGCGCCGACGTCGACGCGCTGCACCAGCGCCCGGAAGGTGCGGCCCGGATAGGCGTCGACGGTGAATGTCGCGCGCTGGCCCTCGCGGACTTGGGCGACATCGGCCTCGTCGACGCGGACCTCGAGCTCCATCGCCGAAAGATCCTCGGCGATGGTGAACAGGGTCGGCGCGGACAGCGAGGCGGCGACCGTCTGGCCGGGATCGATCTGGCGCGACAGCACCACCCCGGTCACCGGCGAATAGATGGTCGCCTTGGAAAGATTGGTCTGCGCCGAGGAAAGCTGGGCGCCGGCCTGGGCGACCTGCGCCTGGGCCGAACGCACGCCGGCGACGGCGCGCCGGCTCTCGGCGCGGGCGGCGTCCAGCTCCGTCCGCGACGGCACCCGGCCGCCCGAGACGCGGAACACCTCCTCCTGGCGGGCGAGATTGGCGCGGGCCTGCGCCGCCGTCGCCTCCGCGGTGGCGACCTGCGCCTGGGCGGCGGCGACGCCGGCCTGCGCCTGGACGAGCGAGTCCCGCAGCCGCGCGGTGTCGAGCCTCGCCAGCGGCTGGCCCTGGGTTACGCGGTCATTATTGTCGACGAAGACCTGGGTCACCAGGCCGGATTGCTCGGAGCCGACCTGGACCTCGTTGGTCGGCTGCAAATTGCCGGTCGCAGAGACGGTGACACTGAGGTTGCCGCGCCGCACCGTCTCGGTCGCATAGCCGCCCTCGGCCGTCCCGGCGAAGCAGCGCGACAGCAGGTAGATGAGGCCGAGCAGCACGACGATGCCGCCGAGGTAGAGCGGGCGCTTGTACCAGGGCTTGGCGGCCGGCGCTCCGAGGAAATCCTCCATCGACGGATCGTCGGTCGTTGCCGTCGTCGTTCGGGTCGTCGCGTCGTTCATCTGCGGGTTCCAATGTCGGGAGCGGCATCAGGGTCCCAGCCGCCGCCCAGCGCGCGGTAGAGCTGGACGAGGGCGAGCGCTTCGTCGCCCCGGCTGTTGGCGAGGCCATCGCGCGCGGAGACCAGGCTGCGCTCCGCCTCCAGAAGCTGCTGGAAATCGGTGAGGCCCGAGCGGTACTGGATGCGGGCGAGGATGGCGGTGTTGCCGGCCGCCTCCAGAGCGATCGCGAATTGCGTCTGGCGCTCGCGCGCCGAACGAAGCGCCAGCAGCGCATTTTCGACATCCTCGAGCGAGGTCAGCACCGACTGGCGGTAGACCGCGAGCGCGGCGTCCGTCGCCGCCTGCTGCGAGCGCAGCTGCGAGCGCAGCCGGCCGCCGTCGAACAGGGTCTGGCTGACGCCGGCGAGAAGCGAGCCGCTGATTCCGTTGAACAGGCCGCCCAGCGAGAAAGCGGCGGTGCCGATATTCCCGGACAGGCGCAGCGCCGGATAGAGCTGCGCCTCAGCGATTCCGATCCGCGCCGTCGCCGCGGCCAGCGCGCGCTCGGCGCCGCGGACGTCGGGGCGCTGGCGCAGCGTGTCGGCGGGGATGCCGATTGCGAAGTCCGCGGGTCCTCTCGGGATCGGCTTGCCCTCGGTCAGCTCCTGGGTGAGTGCGCCGGGCGGCCGGCCGGTGAGCACCGCCAGGCGGTAGGTGGCGCTGGCGAAGCTCGTCTCGAGGCCGGGGATCGTGGCGGCGGTCTGGGCGCGCGAGGCGCGGGCCTGCTCGGAATCGAGCGAGGAGACCAAGCCCGCCTCGACCCGCCAGCGGGCGATCTGGAGATTGTCGTCGGCGATGGCGAGATTGTCGCGGGCGAGCGCCAGCCGCTCCTGCGCGAGGCGCGCCTGGATGTAATTGGTGGCGACTTCGGCGGCGATGGCGACGCGCAGCGCCTCGCGGTCGTAATAAACGCCTTGCGCATCCGCGCCCGCCGCCTCGACGCCGCGCCGGATTCTGCCGAACAGGTCGATCTCCCAGGCGGCGTCCGCGCCGAGGTTGAAGCTGGTCCGGTCGTTGCCCGATCCGGCCGTGCGGCCGACGCTTCCGGACGCGCCGACCGTCGGCACCAGCCCGGCGCGGGCCTGGACCAGCGCCTCGCGCGCCTGCACGAGCCGCGCCGCGGCGGCGGCGAGATCGAGATTGCCGGCGCTCGCTTCGCCGATCAGCCGGGTGAGCAGCGGATCGTCGAAGCGCTGCCACCAATGCGAAAGCTCGGCCGGCGCCGCCCCGGCCTCCCGCTGGTAATAAGTGTCGGGAACGGAGAGCGCGGCCGGCTCGGGCGCGCGATAGTTCGGACCCATCGTACAGGCCGCCAAAGCGAGAACAGGCGAGAAGGCGGCGAATCGGCGCATAGGGGACCCCTAGTCCGTCGCCGGTGTCCCTCAATTATGTTGGGCGCGACGGTCTTTGTCTCAAATTGTCGCCGCGCCCCATTGGTTCCGCCGGGTGACTCAGCCGATATGAGCCGCGGCGACCATGCAATAGAGCATCGGGAAGGACAGGATCAGGTTGGTGCGCGAGGCCATCATCGCCACGCTTCCCGCCCTGAGCTTGGCCGCATCCTCGGCCGGGACGATGCCAAGCGCCTTCTTCTGGTTCGGCCAGATGACGAACCACACGTTCGCCGCCATGATCAGGCCCAGCCACATCCCGATGCCGATCGTGCGCTTGCCCTCCGCAAGCCCGAGCGCGCGGCCGGCGTCGCCCGACACGCGAAGCTCGATGATCAAGAGGCCCAGGATCACCGTCAGCAAGGCGGAATAACGGAACCAGAACAGAGCCTTGGGCGCGATAAATTTGGTGATGCCCGCCTTCAGCTCGGGTGGATCGATCTTGGGCATGGTCGGGATCTGCACGAAGTTGAAATAATAGAGCAGGCCGATCCACAATATCCCCGCCCAGACATGCAGAAAGCGCAGGAACTGCAGCCAATAGGCCTTGTCCATGCTGCCCTGCGTAAGGCCGACCATCGCCGCGACCAGCAGCAGGATGCCGATCAGCAGCGCGAGATGGAAATTGCCGAGTATCTTCGCCATGGCGCGTCCCCCAAAGAATCGTTGCGCCTCTCTAACGCATCCGGCGCCGTCAATCGAGACGCCACATCACGCTCTGCTCGAGCGGGGTCCACAGGCCCATGCGGACGCCGGCATGGCGCAGCGCGGCGCCGGTCCACTCGTTGCAATTGTAGAACATGGAAAAGCCGCCATTGCCTTCATAGAAGCTGTCGGAATCGTAATAGCCCCGGGGAACCGGGACGGGCCGCCCGGCGGCGTCCAGGCGGAAGCTCGAGCGGACATAGAAAGCGAGCCGGCGATATTGTTCGGGGGTCAGGCGGATCGGGCGCAGCAAGTCCTCTGCGACCGGGCGGTCGATATGTTCGACATGGACCAGGGTCGAGCCGCTGCCGACCATCGCCCAGAAGCCGGTGGCCAGCGAGAAATCGCCCCAGGTGGGGGTGTTCAGGAAGAAGTCGCGGCTGCCATAGCCGAAGGCGACGTGGCTTGCCCCGCCCCAGCGCGGATCGCGCAAATGCGCCGGATCGGCGAACGGCCGCCAGTCCATCTCTTCGGTGACCTTGGGCATGACGATGTCGGTGTGGATGCCGTTCGAGCGCACGAAGATGGTGATGCCCTGGCCCGGCGGCGGCTGGCGGAAGGCGACGTTGGCCGGGACCAGGCCGAGAAAGATGGCGGCGGTGAAGTAAAGCAGCGGCAGCGCGACGATGCCCGCCACGATCCTGAGCGCCCAGATCAGGGCCCGGCGCCGCCTCGATCCCTGCTTTGCCACGGCCTTGTGCTAGCGCGGCGCCTGCCCGACAACCAGCGTGCGATGAGGGCGCATCTGACCAGAATGTTCCAGGCCGGGATCGACGCCTGCCACCCGCGGAGCGTGCTGCCGCCGCACCTGCCGGACGTAGAGCGGCCGCTGGTGCTCGCACTCGGCAAGGCCGCGGGCGAGATGGCGAAGGTCGCCGAGGCCCATTATCCGGACGCGGCCGGGATCGCCGTCGTGCCGCACGGCGTCGAGGCCCGGCTCGAACGGATCGCCCTGCTCCACGCCGGCCATCCCATCCCCGACGCGGCCAGCGTCGCTGCGGCCGAGCGGCTGCTCGCGGCGCGCGGCGACTTCGTGCTCGTCCTGCTGAGCGGCGGCGCTTCCGCCCTCGCCTGCCTGCCGGGCGACGGCTTGGCGCTGGAGGACAAGCAGGCGCTGACCGCCGCCTTGCTCCGCTCGGGAGCGACGATTCAGGAGATCAACTGCGTCCGCCGGCACGTCTCGCGGATCAAGGGCGGGCGCCTCGAGGCCGACCTCACCCTGGCCATTTCCGACGTGGTCGGGGGCAGGCCGGAAGATATCGGCTCCGGCCCCACCGTCGCCGATCCCAGCACGGTCGCCGACGCCAAAGCAATCCTCGAGCGCTACGGGCTGGACGCACCGCTCTCCGAAACGGCGAAGCGCGTCGCCGGCGAGTTCCGGATCGTGGCGAGCGGGAGGGACGCGCTCGACGCGGCGGCGCGGGAAGCCCGCCGTCTGGGCTATGCGCCGGTGCTGCTCGGCGAATGCACGGGCGAAGCGCGCGACATCGGCCGGCGCCACGCCGAGGCAGCGCGCGCCGCGCCTCCGGGCAGCGCGCTTATCTCCGGAGGCGAGCTGACGGTGACCGTGACCGGGCCGGGCCGAGGCGGTCCCAATCTCGAATATGCGCTCGCGGCCGGTCTCCGGCTCGCCGGGCGGCCGGACATAGCAGGCCTCGCCGCCGATACGGACGGCCTCGACGGCAGCAGCGGGGCCGCCGGCGCCTGGTTCGGCGGCGGCGAGTCACCCGCCGGCGCGGCCGAGGCGCTGGCGCGCAACGACAGCGCCGCCGTCGCCGACCTTTTCGTCACCGGCCCGACCGGGACCAACGTCAACGACTTGCGGATCGTCCTCGTCGCCCCCTAGGACAGAGCCATGAGCGAATGGGTGATCGGCATTATCGGCGGCTCCGGCCTCTACGCGATCGACGCGCTGGAGGAGGCGCAGTGGATCGCGGTCGAGACGCCCTGGGGCGCCCCCTCCGACGATTTGCTGACCGGGCGGATCGAGGGCGTGCGCTTCGTCTTCCTCCCCCGCCACGGCCGCGGCCACAGCATTCCCCCGAGCGATCTCAACTATCGCGCCAACATCGACGCCTTGAAGCGCGCCGGCTGTTCCGATCTCGTCGCCATCTCGGCCATCGGCTCGCTCAACGAGGATTTGCCGCCCGGCCGCTTCGTCGTCGCCGACCAGTTCATCGACCGCACCGTCGCGCGCGCCGCGAGCTTCTTCGGCCCCGGCCTGGTCGCCCATGTCTCGATGGCCGATCCCGTCTGCCCGCGCCTCTCCGCTTTGGTCGCCGACGCGGCGGAGGCGGCGGGCGCGCCGGTCACGCGGGGCGGCTGTTATGTCGCGATCGAAGGGCCGCAATTCTCGACCCGCGCCGAGAGCCACATGTACCGCGCCTGGGGCGGCGACGTGATCGGCATGACCGCCATGCCCGAGGCGAAGCTCGCCCGCGAGGCCGAGCTACCCTACGCCCTCATCGGCATGGTCACCGACTACGATTGCTGGAAGGAAGACGAGCCGCCCGCCGACGTCGCGATCATGATCGCGCGGCTGCAGGAGAATGCCGGCCTGGCGCGGAAGCTGGTCGTAGCGCTGGCGCAAGGCCTGCCCGAGGCGCGCGCGCCCTCCCCCATCGACACCAGTCTCGACGACGCCCTGCTCACCGCCCCGGAGGCGCGCGATCCCGCGATGATCGCCAGGCTCGACGCGATTTGCCGCCGGGTCCTAGGCTAGCTCATATGCCCTGGCGCGAATCCAGCGGCTGGCGATCAGCTTTTCGCCGCGCGTCACCGGAAGGCCGGCATGGCCGGACTCCGGATCGCGGCGCCCGTCCGGCAAGGCATTGCGGAACAGCAGGGCGTCGCCGGCCCGGCCTTTCAGTTTCGCTCCGGTCTTCACGAACAGCGTTTCGCCCCCGTCATAATCTTCGCTGAGCCAGACGATCATGGTCAGGATGCGCTGATTGGAAAAGCCGGGAATGGCGTCGAAATGCGGCTTATATTCCCCGCCGGCGCGGTAGCGCAGCACCTGCAGCGGCTCGCCCTGCGCGGCGCTCGTACCGCTCGCCGCGGCGATGCGCTGGTTGAGCGCGTGGACCGCGGGATTTTCGAGCGGCAGGGTGAAGCCGGCGCTGTCCGAAAGACGCAGCGGATCGGGCCGCTGCCGGCCGTTCGCCGGATCGACGACCACCGAAGGCGCCAGCATCGGCGCCGCCGCTTCGGCGAGATAGCGGCATTCGTCCGCCGTGAAGAGGCCGTGAAAGAATGTAAGGTGGGGCGCCGTGCCGATCACCTCGCCGATCAGGGTCGCCGACAAGTCCATCGCCCGGATCAGCTCCAGCTGCGCCCGGCAGCGGCGATCGACCCGGGCGAGACCCGCGAGCAGCGCGAGGCCGCGCCGCCAATCGCCGCCACTGGCGACGAGGTTGCAGTGGATCACCGCCGCATCGTGACGCCCGGCCTCGCCCGCGCGGCGAAACAGGTCGCGCGCTTCTTCGATCTGACGGGA
The DNA here is from genome assembly GCA_035629975.1 of Allosphingosinicella sp. Classification (GTDB taxonomy): domain Bacteria; phylum Pseudomonadota; class Alphaproteobacteria; order Sphingomonadales; family Sphingomonadaceae; genus Allosphingosinicella. The sequence goes on along the minus strand of DASQLN010000020.1, from coordinate 35,624 downwards.
CCGCAGCCTTAGCGCGGCCTCGTCGAATAGCGCGTCGGCGTCCATGGCCCCTTGTTGCCCGCCTCGCGGCCAACGTCTAGGCCGCAGCCATGAACCCGTTGCCGCCTTACGCCCAGTTCCTCGGCATCCGCGCCGAGCGCTCCGAGACGGGCGAGCTCCGGTTCGTCATGCCGTTCGGCGACGCCGTGGTCGGGCGGCCCGGCTATCTGCACGGCGGCGCCATCGCCGGACTGCTCGAATTCGCCGCCTTCGGCGCGCTCTACGAAGCTCTGGGATCGCAGGAAGCGAAGGTGAAGCCGGTCAACGTCACCGTCCAGTATATGCGCGGGGGCGTCCAGCACGACACGTTCGCATCGGCAATCGTCACCCGGCTCGGCAAGCGCGTCGCCAATGTCGAGGCCCATGCCTGGCAATTGGACCCCGCCAAGCCGATCGCCTCGGCGCAGATGAACATCCTGCTGCGCCGCCCCTGATCAGCTTCGCCGCATCACTCAAATCGTTCCCCGGCGAAAGGGCCCCCATCAAAGTACTACTTTGATGGGACCCAAGGCCGGGGCCCAGGTCGGCCTCCGTAACTGGACCCCCGGCCTTCGCCGGGGAACAGGAGTGCTCTTAGCTCCGCGGCATCAAGGCCAGCGCCGCGACCGTCATCGCCTCGACGCCCGCGGTCACCGAAGGCTCGGGCTCGATCCGGAACAAAGGCGAATGGTGGCCCGCCGCGCGCCCGACCCGGTCGGGAGGCGTGCCGCCGACGCTGAAATAGACGCCGCGCACGCCGCTTTCGGGCGTCACGTAATAAGCGAAATCCTCCGCGCCCATGCCTTCGCGCGCGTCCTCGATCAGCCGGGCCTCCCCCATCGCCGCGGCGATCGCGCCGCGGACGCGCAGCGCGGTCGGGCCATGGTTGATCGTCGCCGGCGTGGTCTCGGTGGGCGAGCGGGTGACGACCGGCAGCCTGTCCTCGGGCACGCCGAGCGCCAGCGCCGTTCCCCGCGCCACCCGGTCGATACCGTTCAGCAATTGCAGGCGCACCTCGGGTATGTCGGCGCGCACGGTGAGCGCCAGATCGACATGCTCGGGGATGATGTTGCTCTTCACCCCGCCATGGACCATGCCGACGCTGATCACCGCGCCCTGCAGCGGGTGGATGTCGCGCCCCACCATGGTCTGCAGCGAGACGATGATCTGCGCCGCCACCACGACGGGATCGACGCCGAGATGCGGAGAGGCGCCGTGGGTGCCGACGCCGTTGACCCGGATCGTCACCGAATCGGCGCTCGACGAGACGATCGCGGCCGGCACCTGGATCCGCCCCGCCGGCAGCGCGGCGGCGACGTGGAAGGCGAGCGCGTAATCGGGCTTGGGAAAGCGCGTGTAGAGCCCATCCTGGAGCATCGCGCGGGCGCCCGAGATCGTCTCCTCGGCCGGCTGGGCGATCAGGATCAGGGTGCCGGACCAGCCCGCGCGGCGCGCGATCATCTGCCGCGCGGTACCGATGAGCGCGGTGATGTGCACGTCGTGGCCGCAGGCGTGCATTACCGGCTGCTCGGCGCCGGCGGCGTCGGCCTGCCGGACGCGCGAGGGATTGGCGACGCCCGAGCGCTCCTCGAGCGGCAGGCCGTCCATGTCGGCGCGCAGCATCACCGTCGGCCCGGCGCCGTTGCGCAGCAACGCGACCACGCCGGTGCCGCCGACGCCGGTGGTCACTTCATAGCCAAGCGCGCGCAGCTCCCGCGCCATGCGCGCGGCCGTCTGGACCTCGCGGCCGGAGAGCTCCGGGTTGCGGTGGAAATAGTCGAACAAGCCGGCGAGATTGTCGCGATAATCCTGCGCCACCGCGTCGCGCAGCGGCCGCTCCTGCGCCACCGCCGGGCCGCACAAAGCCGCCAGCGCCACGCCGATCGCCAATATCCTCATACCCCTCATCCCCCGTTCCTGATCGTCTCGCGCGCGATGACGAGCTGCTGGATCTGGCTCGTCCCCTCATAGATACGGAACAGGCGGACGTCGCGATAGAGCCGCTCGATGCCGTAATCGGCGATATAGCCGGCGCCGCCGAAAATCTGGACCGCGCGGTCCGCCACGCGGCCGACGGTCTCGCTGGCAAAATACTTGGCGGCGGCGGCCTCCAGCGTGATCGGCCTGCCTTCGTCCTTGAGCGCGGCACCCTCCAGCACCAAGGCGCGGGCCGCCATCGCCTCGGTCTTGCTGTCGGCGATCATCGCCTGGATGAGCTGGAAGTCGGCGAGCGGCTTGCCGAACTGCTTGCGGTCCGTCGCATAAGCCACGGCGTCGGCGATCAGCCGCTCGGAAATCCCGACGCAGACCGCCGCGATGTGCAGCCGGCCGCGGTCCAGCACCCGCATCGCGATCTTGAACCCCTCGCCTTCCGCGCCAAGCCGGTTGGCCGCGGGCACCGGCGTCTCGTCGAAATTCACGTCGCAGACATGGGCGCCCTGCTGGCCCATCTTCTTTTCGGGCCTGCCGATCGAGACGCCGGGCAGATCCGCGGGGACCAAGAAGGCGGAGACGCCGCCCGCCCCTTCCCCGCCGGTGCGCGCCATCACGGTGAAGAGCGACGCCTTGTCGGCATTGGTGATGAAGCGCTTGCTGCCTGAGAGCCTGTAAACGTCACCCTCCCGCGCCGCGCGGGTCTGGACCGAGGCGCTGTCGGAACCGGCGCCCGGCTCGGTCAAGGCGAAGCTGGTGACGACCTCGCCGCTGGCGATACCCGGCAGCCATTGCGCCTTTTGCGCGTCCGTCCCCGCCATGACGAGCCCCTGGCTGCCGATCCCGACATTGGTCCCGAACACCGAGCGGAATGCCGGCGTCGTCCGCCCGAATTCGAGCGCGACCCTGACCTCTTCGCCCATGGTGAGGCCGAGCCCGCCATGCTCCTGCGGGATGGAGAGGCCGAACAGCCCCATCTCCCGCATCTCGCGGACGATTTCGGCGGGAACCTCGTCCTCGTCGGCGACCTTCTCCTCGAGCGGCCGCAGCCGCTCGGCGACGAAGCGGCGAATGGTGGCGATCAGTGCGTCGAATGTTTCGGGGTCGAGGGACACGAATATCTCCGCTTAGGGGTCCTGATAGCCGATCGGGCGCAGGCGCACCCCGGTCGGCTCCTGGCTGAAGATGAGCCCGCCGGCCCGAGTCGAGCGGCCGGGAACATAGTCGATCACCGCAGTGCTGGTCTCGCCGCCGGGCAAGGCGCCCTCGATCGTCACTTGCGCGGCGGTGATGGGCGACCGGTTGTGCGCCTCGAAACGGACCAGCCAGCGCCCGCCGACCCGCTCCGGTGCCCGGGCGACGATCTCGATGTCCGGCGCCATGTCCGCGCTGCCGTTGAAGGCATCACGCGCGATCACGCCCATGACGGCGAGGATGAGCACCAGTCCCACCCCCGAAGCGATCCATTCGAGCAGGGGCGGTTTCTGTTTCGACTTTGCCATCGTCAGACCACCAGCCGCGCGATGGCCGCGCCGAGCGCGCCCGGAAAGGCGATTACCGCCATCGTCGCCGCGACCTGGTCGATCGCGGTGCCGTCGATCCGGCCGAAGGTCCACAATACGTAGAGGCCGACCGCGAGCGCGATCCCGTAGCCGGGAATCGTATAATGAAGCGCGGTCTGCACCGTGCCGGCCCCTTCCGGATGCGACTTCTGCCCCCCGAAGCCGACCCGATAGACGAGGAGGTGGAGGAGGAGCAGCGAGAGCAGGACCAGCCCCAGCAGGTGCCAGGGGGACATCATATAGGCGAGCAGCACCATCTCCTCGGTCGGCGCGACGCTAAAGGAGAGGAAGAGCGCGCCCGCGGCCATCAGGAAGAGCTGGCCGCCATAGCCCGCGCCGCGCAAAGCCGCCTCCTCCTCCGCCGCCTCCTCGCCGCCGCCGCCCAATTGCTTGCGCGCGAGCATCGCCCCGAAGCTCATCGGCACGCTCTGGATGGCGATCTTGCCGGCGATCTCGTCGAGCGGCATGGCTGGGCCGACGATGGCGAGCAGGAAGAGCACCGCGGCGGCGCCCAATATGCCGACGCCGCAGGCCGCCAGGGCGTCCATCACGTCTTCGCCCAGGCTGTCGGTCTTCTCGAAGCCGCCGAAGCGCGACAGACCGGCCAGGATCAGGAAATTGACGCCGAGGAAGACGAGCAGCCGGCCGGGATGAAGCGAGATTCCGAGAAACCACATCTCCATCGTCATCAAGAGCGGCAGGCCGAAGATGATCGCGCCGGCAAAGGCGCGCGCGAGGCCCATTGCATAGTCGCGGTTCGGGCTGGTCAGCGCGCGGCTCGGCATCGTCCCTCCGTCACCCTGAACTTGTTTCAGGGTCCATTTCTCCGACCGCATAGCGGTTCGACGATGGATGCTGAAACAAGTTCAGCATGACGACCTAATAACCCTTCATCCGCGCCAGCCTGTCGGCGTGATAAGCGGGGTCGCCGAACAGCTCGTTCAGCACGCGGTCGCGCTTCATGTAGAGGCCGATATCATATTCGTCCGTCATGCCGATGCCGCCGTGCATCTGCACGCCTTCCTGGACCGCGAGCTGCGAGACGCGGCCGGCCTTGGCCTTGGCGACGGAGACCATCGCTTCCGCATCCTCGCTGCCCTCGTCGAGCAGCTGCTGCGCCTTCAGCGTCGCGGCGCGGGCGATTTCGAGTTCGGAATAGAGATGGGCGGCGCGGAATTGCAGCGCCTGGAACTCGCCGATCAGCCTGCCGAACTGCCTCCGCTGCTTGAGATAGTCGACGGTCATCTCCATCGAGGCCGCGCCGACTCCGACCAGCTCGGCCGCCGCGCCGGTCCGCCCGGCGTTGAGCGCCCGCGCCAGCACCGTCTCGCCGCCGCCGACATCTCCCACCACCGCGTCTGCGTCGACCTCGACGGACTCGAACGTCATCCGCGCGCCGATGCTCGAATCGGCGAGGCGGACGCCCTCCACTTCAAGGCCTTTCGCGTCCTTCCCGACCGCGAACAGGGTCAGGCCCTCGTCGGTCTGGGCGGCGACCAGAGTGACATCGGCCGAGGCGCCCTGGACGACGAACTGCTTGCGCCCGGTGAGGCTGAAGCCGTTGCCCGAGCGATCGGCGCGCATCTCGATGTCGTCGGGCCGGTGCTTGGGCCCCTCGTCGATCGCCAGCGCCGCGACCGTGTCGCCCGCGAGGATTCCGGGATACCAGCGATCGCGCAGCGCGGTGCCCTTCAGCGCCTCGACGAAGGCGACCGCGCTGACCAGGAAGGGCGAGGGCGTCAGATTGCGCCCGATCTCCTCGAGCACGATCCCCGCTTCGACATGGCCGAGCCCGAGCCCGCCATCCGCCTCGGCGATCAGGATACCCGTGAAGCCCATTTCGGCGAATTGCTTCCACAAGGCATGGCCGAAGCCGTCGACGCAGCCCTTGTCGCGCCAGTGGCGCAGCTGCGTCCTGATCGCGCCCTCTCCGGCCATGAAGCTCCGCGCCGTATCGCGCAGCATCGCCTGATCGTCGTTCAGATAGAGCGGCATTCTCATTTCCTTTGTTCCCCTGCGAAAGCAGGGGTCCAGATTGGGTTCCTGCTTCAGGAACACTAAGGGGTTAAGCTCCCGGCAGCTCCAAGATCCGCTTGGCGATGATCCCGAGCTGGACCTCGCTGGTGCCTCCTTCGATCGAATTGGCCTTGGTCCTCAGCCATTCGCGCGCGGCCTTGCCCTCTTTCGAGCGGTCGCTCTCCCATTCGAGCGCGTTCGATCCGCCGGCCGCCATGACCAGCTCGTGGCGGGCCTTGTTCAATTCGGTGCCCGCATATTTCATCATCGAGGGCTGGGCCGGATGCGCCTGCCCCGCCTTCAATTCGTCGATGAAGCGCTCGGACATCGCCCGGAACGCCATGGCGTCGACGTCGAAGCGGGCGATGTCGGCGCGCAGGATCGGATCGTCGGCCAGCGATTCGGCGAGCGCCGCGCCGAGCGACTCGCCTTGCCCGCCAAGGCCCATGCCCGAGATCATCTCGCGTTCGTGGCCGAGCAGATATTTGGCGACGTCCCAGCCCTTGTTGAGCTCGCCGACGAGCTGGTCCTTGGGCACCTTCACGTCGTCGAAGAAGGTTTCGCAGAAGGGCGAATTGCCCGAGATGAGCAGGATCGGCTTGGTCGAGACGCCATCGCTCGCCATGTCGAAGAGGAGGAAGCTGATCCCCTTATGCTTGGGCGCCGCGGGATCGGTGCGGACCAGGCAGAAGATCCAGTCGGCCTTGTCCGCATAGCTGGTCCAGACCTTCTGGCCGTTGACCAGCCAATGAGACCCCCCATTCTCGTCAAAGACTTCCTCGCACTTGGTCTGCAGCGAAGCGAGGTCGGAGCCCGCGCCGGGCTCGGAATAGCCCTGGCACCAGCGGATCTGCCCCAAAGCGATCTCCCGCAGGAAGCGCTTCTTCTGCTCCTCGTTGCCGTATTTGAGCAAGGCCGGGCCGAGCATCGAGATGCCGAAGCTCATCAGCGGGTTGCGCGCCCCGATCCGCGCCATCTCCTGCTTCAATATCTTGGTCTCGGCCGCGCTGAGCCCGCCGCCGCCATAATCCTTCGGCCAGTCGGGGACGGTCCAGCCGCGCGCGGCCATGACCTCCATCCATTGCTTCTGCGCTTCGCTCTTGAAGCTCGGATTGCGGCCGCCCCAGCAGGCGTCGGACTCGCCGCGGATGGGCTGGCGCATCTCGGCCGGGCAGTTCGCCTCCAGCCAGGCGCGCGTCTCTGCGCGAAACGTCTCCAGGTCCGGCATCGGACTCCTCTCCTTTACGTTAACGTCAAGTGCCGCGCTCCGCTTTCGGAGTCAACCGGCCTTGCGGAACTCCATCGCCTCGTCGGTCACCGTGCCGAGTCCCAAAGCCGCGAGGTCCTTCAGGTAATTCTGGTGCACGCGCCAGGGCGGCTTCGCTCCCTGCCCGGGCAAGCTGCCTTCGGCGCGGCGGACATAGCCCGAGCTGAAGTCGAGCATCGGCTGGCGCTCGACCCCGCCCGCGGGGAGCCGCGCCACGCAGATGGCGAGCCGGTGCCGGTCCATATGCTTGAGCAGCCGGCAGACATAGCGCGAGGTCAGGTCGCATTTCAGCGTCCATGACGCATTGGTATAGCCGAACGAAAGCGCCAGATTAGGAACGTCGTTCAACATCATTCCCTTGTAGCTCACCCGCTCGCCGACGTTGACCGGCGCGCCGTCGACCTCGAGCGCGATCCCGCCGAGCAGCTTCACGACGAGGCCGGTCGCGGTGACGACGATGTCCGCCTCCAGCTCCCGGCCGGATGCGAGCCTGATCCCCGTCTCGGTGAAGCGCTCGATCCCGTCGGTGACGACCGAGACCCTGCCCGCGTTGATCGCCCCGAACAGATCGCCGTCGGGGACCAGGCAGACGCGCTGGTCCCAGACATTGTAGCTGGGGGTGAAGTCCCGCTCGATGTCGGCTCCCGGCAGCTGCTCGCCGACCCATTTCAGCAGGGTCGCGCGCACCCGCTCGGGCTTCTTGCGGGCGCGTGAGAAGAAGAACATGCCGAGCAGCACGTTCTTCCAGCGGATCGCGCCGGCCGCCGCCTTCGCCGGCAGGAGGCGCTGCAGCCGGCGGGCGAGCCGGTCCTCCGAAGGCCGCGCGACGATATAGGAGGGCGAGCGCTGCAGCATCGTCACATGCGCCGCCGTCTCCGCCAAAGCGGGCACCAGGGTCACCGCGGTCGCGCCGCTGCCGATCACGACGATGCGCTTGCCGGCGTGATCGAGATCCTCCGGCCAGAGCTGCGGGTGGACGAAGCGCCCCCGATATTGCGCTTCGCCGGGCCATTGCGGCCGGTAGCCCTGTTCGTAATCGTAATAACCGCTGCCCAGGAACAGAAAGGCGCAGGTGAAGCGGCGCGTCTCGCCTTGTGCCTCGACCTCGACCGTCCACCGCGCCTCCCGCGAGGACCAGGCGGCGGCAGTCACCTTGTGGCGGAAGCGGATGTGCGCGTCGATCCCGAACGCCCGCGCCGTCTCCTCGACATAGTCGCGGATCGACGCGCCGTCGGCGATCGACTTGTCGCCGGTCCAGGGCCGGAACGGGAAGCCCAGGGTGTACATGTCGCTGTCCGAGCGGATGCCGGGATAGCGGAACAGGTCCCAGGTCCCGCCGACCGCGTCCCTGGCCTCGAGGATCGCATAGCTCTTGCCGGGGCAGCGCTTCTGCAGGTGATAAGCGGCGTCGATCCCGGAAATGCCGGCGCCGACGATGAGGACGTCGAGATGGTCGACAGGTGCTATGCCGACCAGGCGCTCGGCGGCTAGTCCTTCAGCCATTTCACGCTCCCGAGGTCGAAATGTCGGAGTAGATCATGCATATGGGGACGCTAGGGACAGGCGAAAACGAGGGCAAGTTTTGCTCGCGGTCAGGCCGGTCGCGGAATCCCTTCCTCCAGCCTAAGAAGCGGTCATGGCAGTTTACGTAGATTTGACAGATGAATGCCGCGAGCTGTGCGACCGCATTCGTACATCGCTTGCCGAGGGAGCGACCAGATACCGCGCCGAACGCACGTACCGGCGCACAAAGCAGGATATCGAGGGCTATCGCCAATCATGCACCCCGGATTTGGCGGAGTATTTTGATATCGCCCTGGACCAGCTGTTCTCCAAGGATAGTGTCGACACCACGATCCGGCGATGCGATGAACTCGTCTCGCGATCGCAGTCCGATTTGGCAAACTGGTATGCCTTGGCATTGCGAGCACGCCTAACAGTCATTCCTCAAACACTGGTAGCAAATGCAATTACCCGATCTAAGGCGCTGGATGTTGCTCGACGCAATGGGTGGGGGGAACTCGTTGTAGTTTCGGTAGCCAATTGGGCCTTTCTGGGGTTGCTAAAGGAGGATTTGAGCGTTGCAAGGGAGAAGTTAGAGGAAGCCAAGATAGCGCTACTGGCGATACCTCCGGAAATCGCATCGACGGATTCCACGATGGTAGGTATTAGAGGGCGCCTCGTGTCACATGAGGCGAAGTTGACGATTAGAGAGTCAATTCGGGATGGATCTGCTGATCTTGATACCGTCACACAGGTGAATGAATCCTATGAACAGGTACGCACGATTATAAGCGAATATGATCATATGCGGACCAACTACACGATAGAATGGGCAGATGAATTGCATCGACTGCATCGCGAAGCGGGGGTCAACTGCCTCGCCGATGCCGGGGCGGCGCTGGAAATGGCAACCACGAGCCTAGATTCACACGTGTGCGACCTATGCCGTGGTTATTTCCATCAAGTTCGGGGCAACCACTGGGCGGCACTGGCGGCAGCAATTGCCGAACTCAATCCCGCAGCCTCCCTGGAGCAGTGGGGCGCAAGCAAACGCGATGGCGAAAAGAGCCTGGATTTTTTTGGGCGCACGTCACACCCTTACACCGCCTTTGCAAATGAGATAATTGAACGAGCGGAGACGGAGATAGCGAAGTTGGTCAAGCCGGATCGAATTTTTCTCAGCCATAAGGGACCGGATAAGGCCCTCGCCCGACGCTTTAGAGATGCTCTGGAGATTTTCGGCTTCAAGCCGTGGCTGGACGAAGACGCGCTCAAAGCAGGCATGCCCTTGGATCGTGCCCTGCTGCAGGGAATGAAGGAGTCCTGCGCTGCGGTCTTTTTTATTACGCCTGATTTCGATGATGCCGGCTACCTCGCGACCGAGGTTGATTACGCCGTCAACGAGGAACGGGAACGAAAAGGCGAATTCAGTATCATAACCCTGGTGTTTTCCGATGCCGCTGGAAAGACCGGCACAGTTCCTGAACTCCTCCGTCGGTTCGTGTGGAAACAACCGGCGAGTGAACTGGAAGCTCTTGCCGAGATAAAGCGTGCGTTGCCGCTGACGCTCCCAGCCCCCCGTTGGCCCTGAGCTTCAGACAAGACTACCCAATTTGCGGGGTCTGGAAGCAGAACACGTAGCCGCCCGGGTTCCTCAGCTCAGCCCGATGCAGGCATGACCGCTCATGATCGGGTGGTTTGCAATGTAGGATTTCGTCTGCCAACCTTGCGGCGACTCGCGGCCCGCACAGCGCGTCAGGCTCTTTCACTCCGTCGATCGCTTTGCCTCCGCACCGGAGGCCCCATCAGAGCGCCCTGTCTGGCGCATCGGGGGGAACACCCCCCGCGATTCCATGTGACATTCGTGCCATTCGCGTCGTTTGCGACGCGAAGCCTGCCCCGGGCTTGATCCGGGGTGCCATGTGCCACATGCGGGCAAGCTTGGCGGAGTTACGAATGAATCCCGGTCAGGCGTCCAAGTCGTCCACTTTGGCGACGCCGTCGGCCGACCATGATGTCGAGGCCAGGGAAAGGACGCGCGCGAGGGCAAGAGGAAGCGAGCCGCCGCATTGCCGCCCGCCGCCCGCGGCCCTATCAAGCCGGCGACTCCAGCCCGCCGGGAACCATCATGCTCGACGCCGCCGAACCGACCCTGTTCTACCTTCCCTATGAGCGCTTCCTCGAGGAGCTGGAGACGGTCGCAGTGGCGATCGAGGCCGATCCATGGCAGCCCGATTTCCTGGTCGGGATCGGCCGCGGCGGCCTGGTGCCGGCCGCCCATCTCTCGCACAGGACCGGAATCCAGATGCTGTCGGTCGACCACAGTTCGGGCGAGGTCGGCTTCGGCGACGAATTGCTCGACAAGCTGGCGGCGAAGATCCGCGAAGGACGCCGCATCCTGATCGTCGACGACATCAACGATTCGGGCGGCACCATCCAATATCTGCGCGCGGCGATAGAGGCGAAGAGCGCCGATCCGGCGGGCCTGCGCGTCGCCGTATTGGTCCACAATGTGCGATCGAAGGCCAAGACCGAGTATCGCGGCTCGGAGATCGACCGCGCCGGCGACAAGAGGTGGTACGTCTTCCCGTGGGAAGCGGTGGCGCCGCGCGCGACGCTGAAGGTCGAAGCGCTGGCGGTTCCGGAGCGGCTCGCCTGAGCCCGCGCCTATCTGCCCATCGTCGCTTTCATCATCTGAATGCGGTCGATAGCGTTGCGCGCTTCCTGCTTACGCGCGTCCCGCTCCTCGGCCGAGCGGCAGCGGCGAACGCTGCGGATTCGGCTGCCAATCTCGGCGGTGACCTCGCAGATGCGCTTGGCCTGCGGCGCTCGCGGCGCGGTCTGCGGCTCCGCGCCCTGGACGGCGACCGGAACGGCAATAATGGCGATAACGGCAAGCAACGCGCGGGCAGACATGGCTTTTCTCCACTAAGGGCGGGAACGACCTGCCCCGCCTAAATACTCCAGAAACGCCTCCAGTGCAAATTTCAGGTGCACAAGGAGAGATAGGCGATTTCGGTGACGGTGCCGCTCTCGATCGGCAGAGGCGCTTCCTCCGCGGGCCCGATCTCGCGCGATTCGGCGATGGCGCCGGCCGCGTCGTAGCGGCGATGTCCGAGCGGCTGGATGGTGCGCCGGGCGCAGTCGATCCGCAGCCGATAGCTGTGCAGGCTCGGCGGCGCTGGAGCGGGATCCGTCATCCTGAACCAGGCGGTGCGGGTCGAGCCCTCCTGCTCGAGCGACGAAGCGTCGATGGTGATCGCCTGGCCTGAGCCGGCGGCGCCCAGGTTGAGCCAGGCCGGCGGGCGCGGCGCCAACGCGGCCCCGGGCGTGGGCGCGGGCGCCTGCGGGAGCTGAGCGGCCGCTGCCGGCGCGGCGGCCGTGCGCACCCGGCAGGCATCGAGCGCGCGCGAGACTTCGATGCCGACCCGGCCGTCCCGCATCGAGCGCGCCACCCAGACGAAGTCGCGGGCCGAGAAGCGCTCGGGATCGTGATACGGCCGCTGCGCCGCGGCGGCGGCGCGGGTGAGGAGGCGCAGCTGCCTGGGCGTCAGCACCTCCCCGAGCCGCTCGCCGACGCAGGCGATCTCGGGCAAGGAGAAGCCGTAGCGGATCAGCTGCGGCCGCACGATCGAGGAGCGAGGCCCGATGAAGTCGCGCACCTGCCCCGCGCAGCCGGCGAGCAGCGCGAGCGTCGCGAGCGGGATGAGGAGGCGGCCTTTGCGTGTCACCGCCGCTGGTTATCAACCCGGCATTGCCGATGCACGCCCTATTGCGCCGGCATCGGCTTAAGCGCCGAACGCGCGGCGAGCATCGCGCCGAGCGCCGCGAGGAAGAAGGTAAGCGTGTGCGGCAGGCTGTCGGGCACGAAATATTCGCCGACCACGCCCCGCGACCAATAGAGCCAGTAGAAGAGCCCGCACAGAGCAAGCATGACGATCAGGCTGGCGAGGAGCACAATATTGCCGATGCGGGGCGCGCCCGGCTCATCAACCCATTTCTCGTTGCCGCTGGCCGAGGCCCAGGCGCCGGCGAAGCCGAAGGCGATGAACCCGGCGAACGCGCCGAGCACGAGCCAGATCGCATAAGGCAAAGCCGCGCTGCCATAGCGCAGCGGGGCGACGTCGATGACCACGCAGACGACCACGCCGACCAGGTCGGCCGCCACCAGGCAGACGAGCAGCGCGGCCACGGTCTTGAGGAATATCCCGATCACGCCGCTGCCTTCCGGCTCTTCATCAGCGGCTGGATGCGCGTTCCGAACTTCTCGGTCCCTTCGATGAAATCGTCGAAGGTGAGGAGCACGCCGCCCGTATTGGGGACCGTCGCCGCCTCGTCGAGCATGCGGGCGATGCTTTCGTAGGAGCCGACGAGCGTTCCCATGTTGAGGTTGACGGCGCTTTCCTTGTCGGCGAGCTGGCGGACGTTGGTGGTGGTCGAGGTCTTGTCGGCCGCGCCCTGCGCGCCAAGCCAGGCCACCGCCTCCTCATCGACGCCCTCGCGATACCAGATCCATTTCTCCATCGCTTCCTCGTCCGTCTCGGCCGCGATCACCATGAACAAAGCGTAGATACGCACGTCGCGGCCCGTCTTGGCCGTGGCCGCCATCAGCCGCTCATTGTTCGAGGCGAAGGCGGCGGGCGTGTTGACCCCCTTGCCGAGGCAAAAGGCGTAATCCGCATATTGCGCCGAAAAAGCGAGGCCCTCGTCCGAGGAACCCGCGCAGATGATCTTCATCTCGCCCTCGGGCAGCGGGCGGACGCGGCAATCCTCCATCTGGTAATAATCGCCCTTGAAGTCGCTCTGCCCGGTCGCCCAGAGCTCGCGCAGGATATGGGCATATTCGCCGAGCATCTGGTAGCGGTTGCGGAAATGCTCGTCGCCGGGCCACAGCCCCATCTGGCTATATTCGGGGCGTTGCCAGCCGGTGATCAGGTTGAGCCCGAAGCGGCCGTGGCTGATCGAATCGATCGTGTTGCACATCCGCGCGCAGAAGGCCGGCGGGATGACGAGCGTCGGGCAGGTCGCGTAGATGCGGATCTTCTCGGTGACCGCGGCGAGCGCCGCCATCAGCGTGAAGCTCTCCAGATTATATTCCCAGAATTCGGTCTTGCCGCCGAAGCCCCTGAGCTTGATCATCGAGAGCAGGAAATCGACGCCGTAGCTTTCCGCCTTCTGCGCGATCTCCTTGTTGAGCTCGAAGCTCGGCATATATTGCGGCGAATTTTCCGAGATCAGCCAGCCGTTGTTGCCGATGGGCACGAAGATACCGACTTCCATCATTGCACTCCTCTATCGGGCGCGCCGGCGAGCCAGGCGCCGAGAATCCTGGCGAACTCGTCCGGCTCGCTGACGTTGCAGGCGTGGCCGCCCAGCATGACATCCAGGCTGGCATCGGGCAGCCCGTCGAGGAGGCGTTCCGAGCAGCTGTCGGGGACCAGCATGTCGTCCTCCGCGGCGATCAGCAAGGTCGGCGTGGCGATGCCGCCCAGACGATCCTCGATATCGAAGGCGAGCAAGGCGTTGATGCGGGCCTCGACATTGTCCGCGCCCTGGAAGTGCGCGACATGCTCGGCTTCCTGCGCTTCCAGGCGTTCGAAATTCTCGGAGATCCAGCGCGCCGGATAGAGGAAGAGCGGCTGCGCGCGGACAAAGGCTTCGACCCCGCTTCCATGGAGCAGGCCAAGCCGGATCTCCATGCAGCGGCGGAAATGCGGATCGGCCTTCGCGAAGCCGTTGATCACCACCAGCCGGTCGAGCCGGCCGGGCGCGTTCAGGGCGGTGTCAAGGCCGATTGCGCCGCCCAAAGCATGGCCGACCAGGGTGGCCCGCTCGAGGCCGAGGCCGTCCATCAGGGCGATGACGTCGCCGGCCATGCCGTCGACGGTCGGCTCGGGCGGAAGCGCGCGGTCGCTGCGGCCGGTGCCGCGATGGTCGTAGAGGATGACGCGGTGTGCAGCGGCCAGCGCCTCCAGGTTCGGCGTCCAATAGGCGCCCGAGCCGCCAAGGCCCGCCGACAGGATCAGCGGCGGTCCATCCGCCGGCCCGTGCTCCTCATAAAAAAGACCCCCGATGTCCGGCATCAGCCGAGATGCGCCACGGATGCGATCTCGACGAGCAGGCCGGGCTTCACCAGGCCGCACTGGATGCAGTAGCGCGCCGGCTTCGCGCCCGGAAAATACTCCGCATAAACCGCGTTCATCGCCGGATAGTCCGCCCAGTCGGTGAGGAAGATATGATTGAAGGCGACGTCGGCCATGGTCGCGCCGGCCGCCTCCAGCGTGATCCGGATCGTCTCCAGCACGTGCCGGGTCTGCGCTTCCGCGTCGCCGGGGTGGAGCACGGTGCCGCCGGGGCCCAAAGCCAGGGTGCCCGAAACATATACGGTGTCGCCCGCCTTGGTCCCCGCCGAATATGGCGCGATCGGGGTCGGGAATTGCGGCGGATTGATCGGTTCGAAGGGCATCAGTTCATCTCCATGGTCGTATCGCACCACATCCGTTCGGGCTGAGCCTGTCGAAGCCCTCTCCTTCCCTTACACTGCAGGAAGGAAGGCCCTTCGACGGGCTCAGGGCGAACGGAGCGGGGGGCCCGCAGGTCATTGCCGGTCCTCCGGAATCTGGCCGAACGCGCCGCAGAAATCGGCGACGGTGGAGACCCAGCCGAAGAATTTCTCGACATTGTAGACGCTGGCGGCCTGGATGAAATCCGGCCCGAGAGGGTGGGTCGCGTCCTCCAGCATCACGCCGAAATATTCGAGGTGGAAGCCGTCGCGCAACGTGCTCTCCACGCAGACGTTGGTGGCGATGCCGACGAAGACGATGTTGCGGATGTTGCGCGCGCGCAGCGTCGAATCCAGCTGCGAGTTGAAGAAGGCGCTGTAGCGGGTCTTGCCGAGGACGATGTCGCCTTCCTGCGGCGCCAGGCCCTCCACGAGATCGTAATCCCAGCCGCCCTTCGCGAGCAGCCGGCCCTGCAGCTCCGGCCTCGCGCGCATGGTCCTGAGCGCGTTCGACTTGTGCCAGTTGGGCGAGCCCGGACCGCCCGCCTCGACATAGTCCGGATCCCAGCCGTTCTGCAGGTAGACGATCTGCACGCCCGCGGCGCGGCCCGTCTCCAGCACCTTGGCGATCTGCCCGATCGTGCCGGCCGCGCCCTTTATGTCGAAGCCGGCGAGATCGACATAGCCGCCCTCGCTGGCATAGGCGTTCTGCATGTCGATGACGACGATCGCGGTCTCCTCGACCGCGACCCGGATCGGCTCCGGGCGCGCGGGCAAAGTGACCATGCGGCCGCTTCCCCTGCCCGTTTCCACCGTCATCCGCTTGCGCCCCTCAAAGCCAGCGGCGGAATGTTCACTCTTTGGCGTCGCGGCGCAAGCCCTCAGGGAAAGCGTCCGGCGTGGACGAATGCGCTCTGCGGCTTGCGATCCGACGGCTGCTCGCGGGCCTGGAGCTTCTCGTCGAGCTGGGCGGGGTCGCCGATCCGGCCGATGACGCAGGCGGCGTTGAGCTGGTAGCGGTCGGCCAAGCCGAGTTCGACACGGGCGAGCTCGTGCTGGATGCCGGACATCCCGTGGGCGTGATAGCCCATTCGGGTCGCCTGGAGGGCGAGGCTCACCCAGGCGGCGCCGGCATCGAAGCTGTGCGTGCTCGATTCCCTGGGCGCCCCGTCCTTGCCGGTCATCGGCAGGCTGTCCGAGACGATGTAGACCAGCACCGAGGCGGTGTGCGCCCAGCTCCGGTTCCAGGGAATGAGCAGGGACAGGAAGCGATCCCAATTGGCGTCGCCGCGCCGGGCGTAGAGGAAATGCCAGGGCTGCGAGTTGAACGCCGAGGGCGCCCAGCGCGCCGCCTCGAACATCGTCGCAAGGTCCCCATCGGGCACCTCCGACCCGTCGAAAGCGCGCGGCGACCAGCGCTCGAGGAAGAGCGGGTCGATCGGATGGTCGGCCTGGCGGTCGGTCATAACGGGTTCCTTCGAGTCGGGCCTTCCCGAACATACAGTCCATACACGAAGAAGGGCTTGACTCATTCATAACTGGTGAGTTATGGATTGCGACATGGACGCGGCTTCCGACCTTCTGTTCCGGACCCTGGGCGACCCGACCCGGCGGGCCCTGTTCGAACGGCTCGCGGCCGGCGAGGCGCTGACCGTGCGGGCGCTGACCGAACATTCGGGCGTGTCGCAGCCCGCGGTTTCCAAGCACCTAAGCGTGCTGCGCCGCGCCGGCCTGGTCGAGGGCCGCGCCGCGGGCCGCGAGACCCATTATCGCGCGCGCGCCGAAGGGCTGAAGCCGCTGCTCGGCTGGATGGCCCGCTACGCCGAATTCTGGGAGGCGCGCTTCGACGCGCTCGAGGATCTTTTGAAGAGGATGGATCAATGACCGACGCCGGAACGCACCAGGCCACCAAAAGCATCGTCGTCGAGCGCGAGATGCCGCACAGCCCTGAAAAGATCTGGCGCGCGCTCACCACCTCCGCCCTGATCGCCGACTGGCTGATGGAGAATGATTTCGAGGCCGAGCCGGGCCGCAAGTTCCAGTTCCGCGCCAAGCCGATGCCGGGTTGGAAGGGCATCACCAATTGCGAGGTGACCGAGCTCGATCCGCCGAACCGGCTGGCCTATCGCTGGGGCGACGGCACCGAGAGCGACAGCGGCCTCAGGACGCTCGTCACCTGGACGCTGACTCCGACGCCGGGTGGGACGCTTGTGCGGATGGAGCAGAGCGGTTTCCGGCCCGAGGACGAGGCCGGCTATCAGGGGATGAGCGGCGGCTGGCCGCATATCCTCGCGGGTCTGGAGCGGGTGGCCGGCGGGCTTTAGCCTTATTGGGGCAGGCTGCCGTTGGAGAGGCCCGGGCGGCCGGGAACACTTTCCCCGTTGTTCATGACCTTGAGCGCCTGCACCCGATCGACGACCTCGCGGCTCTCCTGCTTCATCGCGGCATATTCGGCCTTGGAGTAACAGCGGCGGACGCGGGCCACGCGCGAGCCGATATCGACATCGGACCGGCAGATCCGGCGCTCGGACTTGGCCGGCGTGCGCGCCGGCTGCTGCGCGGCGACGACCATCGGAACGGCAACGACCGCAAGCGCGGCCAAACCCAGACGAAACAGCATCGCTCTCCCCACCCGCAAAGCCCGGTTGCCTGGAAAGCTATCGCCAAAGCCTGAGGGTGGCAATGGCCCGGCCAATGGAAATCAATCGCTATTGCGCCGGGGAGGTGGTAGGCGCCGGCCATCACCCGCTTCCGTGACGCAAGCGCCCGTGACTGAGAGACCGCTCCGCGCTCCCGCTTGCACCGCTTGAGGTGAGCCATGGACAAGACTTATTGGATCGGTCGCAAGCGCGCGGCGTTGGCGATGGCGCGCGCCGCGACGTGCGCCGACGCCCGGCTCGTCCATTACGACCTGGCGGGCCGCTACAGCGTCAACGCCGCTTGCGGCACGCCCGCGCCGGCGGGGGACGGGCGATGAGCTTCGGCGGCTTCCGCAAGGCCAGGACGGGTCCCGTACTGTCGCGCGACGAGAGCGTTCGCCAGGGGCGCGCCGTCCGGTCGGCGCAGGCCGCCTTGGGCAGCGTCGAGGCGGTCCGCGCCTTCCTCAACAACCATGACGAGGCGCTGAGCGGCCGGCCGATCGACCTCGCCGTGGCCAGCGAAGCCGGGCTGATCGCGGTCGAGGCGGCGATCGCCCGCCAATCCGGGGGCAATGCAGAGGAACCAAGCTGATGAGCCTCCACGACTGGCTCGGCACCCACGCCGCCGACACCAAGACCAGCCATTGGGAAGGCGGCCATTTCGTCACCCGCTGCACGGTGTGCGGCAAGACGATGGTGAAGCTGCCCGGGATGCCCTGGCGGCTGAAGGCGAAGCAGGCCTGAGGGCGCGGCCGCAGGCGGGCGGAGCCGGGGTAAAGCTGGCGACTCCGACACTTGCCCTTCGCTTCGTCACCCCTTGGCGCGGGGCGCGGACGTTTCATAAGTTTCAGCTTCCCTGGGGCGAAAAACCTCCGGCTGAACTTTCGGGCCGGAAGTACACAAAATCCCCTCATATCGCCCGAGAAAATCCTTTGTTTTCAGCGAGGCCGGATTTCACGCGAAGGCGCGAAGACGCAAAGAAGCGAGAGAAGGAGAGCGCGGAGAGATCGACAGTCGAAAGAGCCGGCGCGGCGCGCAAGAGCGCCGAGTCGCGCCAGGGTGACAGGCGAAATCCTACATTGGAAGCTGGCGAGGCGCATGACGCCTCGTTGACGAGTGTTCATCCGACGCTTATAAGCGTCAGGTGTCGCATGAGGTCCAGCAATCGCCCGGCTTCGATGCGTGGCTCGACAGCCTCCCGGACAAGGCCGCGCGCCGCGCAATTCTCGCACGAATTGTCCGGCTGAAACGGGGGTTGTTCGGCGATCGCCGGAGCGTCGGAGACCGGGTCAGCGAGCTCAAGGTCGACGTCGGACAGGGCTACCGGCTTTATTACACGATGGGCGGGAGGGCGCTCGTCCTGCTGCTCTGCGGCGGAAGCAAGAAGACCCAGAAGACGGATATCAGGAGGGCGGAGGCGATGGTAAAAGCTATGAGCGGAAAGAAAGGCAGCGCCAGCCGCGTCCGGGAACGGCCTACAGGCTACGCGGTCGAACCGGGCGAGCCTATAATCACCGACGACGACATCGCCTTCACCCCGTTCGATGCGGCCGATTACATGCGGGGCGACATCGAATCCCAGACCTACCTCCTCCGCGACGCCCTCGACAGCGGCCACCCCGGCTATATCGCCGACGCGATCGGCGCCGTGGCCCGCGCCCGCGGCCTCACCAGCCTGGAGCGCGCGACCGGGATCAAGCGGCAGACGCTCAACAAGTCGCTGAGCCTCAAGGGCAATCCGACGCTGGAAACCTTGGTGACGGTGCTGGGGGCATTGGGGCTGAGGCTGGAGGTCGTGGAGGATGGGCCGGGCAACCTTATGTGTGCACCTGCGAGCACTGCATTGTGACGGGTGCACGCTTACTGTGGAAGGCGCGGTGGTTACTTCCATTCCTCGCGGACAAATTCCTCGATCTGATTCGCCCGCGTCTCCACGGCGGCCTTATCCCACCGCTGCCCGTCCTCGATAGCTCGCCCGACCTCGGCCGTCGCCCTGAGCCCGCAGGATTTATAGGCAGCCGCTTTCTCCTCAGGCCGCTTATCCCGCAATGAAGAATTCACGCCTGGCGGCAGCATCGTCAGATTTCCAAGGTGGTGCGTGTAGCTGACAGGATTGCTTTGCGGACGAATGTGCTCGATCGATTTCGAGGCATCGGCGGTCCAGATTTTGTTCCACTGACTATGGTTCAGCTTCTCACCGGCCTCGCGCGCCAGATGCTCGTCGTATCGATAGAGGAGGTACCTAACCTCCTCCGTCCAGCCATTGTAGCAATCGCTCCAGAGATTGGGCCACGTCAGAAGATGCTCGATTTCGAACCCCGTCCCCAATTCGGCGAGTCCTGAGGCGATTGCATCCGATGATAGCCGCCGGTTCAAAATGTCGTATCCAAGCCTCACGTACTCGCCCACCTTGTTCCGCGCGTCTGCTGCGGCAAGACCGAAAACCCGAAAAGTTACGCGTTCCCATCGCTCGAGCAAATCCGCTTCGGTCACCGCCGGGAACTTGCGAAGCACAATCGCTACTGCGACAAATCGCGCATGTAGAATGCGCGTGACTGCCCGCAATCGGACATTCTCATGGAGCGCGTGTACTGCCTCAACTACGCCCTTTAGGTTGACCGCAGCCTCAGCTATTGTCTGGATCTCTGTCCCCGCCACCTCAGCCAAGGCGCCAGAAGCATCTTCCTCGCTAATAATTCGATTTGGGCGATCAGGGCGCACCCAAGTTCCAGCAAAGCGGAGGGCCTCGTCTCCTAAGCCTGCCCGCTGGCCAAGCACTCGATAGATGCCCTGCCACATGACGTGCATCTCATGCACAACCTCTTTGCGCGACCCGCTTTCGCTATGCTCGAAGAGCAACGACATGAGCTGGCTCTTGAGCTTGTCGATCCACTTAACGTCGAGCCCGCGGCTATTTAGGACTTCGAACACACGATACACGGTCGCCTCGTCCGCAACCTCGTGGTAGATCATGGAAAGCCGGTTCCGAACCGTGGAAACGAGCTCGATGAGGCTTGCCTCGCCCTGCCATTCATCGACGAATCCTTCGCACTCATGGGCAGCAGAAACCAAGTTCTTGTCGGCAGCTGTGACAGCAGTTCCTTCGTTGATTTCGCCGGTGCGAAGATATTCGGCAAATATGTTGCTGCTATCGTGATTGGTTTGGAGTAGGACTAGCGAGTGATCGTCGCCCTTGACGAGTAGATCACCAATCTCCCTTTTTAGCTTCTCTTCTTTTGGATCCTCGGCGTCCAGAGCCCTTTCAATCGCCTTGAGCAGTATGATGATGGTGGTGATCCGCTGCTGGCCATCCACCAGTTCCACGGCCGAAAACTCGGTGGCGTCGATCTCTCGAGTCTCGCGCTGAAGCGCGACCACGGTAGCCATAAAATGCTCACGGCCTGACCTGTAAGCCTCGCGGATGTCGTGGAAAAGATCCTGCCGCTGGCGGGGGCCCCAAGCATAGGCGCGCTGATATTCGGGGATTCGGAACAATCTTCCGTTCAGCATGTCCGCAATTTTTTGATGCTTCGGATTAAGTTGCACGAGGAATCCCCCTTATTAATATGCATCGGTATCTGCTTTCGTCGATATTGTCTCGATATTCTAAAGGCAGCCTCCCACAACGCAGCCGTCCTGGCCGGCTCCAACCTGAGAAGGATGGAGGTGCACAGGCCTCCTCCCCACTGGCGCAAAACCGCCATTTCTGGCAGCGAGAGTCCGCACCGCGCGCACGCGAGACGAGAGGATTCCGGCGGCATGGAATTTGACCTTACGGAACGGCAGGCTTTTTACCGGGACCGGGTGAAGGACTTCATCGAGACTCGGATCAGGCCGCGCCACGCGGATTACAAGTCGCAGCTCGCCGAGGGCGATCGGTGGCAGCCGATCCAGGTGATCGAGGAGCTGAAGCCCGCCGCGCGCGAGGCGGGGCTGTGGAACCTGTTCATGCCGCCGGGCCACGCCCTCAAGCATGTCGATGAGAGCTTCGAATTCGAAGGCACGCAGCTCACCAATCTCGAATATGCGCTGTGCGCCGAGGAGATGGGGCGGATCATGTGGTCCGCGGAGGTCTTCAACTGCTCGGCGCCCGACACCGGCAATATGGAGGTGCTGCACCGCTACGGCACGCGCGAGCAGAAGGAGCAATGGCTCAGGCCGCTGATGGAGGGCCGGATCCGCTCGGCCTTCCTGATGACCGAGCCCGCCGTCGCCTCTTCGGACGCGACCAATATCGAATGCGACATCGCCCGCGATGGCGACGATTATGTGGTCAACGGGCGCAAATGGTGGTCGTCGGGCGCGGGCGATCCGCGCTGCAAGGTCGCGATCCTGATGGGCAAGACGGACAAGGGCGCCGACAAGCACCGCCAGCAATCGATGGTGCTGATGCCGCTCGATGCGTCCGGCGTGACGGTCGAGCGGGCGCTCACCGTCTATGGCTATGACGACGCGCCGCACGGCCATATGGAGATCGTCCTGAAGGATGTGCGCCTGCCCGCCACCTCCATGCTCCTGGGCGAAGGCCGCGGCTTCGAGATCGCGCAGGGGCGGCTCGGGCCGGGGCGGATCCACCATTGCATGCGCACGATCGGCGCGGCCGAGGAAGCGCTGAAGGCGATGGTGAAGCGGCTGCAAAGCCGGGTCGCGTTCGGCAAGAGGCTGATGGAGCACAGCATCTGGGAGCAGCGCGTCGCCGCCGCGCGGATCGACATCGACATGGCGCGGCTGCTCTGCCTCAAGGCCGCCGACATCATGGACAAGGCCGGCAACAAGGCCGCCCAGGCCGAGATCGCGATGATCAAGGTGTTCGCGCCCAACATGGCCTTAAGGATCATCGACGACGCCGTGCAGGCGCATGGCGGCGCCGGCGTTTCGCAGGATTTCGGGCTGGCCGCAAGCTGGGCGGGGATCCGGACGCTGAGGCTGGCGGACGGGCCCGACGAAGTGCACAACCGGGCGATCGCGCGGCTGGAGTTCGCGAAGCATGCGCCCTAGCCCGTCATTCCCGCGAAAGCGGGAATCCAGACGGCGGTTGCGGCACGAAGGCGGGTTGGATTCCCGCTTTCGCGGGAATGACGAGGAGACGATATGACAGGCTTGTTCGACCTTACCGGAAAAGTCGCGATCGTCACCGGCTCCTCGCGCGGGATCGGGCGGGCGATCGCCGAGGCGCTGGCCGAGCATGGCGCGAGGGTGGTGATTTCGAGCCGCACCGCCGCCGCCTGCCAGGAGGTCGCCGACGCCATCAACGCCGCGCATGGCGAGGGGCGCGCGATCGTGGTGCCGGCGAGCATCTCCTCCAAGGACGAATTGCAGCGGCTGGTCGAGGAGACGCGCTCGCAGCTGGGGCGGATCGACGTGCTCGTCTGCAACGCGGCGTCCAATCCCTATTACGGGCCGATGGCGGGCATTTCGGACGAGCAGTTCCGCAAGATCCTCGACAACAATGTCGTCGCCAATCACTGGCTGATCCAGATGGTGGCGCCCGAAATGCTGGAGCGCGGCGAGGGCTCGATCATCATCGTCAGCTCGATCGGCGGCCTCAAGGGCTCGGGCGTGCTCGGCGCCTACAACATCTCGAAGGCCGCGGATTTCCAGCTGGCGCGCAACCTCGCCGCCGAGTTCGGGCCGCGCCAGGTGCGGGTGAATTGCATCGCGCCGGGGCTGGTCAGGACCGATTTCGCCAGGGCGCTGTGGGAAAATCCGGCGACGCTGGCGGCGGTCACCGCCCACACGCCGATGCAGCGGATCGGCGAGCCGCACGAAATCGCAGGCGCCGCCGTGTTCCTCGCCTCGCCCGCCTCGACCTTCATGACGGGGCAGGCGATCGTGGTGGACGGCGGTTCGACGACGGGGGTTGGGCTGTGACGGCTCCTACAAGCCGTCATCCCCGCGAAAGCGGGGATCCAGACAGCGTCGGAGCGGGATGCGGAGGCCGTCTGGATTCCCGCTTTCGCGGGAATGACGGAGAAATAGGATGAGACTCGAAGGCAAGGTCGCGATCGTCACCGGGGCGGCGTCGGGGATCGGCAAGGCGACCGCCTCCCTGTTCGCGCGCGAAGGGGCGATCGTGATCGCCGCCGACGTCAATGCGTCCGACGGCGTGATCGCGGCCGATGCCGGGCGCGAAGAGGATGTGGCCGGCCTGATCGAGGCCGCGACGAGCGAGCATGGAGGGCTCGACATCTTCTTCGCCAATGCCGGGATTTCGGGCGGCGTCGCCTCGATCTTCGAGCAGACGAGCGAGGACTGGCAGGAGATATTGCGGGTCAATCTGATCGGCCCGTTCCTCGCCATCAAGCATGCGGCGCCGGCGATGAAGGCGCGCGGCGGCGGCTCCATCATCTGCACCGCCAGCGTCGCGGGCCTGCGCGCCGGCGCCGGCGGGCCGGCTTATTCGGCCTCGAAATCGGGCGTGATCAGCCTCGTCGAGGTCGCTGCCACCCAATTGTGCGGCGCCAATATAAGGGTCAACGCGATCTGCCCCGGGCTGATCGAGACCGGCATGACGCAGCCGCTCTACGACAATGCCCGCGCCGTCGGCCGCGAGGACATGATCGGCCATCTCAATCCGATGAAGCGGGGCGGCGAGCCGAACGAGATCGCTCATGCGGCGCTGTTCCTCGCCTCGGACGACTCCTCGTACGTCAACGGCCACGCTTTGGTGGTCGACGGCGGTCTCTCCTGCTCGCACCCCCATTACCGCCAGGAATATGGACGCACGTCCTTCTAGGCGGAGCGTCTGCCCCGGGCCTGGGGCCACCAGGAGAGGTAGACCTCCATCGCCAGCAACGGGACAACCCAGATGAACCATTCGATCGTCGTGTCGCGTATCCCCTCGTCGGAAATGTAGAAGAACAGGATGTCGCGCGGGATTTCCTGGACGAGCCGCAGCCAGATGAAGACCAAAGCGAGATTATAGCTGCGGATCATGAACAGGCGGTGCCCGGCGAAATCCCTGTCGCGGGCGCGGCGCCAAGCGGCGAGCGTGAAGAACAGCCAGGTCGCGGCCAACATCACGAGGGGCAGGCGCGAGCCTTCATATTCGATGGTCGCGCCGAGATAGATCGCGGTCAGGGCGGCGATCGTGGCGCCGACCACATAGGCCTTGCCGATCAGGCGGTGCAGATGCGGCCGCGACGTGCGCAACCGGGTCCAGAATTGCAGCGGCGCGCCGATCAGCACGGGCAGCGCGAACAGGAGATGGACCCAGAAGATAAGCTGCTTGTCCAAGAGTGTCGGCCCGAGCCGCCCGGGGGTGAGGAAGCGGTAGCCGATCGTCTCGTAGAGATAGTAAATGCACAGCGCGACGATCGCTGCCCAGAAGACCAAAGGAAGCCTTTTTCTGGCCTGAAATCCCGTCGCCATCTGGCCCTCCGCGCGGTTGACGTTTACGTAAAGAAGCCGCATGGCACGGCCCAGATTTTCCCGCGGAGAATAGCATGAGCCCGATTTCTACCAAGAGGCACGGCGACGTGCTGATCGTCACTTCCAACAATCCGCCGGTCAACGCGCTCGGCCATGCGGTCCGGGTCGGGCTGGTCGCGGCGATCGAGGAGGCCGACAAGGACGATCAGGTGAAGGCCGTGGTGATCGTCTGCGAGGGCCAGACCTTCTTCGCCGGCGCCGACATCACCGAATTCGGCAAGCCGATGCAGCTGCCGATGCTGCCGACCGTGGTCGACATCATCGAGAATTGCACCAAGCCGGTGGTCGCCGCGATCCACGGCACCGCTTTTGGAGGCGGCCTCGAGGTCGCTTTGGCGAGCCATTACCGGGTCGCGGTCCCGGCGGCGAAGCTCGGCGTGCCCGAGGTCAAATTGGGCCTGCTGCCCGGCGCCGGCGGCACGCAGAGGCTGCCGCGCGTGGCGGGCGTCGCCAAGGCGCTGGAAATGGCGGCCACGGGCAATCCGATCGGCGCCAAAGAGGCCTTTGAGGTGGGCCTCGTCGACCGGCTGGTCGAGGGCGAGCTGCTGCCGCACGCGGTCGCGTTCGCCGAGGAGGTGCGCGAAATCCGCCCGATCCCGAAGTCGAGCGAAAAGGACGGCAAGCTCGCCGAGGCGCGCGCCGATCCAGCCATCTTCGCCGATTTCCGCAAGGCCAATGCGCGCAGGTTCAAGGGCTTCGACGCGCCCGAGGCGAACGTCAAGGCGATCGAGGCGGCTCTCGCCAAGCCCTATGCCGAAGGCGTGCTCGAGGAACGCCGCCTGTTCATGGAGCTGATGACGGGCACGCAGGCGCGGGCCCAGCAATATTTCTTCTTCGCCGAGCGCAAGGCCGCCAAGATCGATGGCCTGCCAGAGGACACCAGGCCGCGCGAGATCGCCAAGGTCGGCGTGATCGGCGCGGGGACGATGGGCGGCGGCATCTCGATGAACTTCCTTTCCGCCGGCGTCCCCGTCACCATCGTCGAGATGGAGCAGGAGGCGCTCGACCGCGGCACCGGCGTGATGCGCAGGAATTACGAGGCGAGCGCGGCCAAGGGGCGGATGAGCGCAGGCCAGGTGGAAGGCGCGATGGGCCTGCTCAGCGCCACGCTGAAGCTCGAGGACCTCGCCGATTGCGACCTCATCATCGAAGCGGTGTTCGAGAATATGGAGGTCAAGAAGGAGCTGTTCGGCAAGCTCGACAAAATCGCCAAGCCGGGCGCGATCCTCGCCTCCAACACCTCCTATCTCAACGTGGACGAGATCGCGGCCTCGACCTCGCGCCCGCAGGACGTGCTCGGGCTGCACTTCTTCTCGCCCGCCAACGTGATGAAGCTCCTGGAAATCGTGCGCGGCGCGAAGACCGCGCCCGACGTGCTGGTCACCGCCATGGGCCTCGCCAAGCGGATCAAGAAGGTCGCAGTGGTCGCCGGCGTCTGCCACGGCTTCATCGGCAACCGCATGCTGATGCCGCGCCAGATCGAGGCGATGAAATTGCTCCTGGAGGGTGCGACTCCGCAGCAGATCGACCGCGTCCATGTCGAATTCGGAATGCCGATGGGCCCCTTCCAGATGTCCGATCTCGCCGGCGTCGACATCGGCTGGCATCGCGACCCGACCCGGATCGAGAATATCCGCGACGCGCTCGCCGCCGAGGGACGCTGGGGCCAGAAGAAAAGCGCCGGCTTCTACGATTATGACGAGAAGCGCACCCCTTCCCCCTCCCCGCGAGTCGCCGAGATCATCGAGGATTTCCGCGCGAAGACCGGAACGCCGCAGCACGAGGTGAGCGACCAGGAGATCGTCGAGCGCACGCTCTACACCATGGTCAACGAGGGCGCGAAGATCCTCGAGGAAGGCATGGCCCAGCGCGCATCCGATATCGATGTCGTCTGGGTCTACGGTTACGGCTGGCCCGTCTATCGCGGCGGGCCGATGTTCTGGGCGGGCAGCGAGGGGCTGGCGAAGATCGTCGCCGGGCTCGACAGGCACGGCTTCGAAGTCGCGGCGTCGCTTCGGGACAAAGCGGAGAAAGGCGAGCGCTTTACCTGACATCCGTTCGCCCTGAGCCTGTCGAAGGGCCTTCCTTCATTGGGCAAGCGGCAAAGACAAGGAACAGGCTTCGACAGGCTCAGCCCGAACGGAGGGGAGAGATGACGGAACGGTCTGCCATCGCCACCGCGGCCGCGATCGCGAGCGGCGAGACATCCGCCCGCGCCGAATGCGAGGGGGCGATCGCGCGGATCGAGGCGCTGGACGGGCCGATCAACGCCGTCGTGGTGCGCGATTTCGAGCGCGCCCGCGCCGCGGCGGACGCGGCCGACGCCGCTCTGGCGCGGGGCGAAATCGGGCCCCTGCTCGGCGTGCCGATGACGGTCAAGGAAGCGTTCGACGTCGCCGGCCTGCGCACGACCTGGGGTTTCGAGCAGCATCGGGATTTCGTCGCGAAGGAGGACGCCGTCGCCGTCCGCCGCCTCAAGCGCTCGGGCGCGATCATCCTCGGCAAGACCAACGTGCCGGTCGGGCTCGCCGATCACCAGGCTGTCAATCCGATCTACGGCCGCACCAACAATCCGATCGACCTTTCGCGCTCGCCCGGCGGCTCCTCCGGCGGCTCGGCGGCGGCGCTGGCGAGCGGGATGGTGTCGCTCGAGCTCGGCTCGGACATCGGCGGCTCGATCCGCGTGCCCGCGGCCTTCAACGGGGTCTGGGGCCACAAGCCGACCTATGGCGCGCTCAGCTGCGACGGCCATTCTCCGCCGGGCACCGACGGCCACGCGCCGCCCATGGCGGTGATCGGCCCGATGGCGCGCAATGCCGACGACCTCACGCTCGCGCTGGACCTGCTCGCCGACCGGCCGCTGCCCAAGGCGGAGTCGCGAAGGCCGGGCGAGTGGCGCATCCTGCTCATGGCGACCCACCCCTTCGCCGCCATCGCCCGCCCGATCGCCGACGTGCTCGAGGGGATCGGCGCGGCGCTCGAGGCCGAGGGCGCCAGAGTGGACCGCCAGAGCCCACTCCTCCCCGATCTGTCGGCGCAATTCGGCCAGTATATGCAGCTGCTGATGACGGCGCTCACGCGCGGCGCGCCCACGGATGGCGCGGAGCCGCCGTCGCTCGGCACCTGGTTCGAGCTGCTCGACCATCAGGCGCGCGCGGTCCGCGCCTGGCAGGCGCTATTCGCCGATTATGACGCGGTGATCGCGCCGGCCTTCGGCACCACCGCTTATCCGCACGATGATACGCCAGTCACCGAACGCCGGTTGCCGGTCGATGGCGAAGATACGCGCTACGGGCTGCAGCTCGCCTTCGCTGCCTTGGCCAGCTTCACCAATTTGCCGGCGACCGCGGTGCCGGTCGGCGCGGATGCCGACGGGCTGCCGATCGGCGTCCAGGTGATCGCCGACCTCTACCGGGACCACGACGCCATCGCGCTTGCCCGCCTGGTCCACGGACTGATGCAGGGGTGAGGCGCGCCGTCTTCCTCGCCTTGCTGCTGCTCGCCGCCTGCGGGAGTGCTCCCGCCTTCGATGCCGCCGCCGAGGAGCGCGCCATCCGCCAGGTCATCGCCGACATGGAGGCGGCGTGGAACCGCGGCGATTTCGCCGGCTACATGCGCGGGTTCAAGAATCCGGATGTGGTGTTCGTCTCGCGCGGCCAATTCCAGCGCGACTGGCAGGGCACGCTCGACCACTACATCCGCGATTATGGCGGCAACCCGGCCCGGCGCGGCCGCCTGCATTTCTTCGACATCAGGGTCGAAATGCTCGGCCCCGGCGCCGCCCAGCTGATCAGCCGCTACCGCCTAGAAGGCGGCGGCCTGCCGCAGGACGGGATCAACACGCGGCTGATGCGCAAGGTCGGCGGCCGCTGGGTGATCGCATTGAACCATGTCAGCTCGCGCGAGGCGGCGCGTTAGCGCCGCCGGGGCCGGGCAGAGGGACCGACGGTCAGGCTGCGGATCATGAACCGGCCGCGATATTCCAGCTCCCAGATCATCTCCACGGGCGCGGTCTCGCTGACTTCCTCCTGCCCGTCCGGCCTTGCGACGGACCGGACGAGGTTGCCGCGAAACCGCACCCGGCGGTCGCTCAGGCCTTCGATGCTGTCGATGACAAGGTCGCGGCGCCCCCCCTCCAGCATTTTCGCAAGGAAGAAGCGCGCCGCGCCATCCGCCTCCCGGCCGGCATGAAGCTCGCCGTTCCATTCGATCCGAGTCCGATTGTCGAACAGGCGCGCGATCTCCGGCAGCTCAGCCATCGTGTCGGCCCACGACAGGGCTTCCAACTGATTGCGCACCTGGGCCGCCGCCGGCCGGTCCCCGCTCAGCACGCGGCAGGCCACGAGCTGGTCGGCCGGCGTGCGATAATGGGAGGGATTGAGAAGCGCGCAATGCGGGAAGAGCGGCAGGGCCGCGCGGGAGACTTCGCGGGCGAAGGCGCCGGTGGTGCCGCGGGAGCAGCCACCCTCCGCGCGGCGCCGCAGCGTCGCGGCTTCCCCGCCTTCGCGCGCAGGGTCGGTCGCCTCCGCCATATAGAGGGATGCATGCAGGCAGACCGTGACGAGCTCCTCCCCATTCTCGAACCGCGGGGGCTCGGGACGCGGGACGAGCGCGCGATCGAAGTGTGCCGAGCGCTCGATCAGCAGCTCCCAGTCGTCGATCGGAACCGGCGCGACCATCGGCGCGTGAAGGGGGCCGCCTTCCTCCCGCTTGAAATGGACGCGAACTTCGGGATCGTGGCCGGGGCGGCGCAGGAAGGCGATCGCCGCGATATCGTAGCCATAGCCGTCGACATAGAAAACGCGGCGGACCTGATCGCCGGCGTCGCGATGCGCCTCGATCGTCTCGACGCCATACAGGGCGCGGACGCGCGCCTGCTGCGCGGCCGCGCAACGGTCGACGCCGTTGTCGTCGGTGCAATCGCGATCGGCCTCGCTTTGCGCGTGCGCGGGCCCAGCGAGCAGCAAGGCGAGCAGGAACGAACGAACCTGCAAACCCATCGCTAACCGTCCGTCCGCCGCAGCAGATCAGCCAGCGCATCCTTCCAGAACCGCGCCCAAGTGTGGGTGCCGTGGCCGCGCGTTTCGGTGCTTGCCGGGATGAGGATGTAGCGGGCGCTCGGCATGCGGCGCGCGGCGGCTTCGGCGATTCCGTAATCGGGTGGGTTGATGAAATCGTCGGCGCTGTTCACCCAGGTCATCGGCGCGCTTATGCGCTCCAGATGGGCGAGCGGGTTGTAGGTCCGGCTGGCTTCCAGCTGGTAGATGAGGTCGTTGGCGTCGCGGGTGGCGAGGTCGCGGTCGATGCGTTCGGCGATATAGGCCTCCGCCGTCTCGCGCGTGGGATAGGCCCGCTGCAGATGGAGCGGCGCCATCCCGGCGATCTGCAGGAGCGAGACGGCGGTGCGCAGGCCCTGGACCGGCTGGGCTGAGTAGTCGCCGCCCGCCCAGGCCGGATCGCGGCGTATGCCCTCGACCGCGGCGCGCCGCCACATCCGGTTGTGGCCGGCAATCTCGACCGGCAGGCAGGCCATCGGCATCAGGGCGCGGGCGAAATCGGGGTGGGTTTCGGCCCAGACGAAGATGTGCATGCAGCCCATCGAGGTGCCCATGAGCAGGCGCAGGCGGGTGACTCCCAGCCGCTCCAGCATAAGCCGCTGCGCCTCCACCATGTCGTCATAATCATAGGCCGGGAAGCGCATGCGGAGGCCGTCGCTCGGCTTGGACGAGCGGCCATGGCCGATATTGTCGGGCAGGATGACATAATAGCGGGCGAGATCGAGCGGCTGGCCGGGCCCGTACAATTCGTCCGCGAATTGCGGCGCGAGGAATTGCCGGCCCGAGCCGCCGGTGCCGTGCAGCACCATCACCGCATTGTCGATCCGCCCCTCAGCATCGCGATGCGGGGTGCCGAGCGTCGCATAATGGAGGCGAAGCTCGGGCAAGCTCTCGCCCGAGCGGAAGCGGAAGCCGGCGAGCACGACGTCGCCCTCGGTGAGGCGCGACGCCCAATCGCCCTGATGCGCCGCCGCCGGCGCGGCGAGGAGGAGCAGCGCCAGCGCGGCGAAGAATCGCCTCACAGCGCCTCCTGCTCGAAGCGGCGCTGGGCGGCGCGGCGCTGGGCGGGGCTCAGCCGCCGCCACCAGGCCTGGGCGGTGCCGGCGCGGTTGCGCGCGCCGGTGACGCGCCGGATCGTGGTGCGGCCCGCCTCGGGAAGCGTGGTGCGCACGGTCTGGATCGTGACCGTGACCGGGCTGCCGCGATGCGCCTGCAGAAACTGGCCGATCGGATCCCGCTCGACCATCGCCGAGAAGCGCGCGCCGCGCGTTCCGACGAAATTCGCCCACAGATAATCGCCGCGTTCCCAGCCGGCGAAGGCGACGGTCGTCGTCTCGGTCCTCTCCACCCGCTCGCGCGGCTGGGCGGCGGCGGGCGCGGCGGCAAGGAACATCAGCAGCAGGGCAAGAACGCGCATCGGATTTCCCCTTTCCTCAATGGCGGTCGGGCCTATCCTAACGCGCGTGGCGAAATCGGGATAGGCGAAAGGCGGGCGATGGGAGCCGGATGGACGACCAGGTTCTGGCAAGCGTGGCTGGCCTTCGCCGTCGCGGCCGCGGCCCAGCCCGCGCACGGGGCCGCCCGATCGCTGACCCTTGACGACGTCTTCGACCTGACGCGGATCGATCGCGCCCTCCTGTCGCCGGATGGCGAGACGGTGGCGGTGGTGGTGCAGCGCCCCGCGCGGCCCGGCGAGGCTTACGGCCGCACCTATTACGAGCTCGATCCGGGCCGCGGCGACGTCTGGCTGATCTCGCGGCGGACCGGTGAGCGGCGCAACCTGACGCAGGGCGCGGCGGCCACGGCGGGCTATTGGTGCCCGGCCTGGTCGCCTGACGGCAGCCGGCTCGCGATGCTGTCGACCAGGCCGGAAGGCGGCGAGCCGCGCGGCGGCGACAATGTGCGCCTTTACGTGTGGACCCGCGCGACCGGCGCCCTGACCCGGATGAGCGACGCCGCTTTGATGACCCAGACGATGGGCGGCACGCCGATGCACCGGGTCGACCTGCGCGGGGGCGCGGACGGAAGCACGATCGCGCATCGCTGCAGCGACGAGGAGAACGCGCCCTTCGCCTGGCTCGACGACAGCCGGCTGCTGGCGGTCATGCTCCCCCCGGGCGGCGTCTCCGGCTTTATCGACGCCTCCTCGCGGCCGACGCGCCATGCCGGGGAAGCCGCGCGGGCCCTGCGCGAGGGCACCGGACCGACCGTCACGGCCGTGGGCAGCGGCGCCGAGCAGGTGCCGCGGGACGAACGGGCGAACCTCGCGCTGCTCCGCGCCATCGACGTCTCGACGGGCGCGGTCGCGACGATCGCGGCGGTGCCCACCTATCCCTTCCGCGCCGAGCTGACGCTCAGCATCGCGCCCGGCGGACGCCGGATCGCAATCCTGGCGACGACGGGCGCGCTGCCGCCGGCTCGCGCGCCGGACAGCCGCAACCGGATCGACAGCTGGACGGTGGAGAAACGGCTCGGCTTCGTCGACCTCCTCCCCGGCGCTCCGATACGATGGCCGGCCGCCCCGCCCGGCATGCGCTATCCGCTCGATCTCTACGGCTGGTCTCCCGACGGGCGCGCAATCGCCTTGCGCGCCCGCGCCGGCCAGGAGGAGGCGGCGACGCCGCTGTTCGTGGCGTCCGCGCGGGACATGTCGATCGTCCGGGTCGGGCCGGAGGGGTTGTCGGTCGGCGGCGCGACGGCGGGATCCTGGTTCCCGGCCGAGCGGCCCGTTTTCTGGCTCGACGATCGCCGCCTGCTGGCGCGCGCACCCGGCGCCGGCGAGGCCGCGCGCGCGGACTGGTGGCTGCTGGCCCTCGACGGGGAGGCCGTGAACCTCACGGCAGCCCTGGCCGAGCCGCCGGCGGAGCTCCGCCGCGCGCGCGGCGGCGGCTTTGTCGCGGTCGCCGGAGAGCGGCTGCTGGCGCTGGACGCCGCCGGCCGCCGGCTCGCGCCCTTGCCGTCCGCGAGCCTGCCTGCCGCAACGGCGATCGCCTGGCCGATCGATCCGGGCCGCGAAGCGCCGGCGATCCTCGTCGCGGCCCCGCTGCCGGACGGCGGCCGGCGCCTCGACGAGATCCCGCTCCCCGGCCCGGCCGCGGCGCCGCGCGGGTTCACGCTGCCGCGGGACGCGCAATTGCTCGACATGGATGCGGCGCGCGGCATCGCCTTGTGGCGCGAGCCGACGCCGCGGGGGCTGTTCCTGCGGGAGAGCTCGCTGGCGGGCGGCGGCACGCGCGACCTCCTCTCGCTCAACGCGCATCTGGCCGCGATCGACTGGGGCAGCACGATGCTGATCGACTATGCGGGAGAGGACGGCCAGCCGCTCAAGGGGGCGGTGATCCTGCCGCCCGGCTATCGGGAGGGCCGGCTCTATCCGACCATCGTCTGGGTCTATCCCGGCTATCGCGTCCGCGACCTCAACGGCTATTTTCTCGACCCCTATATGGCGGGCTTCTACAATTTGCGGCTCTATGCCGCGCGCGGCTATGTCGTGCTGATCCCGTCCATGCCGCGCGCCGAGAACGGCGAATTCCTCGCCGGCCTCTCCAAAGGCGTGCTTCCGGCCGTCGACCGGCTCGTCGCGCTGGGCATCGCCGATCCCGGCCGGGTCGGGCTGCTGGGGCAGAGCTTCGGCGGCTATGCGGTCTACGGGCTGGTCGCGCAGAGCAACCGCTTCCGGGCGGGAGTGGCGATGGCGGGGATCACCGAATTCACCAGCTTCTACACGCAATTCGCAGGGTCGGCGCGCGGCTATCCGGGCATCGAGCATGAGAAATCCTGGAACTGGGCGCTCGTCGAGGCCGGGCCGCTGCGCCTGGGCGTGCCGCCTTACCGGGATCATGCGCTCTACTGGCGCAACTCGCCTCTCGCCCTGGTCGATCGAGTCGAGACCCCCTTGCTGCTCATCCATGGCGAGCATGACGAGCGAGCGCCGATGGCACAGGCGGAATCCTTCTTCTACAGCCTCTACCGGCAGGGGAAGACGGCGCGGCTGCTTCGCTATTGGGGCGAGAATCACGGCCTCAGCCAGTCGCCCGCGAACATAAGGGACATCTTCGAAGAGACCGTCCGCTGGTTCGACCGCTATCTGGGCGTCGGGGCCGCGTCTCCATAGAGCTCGAGTCCAGGCCGTATCGGCATTCAGCCGATGCCCCTGCAGAGGGTCTTTCCCTTCTCCGTCACCCCCGCGAAAGCGGGGGTCCAGCCTTCTTATGATCTTGGCTGTTGAAGAAGCTGGATTCCCGCTTTCGCGGGAATGACGTGAAACTGAATGTTGATACAGCCTAGGTCCGGTCGAGCATGTCCCTGACGCGGGCGGCGAGATCGGCATAGGCGAAGGGCTTGGTGATCAGCTCGACGCCGGGATCGAGGCGGCCGTGATGGACGATGGCGTTGCGCGCGTAGCCGGTGGTGAAGAGGACGCGAAGCTCGGGGCGGAGCGCGCGCGCCTCCCTGGCCAGCACCGCGCCGGTCTTGCCGCCGGGCAGCACGACGTCGGTGAAGAGCAGGTCGACCTTGCCCTCCTGCCGCTCGAGCAGGCGCAGCGCGGAGGGCCCGTCATGCGCCTCGATCACGCGATAGCCCAGTTCGCGAAGCACCTCGACCGTATAGGCGCGGACGTCGTCATTGTCCTCGCAGACCAGGATCGTTTCCTCGCGCGTCCCCTCCGGCACCGGGCTGTCGGCGGGCGGCTCCTCGACCGGCTCCTCGGCGAGCAGGCGGGGGAGGTAGATGCGCACCGTCGTCCCCTCGCCTTCCTCCGAATAGATTTTGAGGTGGCCGCCCGATTGCTTGACGAACCCGTAGACCATGGAGAGGCCGAGCCCGGTGCCCTTGCCGACCTCCTTGGTGGTGAAGAAGGGCTCGAAGGCGCGCGCGAGCGTGTCGGCGCTCATGCCCGAACCGATGTCAGAGACGCAGATCGCGACATATTGGCCGGGCGAGATGCCGGCATTCTGGCCGGCATAGTCGCGGTCGATATGGGTGTTCCCGGTCTCGATGGTGAGCTTGCCGCCTTCCGGCATCGCATCGCGCGCGTTGACCGCCAGATTGAGGATCGCGTTTTCGAGCTGGTGGGGATCGGCCTCGATCCGCCACAGGCCGGCGGCGAGCACCGTCTCCACCGCGATCGTCTCTCCCAACGTGCGGTGGAGCAGCTCCGACATGCCGGTGACGAGCTTGTTGGGATTGATCGGGCGCGGATCGAGCGGCTGGCGGCGCGAGAAAGCGAGCAGGCGCTGGGTCAGCAACGCCGCCCGCTCGGCGCCGACCATGGCGTTGCCGAGCGCGCGCTGGACGCGGGCCGGCCCCTCCTCGCCGACATGACGGCGGGCCGCGTCGACATTGCCGATGATGATGGTGAGGAGATTGTTGAAATCGTGGGCGATGCCGCCGGCGAGTGTGCCGAGCGTTTCCATTTTCTGCGCCTGGAAGAGTTGAAACTCCAGCTTCCTGCGAGCTTCCTCACTGTCGCGACGGCTGCTGATATCCTGCAGCGCACCGATCAACCGCACCGGTTTATTGTCGCGCAGTTCGGCTCGCGTCAGCGCTCGCACCCAGATGCGGCGTCCGGCGCCCGTGATCATTGGCAGTTCAAGGTCGTAATCGCGGCCTTGTGTCATCGCCGCCTTCATTGCCGCGGAAATAATGTCACGTGCCTCAGGCGCGTAAAACTCCACCGCGGTGTGGATGGTCGGC
>DASQLN010000019.1:0-76721 GCA_035629975.1 Allosphingosinicella sp. | reverse complement strand
TCGCGATCCACGACGCACTCAAGCCGACGCCCCTGTTCCGCGTGGGGACCTGGCTCCTCATCTGCGCCGCCATCTGCGCATTCGCATGGCGACGCCGCCACACGCCTGCAGGCGCGTTCGCCATTGGAGTGGCGGGATCGGGCGCCGTCTACCTGCTGACCTACTTCGCGGTCGGTGTCGGCTCGGATTTCCGCTACGCCTACTGGGCCGTGCTTGCGGGCTTGGTTGGGGCGGTGGTAGTGGCGTTGCCTCAAAACGAGGAAGTGGTGCCCAGGGGCGGGATCGAACCACCGACACCGTGATTTTCAGTCACGTGCTCTACCAACTGAGCTACCTGGGCCTGCCGCGGACAGGCGGAAGCCAGCGCCTATAGAGGGGGCTAATGCTCGCTGTCCAGCCCGTCGTCGCGCTCCGACGGCAGGTCGGGATCGGCGGGCGGGCCGGGGACGCGATAGCCCTCGCCGAG
The DNA here is from genome assembly GCA_035629975.1 of Allosphingosinicella sp. Taxonomy (GTDB): domain Bacteria; phylum Pseudomonadota; class Alphaproteobacteria; order Sphingomonadales; family Sphingomonadaceae; genus Allosphingosinicella. Next base: position 76,255 of record DASQLN010000019.1, on the reverse strand, counting down.
CCAGTTCAGGAGGTCGCGGTCGCGGCAGCCCTGCGAGCAGAAGGGCTTGTGCGCTGCGCCCGCGGGTTTGCCGCACAAGGGGCAGGTTTCAGTCTTGGCGGCTCTGGACATGGCCGGGCGATATGGCGAGGCCGGGCGCGGCTAGCAAGGTCGCCGCGCCGCCGGTCCGCCGCGCCAGCGCCGCCAGCCAGTCGGGCCTGGCCTTGAGCAAGGCGACCACCGGCGGCGCCGCGTGCAGCATCACCGGCCCGGCGAGCCGTCCCGCCCGGCGCAGCAGAGCGCGGGCGGCAGCCGCCGCCGGCTCGGCGGCGAGCAGCTCGGGGAGAGAGGCGCGCGCGCGCCGGCGGACGATCTGGAGGAAGCCGAAGCCGTTGACCGCGGTCCGCTCGAACGGCTGGGGCAGGATCTCATCGACCACGGCCGCGGCCGCCTGCCGCTCGCCGCGCGGCAAGGTGGGCAGGTCGATGCCGATCGCGCCGGCGATGCCGAAGCGCAGGATCGCCCGCGCCGCCGCAGCCGCGCCGGCTTGGGCCAAAGCGGCGGGCGGCAGGCCGCCGTCGACGTCGAACAGGGTCATCGCCGGCGTCAGGCTCATGCGCAGCGCGCCGCCCTCGAAGGCGATCTCGCCCGTCGCGGCTTCCTCGAGCAGCTCCGACCAGCCGGCCTGCTCGAAGAGGTCGGGCCCGGAAGCGGGGAGCGGCGCGGGGTTGCCGATCCGCTCCCTGAGGCCCGGCCCGTCCCGCAACGGCAAGTCGGTCGCGCGAGCCTTGGGCGGCTTGGGCCGCCCCGGCTCGGGGATCGCCTCGCGCAGGATCTCGGCGCGGAAGGCCGCGCCCTCGGTCAGGCTCTGCGCCGTGACGGTTGCTTCGGTTCCGTCCTCGAGCGTCGCAATGCCGGCGACGCTGGTGAGGCGCGCCGGAACGACGGCGCCCGCGCGCACGCCGGGCAGCTCGATCGCCGCTTCGAGGATGATTCCGTCCTCGACCAGGATCGCGCGATTCTCGCCGATCCCTTCCTCGTAGAGCCACTCAGCCAAGCGGATAGCCCGCGGCGCGCAGCAGCGCGCGCGTCTCGTACAAAGGAAGCCCCATCACTCCCGAAAAGGAGCCGGCGAGCGCGCGGACCAAAGCCTCGGCGCGGCCCTGGATCGCATAGCCGCCCGCTTTGCCGCGCCATTCGCCGCTGGCGAGATAGGCGGCGATCTCCTCGGCGCTCAGCGGCTTGAAGGTCACGATCGAGCTCGACAGTTTGTGGCGCGCTTTGCCGTCGCCATCGATCAGCGTGACCGCGCTGTGGACGCGGTGGCGGCGGCCGGAGAGCAAGGCGAGGCAGGCGCGCGCTTCCGCCTCGCTCTCGGTCTTGGGCAGGATTCGGCGGCCGGCGGCGACGACGGTGTCGGCGGCGAGCGTCAGCGCGCCCGCTTGCGCCACCGCCGCCGCCTTCGCCGCCGCCATCCGCCGCGCATAAGGGACGGGCAGCTCGCCCTTCAGCGCCGTCTCGTCGATATCGGCGGGGATGACGGCGTCGGGCCTCACGCCGAGCCTTGCCAGCAATTCGAGCCGCCTGGGGCTTTGGGACGCGAGGACGAGCCGCATGAAAACCCCACTAACGTCATGCTGAACTTGTTTCAGCATCCATGGACACGGGTGGTGTCCAGATTCCACAGCCAGGCGTTCATGGACCCTGAAACGAGTTCAGGGCGACCGCCTGTCGGGGCGGGTGAACCACTTTCAGCGCGGTTCACTTGAAGCGGTAGGTGATGCGGCCCTTGGTCAGGTCGTAGGGCGTGAGCTCGACCAGCACCTCGTCGCCGGTCAGCACGCGGATCCGGTTCTTGCGCATCTTGCCGGCGGTGTGGCCGAGGATCTCGTGGCCGTTTTCGAGCTTCACGCGGAACATGGCGTTGGGCAGCAGCTCGACCACCTGGCCGCGCATTTCGAGAAGTTCTTCCTTGGCCATGCACATCCCTGGGGTCAGAAAAAAGCCGGCAGGCCTTAACCGCTGATCGCCGAAATGGAAAGACCGCCGGTCCTTATCGGGACGGGGCGGCCGCCGCGGCCGCGGGCGGCGCATCGGCGGGATTGTGGCGGGCGAGGAAGGCTTCGACGCGGCGCAGGAAATCGACCGAATCCTCGGCTCTCGCGAAGCCGTGGGCCGCTTGCGGATAGAAGACGGATTCGACGTTTCCGCCGCTCCTGGCCAGCGCGCGGATCAGGTTGCGGGACTGCGAAGGCGGCACGTTGCGGTCGCGTTCGCCATGCGCGATCAGCAGCGGCAGGGTGAGGCGCGCCACTTGCCGGAGCGGCGAGATTGCCGCCAGATCGGTCCGCTCCTCGCCCTCCACCCGGCGCCGCCATTCGCGCGAATAGCGGGTCGCCGAGGAGATACGCGAATCATAGCGGAGCATCGTCCGCACGTCGGAGATGCCGGCAAAGCTGATCGCGCAGCGGTAGCGGGTCGGATGGCGGATCGGCGCCCACAGGGCCGCATAGCCGCCATAAGAAGCGCCCATGATGCAGACCCGGGCGGGATCGATCATGCCTTGATCGGCAAGCCAGCGGACGCCGTCCTCCAGATCGTCGATCATCCCGGTGCCGAACTGGCCGTAGCCGCTCTCGACATGGGCGCGGCCATAGCCGGTGGAGCCGCGGAAATTGGGCTGAAGAACGGCATAGCCGCGGCTGGCGAGGAACTGGACCCAGGGGTCGAAGCCCCAGCTGTCGCGCGCGAACGGGCCGCCATGCGGCATCACGATCAGGGGCAGCGCCCGTTCGGGCCGCCCAGGCGGCAGGGTCAGATAGGCAGGAATGTCGAGGCCGTCGCGGCTGCGATAGCTGACCACCCGCATCTGCGCGAAGCGGTGCGCGTTGAGCTGGCGATAAGGGGTGGCGAATCCGCGCAGCTGCCGTTCGGCGCGATTGTAGAGGAAGAAGGTCCCGGGGTCGTCGGGCGCGCTCGACCAGATCAGCACCTTGCTGGCGTCGTCGCTGCGGTCGAGGATCAGATTGACGTTGCCCGGTAGATTGCGATCGACGATCCCCTGCACCCGGCCGAGATCGGCGTCGAGCCAGTGGGTGCGCCGCTGATCGTCCTCATAGCCGACTCCGAGCAGCTGGCCGGTCCGCGAGACGACCAGCGAACCGACATCGGCGCGGGGGTGCTCGTAGACGGTCTCGCCCCGTGTCTCGCTGGCGAAATCGAACCGATAAGCGGCGAAGCGGCCGGTGGCCTCGTTGGTGACGATCACGCCGCGATCGCCGCCCGGCGTGAAGTGGATCGCGTCGACGATGGTGTTGGCGCCGGCCGCGCTGCGCGGCTCGATCCGGCGCAGCGCCTGCCCGGCCGCGAAGCGATAATGGATGCGCACGCGGTTGACGTCATATTCGACACCGGCGCGGACCACGCCGGCGGCGTCGGCGAACCAGTTCCAGACGCCCGGCCGGCTCTGCTGGACCATCGCGGCCCGGCCGGTCGCGAGATCGATGCGGTCGACGCTCGGATAATCGGTGAGCGACTGCTGCGAGGCGAGAAGAACATATTGGCCGGCCGGATCGACGAAGATGACGTCGTCGCCCAATATGCCGTTGCCGCCGATCAGCGGGGTGGTGACGCCGGTGGCGAGGTCGATCGAGCCGGCCCGGGTGACGGGGATCTCCATGTCGAGCAGCGGCACCGGCCGGGTGACCTGGATGCCGAACAGCAGGCGGCCATTGCCCGCCCAGCGCATCCAGGTGACTTCGTAATCGCCCCATTCGATCATCAGCGGCCGCTGCTCGGTAAGGCTCTGGCCAAGATCGTAGACCGCGATCCAGTTCCGGCCCTGGGCGGTGAGCCGGGCCGCCAGGCGATTGCCGTCCGGCGAGAGCACGGGATTGCGGATGAAGGGGAGCTCGGCGAGCGCCTCGGCGGGGATGCGCTCGGGGACGGGCGCCACCGCGGGCGCGGGCGCGGAACCGGCCGCCGGCGGCTGGGCCGCCAGCGGTGCCGCGAACGAGGCGACGGCGAGCGTCGTCGCCCACGATAAGGATCTGAAGATGGTCATACCCCCCGCGCGCCAGGATGAGGAAACGGCGTTGTAAAAACAAGAAAAAAGTCCGCCGGGCCCGAGTCCGATACCTATTGGGAGGCGGCGGCGGGCGCGGGTGGGGGCGACTCCGGGGGCGGCGCGGCGGCGGGATTGTGGCGGGCGAGGAAGACCTCGACGCGGCGCAGGAAATCGGCCGAATCCTGAGGCCGAGTGAAGCCGTGGCCCGCTTCGGGATAGAAGACGGATTCCATGGGCGTCCCGGGGCGGGTCAGCGCGCGCACCAGGTTGCGCGACTGCGCGACCGGAACGGTCCTGTCGCGCGTGCCGTGGGCGATGAGGACGGGGACCCTGACCCGCTCCGCCTGGCGCAGCGGCGAGATCGCGGCGAGATCGGTCCGCTCCTCGCCCTGCACCCGCCGACGCCATTCGCGCGAATAGCGCGGCGCGGCGAACTGGCGGTTGTCGTAGAGAAGCAGCGCCCGCAAATCGGAGATGCCGGCGAAGCTGATCGCGCAGCGATAGCGGTCGGGTCGCCGGATGGGCGCCCACAAGGCGACATAGCCGCCATAAGAGGCGCCCATCACGCAGACGCGGCGGGCGTCGATAATGTTCTGTCCGGCCAGCCAGTCGACGCCGTCCTCGAGATCGTCGATCATGCCGCTGCCCCACTGGCCGAATCCGCGCTCGACATAGGCGCGGCCGTAGCCGGTCGAGCCCCGGAAATTGACCTGGAGCACCGCATAGCCGCGGCTCGCTAAAAACTGCACCCATGGGGTGAACTCCCAGCTGTCGCGCGAAAACGGGCCGCCATGGGGCATCAGCACCAGCGGCAGGTCGCGCCCGGCCCGGCCCGGGGGCAGCGTCAGGTAGCCCGGGACCTCGGTGCCGTCGCGCGCGCGGAAGCTGATCGGCCGCACCGTCGCGAAGCTTCGGCCCGCCAGCTGCGGGTAAGGCGAGGCGAAAGTCTCGATCCGCCGCGCGGCGCGATCGTAGACATAATAGGTCCCTGGATCGTCGGCGGCGCTCGACCAGATCAGGATGCGGTTGCCGTCCCGCGACCTGTTCAGCATCAAATTGACCTTGTTCGGCAGCGCCCGGTCGATGATCCCCTGGATGCGCTGCAGCGCCGGATTGAGCCAGTGGATGCGGCTGCGATCGTCTTCGTAGCGGACGCCGTCGATGGCGTCGTTCTGGCCCATGATCACCGATGTGACATCCACCCGAGGATGCTCGAAAATCGCGTCGCCGCGCGTATCCGTCGCGAAATTATAGCCATAGACCGCGAACCGCCCGGTGGCGGCATTGGTGACGACGACGCCCTGGTCGGCGTCGGCGAAGAAGCGGATCATGTCGATGACGCTTCCATCCTCCGTGTAGCGCCGCGAATCGATCCTGCGCAGGTCCGCGCCGGCGCTGGCCCGGTAGAAGATCCGGATACGGGTGTCGCTGTAGTCGACGCCCGCGCGCACGACTCCGGCGGAGTCCGCGAACCAGTTCCAGATGCCGGTGATCCGGCGCTGCACGACGGTCGCGGCTCCCGTGGTCAGGTCGAGCCGCAGCACGTCGGGATAATCGGTCGCCGTGGGCTGGGCGGAGATCAATGCATAGGCGCCAGCGGGATCGACGAAGATGACGTCGTCGCCGATGATGCCGTGGCCGGTCTGGAGCGGGGTCGCGCGCCAGGTGGTGGTTTCAAGGGAAATGGTGCGCGAGACGGTGACGTCGTTGGCATAGATGCGCTGCTTGACCTGGATGCCGAGCAGCAGCCGGTGGGGGCCGGCCCAGCGCAGCCAGCGCACGTCGAAATCGCCCTGCTCCAGGGTGCGCGGCGCGGTGTCGGGCGGCGCGCGCAAATCCCACACCGCGATCCATTCCTTGTCCTGGTTGGTGAGGCGGGCCGCGATGTGGGTGCCGTCCGGCGACAGGATGGGATCGGACAAAGTGGCCGGCGCCGCAAGCGCGTCGACGGCTACCCGGCTCGGAGCGGCGGGCGGCTGCGCCGTCAGCGGCGTCGATAACGATGCGGCCGCGAACGCCACCGCCAACGACAATGGTCTGAGAATGTTCATAGCCCCCGTTTGTCAGGATAGGGCAGGGATCGGCGCTGTAAAGACAAGAAAAAAGCCCGCCGGACCCCGGGGTCCGGCGAGCCTCTTTCCTTGCCCGTGCGGAAGGATCAGCCGGCGCCGTGGCCCGCCAACGCCGCGAGCAGCAGCAGGGCGACGATGTTGGTGATCTTGATCATCGGATTGACCGCGGGGCCGGCGGTGTCTTTGTAGGGATCGCCGACAGTGTCGCCGGTCACCGCGGCCTTGTGGGCCTCCGAGCCCTTGCCGCCATGATTGCCGTCCTCGATATACTTCTTGGCATTGTCCCAGGCGCCGCCGCCCGAGGTCATCGAGATGGCCACGAACAGCCCCGAGACGATGACGCCGAGCAGCAGCGCGCCGAGCGCCGCGAAGGCCGAAGCCTGGCCGGCGACCGCTTCGATGATGAAATAGACCGCGATCGGCGCGAGCACCGGCAGCAGCGAGGGGATGATCATCTCGCGGATCGCGGCGCGGGTGACGAGATCGACGGTGCGGCCGTAATTGGGCCGGACCGTGCCTTCCATGATTCCCGGATTGTCGCGGAACTGGGCGCGGACGTCCTCGACCACCGCGCCCGCCGCGCGGCCGACCGCGGTCATGCCGAAGGCGCCGAAGCTGTAGGGCAGCAAGGCGCCGAGCAGCAGGCCGACGATGACATAGGGGTTGCTCAGCGAGAAATCGACGCGCAGCTCGGGGAAGAACAGGCCCAGGTCCGCGGTATAGGCGCCGAACAGGACGAGCGCGGCCAGAGCGGCCGAGCCGATCGCATAGCCCTTGGTGACGGCCTTGGTGGTGTTGCCGACCGCGTCGAGCGCGTCGGTGCGCTGGCGGACGTCGTCGGGAAGTCCCGCCATTTCGGCGATGCCGCCCGCATTGTCGGTGACCGGGCCGTAGGCGTCCAGGGCCACGACCATGCCCGCCAGCGCAAGCATCGCGGTCGCGCCGAAGGCGACGCCGATGACGCCGGCGAGCTGATAGGCGCCGATCACGGCGATCACGATCACCAGGGTCGGAAGCGCCGTCGATTCGAGGCTTATCGCGAGGCCCTGGATGACGTTGGTGCCGTGGCCGGTCTCCGACGCCTTGGCGATCGAGCGCACGGGCCGGTAGTTGGTGCCGGTATAATATTCGGTGATCCAGACCAGCGCGCCGGTGAGGCCGAGCCCGATCAGCATGCAGTAGAAGAGCTTCATGCCGGTCAGGGTGATCGTGGCGCCCGCGGTCCCGCCGACCGTGGCGAGGGTCGCGTTCATGTCGCCCAGCACATATTGGGTGGCGAAATAGATGGCGACGGCGCCGAGCAGGACGGAGGTCCAGAAGCCCTTGTAGAGCGCGCCCATGATCGACTGGCCCTTGCCGAGGCGGACCATGTAGGTGCCGATGATCGAAGTGATGATGCACACGCCGCCGATGATCAGCGGCAGCGCCATCAGCTTCATCAGCATGTCCGGGCCGACGGTGGCGAGGGTGAGCGCGACCGAGACCATGGTGACTCCGAGCGTGACGACATAGGTCTCGAACAGGTCCGCGGCCATGCCGGCGCAGTCGCCCACGTTATCGCCCACATTGTCGGCGATGGTGGCGGGGTTGCGGGGATCGTCCTCCGGGATTCCGGCCTCGACCTTGCCGACGAGGTCGGCGCCGACGTCGGCGGCCTTGGTGAAGATGCCGCCGCCGAGACGCGCGAAGATCGAGATGAGCGAGGCGCCGAAGGCCAGAGCGACGAGGCCGTCGACGACGATGCGGTCATTGGGTGCGTGCGCGGCCGGACCGGTCATGTACCAGAAGAAGCCGGCGATCGAGAGCAGGCCGAGGCCCGCCACCAGCATGCCGGTGATCGCGCCCGAGCGGAAGGCGATGGTGAGGCCGCCCTGGAGCGAGGTGCGCGCCGCTTCGGCGGTGCGGACATTGGCCTTCACAGAGACGTTCATGCCGACGAAGCCGGTCACGCCCGAAAGGATCGCGCCGATCAGGAAGCCGATCGCCGAAACCAGCCCGAGGAAATAGAAGACCAGGCCGGCGACGACCAGGCCGACGATCGCGATCGTGCGATACTGGCGGGCGAGATAGGCGCGCGCGCCCTCCTGCACGGCGGCGGCGATGTCCTGCATCCGCTCGTTGCCGGCGGGGGCTTTCAGCACCTGCATCGTGGTAACGAGGCCGTAGAGCACGGCGAGCAGGCCGCAGCCCATGGCGATGTAGACGACGGTCATAGAATATTCCCCTGGATTTCAAGCAGACGGGCCAGGCGCCGGAGAGCGGCGCGCCCCTTATGTGGCGCGCCCCTTAAAGAGGATAAGCGCATGTTTCAACCATGCTCGAAGCCGAGCCTTGCGGGGAGCGGGACGGGCGCGCCGCGCTCGGTGAGCGCAAGGCCGGAGCCCGCCGCGAAGGCACCGATGCGCGACAAGGGCAGGCCGATCTCGTCGGCCAGCGCGAGGATCGCCGGCGCCCGCGCGGGGCCGGCGGCGAACAGCAGCTCGTAATCGTCGCCGGCGCCCGCCGCATCGAGGCGTGCCTCGCCGAGCAGCGCAAGGTAGGCGGCCGACAGTGGCACCGAATCGAGCTCGATTTGGACAGCGCAGCCGCTCGCAGCGGCCATGCGCGCGGCGTCGAGCAGGAGGCCGTCGGAGACGTCCATCATCGCCGAGACCAGGGGCGCCAGCCGCTCCCCGGCCTCGAGCCGCGGTCGGGGGTTGCGATAGCGCTCGACCAGCGGGTCGGCGGCGCCAAGCTCGCCCTTCAGCACGCGCAAGCCGGCGCCGGCGTCGCCGATCGTGCCCGAGACCCAGAGCAGGTCGCCGGCCCGCGCCCCGCTCCGGCTCGGCGGCATGTGTGCCGCCCGGCCGATCGCGGTCATGCCGAGCACCCGCGCCGGCGCCGAAACGGTGTCGCCGCCGAGCAGGGGAATGCCGAACGCCGCGAGCGCCGCGCCGAGCCCGTCCGCGAAGGCGCAGTCCCATTCCTCGCCGCCGAGCGTGAAGCCGAGCAGAACGCCGATCGGCCGCGCGCCCTTGGCGGCGAGATCGGAGAGGTTCACCGCGACCAGCTTCCAGGCGACGTCGGCGGGCGGATCGCCGGGCAGATAGTGGACGCCCTCGACGATCATGTCGTGGGTGAGGATGAGGAACGCGCCGTCCACCTCCAGCACCGCCGCGTCGTCGAGCAGGCCGCGCGCGGCCGGGTCGGTCGCGAGCGCGCGCAGGGAATCGATGAAGGCGGTTTCGGCGCTCAAAATCCTCCCCTCGATTTCGAGGGGAGGGGGACCAGCCGAAGGCTTGTGGAGGGGCTTCTTTCGCCGCAAGAGGCCCCTCCACCGCACTTCGTGCGGTCCCCCTCCCCTGCAAAGGCGGGGGAGGATAGGGTCACCGCCTGACCTCCTTGGCGATCGCGTCGAGCAGGCCGTTGACGAAGCCGGTCTCGCGGGCGTCGTAAAAGGCCTTGGCGACGTCGACATATTCGCCGATCACGGCCGCCACCGGCACGTCGGGGCGCGCCACCAGCTCGTAGGCGCCGGCGCGCAAGATCGCCTTCATCGGCTTGTCGAGCCGGGCCAGCGACCAGCCCGCGGCCAGCTTGCCGGCGATCAGCGCGTCGAGCTCCTCGCGGCGCGCCTCGGCGCCGCTCACCAGATCGTCGAAGAAATCGACCTCGGCATCGGCATATTCGACCCCGTCGATGGTCGCGCCCAGCCGGTGGTGGTGGAATTCGTGGAGCAGCTGCGCGACCGGAATCGCCTCCATCTCCTGCTGATAGAGCGCCTGCACGGCGGCGAGCCGCGCGGCGGAGCGGGAGAGCGAACGCTTGGGGGTGGTGGCCATGGCGCGCGGCTTAGAGTTTGCGCTGCTCATTTGAAACCGTCATTCCAGCGAAAGCTGGAATCCCACTGCCTTCAAGGGAAACGAGATTCCAGCTTTCGCTGGAATGACGGGCGAAGGGTGTCGTTCGGGTCATCGGGTCTCCGCCATGAAATCCCGGATCGCGGCGATCACCGGTTCGGGCTTCTCCCAGGGCACGAAATGGCCGGCGTCGGCGACGGTGACGAGGGTGAGATCGTCGATCAGCGCGTCGAGCCCCTCGATCTGCACGGGCAACAGCGCCTTGTCGCCGAGCGCCCAGATGACGAGCACCGGCATCTTCAGGCGCGGGAACGGGGCCGAGGTCCAGGCGGGCGCGGCCACGTCCTCGCCGACCCGCGGCACGACGATCTCGCTCGCCCGGTACCAGTTCAGCATCGCGGTCAGCGCGCCTGGCGCGGACCAGCCGGCGAGATAGGCGGCCTTCTCATCGGCTGAGACGCGGCCCAGATCGGCGTGGCTGCCGAAGGTCTTGGCGTAGAAGCTCTCCCAGCCCATCGCGGCGATGCCCTGCTCCATGGCCGGGTTGCGGAAGGCGTTCATATATTGCGAGGCGGCGCGCTGGGCCGGATCGGCGATCAGGCTCTTCTGGAAGACGAGCGGATGCGGCGCGTTGACGATGACGAGGCGGGCGATCCGGTCCGGATGCCTTAGCGCCGCCAGCCAGGCGACCGCGCCGCCCCAATCGTGGCCGACCAGGGTGAAGCGCTCCAGCCCCAGCGCATCGGCGAGCGCGATCAGATCCTCGACGATGCGCTCGGTCCGATATTGCTCCACGCCCTCGGGCTTGTCCGAGCCGGCGAAGCCGCGCTGGTCGGGCGCGACCACGCGGAAGTCGCGGGCCAGAGCGGGGGCGACTTCACGCCAGGTGCGGTGCGATTCGGGAAAGCCGTGGAGGAACAGGATTGCCTCGGCGCCCTCCGGCCCGCCTTGCTGGACATTGAGGGTGACGCCCGTGGGGAGCGGTATGCGTGCGGTGGTCAAATTATCCACATAGGTCTCCGTTCGTCCCGAGCGAAGTCGTGGGGCGTGCGTGATGAGTCCGTGCCAGCGCCCCTCGACTACGCTCGGGACGAACGGAACTATTTTCACCATCGGTCACGGATAGCTCACCGTCTTGGGCACTTCGGGCAGGGGGATGAACTCCGCATCGTCGTCGGGCGGCAGAGCGAAGCGGCCGGCTTTCCAATCCTCCTTGGCCTGGTCGATGCGGTCGCGGCGCGAGGAGACGAAGTTCCAGAAGACGTGACGGGCCCCGTCCAACGGCGCGCCGCCGCAGAGCATGACATGGCCGCCGCGGGCCGAGCGCAGGGTGAAGCGAAGGCCGGGGCGCAGCACGTAGAGAATCGAAGGCTCGAGCGGCACCCCGTCCAGCGCCGCCTCGCCCTCCGCGACATAGAGCGCGCGCTCGTCCGCCTCGGCGTCGATCGGCATAAAGCCGCCCGGCGAAAGGTGGATGTCGGCATAGATGGTCGGGCTGTGGCAGGTGACCGGCGAGGTTTCGCCCCAGAGCGCGCCCATCACCACCCGGGCCGCGACTCCGTCGCCCTCGACCAGGGGCAAGGCGTCCCTGGGCACATGCTCGAAGGCGGGGTCGATCTCCTCTTTGGCCTGGGGCAGCGCGATCCAGGTCTGGATGCCGGAAAGTTCGGGCCCGCCGGCGCGCACTTGCGGCGGCGAGCGCTCGCTATGGGTGATGCCCCGGCCGGCGGTCATCAGATTGACCGCCCCGGGGGCGATCGTCGCGAAGGTGCCGAGCGAATCGCGATGGTCGATCGCGCCGGCGAACAGATAAGTGACGGTGGCGAGGTTGATATGCGGATGCGGCCGGACGTCGATGCCGGTGCCGGGCGCGAGCTGGGCCGGCCCCATCTGGTCGAAGAAGATGAACGGGCCGATCATGGTGCGCTCGCGATGCGGGAGCGTGCGGTGCACCTTGAACCCGCCGAGATCGTGGGTGGTGGGAAGCAGGGTCTGGAGGAAGGGATCGTCGGTCATGGTGCCATCCTAACCGCCCTTGCGCGCGAAGCGAAGCGGTCCGGCATGCCATGGCCGCGACTCGCGGAAGTTGATGAAGTTGATGCTACGTCAGGGGGGAGTCGCCCCGGCCCGAGGGGGTCGAGGCGGATCTGGAGGGAGCCCGTTCGGGCGAGGCGAGTCGCGCGCGTCACCGCATCATGCTGACCGGTGAAATCCTATTTGTATCCAACAATCGTCGGCTTTGCCGATTCCCGCATTGACGAAAAACTCTATTTATGTAGATTTAAGCCACATGGTTCGAAACCGCACTTTGTCGCCGCAAGCGCGCACGATCCTTGCGATCCTGGCCGATTCCGGGACCCGGTGGCTCCATGGCTATGATCTGTGCCATCGCGGCGCGGTCAAATCCGGCACGCTCTATCCATTGCTGATCCGCCTCGAAGAGCAAGGCTATCTGGAGGCCGAATGGCAGGCGCCCGCGCAAGCCGGGCGGCCGCCGCGTCACGCCTATCGGCTGACCGCCACGGGCCGGGCGCTGGCGCGCGCGAACCCGCCGCTGGAAAGGGCCGCCGTCGCCGGCGTCCGTCGGGGAAAGCCCGCATGAGACGCTTGCTGGCACAAGCGACCGTCCGGCTCGCTGCGATCATTCTGCCCGCGCGCCTGCGGGAGTGGGGCCGCGCCATGGCGGGCGAGCTCGCCGCGATCGAGCGGCCGGGAGCGGCCCTCGCCTTCGCCCTCGGCTGCCTCGCGGCCGCGCTCCGACAAGCCTTGGAAGGATCATCGGTCATGAACCAGGCAAGCAGCCTGCTGCGCCATCCCCGCCGCCTCGCCGCATATTGCGCGATCGGCGCGACCGGTCTTGGTCTCGCCTATATGATTTCGGCGGGTGCGCCGCTCTCGTACCTCGCGATCAACGCCGCGGCGCTCGCCATCGGCCTGCTCGCGGTCGGCGTGCTGACCGACGCCGGGCGGCTTTGGCGAATCGCCCCGGCCGTCGCCCCCGCCGCCATCGGGGTCGCGCTCGCCTGCCTGATCCTGCTCACCAGCCTGTTCGGCGTTTCGGCGGACGGCGCGACGCGCTGGATCTCGGCCGGCGGCATCCTCGTCCAGCCCGGCCTCTTCCTGGTCCCGGCCGTCGCGCTGGGCTTCGCCCGCGGGCGCGATGCGGCGTCGCTGCTCGCCGTCCTGATCGCGGGGCTGGCGCTTGCGCTGCAGCCGGACCGGGCGATGGCGGGCGCGCTCGCGGCCGCCATGGCCGCGCTGGCGCTGGCCCGGCCCGAACGAATCGTGCTGCTCGCGCTCGGCGCGGCGCTGGCGGCGTTCGCGGCGACGCTGGTGCGTGCCGACACCTCGCCGGCAATGCCCTTCGTGGACCAGATCTTCTACTCGTCCTTCGGCGTTCATCCGCTGGCGGGGCTGGCGGTTCTCGCCGGCGCGGCCCTGATGCTCGTGCCGGCGATTGCGGGGTATATCCTGGATCCCGATCATCGACCGGTCTACGCCGTGTTCGGCGCGCTCTGGCTGGCCGTGATCCTCGCGGCCGCGCTCGGCAATTATCCGACGCCGCTGGTGGGCTATAGCGGCAGCGCGATCCTCGGCTACGTCCTCAGCCTGCTCGGCCTGCCGCCGCGCCCGGCCATCCGAAGCGCCGGTCGGGACGGTGCCGCGATACAGTCCGAACCCGAGGAGCAGCCCCCAAATCTGTGCGCCGGCCTGACCGCCACTGGCTGACCGGGTAGCTATTCGCCGGGCGCCCTTGCCCGGATCGCCAGCGCGTGCACGCGCTCGCGCATAAGGTCGCCCAAAGCGGCATTGACCGCGCGCTGGCGTTCCAGGCGGCTCATGCCGGCGAATTGGGCCGCCTCGATCTCGACGGTGAAGTGGCTTTCGCCGCTGCCGTCGTCGCCGGCATGGCCGTGGTGCCGGGCCGAATCGTTGATCACGGCGAGCCGCGTGGGAGCGAGCGCGGCGCGCAAGCGTTCCTCGATCTCGGTCGCGACGGGTCCGGTTAAAGCGGCGCTCATTTTGGCCTATATAGAGCGGCTGTCGCAGAAAGGGAGTTTCGTTTGGCGAGCGCGGGCAGGAAGGAGACGCGGTTCCACGGACGATTCGAGGGGCGGGCGAAGCATTGCGCCCAGCCCGGCTGCGACGCGCCCGGCGAGTTCCGCGCGCCCGGCGCCGAGCGCCCCGGCTTCGACGGGCCGGGCGAGTGGCGCTGGCTCTGCCTCGACCATGTCCGCGCGTTCAATTCGGGATATAATTATTTCGACGGCATGACCGCCGACGAGATCAGCGACGCGCAAAACCCCTATGGCGGCTGGGACCGCGAGACCCGCGCTTTCGGCACCGCGGGCGCCTCGCCCGGCCCGCGCTGGGCCGATTTCGTCGACCCGCTCGACGCGATCGGCGCGCGTTTCCAGGCTCACATGCGGTACGGGCGCCGCCAGGACGGGCGCGAGCTGAGCGAGGGCGACCGCAAGAATTTGCGCACGCTCGGGCTCGACATGGATACCGACCGACGGGCCCTGCGGATGCGCTATGCCGAGCTCGTCCGCCGCTACCATCCCGACCATAATGGCGGCGACCGCGGCCACGAGAAAGCATTGCAGGCGGTGATCGAGGCTTATACGGCGCTCAAGGGGCGTCCGGTCTTCGCCTGAACCAGAGAAAAACACCATGGCAGACATACCCAACGTCAACCCCGACAGCCGCGCCGCGACCGTGATGGATGCGCCCGACAAGATGGTGAAGGTGCGCGAGCAGTTCGGGATCGACAGCGACATGGAAGTGCCGGCCTTCTCCGAAGCCGACGAGCGCGTGCCGGATCACGACCCCGCCTACGTCTTCGATCCGGACACCACGCTCGCGATCTGCGCGGGCTTCGCCAAGAATCGCCGCACCATGATCCAGGGCTATCACGGCACCGGTAAATCGACCCATATCGAGCAGGTCGCGGCGCGGCTGAACTGGCCGACCATCCGGATCAATCTCGACGCGCATATCAGCCGCATCGACCTGGTCGGCCGCGACGCCATCGTGCTCCGCGAGGGCCAGCAGGTCACCGAATTCCGCGAAGGCCTGCTGCCCTGGGCGCTGCAGACGCCGACCGCTCTGGTGTTCGACGAATATGATGCGGGCAGGCCCGACGTGATGTTCGTCATCCAGCGCGTGCTCGAGACCGAGGGGAAGTTGACCCTCCTCGACCAGAACAGGGTGATCCGCCCGCATCCCTATTTCCGGCTGTTCGCGACCACCAACACGGTGGGCCTGGGCGACACGACCGGCCTCTATCACGGCACCCAGCAGATCAACCAGGGCCAGATGGACCGCTGGAACATCGTCGTGACGCTCAACTATCTGCCGGCCGAGACCGAAGCCCGGATCGTCCTCGCCAAATCGGGCGAATATGACCATGAGGGCGGCCGCCAGGAAGTCGAGCGGATGATCAAGGTCGCCGATCTGACCCGGCGCGGCTTCGTCAACGGCGACATCTCCACCGTGATGAGCCCGCGCACCGTGATCAGCTGGGCGCAGAACACCTTGATCTTCGACGATGTCGGCTTCGCCTTCCGGCTGACCTTCCTCAACAAATGCGACGAGGCCGAGCGGGCGACCGTTGCCGAATATTATCAGCGCGTGTTCGGCAAGGATTTGCCCGAGAGCGTGGTGGGAGCGGCGTGATCATTCCCTCTCCCATTTGGGGAGTGGGAGGGTGAGGGTACGGAGCGACGGCGCCTTGCCCTCACCCCCCCACCGCTCCGCGGCGGGTCCCCCCCTCTCCCCAAATGGGAGAGGGTAGGTGGCCGAAGCCAATCCTCTCGAAGCCTTCCGCCTCGCCCTTGCCGGGGCGACTCGGGCGATTGCGGGGGACGCGGAGGTGGAGCTCAGCTTCACCAGCGACGCGCCGGCGGTGACCGGCAAGGCGGTCAAGGCGCCGATGCCCGGGCGGTCGATCGGCGCGGACGAGGCGGCGCAGGCGCGCGGCTTCGCCGATGCCGCGGCGCTGCGCCTCAGGCATCACGATGCGGCGCTGCACCGGCGCGGCGCGCCCTCCGACGACGTCGCCCGCGCCGTCTTCGACGCGGCCGAGCAGGCGCGGGTCGAGGCGCTGGGTGCGCGCTCGATGGCGGGCGTGCGCGCCAACCTCGCGCGGCTGACCGAGATGCGGATGAAGACCGACCCGCTGGTGCGGGCGCGCAGCCGCGAAGAGGTGCCTTTGGGCTCGGCGATCGGCCTGCTGATCCGCGAGCGGCTGACCGGAGAGGCACCGCCGCAGGCCGCCCGCGCCGGGCTCGGCTTCGTCGCCGACTGGATCGAGGAGAAAGCCGGCAACGATCTCGACGCGCTCGGCCTCGCGCTCGACGACCAGGCCGCCTTCGCAGCGCTCGCCACCAGGATGCTGCGCGACCTCGAACTGGTCGAGGGCGAGGAGGAGGGCAATGCCGACCCGGACGAGGGCGACGAGGGCGACGGCGAGGACGAGACGGAAGGCGGCGACGACCAGCAGGACGAGGATGACGGCGGCGGCGGCGAGGCCGAGATCAGGGGCGAGCAGCAGCAATCGGGCGACGAGGAAGGCGAGAGCGACTGGTCCGAGGAGGAGATGTCCGACGCCTCCGAGGGGCTCGGCGAGGAGGGCGAGGAGGGAATGCTCCCGGTCCGCCCGAACCGCCCTCTGTCCGATCTGCCGCCGAGCTTCGACTATCGCATCTTCACCCCCCGATATGACGAGGAGATCGACGCGCGCGAGCTGTGCGACGAGGAGGAATTGGGGCGGCTTCGCGCCTATCTCGACCAGCAGCTCGTCCATCTGCAGAGCGCGGTCACCAAGCTCGCCAACCGGCTGCAGCGGCGGCTGATGGCGCAGCAATCGCGTTCGTGGGAGTTCGACCAGGAAGAAGGCATGCTCGACGCGGCGCGGCTGGCGCGGGTGATCGTCGATCCGTTCCGCAGTCTCTCCTTCAAGGTCGAGCGCGACACCGAGTTCCGCGACACGATCGTCACCCTGCTCATCGACAATTCGGGCTCGATGCGCGGCCGCCCGATCTCGATCGCCGCGATCAGCGCCGACATCCTCGCCCGAACGCTCGAGCGCTGCGGGGTCAAGGTCGAGATACTGGGCTTCACCACGCGGGCCTGGAAGGGCGGCCAATCCCGCGAGAAATGGCTGGCCGACGGCCGTCCGCAGGGCCCGGGCCGGCTCAACGACCTCAGGCACATCGTCTACAAGCAGGCGGACGAGCCCTGGCGGCGGGCGCGCAAGAGCCTCGGCCTGATGATGCGCGAGGGGCTCCTGAAGGAGAATATCGACGGCGAGGCGTTGCTGTGGGCCCACCAAAGGCTGATCGCCCGCGTCGAGGAGCGCAAGATCCTGATGGTGATCTCGGACGGTGCCCCGGTCGACGATTCGACGCTGTCGGTGAACAGCGGCACCTATCTCGAACGCCATCTGAGGCAAGTGATCGGCTGGATCGAGGCGCGCTCGCCGGTCGAGCTGATCGCGATCGGAATCGGCCACGACGTCACCCGCTACTACCAGAAGGCGGTGACGATCATGGACGCGGAGCAATTGGGTGGCACCATGGTCGAGCAACTGGCGGGGCTGTTCGACAAGGATTGAGGAAAATCCTCCCCTCGAAAACGAGGGGAGGATTTATTCGGCGGCGCTTCCCATCTGCGTCAAGTGCGGCTAGTAATCGACTTAAATCTTTGATCCGGGGGGATAAATGTTCAAGCTCATTCAAGCACGCGGCCTCGCTCTCGCAGGAATGGCCCTGATCGCCGCCGCGGCGGCGCCGGCCCAGGCCGAACAATATCGGGTCGCGGTCAGCGGCACGGTGATCCTGCCGTCCGAAGAGACGCATGAGGCGGGCCTGGAGCGCGCCGTCGCGCCGGGCGACATCCTGATGCGGGCGCCGCTCGGCTGGGCCGACGCCGCCACCATCCGCCAGGATGTCTCGCTCGAAATCGCCGGCCTGCGCGAGACGATCTCGTCGGCCTCGATGCTGTCCGGCGTAACCTCGGCGCGCGGCGGCGACCTGGCCAGCCTGCCCGAAGGCCGGCGCATCTATTGCGGCGAGACGCGCGTCAATGCGGTCGGCGCGGTGGCGGGCATCGCCACGTTCGGCCTGACCAATATCGGCAGCCGGGTGGCGCGGGTACGCCGCTTCTGCCTGGTCGACGGCGATGCGGACGGGCGCTTCGAGCGGGCCTTCCTGGTCGGCGCCAAGCGCGCCGCCGACCAGCATATGATCGAGATCGCGCCGGTGCCGTACGAAGCGGCGCAGAACCAGCCGATCGGTCCCGGCAATTTCCTCCAAATCCGCTTCGGGGCCGGCGGCCTTCTCGGCAATCCCCTGATCTTCGTCGATTATTATCGCGGCAATATCCTGCAGCCGATCGACGCGCTCTATACCGGCGAAGGGCGGGCCGCGATCCGGACCCGCGCCGCGACCGCGTTCCGCACCACGCCGCGGGCGTTCGCGATCGGCCCGGCGCAGTTCACAATCCTGTCGTTCGACCGCGAGACCAAGGCCGCGCGCATCCGCTACGAGCGGGATTTCGCGCTGACGCCCGTCGATGTCGGCTTCGCGGCGCAAACCGTCTACGTCGCCGTGCCGCGCTGAACGCGAGAAAGGGGACAGTCACAGTGACTGTCCCCTTTTTGGGGCCGGCCGCCCATTGCAACGGCCGGCCCCGCCCTCGCAACGCTCACGAGGGCAAGAAATGGGGACAGTTGCGAGCAACTGTCCCCTAGGCGGTTAGCGGCAATCGTCCCGGTCGATCGCGCGGCCGGCGAGCGCGCCGGCGCCCGCGCCGAGGATCGCGCCGACGGTGCGGTCGCCGCGCCCGGCGACCTCGCGGCCGAGCAGGCCGCCGGCGATCGCGCCGATGATCGTGCCGGCCGAGCCGCTCGAGCAGCTCCGGCCATAATGATTGCCGTAGCGCCGGCCCTGGTAGCGCTGGGCCGCATAGCGCCGGTCGTAGCGCTGATTGTAGCGGCGGTCGTAACGCTGGGCGCGATTGTGGTAGCCAGAATCGTAACGGCTGGAATAGCCGTAGCCGCTCTGGGCCTGCGCGGCCGCCGGCATGGCGGTCAGGCCGGCGACGGCGACGGCGGTGGAAAGGGCGATTTTCTTGAACATGGAACTCACTCCTTCGTCCGTTGGGCCGTTTGCCGGAAAAGTGGCTCCGGCCTTCGACATGCCCCTCATTTCGCACGATTCTCTTGAGCCGGCCCTGAATGCACCCGTCAGCAGCCGTTCATGAAACTAGGGGGTTTTCCTGAACGGATTTGGAGCGGCCGTCGGAGCCGCCCTCTCGCCTTGCTGGCGATCCTGGTGCTGCTGGCGACGATCGCCTGGCCCGAGCCGCGGCCCGCGCCCTGGGGCCCCGGCGACTCCGCGCTGACCGCGACTCCCGTTCCGCTCGATCCGGGCGATCCGGCGCGGCGCGACGTCGGCCGGCTGCATTTCCTCGCGGGCTGGGAGCTAGACAGCGAGGATGAGCGGTTCGGCGGCCTTTCCGGCATGCATGTCGAGGCGGGCCGGGTGACCGCGATCAGCGATGTCGGCCTCCTCACCCGCTTTCCGCTGCCCGGCGCGTCGCCCACCCTGCCGGTCGGGTTCGAGCCCCTGCTCGAGGGGCCGGGCCCGCGCAACCGCCGGGCGAGCCGCGATTCGGAGGGGCTGGTCGTGGACCGCGACCGGATCTGGATCTCCTTCGAGCGCCGCCACTCGATCTGGCGCTACGACCGCGCCTCGCTCAGGGCGCAATCGGCGGCGCGGCCGGAATCGATGCGGCGCTGGCTCGGCAATAGCGGCGCCGAAGCCCTGGTCCGGCTGGCCGACGGGCGCTTCCTGGTCTTCGCGGAGGGCAGGGACGACGGCGCTCCCTTTAGCGAGGCCATCATGTTCGCGGGCGACGCGGCGGTGCAGGAGACGCCCGCGATCAGGCTGCGCTACCGAAGGCCGGAGGGGTTTCGGGTGACCGACGCGGCGCTGCTGCCGGACGGGCGGATCCTGATCCTCAACCGCCGCTTCGCCTGGCTGCGCCTTTCCGCGCGGCTGA
Source organism: Allosphingosinicella sp. (assembly GCA_035629975.1). Taxonomy (GTDB): domain Bacteria; phylum Pseudomonadota; class Alphaproteobacteria; order Sphingomonadales; family Sphingomonadaceae; genus Allosphingosinicella. The sequence goes on along the minus strand of DASQLN010000019.1, from coordinate 56,231 downwards.
CGCTCGCCGATCCGGCGCGCCCGGGCGCGGACGGGATCATCGAATCGCGCGTGGTGGCGACGCTGGAATCGCCGCTCAACGTCGACAATATGGAGGCGCTCGCCATCACCCGGGAGAATGGCCGCACGATCGTGTGGATCGCGTCGGACGACGATTTCATGGCGATCGTGCGGCGGACGCTGCTGCTGAAGTTCGAATTGCGGCTGTGACGCTGCGCGTGAGGAAAAGCTGCGTCATCCTGACGAAAGTCAGGACCCATGAACACGGAGGCGCCATCTTCGCGCAGTCCGTGTTCATGGGTCCCAAATCAAGTTTGGGATGACGTGGAATTTCCGATCACGCCGCGCGCGCGCTTAGGCCGCCGCGGCCTCCCCCGCCTGCTTCTTGGCGATCTCGCGCTTCAGGCGGCGGACCTTGAGGCTCAGCTTGTCGTCGCCGGTCTTGGCGAGCCAATTGTCGAGGCCTCCGACATGCTCGACCGACCTCAGCCCGCTCATCGAGACGCGCAACTTCACGCCGCGCTGAAGCGCGTCGGAGATGAGCGTGACGTTCTGCAGGTTCGGCAGGAACGTGCGCTTGGTCTTGTTGTTGGCGTGGGAAACATTGTTCCCGACCAGCCGGCCCTTGCCGGTCAGCTCGCAAATGCGCGACATTTCAATCTCTTCCTGGAACGGGAGGCGCGTGGCTTCCCCGAAAGGACGGGCGGATAGCGCCCGTGACGGGATTCGTCAACCATGGGCCAGGCCGCGCCGATGCAACCGATCCGCGCGCTGCATCGTTACGCCCGCAACCCTCGAAAGCGAGAATTGTCATGCGAACCCTATTGCTCCTTGTCGCCCTGCTGCTGATCATCGGCATCGTCCTGGTCGCCACCGGCGTCGTCAACCTGTCGCGGGACAGCAACGGCGCGCTGACGGTCTCGACCGAAAACGTCACCATCGGCACGACCCCAACCAATGTGACCGTGCCCGAAGTCACGCTCAAGGAACGCCAGGTCGAGACGCCGACCGTCACCGTCGGCAACCAGGCCAGGGGGCAATAGCCGATCCGCCTTTGCGTCCGGCCCCGCGCGCGACTAGCAGGCGGGCATGAGCTTTCCCCTGCCCGAGCCGATGCGCCTGGCGCTCGACGAGGCCCGCGCCGCCGCTCTGGCGGGCGAGGTGCCGGTCGGCGCCGTCGTGACCCGGGACGGCGCGGTGCTCGGCGTCGGCCGCAACGGGATGCGGCTGGACCTAGATCCCACCGCCCATGCCGAGATCGTCGCGCTGCGTCAGGCGGCGGCGAAGCTGGGGACATGCCGGCTCGACGGCTGCGACCTGTGGGTGACGCTGGAGCCTTGCGCGATGTGCGCGGGCGCGATCGCCCTGGCCCGCATCGCCCGGCTCTATTTCGGAGCGGCCGACCCGAAGGGCGGTGCCGTCCTCCACGGCCCGCGGCTGTTCGCGCAGCCGACCTGCCACCACGCCCCCGAAGTCTATCCGGGCATCGGCGAAGGCGAGGCGGGGGGGATGCTGAAGGAATTCTTCCAGGCGCGGCGGGGCTAAAAATCCTCCCCGGAACGGGGAGGGGGACCATGCGCAGCATCGTGGAGGGGAATCCGGCGTTCGTGCCATTCCCCTCCACCACGACGCTTCGCGCCGCGGTCCCCCTCCCCGTTCCGGGGAGGATTTAGGTTCGGCAATTGCAACCGCCCACACTTCCCGTCTAGAATCGCCGCGGCCATGCCCGCCAACGCCACCCTTGCTCCTTATCCCTGGCTCGATGTGCTGATCATCCTGCTGCTCGTGGGATTGAACGGCCTCTTCGCCATGTCCGAGCTTGCCGTGGTCTCCTCGCGCAAGCCGCGGCTGAAGGCGATGGCGCGGGCCGGGCGCCGCGGCGCGCAGACGGCGTTGGACCTCGCCTCCGATCCCGGCCGCTTCCTCTCCGCCGTCCAGATCGGCATCACCCTGATCGGCATCATCGCCGGCGCCTATTCGGGCGCGAGCCTTGGCGGGCCGACGGGCCAGCGCATCGCATTGCTCGGAGTCGATCCGGGCACCGCCGCGACTTTGGGCTTCATCCTGGTCATCGTCCTCACCACTTATGCCTCGCTGGTGATCGGCGAGCTCGTGCCCAAGCAATTCGCCCTGCGCTCGCCCGAGACGATCGCCGCCATGGTGGCGGGCCCTATGCGCGTCATCTCCAGGGTGACCGCGCCTTTCGTTTGGCTGCTCGACAGGACCAGCGCCCTGGTCTTCCGGCTGCTCCGGATGAACCGCGAATCGGCCGATCACGTCACCGCCGAGGATCTGCATCTGGTGGTGGCCGAGGCGGCGACCGCCGGGGTGCTCGAGGAAAGCGAACGGGCGATGATCTCCTCGGTGGTGCGCCTCGCCGACCGGCCCACCCGCGAAGTGATGACGCCGCGCACCGAAGTCTCCTGGATCGACGCCGACGCGGACATGGCGACGGTCAGGCAGAAACTGATCGAGGCGCCGCACAACCGCATCCCGGTCGCGGAAGGGTCGGTCGACCGGCTGATCGGCGTCGTCCAGGCGCGCGACATCGTCTCCTGCCTGCTCGCCGGCAGGGAGATCAGCCTGCGCGAGCTGATGAAGCCGGCGCCGGTCGTCCCCGACCAGCTCGACGCGATGGACGCGATGACCGTGCTGCGCGATTCCGAGGTGCCGATGGCCTTCGTCCATGACGAATACGGCCATTTCGAAGGGCTGGTGACGCCGGGCAATCTGCTGACCGCGATGGCCGGCAAGTTCCTCTCGTCGGCCGATTTCGACACCGACCCCCCTTTGGTCGAGCGCGACGACGGCAGCTGGTGGGTGTCGGGCTCGGTCTCGGCCGACGCGATGGCCGACAATCTGTGCTTCAAGCTGCCCGAGGACCGCGACTTCGCGACCGCGGCGGGCTTCGCTCTGTCGGTGCTCAAGCATCTGCCCGAGGTCGGCGAGCGCTTCACCTATCGCGGCTGGCAATTCGAGATATCCGACATGGACGGCCGCAAGATCGACAAGATGCTGGCCAGCGAAATCAAGCGGGGGCGGCGGGCGTAGCCGGCGCCGGCGTAAAGCCGACATGATCGCTATTCCGCGTCATCCCGAACTTGATTCGGGACCCATGAACACGGAATGGGCGAAGCTGGCGGCTCCGTGTTCATGGGTCCTGACTTTCGTCAGGATGACGTGGAATAATCACCGACGTGGAATAATCACCGACGTGGAATAATCACCGGCTTTGACGCTGCTCAGCCGCCCAGCTTGCCGAACCTTTCCTCGAACGTCTCGATGTCGCGGCGGGCGAGCAGGTCGGCCTGCTCGATCACCCGGTCCTTGGAGAGGCGGCCCTGGAAGGGGCCCATGCGCTCGTCGAGATGAGCGACCTCGTTTGCGTTGAGGCCCGCGAGCTGGTCGAAGCGGGTGATGCCGAGCTCATTGAGGCGCGCCACGAATTTGGGCCCGACGCCCTTCAGCTGCCTCAAATCGTCGGCCGGGCCGGCCGGGCCGCGATGGACGTCGACGCCGAGCACTTCGCCGGCGACGTCGGTCGCGGCCGTGGCCACCTCGTCGGCGACGCCGGCGCCCTGCGAAGGGGCGCGCGGCGGCGGCGCCATATAGGGCCGCTCCCGGCTCGCGACATAGGGGTCGCCGCTCTCGTCGGTCCGCCGTTCGACCTTCGGCGCGTTGCGTTGCGCGCGAATGCCCAGGACCATGATCGCGATCCCGATCAGGACCACGACGATCAGGATGATGGTGGTCGTGTCGAAATTCATGGTTGGGCCTCATCCTCGGTCTTGTCTGCAGCCGGCGCGCGCCTGGGGAACGCCCAGCGGGCCGTCACCAGGCCGATCAGCAGCGCGGCGGCCAGGGTGACGGCATTGTCCCAGGCGAGAGTCAGCATGGCGGCCTCACAAATAGCCCTCGCGCCGCTTGCGGCGGGAGAGCAGCCAGCCCAGGCCGAGGCCGACCGCCCAGGCGAGCGCGGCCATGGCGAGCAATTCGGCGAGCATCGGGACGACGCGGCCGGCCGGCTCGTTCGCCCAGCGCACGCCGCCCACCCCCGGGCGCGAGGCGACCAGGCCGTTGAGCCCTGTCTCTCCGCGGATCAGGAGCTGCTCGCGCTCATACTGGCCGAGCCTGCCGGTCAGGGTGACGACGCGGGCGAGCGGGGCGCGCTCGACCTGCACCCCGATCGGGCCCGGCGTCTCGATGGTGGTGAGCATCCTCCGGATGTCGGCCTCGATCCTGGCGGCGAAGGCCTCTCCCCGCCCGAGCGGGCCGAAGCTCAGCCAGCCCGCGAGCAGCGCTGCGGCGAGCCCGATCGGGAGCTTGATCCAGCGGGACATGCTACGGGTCATAGCGCGCGTCACCCCTGGCGCGCAATCTCCCGCCAGCCGATGTCGCGCCGGCAAAAGCCGCCGGGAAAGTCGATCGCGCCGACCGCCCGATAGGCGGCCCGCTGCGCCTCGGCGACCGTCGGCCCCCGCGCCGCGACGCCGAGCACGCGGCCGCCACTGGCGACGAGCTTGCCCTTTTCGAGCGCGGTGCCGGCCTGGAAGATCTCGGCGCCGGCGATGTCGAGACCAAAGATCGCGCCGCCTTTTTCGGGCCTCCCTGGATAGCCTTTGGCCGCCATCACGACGACCAGGGCGGCATCGTCCGAGAACACGGGCGGCGGCGCGTCGGCGAGCGCGCCCCGGGCGGTGGCGAGCATGAGCGCGAGCAGGTCGCTGTCGAGGCGCAGCATCAGCGCCTGGCATTCGGGATCGCCGAAGCGGACATTATATTCGACCAGTTTGGGCCCCTCGGGCGTGAGCATCAGCCCGGCATAGAGGATTCCCGAAAATGGAGTGCCAGCCTCGGCCAAAGCGCGCACGGTCGGGCGCAGGATTTCCTCCATCGCCCGCGCCTCGAGCTCGGGGGTGAAGATCGAGGCCGGGCTGTAGGCGCCCATGCCGCCGGTATTGGGGCCGGTATCGCCCTCGCCGACGCGTTTATGGTCCTGCGCCGAGCCGAAGGGGAGGATGGTCTCCCCGTCGACCAGAGCGAAGAAACTGACCTCCTCGCCGGTCATATATTCCTCGACGACCAACGCCTCGCCGGCGCTGCCGAAATCGCCGTCGAACATGGCGTCGAGGGCGGCGAGGGCATCGGCCTCGCTCTCGGCTATGATGACGCCCTTGCCGGAGGCGAGCCCGTCGGCCTTGATCACCACCGGCAGGCCGAAATCGCCCAAAGCCGCCTCGGCCGCCAGCCGGTCCGACGCGCGGGCGTAGCGCGCGGTCGGGATATCGTGCCTGGCGCAAAGGTCCTTGGTGAAGCCCTTCGATCCTTCGAGCTGGGCAGGGATCCGGTTCGGGCCGAAGACCAGGACGTTCATCGCGCGCAGATTGTCGGCGAGCCCGTCGACCAGAGGCGCCTCGGGCCCGATTACGACCAGGCCGATCGTGCGGCGGCGGCAGAAATCGACCATTAAGCGGTGATCGGCCGGGTCGAGCGCGACCAGCTCCGCATGATCCGCGATGCCCGGATTGCCGGGCGCGGCATAGAGCTTGCCCAATGCGGGCGATTGCGCGAGCTTCCAGGCGAGCGCATGCTCGCGCCCGCCCGACCCGATGAGCAAGACATTCATGAGCGACGCCCCTATTACCGACACCGGCCTCCTGGCAACCGAGACGCCCGGCGACAATGCGCCGGCGTTGTCGGTCTCCGAGCTGTCGGCGGCCTTGAAGCGCAGCGTCGAGGACGGCTTCGGCCACGTCCGGGTGCGCGGCGAAATATCGGGGTTCAAGCGGGTTGGCTCGGGCCATTGCTATTTCACCCTCAAGGACGACGGCGCCTGCATCGACGCGGTGATCTGGCGCGGCCAGGCGGCCTCGGTCCGCTTCCAGCCCGAGGACGGGATCGAGGTGATCGCAACCGGCAAGCTCACCACCTATCCGGCCCGCTCGCGCTACCAGATCGTGGTCGAGCGGCTGGAGCTGGCCGGGCAGGGCGCGCTGATGGCGCTGCTCGACAAGAGGCGCCTGGCGCTTGCCGCGGAGGGGCTGTTCGACGAGGGACGAAAACGGCCCTTGCCCTTCGCTCCCCGCACGATCGGCGTCGTCACTTCGCCGACGGGGGCGGTGATCCGCGACATCATCCATAGGCTGGAGGACCGCTTCCCGACCCATGTCGTGCTTTGGCCGGTGCCGGTCCAGGGCGAGGGCGCCGCCGAGAAGATCGCCGCCGCGATCGTCGGCTTCAACGCGCTGCCGGCGCCGCCCGACCTGCTGATCGTCGCGCGCGGCGGCGGCTCGATCGAGGATTTGTGGGCGTTCAACGAGGAAGTCGTGGTCCGCGCGGTCGCCGGCTCGGCCATCCCGACCATCTCGGCGGTCGGCCACGAGACCGACACCACGCTCACCGATTTCGCAGCCGACATGCGCGCGCCGACGCCGACCGCGGCCGCCGAGCTCGCGGTGCCGGTGCGCGCCGATTTGCTGGCCCAGGTGCGCGAGCTCGGCGGCCGCGCCGAGCGCTGCGCGCGCCGCGCCTCCGAGCGCGGGTCCGAGCAGCTGCAGGCCCTGCTCCGCCACTGGCCCGAGCGCGAGGCATTGCTCGCGCCGCAACAGCAGAAGCTGGACGATCTCGCCGAGCGCCTGCCCCGGGCGTTGCGCGGGCGGCTCGATCGGGCGCGGGGCGAACTGGGCAGGGCCGGAGGGGCGCTGCGCCCGGCGCTGCTCGAATCCGCGCACCGGCGTGCCAAGGAGAAGCTCGATTCCTTGTGGCGGGTCGCGCTGCTCGCTCACCCCAACAAGCCGCTCGAGCGTGGCTATGCCCGGGTGGAGAATCGCGATCGGCGCACGATCATGTCGGCGGCGGCGGCCCGCGAGGCAAAGCGGCTGCGCCTGATCTTCCAGGACGGCGAGGTCGAAGCCTCTACGGGCGAGACGGTTGAGCGGCCAAAGCGGACGTCCCATGTTAAGGACAAGGGCAATCAGCCCAAGTTTCTGTAGGCCAAATTCTGTAGGATCGATACTCCATGCTGATGACCAGCAGGGGCCGGCTGGCCCGGCTCCACTACCTCCCCGGCACCTTCCGCGTGCTCGGCCATGGCGACCATGTGCTCTGCGCGGTGACCCGCCAGCCGATCCCGCTCGCCGAGCTCAAATATTGGAGCGTCGCGCGCCAGGAAGCCTATGCGAGCGCACAGGCCTCGCTCGAGGCCGAAGGCAAGGCATGATCCTCGATGAGAGAGAGGTGTTCGCCCGGGCGTCGGAGGCGTGGCACCAGGGCCGGCACGAGGCCGCCTCGCAGCTCCTCGAAACGCTGATCGACAAGCAGCCGCGGCACGTCACCGCGCTCAACACGCTGGCGATGATCGCGCTCAATCTCAAGGATTCCGAACGCTCGGTCCACTATCTGGAGCGCGCGGCGGCCGCCGAGCCCGGTTCGGCGCCGATCTGGTTCAACCTCTTCCAGGCGTTCGACCTCGCCGGCGACCTCGAACGCGGCATGGAGAGCCTCGATCGCGCGCTGGCCCTCGACCCTTATTATGTCCCCGCAATATTGATGAAGGCGGACGTCCTGGCGAGGCAAAGGCGGCTGGCGGATTCGCTGGCGATGTTCCGCGCGATCGTCGCGGTCGGGCCCAATGCGGACAGCCTGCCGCCGTCGGCGCGTGAGGCCCTGGCGCGTGGGCTCGAACTGATCCAGGCCGACGACGATGCCCGTGCCTCCGCTTTCGAGCGGCCGATCGCCGAAGTCCGCGCGGCCCATCCCGGGGCGGATTTCCACAGGGCCGACGCTTATGTGGAGCAGCGGAGCGGCCGGCGGAAGGTCTATGTGCAACAGCCGGTCGGCGGCCATTTCCCCTATCTGCCTGCCCTCGAATTCTTTCCGCGGGACCATTTTCCGTGGTTCGCCGCGATCGAGGCGAAGACGGCCGAGATCAGGCGCGAGCTGCTTTCCCTGCTGGAGCAGGGCGATCGCGATTTTCGCCCCTATATCGCGTTCGATGCGACCCAGCCGGTCAATCAATGGGCGGAGCTCAATCACTCGCCGCGCTGGAGCGCCTGGTTCTTCTGGGAGGACGGGACCAGACGGGACGAGAATTGCGCCCGCTGCCCCGCCACCGCCGCCGCGCTCGAATCCCTGCCGCTGCTGGATCTGCCGGGCAAGGGACCCACGGCTTTGTTTTCGATCCTCGAGCCGCGCACGCGAATCCCGCCGCATACCGGCTCGAGCAATGTGCGCGCCACCGTCCACCTCCCCCTCGTCGTGCCGAGGGATTGCGGATTTCGGGTCGGCGCGGAGACGCGGGTTCCCGAAGCCGGCAGGGCCTGGGCGTTCGACGACACGATCGAGCATGAAGCCTGGAACGACAGCGAGGAGCCGCGGGCGATTCTCATTTTCGACATCTGGAACCCGCTGCTCACCGAAGCGGAGCGGGCCGCGGTGAGGGTGGTGGGATGAGGAGGTTCGTGGCCATGGCCGCGTCGCTGCTGTTGCTCGGCGCCGCCGCCCAGCAGCCGGCGCCCGCTATCCGCCTGACCGGCGCCAGCGTCCAGGCAGGGCTGGTGCGCGGCGTCGCCCCGGCGGGGACGGTGGCGCTGGCGCTGGACGGCCGTGAGGTGCCGCTCGCGCGTGACGGCCGCTTCATCCTGGGCTTCGATCGCGACGCCGGCCCCACCGCGAGCTTGACCGCGCGCCTCGCCGACGGTCGCGTCATCCGCCAGCCGATCGCTGTCGCGCGCCGGACCTGGCGGATCCAGCATATCAACATGGCGCGCGGGACCGGCGGGCCGAGCCCCGAATATGCGCGCATCCGCGAGGCCGAGCTGGCGCGGATCGGGGCGGCGCGCCGCCAGGGTTCGGACAGCATGGGCTGGTCGCAGAATTTCACCTGGCCGGCGCGCGGGCGCCTGAGCGGCGCCTTCGGGGCGCAGCGCATCTACCGGGGCGGCGTGCCGGCGGCTTATCATAGCGGCACCGACATCGCCGCCGGCTCGGGGGCGATCGTCGCCGCGCCGGCCGACGGCGTCGTCGTGCTGGCGCCGCCGCCGGGCTTCAGCCTCGAGGGCAATCTCGTCATCCTCGACCATGGCATGGGGCTGAGCAGCGCCTTCCTGCATCTGTCGCGCGCGTCGGTGCGGGCCGGCGACCGGGTCCGCCAGGGCCAGGAAATCGGCCGCGTCGGCGCCACCGGCCGCGCCACCGGCCCGCACCTCCACTGGACGGTCATGTGGAACGGCGCCCGGCTCGACCCCCAGGCCATTGCCGGGGGACGCCCCTAGCGCGTCCGCCGGACGCGGATGCCGGGCTGGTTGTTGACCCGCATCATGAAGCCGCCCATCACGCCGCGGTTGACCACCACCCGGTGGCCGGGGCGCGGGCGCAGCGCCAGCGTGTTGTTGTCGGTCTGCACCCAGACCGCATCGTCCTGCAGCACCACCATCCAGTGGCCGAGGCTGTCCTGCGACGCCGAGGCGACGACGCCTTCGACGGTGCGCACCTCATCCGGATCGTCGTCGCCACCGCTGTCGCCGCCCCCGAAAATCGGAATGCGCGGCAAAGCGAGGCCGAACAGCCGCCGCCGCCCCTCGCGGACCTGCTGGCGATCGATCACCACCACCTCGCGCCGCTCCTGCGCCGTCTGCAGCGCGGCGGCGGCGGCGTCGAAACATTGCAGGCGCGCCTGGGGCTCGGCGATCGACCGGCAGCGGACCAGCGCCTCGAACGCCTCGGGCCGAGGGGGCGGCGCCGCCGCCGGGCGCTGCGCCGCCGCGGCCGGCGCGGCCGCAAGCAAGGCGGCGAGCAGATAGTGGCTGCGAGTCATATGCTGGTCCCTTGCCCGATGCGATCCGGCGATATTGCGGGCCGAGCGGCTTTGCGCAAGCCTCCGGAGCCACGCCGCGCCATGTGGCAATTTTGTCACGGGCCGAAGAAATGCCCGAATTCAAAGGGCAGGGGAATTGCGTCGCTTTGATTTCATCTCGTAAAGAAGGGGCTGCTTCGCTGGACCTGTCCCGGCGCAAGAATCGCGGCTTTGCCGAGTTAAGGGGACCGACATGAGGAAGAATCCGTATCTGCGCAGCTTGCTCGCCACGACGATCATCTGTGGTGCAGCCAGCGTTGCCACGCCCGCTTTCGCGCAAGACGACCAGGCTCCGGCCGCCGCTCAGACGCCCGAAGAGGACGAGCAGGACGTCACCGTCACGGGCACGCGCATCCCCAGGAACCTCACCGCGGTCAGCCCGGTCACGGTCATCAACAGCGCCGACATCCGGCTGCAGGGCGTGACCAGGACCGAGGATCTGATCAACTCGCTGCCGCAGAGCTTCGCCGGCCAGGGCGGTAACCTCGCCAACGGCGCCAGCGGCACCGCGACCGTCGATCTGCGCGGCCTCGGCTCGAACCGGACCCTCGTCCTGATCAACGGCCGCCGGCTCGTCCCGGGCGACCCCTCGCTGCCGACGCCCGACATCAACGTGATCCCGTCCTCGATCGTCAACCGCATCGACGTGCTGACCGGCGGCGCCTCGTCGGTCTACGGCTCGGACGCCGTTTCCGGCGTCGTCAACTTCATCATGGACACCGAGCTCGAAGGCATTCGCCTGGATGCCCAGTACAGCTTCTACCAGCACAACAACCGGTCCGACACGGGCATCCAGGCGGCGCTCGACGCGCGCGGCTTCGGCTATCCGACGGGCAGCGTCGCCGACGGCGGCACCTACGATCTCAGCCTCGCGATCGGCGCCTCGTTCGCGGACGGCCGCGGCCACGTCACGGCCTATGCCGGCTATCGCAAGCTGAACGCAGTCACCCAGGGCCGGCGCGATTACAGCGCCTGCGCCAGCCAGGCGAACGCCGGCAACGCCAACATCATCTGCGGCGGCTCGGCCACGTCGAGGAACGGCACGATCATCCTCAACAATAACGGCACGTCGACCTTCTTCCAGATCGGCCCGAACCGGACTCTGATCCCGGGCTTCACGCCGTACAATTTCGCGCCGACCAACTACTTCCAGCGGCCCGACGAGCGCTACACGTTCGGCGCGTTCGCGAATTACGAGATCAGCCCGGCGCTGAAGCCCTATCTCGAGGTGATGTTCATGGACGACCGCACGGTCGCCCAGATCGCCCCGTCGGGCGACTTCGGCAACACCTTCTCGATCAACTGCGGCTCGCCCGCGGCCCCGATGGCCGTCTCGCCGGGTGTTGGCAATCCGCTGCTCTCGGCTCAGCAGCGGGGTCTCCTCTGCGATGCCGAGAACCTGCTGATCGACAGCGCGGGCAGCGTCGACAACGATCCGCCCTTCACGCCGCCGGCGGTGTTCATCGATCCGACGACGGGCCTGCCCTACACCCGCGGCTTCGCGCAGATCCTGCGCCGCAACGTGGAAGGCGGCGGCCGCCGGAGCGACCTCCAGCACACCAACTATCGCGTCGTCGCCGGCATGCGCGGCGATCTGAGCGAAACCTGGTCGTACGACATGTACTACCAGTTCGCGCAGACCAACTACGCGCTGACCTACCAGAACGACTTCTCGGTGACCCGTCTGGGCCGCGCGATCGACATCATCGACGATCCGCGGACTCCTGGCGTCGACCCGATTTGCCGCTCGGTCCTCGACGGCTCCGATCCGAGCTGCGTGCCCTGGGACATCTTCGCCACGGGCCAGGTCTCCGCGGCGTCGCTCAACTATCTGCAGACCCCGGGCTTCCAGCGCGGCAGCGTCCAGCAGACCGTGGCGAGCGCCTCGCTGACCGGCGATCTCTCCAGCTGGGGGATGAAATTCCCCTGGGCCGAGAATGGCATCGGCGTCGCGGTCGGCGTCGAATATCGCAAGGAAAATCTCGAACTGCAGACCGACGTCGCTTTCCAGACGCTGCCGTCGAGCGACCTTGCCGGCCAGGGCGCGCCGACTTTGCCCGTCTCGGGCAGCTTCGACGTCCGCGAGGCCTATGCCGAGGTCCGCATTCCGATCATCGAAGACAGCTTCATCTACAATTTCTCGCTTGAAGCCGGCTATCGCTACTCGGATTACGGAATCGGCTCGCGCAGCGTGAGCACCGACACCTACAAGATCGGTCTCGATCTCTCGATCGTCCGCGATATCCGGTTCCGGGCCGCCTACAACCGCGCGGTCCGCGCCCCGAACATCCAAGAGCTGTTCGCGCCCCAGCGCGTCGCCCTGAACGGCAATGGCGATCCCTGCTCGGGCGCCGCGCCGGCCGCTTCGCTCGCCGCCTGCCAGGCGATGGGCGTCTCCGCGGCGCAATACGGGACGATCGCGGGCAACCCGGCGGGCCAGTATAACGGCCTGATCGGCGGCAACCCGAATCTCGAGCCGGAGATCGCCGACACCTATACGCTCGGCGTCGTTCTCCAGCCGAGCTTCATCCCGCGGCTGGCGATCACGATCGACTGGTTCAACATCAAGATCGACTCGCCGATCCAGCCGGTCGGCCAGGACGTCATTCTCGCGACCTGCGCCGCGACGTTGGACCCGACCTTCTGCGGCCTCGTCCAGCGCGACCAGTTCGGCTCGCTGTGGCGGACCGGCCAGGGCTTCGTGCGCGACCTCAACATCAACGTCGGCGAGTTCAGCACGCGCGGCATCGACCTTGGCGTCAGCTACTCGATGGAGCTCGGCGGCATGGGCGGCCTCAGCTTCAGCCTGATCGGCACCTGGCTGGACGAGCTGATCACCGACAACGGCGTGTCGGAGCCTTATGATTGCGCCGGCCTCTACGGCCCGATCTGCGGCATCCCCAATCCGGAATGGCGCCACAAGTTCCGCGTCAGCTACTCGCATCCGAGCGGCCTCGGCCTCTCCATGCAGTGGCGCTACTTCTCCGGCGTGGACGTCGAGAATTCGAGCAGCCAGGCGACGCTCACGCAGGCTTTCTCGCCGTTCAACGAGCATCTGCCGTCGCAGAGCTACATCGATCTGACGTTCACCGCCCGCATCGGCGATCACTACAATTTCCGCCTGGGCGTGAACAACGTCTTCGACCGGGAGCCCCCGATCGTCGGTGCCAACGGCGCCAGCACGGTGATCAACGCCTGCGCGGCGGTGGTCTGCTCGGGCAACACCTTCCCGAACGTCTACGACGCCATGGGCCGGTACATCTTCGCCGGCGTGACGCTCGACTTCTAAGACGGCGGAACGATCCAAGACTGACGGCGGGCCTCGCGGCCCGCCGTTTTCTTTTGCGGGTCCTTCGATACGATGACCAGGTCGCCAGTCCCCGGACATGGCTGTAGATTGCCGGCAGTCCACACCTGGTCATTTCGACAACCCCGGATCCAGTCCGGCGCGCTACCCAGGATGAGCGGTGGAGATTCTTCCGCTCATGCCGACTGGGCATTGAGCGTGGCGAAATGAGCAGGTGCGGACTGCCCCCGGCAGTCCGCAGCCACGTCCGGGGGACATGGCGACCTGCTCATCCCATCGGGGCACGGCTACGTTCGTCCTGGAATGAGCAAACAGGGATTCAATTAGGTCGGCAACCGCTCTAGAGAAGCCTCGTGGGTCAGGACGCCGATCAGCACGAGGGGGCCGGCGCGCTCGAGGCCGAAGCGGACCGGGCGGCCGGGCGCGGGGACGCGGCGCGCGCGCGCGCCTTGCTCGAACAGGCCACCATCGCCGATCCGGGCCGCGGCGAGACCTGGCTGAAGCTTGCCGCCATGTGCCGCGCGCAGGGCGATCTGACGGCGGCGCTCGCCGCCGTCAGCGGCGCGCTCGCGGTCGATCCGCTGGGCTTCATGCCGCTGCTGCTCAAGGCCAGCCTGCTCGAAAAGACCGGCCGGCGGGACGAGGCCGGCGAGACCTACGGCCATGCCCTCGCGCAGATGCCGGCGCCGATCCCGCCCCATCTCGATGCGATGGTCGCGCATGCCCGCAAGGTCCACGACTCGCACATCGCCGCCGCCGCCGCGCGCCTTGCCGGGGCGGCGGCCGGCGCCCCCTTGTCCGAGAGCGAAGCGGCCAGGGTCGCGCGCTTCCGCACCAACATCCTGCGCAAGACGAGGCCCTATCATTCCGAGCCGACCCATTTCCATTATCCGGGCCTCCGCGAGCGGGAGTTTCACGACCGCGCGTCTTTCCCCTGGCTGGAGGCGCTCGAAGCGGCGACGGCGGCGATCGCGGAGGATTTCCAGCGGGTGATGGCGGCGGAGCGGGCCGAGCTCGTCCCCTATATTCAATATCCGGACGATGTGCCCTTGCGGCAATGGGCGGCGCTCAACCGCAACAAGGCCTGGACCGCGATCCACCTGGTCCAGAACGGGGTCACGATCGAGGCCAATGCGCGCCACTGCCCCGCGGTAATGGCCTTGCTCCCCGATCTCGGCCAGCCGGCCATTCCCCGGCGCGGACCCAATGCGATGTTCTCGCTGCTCGCGCCGGGCGCGCATATCCCGCCCCATACCGGCGTCGCCAACACAAGGCTGGTCTGTCATCTGCCGCTGATCGTGCCCGAGGGCTGCTGGTTCCGGGTCGGCGACGAAACCCGTTTGTGGGAGCCCGGCAAGGCGTGGATTTTCGACGATACGATCGAGCATGAGGCGCTGAACCCGACCGACGCCCTGCGCGTCATCCTGATCGTCGACACCTGGCATCCCGATCTTTCGGCGGCCGAGCGCGAGGCGGTGGCCGCGGTCATGGCGGCGACCGACCCGACGGACGCGACGGAGGGGCTGTGAGCGACTCCGCCGGCGTCCGCCGCCTGCTCCGGACCACCGATCCCAGGCACGCCGACCAGGTCTTCCGCGCGGTCGTCTTCGCCAATCGCGAGGGCCTGGAGGCGGAAGCGCTGCCGCTGGCCCGCGCCGGCGCCGAGGCCAGCCCTGCGGATGCGCGCATGTGGCAGGTGCTCGGCCTCGTCCAGCGCCGGCTCGAAATGCTGGCGGACGCGGTCGCGGCGCTGGGGCGGGCGGCGGCGCTGGCGCCGGACGAGCCGCTCATCGCCCACAGCCTGGCGCGCGCGACAATGGAGGCCGGCCTGCCGGCGGTCGCCTTGTTCGAGCGGGCGCTTGCGCTGGCGCCGGCCGACGCCGCGGTCATGCTCGGCTGGGTCGCCGCCAAGTTCGCGGATGGCGGGATCGAGGAGGCGATCGCCGGTCTCGAGGCGAAGCTGGATGCCAATCCGGGCTGGATAGAGGGCCATGCCTCCGTCGCGCGGCTGCGCTGGCTGCTTGGCGAGCGCGAGACCTTCACGTCGAGCTTCGAGCGGGCGCTCGCCGAGGCGCCCGCGGCGATCCCGGTCTGGCGCGAGCTTGCCGATACGCTCATGCATGCGGGCTTCCACGACCGGGCGCTGGCTGTCGTGGCGCGCGCCCGCGCCGCCGCCGGTCAAAGCCCGGTCTTCGACGCGCTCGAAGCCGTCTGCCTCGCCGAGCTGGGCGAGACCGAGAAAGCGGACCGGGCGTTCGCGGCGCTGGGGCCGATCGAGCATGTCACCATGGCCGCGCGCTACCTGCGCCACTTGCTGCGCGCCGGCCGTCCCGCCGAGGCGGCCGCCTTCGCCGAAACGTGGCGGGACCGCGATCCCGCCAATCTCACCACGCCCTACCTCTCGGCCGCCTGGCGGCTGACCGGCGATCGCCGCTGGCAATGGCTCGAGGGAGACGAGCGCCTGATCGGCATTTACGATATCGGCGATCGCCTGCCCTCCCTGGACGCGCTCGCCGAGCGGCTGCGCGGCCTCCATCTGGCGCTGCACCAGCCGCTCGAACAGTCGCTGCGCGGCGGCACCCAGACCGACGGGCCCCTGTTCAGCCGGATCGAGCCCGAGATCCAGGACCTGCGCGCGCTCATCGTCGAGACGGTCGAGCGCCACGTCGCGCAGCTGCCCCCGCCCGCGCCCGGCCACCCGACCCAGATCGCCCAGCGCGCTCCGATCCGCTTCGCCGGCTCCTGGTCGGTGCGGCTGACCGGCGAGGGCTTCCACGTCAATCACGTCCACCCCGCCGGCTGGATCAGCTCGGCCTTCTACGTCGCCTTGCCCGAGGCGGCGATGGGCGGCAAAGATCAGGCCGGCTGGCTCTCGATCGGCGAAGCGAGCGAGCTCGGCCTCGATCTGCCGCCGATCCGGCTGATCGAGCCGAGGCGCGGCCGGCTGGTCCTCTTCCCTTCCTCGATGTGGCACGGTA
Organism: Allosphingosinicella sp.; assembly: GCA_035629975.1. GTDB lineage: Bacteria > Pseudomonadota > Alphaproteobacteria > Sphingomonadales > Sphingomonadaceae > Allosphingosinicella. The sequence continues at coordinate 40,094 of DASQLN010000019.1, read as the reverse complement.
CCCGGCCGTTCGCGTCCGGCGAGCGGCTGACGATCGCCTTCGACGTCGCTAAACCCGAGCAATAGAGCCCCGATGACCCAGCAGCCCCCCGAAAGCCTTGTCCCCGCGCTCGACCGGCTGCGCCGCGGCGACCGGCCCGGCGCCCGCGCGGCGGTCGAGGCGGCGTTGGCGAACGAGCCCGACTCGCCGGACCTGCTCGCTTTTGCCGGCCTGCTCGCCGCGCAATCGGGCGATCCCGCCGCCGCGGTGCCGCATTTCCGGCGCGCCTTGGCGCTCGAGCCGGCAGACCTCGCGATGCGCGTCAACCTTGCCACGGCGTTGGTCGCGAGCGGCGCCCTCGACGAGGCCTCCGCCGTCTGCGCCGGCCATGAGGGCGATCCCCGGCTGGCGCGGCTGGCGGCCTATGTCCACCAGGAGAGCGGCCGGCTCGCGGAGGCGTCCGTCGCCTATCAGGCGGTGATCGCCGCCTTCCCGGAGGATTTCGAGAGCTGGAACAATCTCGGCAACGTCCGCGCCGCGATGGGCGATCTGGACGGCGCGGTCGATGCCTTCCTGCGGGCGATCACGCTCAGGCCGGACATGGTCGAGATGGTCTTCAACCTTTCCGAAGTGCTGGCGGCGGCCGAGCGGGAGGAGGAGCGCCGCGCGGTGATGCGCGAAGCGGCGCGGGTCAGCCCGGACGACGTCAGGGTGCTGACCGAGCTCGGCCTCGCCGAAAGCGCATTGCGCGATTTCGAAGCGGCCGAGCGCGCCTATCGGGAGGCGATCCGGCTCGATCCGCGCGCGCTTTCCGCGCATCTGGAGCTCGGCCTGTTGCTCGAGAATCTGAACCGTACCGACGAACTCGCGGCCCTGGTGGAGGATGGTAGGGCGCGCGGCCTGGCCGGCCCGGAGTTCGGCTTCATCCAGGCCTGGTCGCTGCGCAGGCAGGGCCGCTTCGCCGAGGCCCTGCCGCTCGCCGAGGCGACGCCCGAGAGCATCCATCCGGTGCGGCGCAGCCAGCTGATCGCGGAGCTGCACGACCGCCTTGGCGACCCCGGCCGCGCCTTCGCCGCCTTCGCCGAGATGAACCGGGCATCGCTCGCGGGCAAGCCGGCGCCGGCCGGGCCGAGCTATCGCGAGACCGTGGCCGCGGATGCCGCCCGGGTCACGCCCGAGCGGGTGGCGGCCTGGACACCGGGAACGACTGGGGCCGCCCCCGCGGCGGGGCCGCCCGCGCCGATCTTCATCGTCGGCTTCCCGCGCTCGGGCACGACCCTGCTCGACACCTTGCTGATGAACATGCCGAACCTGCACGTGCTCGAGGAACTGCCGGTGCTGCGCGAAGTCGAGGCGTCGGTCACCGGCGACACCGACCCCGGCCGGTGGAGCGCGGCCGAGATCGAGGCCTATCGCGCGCGCTATTTCGAGGCGCTCGAGACGCTGTCGCCGCCCGCGCCGGGCCAGACGATCGTCGACAAGCATCCGCTGCACATGGCGCGGATGCCGATCGTTCACCGCCTCTTCCCCGATGCCAGGATCGTCTTCGTCGAACGCCATCCATGCGATGCAGTGCTCAGCTGCTTCATGGCCAACTTCAACCTCAACCAGGCGATGCGCAGCTTCACCGATTTGCGCGAGGCGGCTTTGACCTACGATGCGGTGTTCGACGCCTGGACGCGCGCCGAAACCCTGCTGCCGCTCCGCGTCCACCGTGTCCGCTACGAGCGCATGGTCGAGGATCTCGGCGGCGAGATGCGGCCACTGCTCGATTTTCTCGGCCTTCCCTGGGACGAAGCGGTGCTCGACAACCAGGCGGCGGCGGCGAGCCGCGGCCATGTCCGCACCGCCAGCTATTCGCAGGTCTCGGAGCCCATCTACAAGCGCGCGGCCGGGCGCTGGGAGCGCTACGCCGCGCAAATGGCGCCGATCCTGCCGACCCTTGCGCCCTGGGCCGAGCGCCTCGGTTACGACATGAAAGCTGCGCCGGCGTGAGCGCCGCGCCCGACCCGGGCGATGCCGAGGCGGTGCTCGCGCATGGGCGCGCGGCGCTGAGGGCCGCCGAGGAGGAGGCGGCGCTTCCGCTGCTTGCCGAGGCGGTGCGGCGCCAGCCTGGCGAGGCGCGGCTCTGGGAGCTTTTAGGCCAGCTTTACCGGGCGCTCGACGCGCTGGCGCCGGCGGCCGATGCCTTCGACCGCGCCGCCGCGCTGGCGCCGGACGATCCCGGCATCGCGTCGGGGCGGGCCTGCATGCATCAGGAGGCGGGGCGGCCGGCGACCGCCTTGTTCGACCGGGCGCTGGCGCTCGCGCCGGCGGATGACGGCCTGCGCTTCGGGCGGGTCTCGGCAATCCTCGCCGAGCGGGGCAGGGCGGCCGCGCTGGCCACGCTCGAGGGCGAGCTCGCCGAGCGGCCGGGCTGGACGCAGGGCCAGGCGCGGCTCGCCAATCTGCGCTGGCAGTCTGGCGACCGCGCCGGCTTCACGCGGGAGCTGGAGCGAGCGCTCGAGCAGACGCCTTATCATCTCGATCTCTGGGGAGCGCTGCTGGCGGCGCTGAGCCGGGCCGGGCTGCACGAAGAGCTGCGCGCGGCGGCGCGGTGTGGGCGGGACGCTGGCGGCGCCCATTTGATGTTCGACGCCTATGAAGCGGCCGCGCTCGACCGCATGGGCGAGATCGAGGCGGCCGCCCCGCTCTATGCGGCGATGCAGCCGATCGGCGATCCGTCGGTCGCGCTCTTCCATCTCGCCCATCTGTTCCGCGCGGGCCGGATCGGCGAGGCGGCGGCGCTAGCCGAACATTGGTCGGGCACATCGGCCGGCGCGCTGTTCGTGTCCTATCTGGGGGTCGCCTGGCGGCTGCTCGGGGATTCGCGCTGGGCGTGGCTCGAAGGCGACGAGCGGCTGGTCGGGATTTATGATCTCGGCGAGGCCGTGGGGCCGCTCGACGCGCTGGCTGCGCGGCTGCGCGCTTTGCATCTGGCGCGGGGGGCGCCGCTCGACCAGTCGGTGCGCGGCGGCAGCCAGACCGAGGGCGCGCTGTTCGCCCGCACCGAGCCCGAAATCAGGGCTTTGCGGGCGGCACTCGCGCGGGCAGTCCGGGGCCATATCGACCAGCTGCCGCCGCGCGATCCGGTCCATCCCACGCTCGGCCCGCCCCGCGACCGGCCGATCCGTTTCGCCGGCTCCTGGTCGGTGCGGCTTGCCGGGGGCGGCAGCCACGTCGTCCACCGCCATTCGGGCGGCTGGCTGAGCTCGGCTTTCTATGTCGCGCTTCCGGACGAGGCGGAGCGCGGGCCCGGTGAGGCCGGCTGGCTCGCGCTAGGCGAAGCGCCCGAGGAAATCGGGATTGCGCTGCCGCCGACCCGGCTGATCGAGCCCAGGCCCGGCCTGCTCGTCCTCTTTCCCTCGACTATGTGGCACGGCACCCGCCCCTTCGTGGCGGGCGAGCGGCTCACGGTGGCCTTCGACGTGGCGATGCCGCTCAGCTGAGCTTGAGCGCGCCGTCGCCTTCGTCGACCCTGACCGCCTGTCCGTCCATGATGTCGCCCCTGAGGATCGCGTCGGCGAGCGGGTCCTGGAGATATTTCTGGACGGCGCGCTTCAGGGGGCGCGCGCCGTAGACCGGGTCGTAGCCGACCCGGCCGAGCCACGCGCGGGCGCCGTCGCTCAGGTCGAGCGCGATCTTGCGGTCCTTCAGCAGCGCCTGGACGTGGGCGACCTGGATGTCGACGATCGGGCCCATATGCTCGGCCGCCAGCCGGTGGAAGAGGATGATCTCGTCGAGCCGGTTGAGGAGCTCGGGGCGGAAATGGCCGCGGACCGCCTCCATCACCTGCGGCTCGACATCCTCGACCTTCTGGCCGTCGGCGAGGCCGGTCAGGAAATGGCTGCCGAGGTTGGAGGTCAGGATGATGATCGTGTTGGTGAAATCGACGGTGCGGCCCTGGCCGTCGGTGAGCCGGCCGTCGTCGAGCACCTGGAGGAGGATGTTGAAGACGTCCGAATGCGCTTTCTCGACCTCGTCGAACAATACGACCTGATAGGGCCGGCGCCGCACCGCCTCGGTCAGCACGCCGCCTTCCTCATAGCCGACATAGCCCGGAGGCGCGCCGATCAGCCGGGCGACCGAGTGCTTCTCCATGAACTCGGACATGTCGATGCGGACCATTGCGTGGCTGTCGTCGAACAGGAAGTCGGCGAGCGCCTTGGTCAGCTCCGTCTTGCCGACGCCGGTGGGCCCCAGGAACAGGAACGAGCCCATCGGCCGGTTCGGGTCCTGCAGGCCGGCGCGGGCGCGGCGGATGGCGCGGCTGACCGCCTGCACCGCCTCGGCCTGGCCGATCACGCGCTTGCCGAGCGCGTCCTCCATAGCGAGCAATTTGGAGCGCTCGCCCTCGAGCATCCGCTCCATCGGAATGCCGGTCCAGCGCGCGACCACGGCGGCGATGTCCTCGCTCGTCACCTCCTCGCGAAGCATCGCGCTGGAGCTGACGGCGGCGGCCTCCTCGAGCTGCTTTTCGAGCGCGGGGATGCGCCCATATTGGAGCTCGCCCGCCTTGGCGAGGTCGCCCGAACGCTGCGCCTGGTCGAGCTCGATCCGCGCCTGGTCGAGCTGCGCCTTGATCACCGCCTCGCCGGCGATCTTGTCCTTCTCCGCCTGCCAGCGCTGGGTCAGTTCGGCCGACTGCTGCTCGAGATTGGCGAGCTCGCCTTCGAGCGCCTTGAGCCGCTCCTTGGACGCGGAATCCTTCTCCTTCTTCAGCGCCTCCCGCTCGATCTTCAGCTGGATGATCCGCCGGTCGAGCGTCTCGATCTCCTCCGGCTTGCTCTCGACCTCCATGCGGATGCGGCTCGCCGCCTCGTCCATCAGGTCGATCGCCTTGTCGGGCAGGAAGCGGTCGGTGATGTAGCGGTTCGAGAGCGTCGCCGCCGAGACCAAAGCGGCGTCGGTGATCCGGACGCCGTGGTGCAGCTCGTATTTCTCCTTGAGGCCCCTGAGGATCGAGATCGTGTCCTCGACCGTCGGCTCGCCGATGAAAACCGGCTGGAAGCGCCGCTGCAGCGCCGGGTCCTTCTCGACATGCTTGCGATATTCGTCGAGCGTGGTCGCGCCGATGCAGTGCAATTCGCCGCGGGCGAGGGCCGGCTTCAGCAGGTTGGAGGCGTCCATCGACCCCTCGCTGGCGCCGGCGCCGATCAGGGTGTGCATCTCGTCGATGAACAGGACGACCTCGCCCTCGGCCCCCTTGACCTCGTCGAGCACGCCCTTGAGCCGCTCCTCGAACTCGCCGCGATATTTGGCGCCGGCGATGAGCGAGCCCATGTCGAGCGCCATCAGCCGCCGGTCCTTGAGGCTGTCGGGCACGTCGCCATTGGCGATGCGCAGAGCGAGGCCTTCGGCGATCGCGGTCTTGCCGACGCCCGGATCGCCGATCAGCACCGGATTGTTCTTGGTGCGGCGGGCGAGGATCTGGACGGTGCGGCGGATCTCCTCGTCGCGGCCGATCACCGGATCGAGCTTGCCGTCCCGCGCGGCCTGGGTGAGGTCGCGGGCGAATTTCTTCAAGGCGTCGTAGCGGTCCTCGGCGCCGGATGTGTCGGCGCTGCGGCCGCCGCGCAGCTCGTTGATCGCCGCGTTGAGCGCCTCGGGCTTCAAGCCGGCGTCGGTCAGCGCCTTGCCGGCGTCGGTCTTCGACATATTGAGCGCGAGCAGGATGCGCTCGACCGCGACATAGGAGTCGCCGGCCTTCTGGGCGATCTCCTCGGCCGAATCGAGCAGGCGGATCGTGTCGCCGTTGAGGCTCGGCGCCGCGCTGGCGCCGCCGCCGGAGACGACCGGCACCCTGGCCAGCGCCTCGTCGGTCTCCCGCCGCGCCGCCTCGGCGCTGCCGCCTGCCCGAGCGATCAGCCCCGCCACCATGCCCTGCTCGTCCTCGAGCAAGGCCTTCAGCACATGGATGGGCGCGATCTGCTGATGATTCATCCGCGACGCGACGGTCTGCGCCGATTGCAGGAAGCCGCGCGCGCGGTCGGTGAATTTCTCGAGATTCATGGCATCCGGCCCCGTTTTGACCCTTTCCGGATGTAGGAGCGCCGCCCCTTCACGCAATGGCAATCGTCAAAACCCGCCTTTCGGCGCGATTCCCGGCCGAAGCGTATTGCGTTGGCCGTACACCCCTGTAAGGGTCCGCGGCCTGCATCCATGGGGAATCACATGCGCAAATCGTTCACCGCGTTCGCCTTCGTCACGGGCCTGTCGCTGATCGCCTCCGCCGCCTCGGCCGCGCCGGCCGCTCCCGCGGAGGAGGCCGCGGTCCAGGCGCCGGCCGCAGCCGCGCCAGCCGCCGATCCGCTCCACTCGCTGGTCAACCGGGTCGAAATCCCCCACGACACCTTCACCCTGGAGAACGGGCTGCGCGTCGTCATCCACACCGACCGCAAGGCGCCCGTGGTCGCGGTTTCGGTCTGGTACAATGTCGGCTCGAAGGACGAGCCGGCGGGCCGCACCGGCTTCGCGCATCTGTTCGAGCATCTCATGTTCAACGGCTCCGAAAACGCGCCCGGCGATTATTTCGCCCCCTTGCGCGAGATCGGCGCGACCGACTTCAACGGCACCACTTCGTTCGATCGCACCAATTACTTCCAGACCGTGCCGACCACGGCGCTCGAGCGCGCCCTGTTCCTCGAGGCCGACCGCATGGGCCGCCTGCTGGGCGCGGTCACCCAGGAGAAGCTCGACAGCCAGCGCGGCGTCGTTCAGAACGAGAAGCGCCAGGGCGACAACCAGCCCTTCGGCCTGGTCGGCTACCGCCTGTTCGAATCGCTTTTCCCCGAAGGCCACCCCTACCGGCACACTCCGATCGGCTCGATGGCCGATCTCGACGGCGCCTCGATCGAGACCGTCCACCAGTGGTTCCGCGAGAATTACGGGCCCAACAATGCCGTGCTCGTGCTCGCCGGCGACATCGACGCCGCCACAGCGCGGCCGCTGATCGAGCGCCATTTCGGCACGATCGCGCGCGGCCCCGACCACGCGCCGACTGAGGCGCCGATCCCGACTTTGCCGGCGCGCGTCGATGACGTCATGCAGGACCGCGTCGCCAATACCCGCCTCTACCGGACCTGGGTGGTGCCGGGCATGCTCGAAGAAGACGATGCCGCGGCGCTGCAGGTCGGCGGCGCGGTGCTCGGCGGCCTCGCCAGCTCGCGCCTCGACAATGTCCTGGTTCGCTCCGAGCAGAGCGCGGTCGCGGTCAGCGCCAGCTATCAGGGTTTCCACCGCCTCGGCCTGTTCAGCGTCACCGTCGACGTCAAGCCGGGCCAGGACGTCGCCGCCGTCTCGCGGCGCCTCGACGCACTGATCGCCGATTTCGTCGCCGGCGGTCCGACCGAGGACGAGGTGCGGCGCGCGGTGATGCGCAACGTTTCCGGCCGCATCCAGGGCCTCGAGCAGGTCGGCGGCTTCGGCGGCAAGGCCGTCGCTTTGGCCGAGGGCGTGCTCTACGCGAACGACGCCAATTTCTACCGCCGCCGGCTCCAGAATCTGTCGCGGGTGACGCCGGCCGCGGTACGCGCGTCGATGCAGCGCTGGCTCAATCGGCCGGTCTACGCCCTGCGCGTCGAACCGGGCGAGCGCGGCGCCTATCAGGAAGCGGCGGCCGTCGCCCCGCGGCCGGCCGCCCCCGCGGCCCCCGCCGCGCCGGCACCCACGCTGCGAATGCCCGACGTCGCCGGCACGCCCGCGCTCGACTTGCCCGCGATCGAGCGGGCGCGGCTGTCGAACGGCATCCGCATCGTCTATTCGCGCCGCGCCGCCGTGCCCGTCACCCGCGTCGCGGTCGAGTTCGACGCCGGCGTCGCCGCCGATCCGGCCAATCGGCTCGGCACCCAGGCGATGATGCTGAACATGCTCGAAGAGGGCACGACCAGGCTCAATTCGACCCAGCTCGCCGAAGCGCAGGAGCGGCTCGGCGCTATCGTCTCCACCGACGCGAGCGTCGACCGCACCACGGTCGGGCTGACCGCGCTGACCCCGAATCTGGGCGAGTCGCTGGACCTGCTCGCCGACATCATCCGCAACCCGGCCTTCGCGCCCGCGGAGATCGAGCGAGTCCGCCAGCAGCAGCTCACTGGCGTCGCCGCCGAGCTGACCCAGCCCGGCGGCCTCGCCAATCGCGCGCTGCCGGGCCTGCTCTACGGCGCCGCCCATCCTTACGGGCGGCCATTCTCCGGGACCGGCGATCTCGCCGTGCTGCGCACGCTCACCCGCGACGAGCTGATCGGCTTCCACCGCGCCTGGATCCGGCCCGACAATGCGACGATCTTCGTGGTCAGCGACGTGCCGCTCGCCCAATTGAGGCCCCTGCTCGAGGCGCGCTTCGGCAATTGGCGGCCGCCCTCGGTGCGGCGCGGGACCAAGGCGTTCAGCGCGGCCATCCCGGCGCCGCGGCCGCGGATCGTGCTGATCGACCGGCCGCAATCGCCGCAGAGCTTCATCCTCGCCGGCCAGGTCATGCCCGCGCAGGGCACGCAGGACCTGCTCCCGCTGACCGCCGCCAACGAGGCGCTGGGCGGCAGTTTCCTGTCGCGGATCAACATGGAGCTGCGCGAGCGGCGCAGCTGGTCCTACGGAGCCCGCGGCAGCCCCAATATGATCGAGCATCAGGTGCCCTACGTCATCCAGGCGCCGGTCCAGGCCGACCGCACCGGCGAATCGATCGCCGCGGCGATGCAGATGGTGCGCGCCTTCCTGTCGAACGAAGGAGTGACCGCCGAGGAGATGAACCGCATCATCCTGGGCAATACCCGCCAGCTTCCGGGCCAGTTCGAGACGTCTGGGGCGGTGCTTGGGGCGCTGCGCTCCAACGCACTTTACCGCCGGCCGGACGACTATTGGGAGCGGATCGCCGATCGGTACCGCGGGATGACCGCGCCGGCCCTCGACCAGGCCGCGCGCCGTTACCTCAATCCGGACAATTTCGTCTGGGTGGTGGTCGGCGACGCGGCCAGGATCCGCCCGCAGCTCGAGCGGCTCAACATGCCGATCGAGGTGATGACCCTGCCCGGCATGCCCGCGGCTCCGGCGGCGGCGGCGAGGCCGGCGCAGTAGCAGGCACGGGGACAGTTACTCTTCACTGTCCCCGAACAGCCTGGTCACATGGCCCATCTTGCGGCCGGGGCGCGGGGCGTCCTTGCCGTAGAGGTGGAGGCGGGCTCCCGGGTCGGCGAGGATGTCGCGCCAGCGCGTGGCCTCGTCCCCGACCAGGTTGCGCATCGCGACCCGCGGCACGATTCGCCTCGTCGCGCCCAGCGGCAGCCCGCAGATCGCGCGGATGTGGTTCTCGAATTGCGAGGTCGTCGCGCCCTCGATCGTCCAGTGGCCGCTATTGTGGACGCGCGGCGCCATTTCGTTGAAGATTGCCGCGCCGCGACAGGCGAAGAATTCCATGGTCAGCATGCCGACATGGCCGAGCGCGCCGGCGGCGCGCCGGGCGAGCGCCTCCGCCTCGGCGATCGCGGACGCGAGTTCGGGACCGGCGGGCACGTCGGAGGTCACCAATATCCCGCCCTCGTGCCGGTTCAGGGGCGCGTCCCAGGTGACGATTTCCCCGTCCGCGCCGCGGCAGAGCAGGATCGAATATTCGGCGTCGAAGGGGATGAAGCCTTCGAGGATCGAGGCCGCGCCGCGCACCGCCTCCCAGGCGGCATCCGCGTCCGCCGCGCCGTCGATCCGCGCCTGGCCCTTGCCGTCATAGCCGAAGCGCCGCGTCTTGAGGATCGCCGGCGCCCCGATTTCGGCGAGCGCCGCGTCGAGCCCGGCCCGGTCGTCGACCTGGGCATAAGGCGCGGGCCGCCCGCCGAGCCGCTCGATGAAGGCCTTCTCCGCGAGCCGGTCCTGCGCCGTCTCCAGCGCCGCGACAGGCGGATGCAGCGGCACAAGCGCGGCGATCGCGGCGAGCGGCCCGGTCGGGATATTCTCGAACTCGTAGGTGACCACGTCGACCTCGCCGGCGAAGCGCGCCAGCGCCGCCTCGTCCTCGAACGCGCCCCGGGTGAAGCGCGCGGCGACCAGAGCGGCGGGGCCGGTCTCGTCGGGCGCGTAGACATGGCAGCGATAGCCGAGCCGAGCCGCGGCCAGCGCCAGCATCCGCCCCAATTGGCCGCCGCCGATAATCCCGATCGTGGCGCCGGGGGGAACGATCATTCGGGCGCTTCGGCGACGCCGTCGGTCTGGCTCTGCCGCCACGAGGCGAGCCGCTCCGCCAGCCTTTCGTCCGACGTCGCCAGGATCGCGGCTGCCAGCAGCCCCGCATTGATCGCGCCCGCCTTGCCGATCGCCAGCGTCCCCACCGGCACGCCGGCGGGCATCTGCACGATCGAGAGCAGCGAATCGAGCCCGGCCAGCGCCTTGGTCTCGACCGGCACGCCGAGCACCGGCAAATGCGTCATCGAGGCCGCCATGCCGGGCAGATGGGCGGCCCCGCCGGCGCCCGCGATGATCGCCTTGAGCCCGCGGCCGGAGGCGCCGCGGGCATAGTCGTAGAGCCGCTCGGGCGTGCGGTGCGCGGAGACCACCTTCTTCTCATAAGCGACGCCGAGCATGTCGAGCGTCTCGGCGGCGTGGCGCATCGTCTCCCAATCGGAGCGGCTGCCCATGATGATCCCGATGAGAGGCGCTTCGCCCGGCATGTCCGGCCCCCAAGCCTTGGAAGCGCCACTCCCTAGCCCGCATGGGCGCCGGGAGCAATCGGCGCGGCCGCTCCGCCCCTCGTCATCCCGACGAAAGTCGGGATCCATGAACACGGAGCGTATCGAAAACGCGAAAGCGCGTTCGCATTCCTACCCGCGCGGTGTTCATGGATCCCGGCCTTCAGCCGTCGGCTCAAGTTCATCCTGAGCGCCTGCCTTGCAGGCAGTCGAAGGGCCGGGATGACTCCAGTTCGCCGCGCTAAAAGAAGCGTTAACCTTCGCGGGATAAGGTGGCTGCATGGGACGCCGGAAGAACAGTTCGGAGATAGCGGACCGCCCCGATGAAGGGCCGGCGCTGGAGGCGCGCGAGGCATTGTCGCGGCTCAGCGACGAGAATGCGCTGCTCCGCGCCGCTCTGGCCGATGCGCGCGCGCGGCTCGGCGATCTCGACGAGAATGTCGGCCGCGACCCGCTCACCGCCTTGCTCGATCCGCGCCAGTTCAGGAACGAGCTCGAGCGCGTGCTGAGCCAGGCCGCGCGCCACGGCACGCCCGCGGCCCTGATCTCGGTCGATCTCAGCGATTTGAAGGCGGTCAACGAGGGCTATGGCCGCGTTGCAGGGGACGCGGCCTTGCGTCACGTCGCCCGTTTGCTCAAGAACCTCATCCGCGCCAGCGACGTCGCCGCGCGGGGCGGAGGCGGCGCCTTTTCGCTGCTGCTCGACCATCTCGACGCCGATTCGGCGCTCGACACCGCCGAGCGGATCGCGCGCTGCGTCGCGGCCCATCCGCTCGATCTCGGCCACACCCAGGTCAGGCTGGACGCGACGGTCAGCGTCGCCACCATCCTTCCCGGCGACAGCGTCGAGGAGGTCCTCCGCCGCGCCGCCCGCAACCGCGAGCGCGTCAAGGAATTCTAGGACCTAGCTCGGCGTCGGCGCCGGCGCCGTCGGCGGCGTATCGACGATGACCCGAGCCTCCGTCTCCACGCTCACGCCGCGCACGGTATCGGTGACGCGCACCCGGACCGTCCAGGTTCCCATTGGATCGTGCGGCTCTATCTCCAGGTCCGGCCCGCTGGGGGAGGGGATCGCGGAGTCGCCCAGGGGCCCCTCGGTCCACAATGCGCCCTCGACCTCTCCGGCGACCGAGCCATCGGGCTTCAGATAGGTGAAGCGGCCGGTCACATTGCATTTGCCGTTCGCAGCCGCCCGGCATCCCTGAAAGATCACGATCGCGGCGAGCCGCCGACCGCGTACCGCACGCTCGGTGATCGGCAATTCGCGGGTCCCGGCCAGCCAGGCATTGAGGAAAGCGTCGCGATCGGCGGTGTGGACGAGCGAGACGCGCAGCCCATCCACCTCGACCGGGGCCGGCACATTGGGCACTGCGCTGCCCTGCGCGTCGAGCGGCGTGGCGGCGAGGGCGAGCAGCGCGGCGAGAAATGCGAGCATGTCAGCGGTCCTTCAGGAAATAGCGTTCGATCGCGTTCAGATCCTCGTCGAGATCGTAGACGACCGGCTGGCCGGTCGGGATTTCGAGCGCGACGATCTCGTCGTCGGCGATGTTCGAGAGGTGCTTAACCAAGGCGCGCAGCGAATTGCCGTGGGCGGAGATCACCACGCGCCGGCCGTCCTTCAGCGCCGGCGCGATCCTTTCCTCCCAATAAGGCAGGACCCGCGCAATCGTGTCCTTCAGGCTCTCATAAGTGGGGATGGGGATGCCCGCATAGCGGCGGTCGTTGGTGAGGTCGAAGTCGCCGCCCGGCTCCATCGCCGGCGGCGGGATGTCGAACGAGCGGCGCCAGATCCTGACCTGCTCGTCGCCATGCCGGCCCGCGGTCTCGGCCTTGTCGAGCCCGGTGAGCCCGCCATAATGGCGCTCGTTCAATCGCCAATGCTTCTCCTCCGGAATCCATAGCCGCCCCATCGCCTCGAGCACGATGTGCAAGGTCTTGATCGCCCGGGTCTGCAGGGAGGTGAAGGCGAGGTCGAAATCGAAGCCCTTGGCGGCGAGCAATTCGCCCGCCTGCTTCGCCTCCTCCTCGCCCTTGGGCGTCAGGCCGACGTCCCACCAGCCGGTGAAGCGATTCTCGAGGTTCCAGGCAGACTGGCCGTGGCGGATCAGGACGAGCTGGGGCATTGCACCGATCTCCCATGCCCTCTCACATCCGTTCGGGCTGAGCCTGTCGAAGCCCTTTCCTTCCTTTTGACCCTAAGGAAAAGAAGAAAAGCCCTTCGACAATGATCAGGTGCGGATGTCCCCCGGACATCCGCAGCCATGCCCGGGGGCATGGCGACCTGATCATCAGGGCGAACGGTGGTGGAGTTCCTATGCTGCGCCTTGGCGATATGCTCCGATCCCGTCGATGATCGCGTGAAGCGCATCCAGGCTGGCGCGGGCGAGGAGGCGGCAGCGGTCGGGGGACCAGCCATGAACCGGGTCGGGAAGCTCGGCATTGTCCTTGAACGGCATTTCCAGCGTCATCGACACCGCGCCGAAGCGCTCTGCGAGCTGGGCGGTGGACATGGAGAGATTGGCCTGGCCGGGGCCGGGTATCTGATAGCCCTTGTCGGTCTGGAAATCGGGGCTGGCGCGCAGAAACGCCTCGCCGAACGCGTCGAACAGGTCCTGCTGCTCCTGCCTCCAGCCCGGCACGCCCTCGAAGCCGGCGAGGAAATTGGCGGCGATCGCCTCGTCGCCGTGAATGTCCATCGCGAAATCGACGCCGGTCCTGTCCATCTCGTCGCGGACGTAAAGCACTTCCGGGCTGCGCTCGGCGCTCGGCGCGTGCCATTCGCGGTTGAGGTTCACGCCCGCCGCATTGGTCCGCAAATGGCCGCGGAAGGAGCCATCGGGGTTCATGTTGGGGACGATGTGGAAGGTCGCCTTCTGCCTGAGCCGGCGGGTCACCGGATCGGCCTCGTCGAGCAGCCGCTCGAGCGCGCCTTCCATCCAATGCTCGGCCATGGTCTCCCCGGGATGCTGGCGGGCGTAGAGCCAGACCTGCAGCGGGCCGCCGTCGAGCCTGAAATAATCGAGCTCGCGCCCGTCCAGCGTCCGCCCGAGCGAGCGGTAATCGACGCCCGGCGCCGCCGCGACCTCGGCGACCAGATCGTGGTGCCGCTCCATCGTGTAGGGCGCGAAATAGGCGATCCAGACGCTGTCCGAGGTCGGCGTCAGGGCGATGGTCAGCACGCCGTCCGCATAGGAGGTGTCGGTCCGGGTCCATTCCTCGCGGTCGAGGGAGACGCAGGCGCGATAGCCGGGCCAGCCGTCGGGATAGGCGGCGCCGGCGCAGTTGAGGATGCGCAGCGTCAGCGCCCGGCCGCTGCCCCCGGTCACCCGGAAATAGAACCATTGGTAGAAGTCTGAGCTGCGGTCCTTTACGATCTCGAGGTCGATGAGCTCGCCCTCGATGGAAACCACATGAATATTGCCGCCGTCAAAGGCGCTCGTAACGGAAAGGGTCATATTATCCTTGGGGGAGAGGGGCGGAATCAGCGGACCCTGATAGTGCGCCCCGACTCTCCGGGGAAGTCCCGAAACAGCGCCGCGGCGAGCCGGTCGGCGGCGCCGGCGCGGCTGGCGAGAGGCGTGCCGCCGCGCGCCTCGATCTGGGCCCGGCCCTCCCAGGCGACGGTCGCATCGGAACGGCGCTGGATGCGCACCGAAAGCTCGGTCCCGACCAGCATGTTGGGCCGGTTGCCGGTGATAGGGACCGACCCGCCGACTCCGACGCCGACCCCGCCGCCGCGCCGATAGCTGCCGCCGCCGACTCCCAGCCCGACGCTGAGCCCGCCGCCGCGCCCGCCGGGCCGTGCCGCCTGGTCGATCCGGACCACGGCGACCTGCTCGGAGCGTCCGCCCGGCTCGATCGTCCAGCCCAGGCGCGTGAGCTCGCGGCCGACCGCGGCCGCGACCTGCTCGAATTCGAGGCTGTTCGAGTCCGCCTGGTCCGCGGGCTCGATCGCGATCGGGCCGCGCGCGACCGGCTGGCCCAGGTGGAAGCGGGTCACCGACGCGGCGGAGCTGGCGGCGGCGCCGCCGCCCATGTCCATCGCGCAGCCGGCGAGAAGGGCGATGCCGGCGAGCGCGCTGAGATGCGATGCGAGCTTGTTCATGGGATACCTCGTTCCTGGGTCTCGTTCTTGGGCGATGAGACTGTATAGGACCTGTAACGAGTTTAACCCGTTTTTGCTGCAACGGACAGGCAGGAGAAGGAATGACGGACGAAATGAGGCGGCTGCCGGTATTGGTGACCGGCGGGGCGGGCTACATCGGCAGCCACGCCGCTTTGGCCCTGCTCGATGCGGGCTGGCCGGTGGTGGTGATCGACAATCTCGCGACCGGCTTCGCCTGGGCGGTGCCCAAGGGAGCGGCCTTCGTCGAGGGCGACATCGCCGATGCGCCCCTGCTCGCCCGGCTGATCGCCGAGCACAAGATCGGCGCGATCATGCATTTCGCAGGCTCGGTGGTGGTGCCCGAATCGGTCGAGAATCCGCTCAAATATTATCGGAACAACACGGTGAAGAGCCGCGCCCTGATCGAAAGCGCGGTCGAAGGCGGCGTCGCCCATTTCATCTTTTCCTCGACGGCCGCGACCTACGGCATCCCCGAGGCGGTGCCGGTGGCCGAGGACGCGCCCACCGTGCCGATCAACCCTTATGGCTGGTCCAAGCTGATGACCGAGCGGATGCTGAAGGACAGCGCCGCCGCCTACCCGCTCAATTATTGCGCCCTGCGTTATTTCAACGTCGCCGGCGCCGATCCCAAGGGCCGCGCCGGCCAATCGACCAGGGGGGCGACCCATTTGATCAAGGTCGCGGTCGAGGCGGCGACCGGGCGGCGCAGCCACGTCAGCGTCTACGGAACGGATTACGCCACGCCCGACGGCACCGGCATTCGCGACTATATCCATGTCAGCGATCTCGCGGCCGCCCATGTCGACGCGCTCGCCGCGCTGATCGCCGAGCCGGCCCGCAGTCATGTCATGAACTGCGGCTATGGCCGCGGCTTTTCGGTGCTGGAAGTGCTCGACACCGTGGACCGGGTCACCAACCGGACGATCGAGCGGCGGCTGGACCCGCGCCGCGCCGGCGATCCAGATGCGCTCGTCGCCGACAATCGCAAGATCCTCTCCACTTTGCCCTGGCGGCCCGCGCGCGCCGATCTGGCGACGATCGTGGCCGACGCTCTGGCCTGGGAAAGACATCTGGCGGAGCGCCCTCCCATTTCCTAAGGACGCCCGATGCAGCTCAGCAACCAGGACGCCGAACAGCTCCTCAAGGAAGCCATGGAGGCGCTCCGCCAGGGCCGTCCGGCCGATGCCCGCGCCGGCTTCGAAACGGTGACCGGGACCGGCCGCGCGGCCGCCCCGGTCTGGCTCTTCCAGGCCGCCGCCTGCCGCGCCCTGAACGATGCGGCCGGCGAGGAGTCCGCCGTCGACCAGGCGCTCGTCCTGGAAGCGCGCGGACTGGCGGGGCTGATCATGAAGGGCGATTGCCGCGCCAAGGCGGGCGATGAGCGCAGCGCGGTCAGCTTCTACCGGACCGCGCTTCGCATCGCCTCGGAGGAGCCGTCGCTTCCCCCCGACATCGTCCCCGAGCTCCGGCGCGCCGAGGCGGCGACGGCGCAGATGGAGGCGCGCTATTCGGTCCAGCTGGAGGCCTCGCTGGCCGCGCAGGGCCTGACGCCCGAGAAGCGCAGCGCCCGTTTCCAGCTGTCGCTCGATATCGTCGCGGGGCGCAAGCAAGTCTTTATCCAGGAGCCGACCGTCTATTTCTTTCCTGGGCTGCCGCTGGTCCAGTTCTTCGACACGGCGGACTTCGCCTGGGTGCCCACGGTCGAGGCCGCGACGGACGCGATAAGGCGGGAGATCGCGGCGCTGCTGGCGGTGGGGCGAGAGGGCTTCAGGCCCTATATCCAGGCCGAGCCCAACAAGCCGCGCATGGATGAGAACCGGCTGCTCGACAATAGCGACTGGAGCGCGCTCTTCCTCTGCGAGAATGGCGCGCTGGCGCCCGATGTCATCTCGCGCTGCCCCGCGACCTGGGAGGCGGTGCAGGCGGCGCCGCTGCCGCGCATCAACCAGTCGGCGCCGACGGCGATGTTCTCGCTGCTGCGTCCCCGCTCGCGGATCACGCCTCATAGCGGCGTGCACAACACCCGGCTGATCTGCCATCTGCCGTTGATCGTTCCGCCCGGCTGCGGCTTTCGCGTCGGCAATGAGGAAAGGCAGTGGGAGGTGGGCAAACTGCTCATCTTCGACGATACGATCGAGCATGAGGCGTGGAACGACAGCGCCGAGGACAGGGTGGTGCTGATCTTCGACATCTGGCGGCCCGAGCTCAGCGATCGCGAGAAACGCGAAATCACCGCTTTGTTCGGGGCCCCCGACGCCCAGCGCGTCGCCGCCGGCGCCTGACCCCGCCGGCGATCGGCGCCAACTTGACTTGGCGGGCGCCTCCCCTTAGGGAGCGCCTTCGCTTTTCAGCATTCAGCATCGACAAGAAACAGGCAGGCGTTCCAGGCCATGAAGATCCGCAATTCGCTCAAGTCCCTCAAGTCGCGCCACCGCGACTGCCGCGTGATCCGCCGCAGGGGCCGCACCTACGTGATCAACAAGACCAACCGCCGCTTCAAGGCGCGCCAGGGCTGACGGCTCCGGCCTCGAGCTCCCCGCTCCGTTCGCCCTGAGCCTGTCGAAGGGCATTTCTTTCTTTATGCGGAAGGGAGGGCAGGGCTTCGACAAGCTCAGCCCGAACGGTGAATGGTGGATAAGAGCCTTTCCGCATCTCCCATAAGAGCCGTCGTCTTCGACGTCGGCAACGTCCTTTACGGCTGGGATCCCGACGCCTTCCTCGTCCGGCAGATCGCCGACGACGCGGCGCGGCTGCAATTCATCGAGGATGTCGATCTCTATGCCTGGCACGAGACGCTCGACGGCGGCCGCCCCTATGACGAGGCGGCGGCCGAGCTATCCGAGAAATTCCCCCAATATGCCGCGCTGATCGCCGCCTGGAGTGACAGGTTCGGCGAGACGATCAGCGGGCCGGTCCCCGGCGTCCACGCGCTCGTCGAGGCGCTTCACGCGCGCAATGTGCCTTTGTTCGCGATCACCAATTTCTCGGCCGATTTCTGGCCGCCCTTCCACGAAAAGGAGCGCGCCTTCTTCGCCCTCTTCCGCGACATCGTCGTCTCGGGCGAGGTCAAACTGCTCAAGCCCGATCCGGCGATCTACTATCTCGCGCTCGACCGCTTCGGCCTGAAGCCGGCAGACGCATTGTTCGTCGACGACCGCGAGATCAACGTCGAAGGCGCGCTGGCGGTGGGAATGGCCGCGCATCTCTTCACCGACGCCCCGGGCCTTCGCGCGCGGCTCGAAGCCGAAGGGCTGCTCTAACCCTCAATTCGTCATTCCAGCTTTCGCTGGAACGACGAGGAACCTCCGTCGCCTGTCGCGCTTTGTTTCGCTCGTGAGACAAAGATGGCCCGAAAAGCTGTGGATCGTCCGCCACGGGCAGAGCGCCGGCAATGTCGCGCGCGATGCCGCGCACGAGGCCGGGCTCGCCACGATCGACATCGCCATGCGCGACGTCGATGTCCCGCTGAGCGACCTCGGCCACGAGCAGGCCCGCGCGCTCGGCCGCTGGTTCGCGGGCCTGGCGGAGGCCGAAAAGCCGGAAATCGTCCTCTCCTCGCCCTATGTCCGCGCCCGCCAGACCGCCCGCGCCATCTGCGAGGCCCGCGGCGTCGCCGAGACCGGGCGCCAGCCGATCGTCGATGAGCGGCTGCGCGAGCGCGAGTTCGGGATCTTCGACCGGCTCACCACCGCCGGGATCGGCGAGAAATATCCCGACCTCGCGGAGCATCGCGCGCTGCTCGGCAAATTCTACCACCGCGCCCCCGGCGGCGAGAGCTGGGCCGACGTGATCCTGCGCCTGAGGGGCGCGCTCGACACGATCAGCCTCCATCACGCCGACCGGCGGGTGCTGATCGTCTGCCACCAGGTCGTCGTGCTTTGCCTGCGCTACATCCTCGAGGAGATGGACGAGGCGCGCGTGCTCGCCATCGACAAAGAGGGTGACGTGGTCAATTGCGGCGTCTGCGAATATGATTTCGAGCCCGCCGACGCCAAGGACTGCGTGCCGAAGCTCGTCCGCTACAATTTCGCCGCCCCGCTGATCGAGGAGGCGGCGCCGGTCACCTCCGCGCCGGACGCGATGGTGGCTGCGCGATGAGCGAGCCGGCGGCGCTCGACGCCGCGCTGCTCCGCGCCTTCCCGCTTCCGTGCCTCTCCGAGGAGGGCGACAAGGAGGATCGCGGGCGCGCGCTGATCGTCGGCGGCAGCGCGGAGGTGCCGGGCGCGGCGCTGCTCGCGGGCATCGCCGCGCTCAGGGCCGGGGCGGGCAAGCTGCAGATCGTGACCGACGCGGCCGTCGCGACGGCGATGGGCGTCGCCGTGCCGGAGGCGCGCGTCAGTGCGGGGTCGCCCGTACCGCATGTCTGCGAGGCGCAGTCGGTGACCATCGGCTGCGGCATGGACCATGGGCCCGCGCTCGACCTGCTGCTGGCCGAATTGCTCGATTGCGGCGCGCAGGTGCCCCTGATCCTCGATGCCGCCGTGCTCGGCTGTCTCCCCGATCTGGCGGGCAAGGTTCGCGGCTGGCGCGGCGGCGCCGCCTTGCTGCCGCACTCGCGCGAAATGGCGAGCCTGCTCGAATGCGAACCGGAGGAGGTGGAAATCGATCCGCTCCACGCGGCGCGCCGGGCGGCGGAGCGCTACGGCGCCATCGCCCTGGTCAAGGGCCGTTTCAGCTTCGTCGCCGCGCCCGACGGCCGCGCCTTCCGCTTCGAGGGCGGCGGCATCGGCCTCGCCACCTCCGGCTCGGGCGACGTGCTGGCGGGGATCGTCGGCGGCCTCGCCGCGCGCGGCGCGGACCCATTGACCGCGACGCTCTGGGGCGTCTGGCTGCACGGCGAGGCTGGGCGGATCCTGACCAGGGAGGTCGGCCGAGTCGGCTTCCTGGCGCGCGAGGTCGCGGAGCTGGTCCCCGGATTGTTGAACACACAATCGTCATCCTGACGAAAGTCAGTATCCATGAACACGCGCGTGCGAGGTTTCCAAATCCGTGTTCATGGATGCTGAATCGAGTTCAGCATGACGCGGGAGGAGCGGGGAGGGCCTACCCCGCTTTATGGCGGTCCAGCTCGTCGCCGATCAGCCGGGCGACGTGGACCACGTTGGTCGAGCCGGGCACGCCGAAGGGGACGCCGGCGGTGACGATGATCCGGTCGCCGCCGCGGGCCAGACCGTGGCGCAGCGCCATCCGCTTGGACTTGCCGACCATCTCCTCGAAGCTGTGGACGTCGCGGGTGCGGACCGCGTGCGCGCCCCACAGGATGCCGAGCCGCCGCGCGGTCTTGAGCGAGGGCGTCAGCACCAGCAGCGGCACGGTCGGCCGTTCGCGCGCCACCCGCCGCGCGGTCGAGCCCGAGCTGGTGAAGCAGACGATGGCATTGGCGCCGACGGTGCGCACGATGTCACTGGCGGCGCGGGCGATGGCGTCGTTGGTGGTCGCGTCGGGCAGGGTCTCGGTGAAATGGACTCGGGCATAATGGGTGGGATCGGATTCGGCGCTGGTCGCGATCCGGTTCATCATCTCGACGGCCTCGACCGGGAATCTGCCCGACGCGCTTTCGGCCGAGAGCATGATCGCGTCGGCGCCGTCATAGACGGCGGTGGCGACGTCGGAGACCTCGGCCCGGGTCGGCGAGGGCGAGGAGATCATCGATTCGAGCATCTGGGTCGCCACCACCACCGGCCGCCCCATCCGCCGGGCCGCCTCGACGATGCGCTTCTGCAGCGGCGGCACCTGCTCGGGCGGCATCTCGACGCCGAGATCGCCGCGCGCGACCATCACCGCGTCGGCCAGCTCCAATATGCCCTCGAGCCGGTCGATCCCCGCCGGCTTCTCGATCTTGGCGAGCAGGTTGGCCTTGCCGCCGATCAGCCGCCGCGCCTCGGCCACGTCCTCGGGGCGTTGCACGAAGCTGAGCGCGATCCAATCGACGTGGCTGTCGAGCGCGAAGGCGAGGTCGGCGCGGTCCTTCTCGGTCAAAGCGGCGAGCGGCAGCACCACGTCGGGAACGTTGAGTCCCTTATTGTTGGAGATGGTGCCGCCGACTTCGACCCTGGCCTCGATCCGGTCGGCGCGGGCCGCGACCACGCGGAAGACGAGCTTGCCGTCGTCGACCAAAAGCCGCGTGCCCGGCTCCACCGCCTCGAAGATCTCGCGATGGGGGAGGCAGATGCGGGTCGCGTCGCCGGGCCGGTCGTCGCGGTCGAAGACATAGGCCTGGCCGGTCTTCAATTCGGCCTTGTCGCCCTTGAACCGCCCGACCCGCAATTTGGGGCCCTGCAGGTCCGCGAGGATCGTCGTCGGCCGCTCGAGCTCGGCCTCGAGCGAGCGGATCGCGGCTATCCTCCTGGCGTGGTCCGCGTGATCGCCGTGGCTCATGTTGATCCGGAAGGCGTCGGCGCCCGCCTCTGTCAGGCGCCGGATCATCGCGGGCGTGTCGGAGGCGGGCCCCAGCGTCGCCAGGATCCTCACCTTGCGGCTGCGCGGCATGAACCGGCTGGGGCTGCTCTCCCTCGACATAGGAAGCGGCAATAGCCCCTCGACATGACAGTTCAACCCGCTAGAGCCTCCTGCTCAACCCGAAAGCGATGGAGTTTGAATTGGCGGAAGGAAGCATTGCGGCCGACGAATTGAGGCTGCTGATCGAGCGGATCGAGCGGCTCGAGGAAGAGAAGAAGGGAATCGCCGACGACGTCCGCGACGTCTATGCCGAGGCCAAGGCGCGCGGCTACGATCCCAAGACGATGCGCAGCGTCGTGCGTTTGCGGAAGATGGAGAATCACGTCCGCGAGGAAGCCGAGGCCCTGCTCGACACCTACAAGGCCGCGCTCGGCCTCGCCTGAGGACAAGGGATATGGCCGGCCACAGCAAATATAAGAATATCATGTACCGCAAGGGCGCGCAGGACAAAAAGCGCTCGGCGACGTTCTCCAAGCTCGCGCGCGAGATCACGGTCGCGGCGAAGACGGGCGTGCCCGATCCGGACATGAACGCGCGCCTTCGCGCCGCGGTCAACGCGGCCAAGGCGCAGTCCATGCCCAAGGACAATATCCAGCGCTCGATCGACAAGGCGTCCGGCGCAGATGCCGAGAATTACGAGGAGATTCGCTACGAGGGCTTCGGCCCCGGCGGCGTCAGCCTGGTCGTCGAGGCGCTGACCGACAACCGCAACCGCACCGCGACCAGCGTCCGCACCGCTTTCTCCAAGAACGGCGGCAATCTCGGCGCCTCGGGCTCGGTGACGCACGGCTTTTCGCGCGTCGGCCTGATCGAATATCCGGCCGCCGCCGGCGATGCCGACAAGGTCTTCGAGGCGGCGATCGAAGCGGGTGCGGAGGATGTCGAATCGGACGAGGACGGGCACCAGATCTGGACCAGCGTCGACGATCTCCACGCGGTCGCCCGCGCGCTGGAGGCGGCGCTGGGCGAGGCGGAGAGCGTCAAGCTGGCCTGGCGCCCCACCACATCGGTCGACGTCGCCGAGGGCGATGCGGAGCAGTTGTTGAAGCTGGTCGACGCGCTCGAGGAGGATGACGACGTGCAGACCGTCTGGGGCAATTACGAAATGTCCGACGCGGTGCTGGAGAAAATCGGCTGATCATCATCGGCCTCGATCCGGGCCTTGCCTGCACCGGCTGGGGGGTGATCGCCGCCGAGGGCAACAGGCTGAGCCATGTCGCCAACGGCCAGGTACGAACCGATCCGAAGGCGGCGCTGCCCGACCGCCTCGTCAAGCTGGAGGAGGCGCTCGGCCTCGTAATCGAGGCGCATGCGCCGGCCGCCGCCGCGTGCGAAGAAGTATTCCTCAACGACAATCCCCAATCGACGCTGAAGCTCGGCCAGGCGCGCGGTGTCGTGCTGCTCGCGGCGGCCCGGCGCGGCCTCGAGGTGGGCGAATATGCGCCGCGGCTGGTGAAAAAGGCGCTGGTCGGCACCGGTGCGGCGGAGAAGGTTCAGGTCCACGCCATGGTCCAGCGGCTGCTGCCCGGCGCGAAGATCGCCGGCGCCGACGCAGCCGACGCGCTCGCGGTCGCGATCACCCACGCCCATCATCTCGCCACAGCGCGCAGGGTCGCCTGACGTCCGAGCCCCCACCGTTCGCCCAGATGAATCAGGTCGCCATGCCCCCCGGGCATGGCTGCGGTTGTCCGGGGTACATCCGCACCTGATCATTGTCGAAGGGCTTTCCTCGTCCTTTTCGCGGCCGGAAAGAAGGAGAGGGCTTCGACAAGCTCAGCCCGAACGGATAGGGTTTCACGAATGATCGCCAAACTGAAAGGTCTGCTCGACGGCTTCGGCGCCGATTTCGCGGTGATCGACGTCGCCGGCGTCGGCTATCTCGTCTCGGCCTCGTCGCGCACGCTCTCGGCGCTGGGCGCGATCGGCGAGGAGGTGGTGCTGCACACCGAGATGCTGGTCGCCGAGGATTCGATCCGCCTCGTCGGCTTCACCACCGCCGCCGAGCGCGACTGGTTCCGCCTCTTGACCTCGGTCCAGGGCGTCGGCGCCCGGGTCGCGCTCGCCATCCTCTCGGCGCTCAGCGTCGAGGAAGTCCACCGCGCCGTGGCGAGCGGCGACAATGCGATGATCGCCCGCGCCCAGGGGGTCGGCCCCAAGCTCGCCCAGCGCATCGTCCATGAGCTGAAGGACAAGGCCGGCGCCGTCGCGCTGGGCGCCGGTGGCCCCACCGCGCCGGTGGGCGGCAACGCCCAGGACGCCCTCTCCGCGCTCGCCAATCTCGGCTTCCGCCCCTCCGAAGCCGCCGCCGCGGTCGCCAAGGCGGAAGCGGAGGTCGGCCCGGACGCAACGCTCGACCTCCTCGTCCGCACCGCGCTCAAGAAGGCCGCGAAATGAGACGGACAGTCCTTGGCATGTGCGGGTTGCTGGCCCTGTTCGCGATGCCGGGCTTCGCGGCGCCGGCTAAGGCATGCCGCTACTCCCGGCCGGTTTTCACCGCGGAGCCGGTCAGGACATTAGGATCGGGCCAAGTTCGGGTCAGGGTGGAGGAGGCGCTTATGGTCGGGTCGCGTCTCACAGCCGTGCGTGCAACTGTTCTCGCTGACTGGGGAAGGACCCGTCGCGGAAGGCGCATCGTCATCATCGTTCCCCCAGACGACACGGCCAATTGCTATTATGGCGGCCTCGCCGATCCAGCGGCGGTCACCGGCGATGGCGCGGTGCAGGGCTATGCGATCCTGGATGGGATGAGGCCGGAGCCCTCGGGCGCCTTTTCTTCCTGGCTTGCCTCCGAAGCTGATCGGACCCGGTACGCCGCGTTCGCACAGGGCAGGCTTCGCGGCCGATGGATGCGGCCCCGTTTCACGGCAAACGCGGAGCCGTCCGAATGACCGATTCCGACCGCGTCACCACGCCCGAGCGCAAGCCCGAGGATCTCGATGCCGCTCTGCGCCCCAAGACGCTCGACGAGTTTATCGGGCAGAAGGCGGCGCGCGAGAATCTGCGGGTGTTCATCGATGCCGCCAAGGGGAGGGGCGACGCGCTCGATCATGTCCTGTTCTACGGGCCGCCGGGGCTCGGCAAGACGACGCTGGCGCAGATCGTGGCGCGCGAGTTGGGCGTCGGCTTCCGCGCCACCTCCGGGCCGGTGATCGCCAAATCGGGCGATCTCGCCGCCTTGCTCACCAACCTCGAGGATGGCGACGTCCTCTTCATCGACGAGATCCACCGGCTTGCGCCCGCGGTCGAGGAGATCCTCTATCCGGCGATGGAGGATCGGATGCTCGATCTGATGATCGGCGAGGGGCCGTCGGCGCGCTCGGTTCGAATCGACCTGCCCAAATTCACCCTGGTCGGCGCGACCACGCGGCAGGGCCTGATCACCACACCCTTGCGCGACCGCTTCGGCATTCCGGTGCGGCTCACTTTCTATTCGGCCGCGGAGCTCGAGCAGGTGGTGCGGCGCGCCGCCAAGTTGCTCGGCCTGACGTTGACGCAGGATGGAGCGACGGAGGTGGCCCGCCGCTCGCGCGGGACGCCGCGAATCGCCGGCCGCCTGCTGAGAAGGGTGCGCGACTTCGCGCAGGGCGGTGGCGATTTACAGGTGGACGCCAGGGTCGCGGACGCCGCCCTGACCCGGATGGAGGTCGATCATCTCGGCCTCGACGCGATGGACCGGCGCTATTTGCTGATGATCGCCGACCTCTACAAAGGCGGGCCGGTCGGCGTCGAGACGCTCGCCGCCGGGCTTTCCGAGCCGCGCGACACGATCGAGGAGGTGATCGAGCCCTATCTCATCCAATTGGGCCTGATCGCCCGCACCGCACGAGGGCGTTGCCTTAACGGTCCGGCTTGGGCACATCTGGGCCTGCCGCGGCCCAGGGGAGAAGGAGGGCTGTTCGACGGCGAATGATTGGGGGGATCATGAAGAAGATTGTGCTCCTGTTGCTAGCGCTGACCGTCGCCGCCTCGCCCGGCTATTCCGATCAGGCCGCGCCGCCGACGCCGCCGCCCGCACCCGCACCCGCACCCGCTCCGGCACCCGCTCCCGCCCCGGCCCGGGCCCCCGATTATGCCGATGCGGCCAATTGGCTCTGCCTGCCCGGGCGCGAGGATTTCTGTTCCCGGCCGCTGCCGACCACTCTGCTCGAGCCGAACGGCTATGGCGCGCCCGTCCCCCATTCGGCGGCCGCCGCCCCGGCGGCCGACTGCTTCTACGTCTATCCGACGGTGTCGCGCGATGCCGGCCTCAACAGCGACCTCTCGCCCGGCGTCGAGGAACGGGGCGTGGCCACGGTCCAGTTCGCCCGCTTCGGCAGCGTCTGCCGGACCTTCGCGCCAGTCTACCGCTCGGCGACGGTGGCCGCGATCGGCGCGATGGTGCGCGGGCAGGATCCGGCGCCGATCTTCGACATTGCCTATGGCGACGTCCGCGCCGCCTGGCGCCATTATCTCGCGCATCACAATGGGGGCCGGCCGGTCGTGCTGATCGGCCACAGCCAGGGCTCGATCCACATCATCAGGCTGCTCCAGACCGAGATCGAGGGCCGGCCGATCGCCGCGCGGCTGCTTTCGGCCCTGATTCTGGGCTTCAACGTCGAGGTGCCGCAGGGCCGGCTCACCGGCGCCACCTTCCGCACCCTGCCGCTCTGCACGCGCCGCGGCCAGACCGGCTGCATCGTCACCTACGTCTCGTTCCGCGCCGACGCGCCGCCGCCCGAAGGCGCCTTGTTCGGCCGCGCCGCGGCGCCGGGCAACACGGTCGCCTGCACCAATCCGGCGGCCTTGGGCAGCGGCAGCCGGGCGCCGCTCGATTCCTACTGGTTCACGATCGGAGTGGCGGCCGAGATCGCCTGGTCCTCGACCGGGCCGCCGCCGACGACCTTTCTGCGCACGCGCGATCTGGTGTCCGCCGCCTGTGTGCATCGCGGCCCGCTCGGCTATCTCGCGGTGAGCGTCAACGCCAATTCCGCCGACGCGCGCACCGATCGGATCCCGGGCGACGTATCCCTGTTCGGAATCCCCGCGCCTGGCTGGGGCATCCACCTCGTCGACGTCAACGTCGCCCAGGGCGACCTGATCCGCCTCGTCGCGGCGCAAAGCGCCGCCTGGGCACGCCGCCGGCGCTAATCACATGGCCTAGTCCTCGAGTGAGAAAATTTCCTCGACCGGCCGCCCCAGCGCCCGCGCCAGCCTGAGCGCGAGCAGGGTCGAGGGCACGAACACGCCGTTCTCGACGGTGTTGATCGTCTTGCGGCTGACCCCGACCAGTTCGGCGAGCGCGGCCTGGGTCAGGCCGCGCTCGGCGCGGAGCGCGAGCAGGCCGTTGCCGAGCCGCTCAGCCATCGCGGAGCGCGCGGCGTTCGAGCCAGGCGAAGCGGAGCAAGGCGGCGGCGATGCCGATCGTGGTCAGCATGTGGATCGCGAGGCGGCCGCTCATCGGCTCGAACTGGCTCAGAAAATAGAGCAGGACCGCGCCCGCCATGGTGGCGAGGAAGCCGATCCGGAAGGCCTCGGCGCGATTGGCGCGGGTGACCTCGTCGTCCATCAGCGCCCGCACGCGCTTCGGCTTGAACCAAAAGCCGCCGGTCGCCAGCACCAGCACGAGGACGATCGAAAGCAGCAGCCAGGCGCCGACCTTGACGTGGTCGACCGCGCGCATTCCCATATCGGGCTCGGCGAAATAGGCGGCCTGCTGGGTCAGGAAGAGAATCACCAGAAAGGGCAGCATCCGCGCGCGGCGCCGCGACAGCCGGTCCGCGGCTTCGATGTCGGAAGAAGAGGTCATCGCTTTTCCTTTGTAACCCGTAGGTGACATGTAACCTATGCGTTACAAGGCCGTCAACCGCAAAACCGGCCCGGCTCGTCCTTCGGTGCTTCCACGGGGTTCCCGGCGGGCCTCCGCGCCGGTAGAGCGCGCGGGTGAGCGATGTTAACCATCCCTACGAAGGCGCGTTCGTGGGCCGCACCCACCATTTCGCGCTGCGCGTCTATTTCGAGGACACCGACGTCGCCGGCATCGTCTACCATGCAAATTACCTCAAGTTCATCGAGAGGGCGCGCTCGGACATGCTGCGCGCCGCCGGCATCGACCAGCGCGCGGCGATCGAAAGCGGCGAGGGCGTCTATGTCGTCGCCGAGGCGCGGATCCGATATAGCGCGCCGGCGAAGCTCGACGATGCCCTCATCGTGCTCAGCGAGGTCAGGCAAGTGCGCGCGGCGAGCTGCACCATTCAGCAGCGAGTCATGCGCGGGACGCAACTTCTGGCCGAGGCCGAGATCACGGCCGCCTTCCTCTCAGAGGGGCGGCCGAAGCGTCAGCCGCGCGCCTGGGTGGAGATATTCGCGCGGCTGGAGAAGGAAGGACCCTGAGTGAACTCATTTGCCTCAAGCGAGAACGGCCTGATGTGGCTGGTCGGCCTGTTCCGCGACGCGAACCTGCCGGTGCAGATGGTCATGGTGCTGCTGCTCCTCGCCTCGGTCTGGACCTGGGCGATCATCGTCGCCCACTGGTTGAAGATGCGGCGGATCACCCGCGAGAATGAGCGGTTCGAGCGCGACTTCTGGAAATCGGAGGATATCGACAGCTTCTACGAGGGGCGCGGGCGCGGCGAGCTGCCGTCCGCCAAGGTGCTCGCCGCCGGCATCGCCGAATGGCGCCGCTCGACCGCCGGCAAGTCGCTCGACAGGGACGGGACGCGCACGCGGCTTGCGGTCGCAATGCACAGCGCGCTCGGGGCGGAGACCGACCGGCTGGCGTCGAAGCTCAACATCCTCGCCACCGTCGGTTCGGTCGCGCCCTTCGTCGGCCTGTTCGGGACCGTGCTCGGGATCATGTTCAGCTTCTCCAAGATCGCGGCGGAGAAGAGCACCAGCCTCGACGTCGTCGCTCCCGGGATCGCCGAGGCCCTGTTCGCCACCGCGATCGGCCTGTTCGCCGCGATCCCCGCGGTGATCGCCTACAATCGCTTCAGCTACGGCATCAACCGCCTCGAGGCCCGCCTCCAGCGCTTCGCCGACGGCTTCCACGGCACGCTGAGCCGCGAATTGGAGGCGGAGGCATGAGGAGGATCGCATAATGGCGATGGGCCCCATACTCGGCCCCGGCCGCCGCGGCCGCAGGACTCCGATGTCGGAGATCAACGTCACCCCGATGGTCGACGTGATGCTGGTCCTCTTGATCATCTTCATGGTGACCGCGCCCCTGCTCGCCAGCGGAGTCCAGGTCGATGTGCCCGAGAGCAAGGCGGCGGCGCTCGAGCAGAGCGGCGCGCCGGTCGCGCTGTCGATCGACGCGCAGGGCCGGGTCTTCCTCGACGACCAGGCGGTCGCGCCCGGCGCCCTTGGCCCGCTGCTCCGCCGGCGCGCCGCGGGCTCGCGCGAGGAAGGCGGCCCGCGCGTCTTCCTGCGCGCCGACCGCGGCCTCGACTACGGGGCGGTGATGAGCGTGATGGGCGAAATCAACCGCGCCGGCCTGCGCCGGGTCGCCCTGGTCAGCACCGGCTCGGGGGGCGCAGAGCGCTGATGGAGCGGATCGAGACGATCGGCATCGGCGCCTCGGTGGCGGGCCACGCCGCCCTGTTCGCGGTGATGGCCCTCGTCGCGATCAACGCGGCCCGCGAGCCGGCGCTGCCGGCGACGATGGAAGTCTCCTATGTCGACGAGGTCGGGCTGGAGTCGGGGTCGCCCAATCCCGTTCCCGCCGCCGCCCCGCCCGCCGCGGAGGAATCGGGACCGGTCGAGCAGGCCGCGCCATCGCCGGAGACCAGCCCCGCGCCCGTCGCCGCGCCGTCGCCCGTGCCGGCGCGCCAGCCCGCCCGGCCGCAGCTGGCCCCAGCGGGTGCGGCCGGATCGGGCCAGGTCAATCGCAGCCCGGGGCTCAACCTCAACCCGAGCAGCTTTGGCAACGACCCGCAGCGGGCCGCCGGCACGCCGGGCGCTGTGATGAGCACGGCCGCGGCCGCCAGCATCGGCCAGGCGATCCAGCGCCAGGTCCAGCCCTGCGCGAACCGCCAGGTCTATCCGGGGCCAGGTGCCGAGCGGATCGTCACCCCGATTACGCTGCGCCTCAACCGCGATGGCTCGCTCCAGGGCCGGCCGAGGGTCGGCCGCCAGCGCGGGCTCGACGACGAGAACAGCCGCTACGCGCAGCGCGTCGCCGATCTGGCGGTGAACGCCTTCGTCTCCTGCGCGCCGCTGCGCGGCCTGCCGCAGGAATTGTACGACGTGCCGCGCGGCTGGAGCAATTTCACCATGAACTATCGTTTGCCAGCATGAGGATCATCACCGTGCGTATTTTCCGGATCACCGCCGCCGCTGCCCTGAGCCTGGCGTTCGCCAGCGCCGCCGTCGCGCAGGAGCCCGCGCAGGAGCCGCCCGCGCAACCCGAGGAGGGCAATGACGGCCAGCTCGTCGTCGACGTGACCGGCGGCACTCGCGCGGCATTGCCGATCGCCATCCCGGTCATGCCCACCCCCGCCGCCGCCGATACGCCGGCCGGCAACACCCAGGCGCTCGGCCGGCAGGTCGCACAGATCGTCGCCACCGATCTCGGCAATTCGGGGCTGTTCACTCCGGTCGGCCCCGACGGCCTGCCCGCCGTTTCCTTCCCGCAGGTCGAGGCGCCCGATTACGGCGCCTTTTCGCCGACCGGCGCGCAAAACCTGGTCCAGGGCTTCGTCCAGGCGAACGGCAACGGCACCTTGACCGTCGGCTGCTACCTCTACGACGTCAGCGCGCAGAGCCAGCTTGCCCGCGCCGGCTATGTCGTCCAGCCGCGCGACTGGCGCCGGGCCGCCCATCGCTGCGCCGATAGCATCTATTCGCGGCTGACCGGCGAGGGCGCCTATTTCGACACGCGCATCGTCTACGTCTCGGAGACCGGGCCTGCGCGGCGGCGGATCAAGCGGCTCGCGATGATGGACTATGACGGCGCCAACCACCGCTTCCTGACCAACGGCCAATATACGGTGCTGACGCCGCGCTTCGCGCCCGACCAGCGCACGATCACCTTCATGACCTATCAGGGCCGCGACCAGCCGCGCGTCATGGTCTACGAGATCGAGTCGGGCCGCGTGCGGCCGCTCGTCCCCGGTCCCTATATGACCTTCGCGCCGCGCTACGCGCCCGACAGCAGCCGCATCATCTTCTCGATGGCGGTGAACGGCAATACCGACATCTACACGATCCCCGTCGCGGGCGGGACGCCGACCCGGCTCACCAACGCGCCCGGTATCGACACCGGCGGCTCCTATTCGCCCGACGGCCGCCGGATCGTGTTCGAAAGCGACCGCGGCGGCAGCCAGCAGCTCTACGTGATGGGCGCGGACGGCTCGGGCCAGCGCCGGATCAGCTTCGGCGGCGGCGGCTATGCGACGCCGGTGTGGAGCCCGCGCGGCGACCTCATCGCCTTCACCCGTACCGGCGCCTTCCAGATCGGGGTGATGACGCCCGACGGCTCGGGGACGCGCATCCTCACCAGCGGCGGCTATGCCGAGGGGCCGAGCTGGGCGCCCAACGGCCGCGCGGTGATGTTCACCCGCGGCGCCAGCTCAGGCCAGCTCTGGTATGTCGACGTGGCGAGCGGGGCGGTGCGCCAGGTGCGCACGCCGCTCGGCGGATCGGACCCGGCCTGGTCGCCGTTACGCAATTAGCCTTTTCTGGGGATTCGCACGAAAAGAGGATGGAGACGAACATGAAGATCACCCCGACGAGCCTGCTGGCGATGGCCGCCGCCCTCTCGCTGACCGCCGGCTGCGCCACCCGCCGCGCGCGGGACCTGCCGCCCGAGCCGCCCGCCACCACCGAGGTGCTGCCCAATGACGGCCTTGGCAATGAGGGCGGCCCCGGCACCAGGGGCGGGCCCGGTTCGCGCGCCGACTTCCTTGAGAGCGTGCCCGCCGATCGGGTCTTCTTCGAGCTCGATTCCTACGCGATCGACGCCGAGGACCGCTCGACGCTCGACGCCCAGGCGCAATGGCTCGCCCGCTATCCCGACGTTCGCGTGACCATCGAGGGCCATGCCGACGAACGCGGCACCCGCGAGTACAACCTCGCCTTGGGCGACCGCCGCGCAAATGCCGCGCGCGACTATCTCCAGTCGCGCGGCGTCTCGCCCACGCGGATGACGACGATCAGCTGGGGCAAGGAGCGCCCGCAAAACCCGGCGTCCAACGAGGAAGCCTGGGCCCAGAACCGCCGGGCGGTGACGGTGGTGCCCGAGTAGAAAACAGCCCTCTCCCCAGGGGGGAGAGGGACTAGCGCCGCTCCCTTGGCCTCAGCCACACCGAATCGGGCGCCAACGCCTCGTCGAGCAGCCGCGCCAGCCTGAGCCCGCCGCGCGCAACCTGGCGGCGGATCACCGGCACCAGCCGCCGGACGGTCTCCTCGGTGATCACCGGCCGCTCCGCCGGCGCGGGGCCGCAGGGATCGGCCATGATCGTGCCATAGGCGAATTCGCGGCTCGCCTCCCAGCTCTCGCGCGCCCAATCCGCGATCGCGCCCTCCCGCATCGCCCCACGCTCGGCCGGGTTCAGCTCGGAGAGGAGGCCGGCCGGGCCGCCCGGCGGCTGCGATATGCCCCGGTCGGCGAGAAAGCCGTCCCAGACCATGTGCAAATTGGTCCGCCCGGCGATCACGCCATAGCTGACCGGGACGCGGTTGCCGCCCAGGTCGCCATGGTCGCCGGCGTGCATCGGCTGGTGCAGGTCGCCCATGAAATGGACGAGGAAGGCGAGCGCCATCAGCCGCTCGCGCGTCGGCAGCCGGCGGTCGGCGAGCAGCCGGACGTTGCGCTCGATCTGCGCCGAGACGCAATTGCCGTCGCGGCAGGGCGCGGCCTGGTCGAAGGGCCGGCAGACATCGACATTCTGATAATGCCAGGGCGAGGCGTAGCTGAAGCGTTCGCCCAGAGTCTTGATGCAATCGGGCCAATAGCTCGCCAGCTCGATCGTGCGCACCGGACAGGTCGGCGTGTCGAGCAGCCGCCCCTGGCGAAGCAGCCGGTCGATCTCCCCGCGCGTGCTCGGGGAGACGTTCAGATAGGCGATCCGGGCGACCGTCTCGTGGCCATATTCCCACCAAGCGGACGCGGGTGAGGCGCCGAAAGCCAGCAGCAGCGCGAAGAGCAGGCGGCGGATCACTGCGCGCGTTCGTCGCCGTAGATCGCGACGGAGCGGCCGCGCGGGCTCGCCTCGCCGCGGTACATTCCGGGTGTGTTGAACGAATAGACGCCGTCGCCCCAGGGCGTGACCACGATCACCCCGCCCGAGCCGCCCAGCGCGCCGACCTCCGCGATGACCGCATCTGCGACCTCCTGCGCGACGCCGTCGGGCAGATCGAACTCGCTGGCATGGACGATATAGGTCCGATTGCCCTCGGCGTCGGTGACGGAGCGCTGCGCTTCATCGACCGCGGCGCCGAAGCGCTGGCGGATCTGCGCGCAGATTTCGTGGGCGACGCCGACGCGGATGAAATATTCGCCCGCGCCCGTCGCCGAGACCGCGCAGCCGCGGTCGTCGGCATAGGTGCCCGCGCCGATGATCGGAGAATCGCCGATCCGGCCCCAGCGCTTGCCTGTAAGGCCGCCGGTCGAGGTGGCGGCGGCGACATGGCCCTCCCGGTCCAGGGCGACCGCGCCGACCGTGCCATATTTGAGGTGCACGTCGAAATGCTCGGCGCTGGGCCGGGCGCGCAATTCCTCGAGCTGGCGGCGGCGCTCGGGCGTCTGGAAATATTCGGGCGGCTCCTGCGGCAGGCCCTGCTCGCGGGAGAACTGGTCGGCGCCCTCGCGGGAGAGGAAGACGTGCGGACTTTGCTCCATCACCCGCCGGGCGAGCGTGATCGGGTTGCGGGTCGCGGTGACGCCGGTGACCGCGCCGGCATTGCGGTTCGACCCGTCCATGATCGAGGCGTCCATCTCGATCCGTCCGTCATAGGTAAAGACGGAACCGCGCCCGGCGTTGAAATGGGGGTCGTCCTCGAGCACGCGCACCGCGGCCTCGACCGCGTCGAGCGCCTTGCCGCCGCGCGCGAGGATCGCCGAGCCGGCCTCCAGCGCCCGATTGAGCGCCGCGCGTATCGCGCGGTCGTCTTCCGGCGACATCCGCGCGCGCTCGATCACCCCGGCGCCGCCGTGGATGACGAGCCGCCATTGCGGGCGTTCGGCCTCCTCGCCCGATTGGCCGGCAACGGGGGCGGCGGTGACACTCATCAGCAAGGCTCCAAGCAGCAGCGACAGGAAACGCATCGGCCCCCTCCTTCGTCCGCGCTTTCTGTTCACCGGCGAAAGCCGGTGTCCAGCATTTTCTCGGTTTGAACTGGGCTCAGGCCTTCGCCGGGGAACAGGGAAATGTCGCAATTCCGGCCCCGCAACGATTTCGCTTGCGACTTGCGTCCGATATAAATATGATATCATCATTATCGGAGGGAATGACGATGAACACCACCAAGGATCCCGGCCACAGCAACGCGCTCAGCCTGTCCGCCGAACGCCAGGCCAGCACCGGCAACGGCCTTGTCATGCTGCTCGTCCTGCTGGCCTTCCTCGCCGCCATGGCAGGCGGCATCACCATGTTGCTCCAGGACGAGATCACGCTCGGCGCGACGCTGACCGCGATCGGCGCGACCGGCTTCCTGTTCGTGCTCTGCGGCTTCTATCTGCTTCAGCCCAACCAGGCGGCGGCCATCCTCCTGTTCGGGGCCTATAAGGGCACCGACCGGACGCACGGCCTCAGATGGGTCCTGCCCTGGATGACGCGGACCAAGATCTCGACGCGCATCCACAACATCACCTCCGACAAGCTCAAGGTGAACGACCTGCGCGGCAATCCGATCGAGATCGCGGCCAACGTCGTCTGGCGGGTCACCGACACGGCGCAGGCCCTGTTCGACGTCGCCAATTATATGGAGTTCGTCGAGATCCAGATCGAAAGCGCGGTGCGCGAAATCGCCGGCAAATATCCCTATGACGATTTCGAGCATCAGGAAAAGACGCTGCGCAGCGACGCCGAGACCGTCAATGCCGAGCTCGAGAACGAGCTGCAGGATCGCGTCGGCCGCGCCGGCATCACCATCGACGAATCGCGGCTGACCCACCTCGCTTACGCGCAGGAGATCGCCCAGGCGATGCTGCGGCGCCAGCAGGCCGAGGCGGTGATCGCCGCCCGCCAGAAGATCGTGATCGGCGCGGTCTCGATGGTCGAAAATGCGATCCAGTTGCTCTCGGAGAAGGACGTCGTCCACCTCGACGACGAGCGCAAAGCGGCGATGGTCTCGAACCTGATGGTGGTGCTCTGCTCGGACCGCGAGACGCAGCCCGTGGTCAACGCCGGCTCGCTCTACCAATAGGAGCGGGCCCGTGCCCAATGCCCCGAAAAAGGCCTATCCGCTGCGCATCGAGCCGCCCCTCTGGGACGCGCTCGAGCGCTGCGCGGCTGCCGACTTCCGCAGCGTCAACGCCCAGATCGAGGTGCTGCTGCGCGAGGCGTTGGGCAGGCGCGGGGTGAAGGTCGCGCCGCCCGAGGAAAGGAAGCGCGGCCGGCCGGCGAAGGAGGGGTGAGCATGCGCGGCGATAAAGATCCGGGGCCCGATCGCGGCGCCGACGGCTTGGGCTGGCGCCTGCCGGTCATCTGGCAGGAATGGGCGCTGGTCGGTATTTTCATCGGCTTCCTGGCGGCGGCACAGCTTCTCATCCCCCGATCGAGCCAGGCCTACTTTCCGGCTTTCGGCGTCGGGGCCGCGATCTTCCTCGCGATTTGCGCAAGAAGGACGCGCTTCGGGCGTCGCTGGCTGGAATGGCTGAAGGCGGCCCTGCCCGACGAGCCGGGTGCGCGGGCGGCGCGTCAGGAAGACCTGGAGAAGCGGGAGGACCGGGCGATGATCGGCGACGAGATACCAATTGCGCGAGTCATTCATACAGTAATTCTTCGGTATACAAGAAAAGGCGGGCGTCTAATCGAATCGGTCTAGAAACGAAGCCCGAGGAATGATAGCTTGGCCAAGCAACGGGAGGCTTGGCATGGCTACGATCAACGGCACGGCGGGCGACGACACGCTCAACGGCACCAGTTCCGCCGACCTGATCTTCGGCTTCGGCGGAAACGACATCCTGAACGGCAATGGCGGCAACGACCAGCTCGATGGCGGCACCGGCGCCGACACGATGAGCGGCGGCACCGGCAACGACATCTATTTCGTCGACGATATCGGCGACAGCGTGATCGAATCGTCCGGCCAAGGCACCGATCAGGTGCGCACCACGCTCGCCGCTTATGCGCTCGGCGCCAATGTCGAGAAGCTCCGCTTCACCGGCAGCGGCAGCTTCACCGGCACCGGCAACGACCTCAGCAATGAGATCGAGGGCGGCGGCTCGGATGACATTCTCTACGGCGGCGACGGCTATGATTATCTGCTCGGCCGCGGCGGCAGCGACACGCTCTATGGCGGCGCCGACGGCGACACGCTCGATGGCGGCAGCGGCGCCGATCAGATGGAGGGCGGTACCGGCGACGACGTCTATCTCGTCGACGATAACGGCGACACCGTCGTCGAGGCCGCCGGCGAGGGCACCGATCTCGTCTACACCACCCTTGCCAGCTACACGCTCGGCGCCGACGTCGAGAATCTCGATTATAACAGCATCACCGGCAACTTCTCGGGCACGGGCAACGCGCTCGACAACGACATATATGGCGGCAGCGGGACCGACACGCTGAGCGGCCTTGACGGCGCCGACGAGCTGCGCGGCGAATCCGGCGCCGACACCCTGCTCGGCGGCAATGGCGACGATCTCCTGGTCGGCGGAACCGGGGCCGACACCAGCACCGGCGGCGCCGGCGCCGACACGTTCCGCCTCTCCACCCAATATGAATCGGGGCTGGGCGCGAGCGCCGACCGGATCACCGATTTCGCGAGCGGCACGGACGTCATCGATCTCGGCTTCGTCGACGCGGACACGAGCGCGGGCGGCAACCAGGCATTCAATTTCGTCGGCAACGCGGCCTTTTCGAGCACGGCGGGCGAGCTTCGCTATTATGACGACGGCACCGACACCTGGGTCCAGGCGGACACCAATGGCGACGGCATGGCGGATTTCGAGATCGCGCTGACCGGCGTCCTCGCTCTGGTGGCGACCGACTTCATCCTCTGACCCGCCGGCGCGCGGGCGACAAGGATTGACCCGGGCCCGTGCTCGGGTCCAATCCTGCGCGCATGCTGACCAGCCGGCGTGATCTGATGATGATGGGGGCGGCCTCCGCCGGGCTCGCGGCTTTCGCGCCCGCCCGCCTCCTCGCCCAGGAGCCCGCGCCGGCACTCGCGCGGATGACCGGCGACGTCGTCCCGATCGGGCGCGAGGAATATCAGGCGCGGATCGACAAGGCGCGGCGGCTGATGGCCGAGCATGGCATCGGCGCCCTGCTGATCGAGCCCGGCGCCTCGATGACCTATTTCACCGGCGTCCAGTGGTGGCGGAGCGAAAGGCTGACCGCGATCGTCCTGCCGCGCGAGGGCGAGGTCGCGGTCGTCACCCCGCATTTCGAGGAACCGTCGGTCCGCGAGAGCCTCAAGGTCGCCGCCGAGATCCGCGTCTGGAACGAGCATGAGGATCCGCTCGGCCTCGTCGCCGGCATCCTGCGCGACCGCCGGGTGACGGCGCCGGTCGGGATCGAGGAGACGGTGCGCTTCTTCGCAGTCGACGGCCTGCGGCGCTCCATGCCCGGCGTCGGTATCCGTCCCGGCGCGCCGGTGGTGCGCGGCTGCCGGATGATCAAGTCCGCGCACGAAATCGCCTTGATGCAAAAGGCGTCCGACATCACCATCGCCGCCTATCGCCACACCGCGCCCCGCATCACGCGCGGCATGACTCCGCGCGACATCGGCGCGATCATGAACAGCGCCACTGCCGCATTGGGCGGCAATCCCGAATTCGCCCTCATCCTGCTCGGCGAGGCCAGCGCCTATCCGCACGGCTCGGGCCAGCCGCAGCAGGTGCGCGACGGAGAAGTGGTGCTGATGGACTGCGGCTGCACGGTCGAGGGCTATCAGTCGGACATCTCCCGCACCTTCGTCTTCGGCGACGCGACGGCCGAGCAGCGCCGGGTCTGGAACCACATGCATCGCGGCCAGCGGATCGCCTTCGAGGCGGCGCAGCTCGGCCGCACCGCGGGCAGCGTCGACGATGCGGTGCGCGCCCAATATGAGCGCTGGGGCTATGGGCCCGGCTATCGCCTGCCGGGCCTCTCGCACCGCACCGGTCACGGCATCGGCATGGACGGCCACGAGCCGGTCAATTTCGTCCACGGCGAGACCACCCGCCTGGCGCCCGGCATGTGCTTCTCGGACGAGCCCGGTCTTTATCTGCCGGGCAAGTTCGGCATCCGCCTCGAGGATTGCCTGCATATGACCGAGACCGGCCCCGCCTGGTTCTCGACCCCGCCGCCCTCGCTCGACCGGCCGTTCGATTGAGGGGCAAGCTGATCTACGAAGCACGCCAATCCCCCAGGCTCAACTATCTCCTCGCGGGCGCCTGCGCGCTGCTCTCGATCCTGGGCTTCGCCGCCGCCGGCGTGATCCCGACGCAAAGCGGGAGCTATCCCCTGGTCGGATGGACCATCGTTGCCGCCTGCTTCGCCGCCGCCTTCGTCTTCGTGCGCCGCGCGAGCGGCGGCGGCCTGCAGGCGCGGATCGACGAGAGGGGCATATTGGTGCCGAAGCATTCGGCCGAGACGATCCCCTGGGACCAGATCGCCGGCGTGCTGCCGATCCGGGCGGGGATCCAGCGGATCGTCCGCTTCGCGCTGCGCGACCCGGAGCGCTACGCGGCGACCGGGGCGGCCAGGCGCGCCACCGGCGCGCTCGACGCGGGCCTGGGCTTCGGCCATTTCGGAATCAACACGACCTTCTACGATCGCGGCATGGACGATCTGCTCGGAGTCGTGCGCCATTATCGTCCCGATCTGTTCGACGGCGGCGCCCGGCCCTAACTTTCCCTTATCCCGCGCAGCGCCTATATGCGCGCCATGTCGATACGTCCGTGGAGAGACATAGTCCGGCGCAAGTCGCGGCAGATCATGGTCGGCAACGTGCCGGTCGGCGGCGACGCGCCGGTCACCGTACAGACCATGACCAATACGCCGACGTCCGACGCCAAGGCGACGATCGACCAGATCCGCCGCTGCGAGGAAGTGGGCGTCGACATCATCCGCGTGTCCTGCCCGGATAAGGACTCGACCGCGGCGCTGAGGGAGATCGTCCGCGCCAGCCACGTGCCGGTCGTCGCCGACATCCATTTCCACTACAAGCGCGCGCTCGAGGCCGCCGACGCCGGCGCCGCGTGCCTCAGGATCAACCCGGGCAATATCGGCTCGGCCGAGCGCGTCGCCGAGGTCGTGCGCGCCGCCAGGGCCAATGGCTGCTCGATGCGGATCGGAGTCAATGCCGGCAGCCTCGAGCGCGACCTTCTCGAAAAATATGGCGAGCCATGTCCGGAGGCGCTGGTCGAAAGCGCGCTCGACCATATCAAATTGCTCCAGGACCACGATTTCCACGACTATAAGGTGGCGGTGAAGGCGTCGGACCATTTCCTCGCCGTCGCCGCCTATCAGCAGCTCGCCGAAGCCGTGGATTGCCCGCTGCACCTTGGCATCACCGAAGCGGGCGGCCAGCGCGGCGGCACCGTCAAATCGGCGATCGGCATTGGCGCCCTCCTCTGGTTCGGCATCGGCGACACGATCCGCGTCTCATTGTCCGCCGAGCCCGAGGAGGAGGTCCGCGTCGGCTACGAGATCCTCAAGAGCCTCGGCATCCGCAACCGCGGCGTGCGCGTGGTCTCCTGCCCGAGCTGCGCGCGCCAGGGCTTCGACGTCATCCGCACGGTCGAGAAACTGGAGGAGCGGCTCAGCCACATCCGCACGCCGATGTCGCTCTCGGTGCTCGGCTGCGTCGTCAACGGCCCCGGCGAGGCGCGCGAGACCGACATCGGCATCACCGGCGGCGGCCAGGGCAAGCATATGGTCTATCTCTCGGGCGTCACCGACCATCACGTCCAGGACGCCGAAATGATCGACCATATCGTCCGCCTGGTCGAGGCGAAGGCAGCCGAGATCGAAGCGGCGGCCGACACAGTGGCGCACGCCGCGGAATGAAGGCCGCGCCCGCCGGACACGACATCACGCGCGCCTCGGCCACCGGCGCCGCTGCGACGGGGGCGTCCGCCGCCGGCATGACGATGCTCGGCGCGGCTGCCTTGGGCGCGGTCGCCATGGGGGCGCTTGCCTTGGGTGCGTTCGCCATCGGACGCCTGTGGATCGGCAGGGCGCACATCCGCAAGCTCCGCATCGACGAGCTCGAAGTGGGGCGCATCGTCCGCCTCGACGAGACGCGCGACCCCTGAACGCAAAAAAACCCCGCCGAAGCGGGGTTTCTGGATTGGTTGGGAAGGTCGAACAAGCACCAAAGACGCGAAGGTGGGCCCCGGATCAAGTCCGGGGCAACGCAATGCTTGGCGCTCGGCCGCGCCTCGCTGAGCTTTGCGTTGGTTGCGGGGGTAGGATTTGAACCTACGACCTTCAGGTTATGAGCCTGACGAGCTACCGGGCTGCTCCACCCCGCGCCAACTGCTCTCCCCTGAGAAGGGGAGACAATGTGAATGGGTTCATTCGATCCGTGGCGGGACCCTCATGCACCTGCCGCAAAGCCTGGCGACGACCTACTCTTCCAACGCTTAAGCGGTAGTACCATCGGCGCTGTCCGGTTTCACGGCCGAGTTCGGGATGGGATCGGGTGGGTCACGGACGCTATGGTCACCAAGCTATGAGGCAGGTGCATGA
>DASQLN010000018.1:0-65174 GCA_035629975.1 Allosphingosinicella sp. | reverse complement strand
CGTCCGATCCACGCCGCACACCCCCGTCGCAGATCAGGTCGGGGCCGTCGCCGATCGCCTCGCGAACCCGCGCGATCTGGTCGACGGGCGCGGGAGCGCCGTCCAGCTGGCGTCCACCATGGTTGGAGACCATTATGCCGGTAGCGCCCGAGGCGACGGCCCGCCTGGCGTCTTCGGGCGTCATCACGCCCTTTATCGCGAGCGGGCCGCCCCATTCGGCCGCAAGCCATTCCACGTCGCGCCACGTCACGGACCGGTCGAACTGACCGCCGATATAGTCGAAGAGGCTCATCGGCCCGGCCGCAAGCGCATCGACCTTGTGACTGACGTTCGCGAGGTCGAACTTGGAGCCGGTGAGCGCGGGCAACGACCATCCGGGGTGAAGCGCGAAGCTCAGAATCGATTTCAGGGTCAGCCGGGGCGGAAGCGACAGGCCGTTCACCCGGTCGCGTTCGCGATTGCCGGCGACCGGAGTGTCCACGGTCAGCGCCAGCCCATGGAATCCGGCGTCCTTGCAGCGCGCGACGAATTCGGTGGTGAGCCCGCGATCCTTGAAGATGTAGATCTGAAAGACCTTGGGGCCGCCGAACGCCTCGGCGAGCGCCTCGAGCCGGGTCGTCCCCATCGTGGACAGGCTGTAGAGCAGATTGTGCCCGGCCGCCGCGCGCGCCACCGCCAGCTCGGCGTGGCCGTGGAACATTCGGGTGAGCCCGGTCGGCGCAAGCATCAGGGGCCATGCGATCCGCTCGCCGAACAACCTCGTACCGGTGCTGATCCGCGACACGTCGTTCAACACGTCGGGCACCAGCTCATATTGCGCGAACGAAGATACGTTGCGCCTGAGCGACACCTCGTCGTCGGCGCCGCCGTCGATATAGTCGAATATCGGGCGTGGCAGCCGTCGGCGGGCCAGCGCGCGCAGGTCGGCGATGTTATTGGCGCGCCGCAAGGCCCTCATCGCGTCGTCGGTCGTTTCTGCGCAAACACGCTCACCTCCTAGCGGTCCCGGAGTGGCATTGCATAGCTGGACCGGGGCATGCCGGCTTCGGCAGATCGCGACCCCTGAAGCGGTCGGTCGCCTCCCAGCCATGACCAGCCGTTCCTACCCCTCGATATTGTTCGCCGCGAATGGGTCCTTCAGCCCCACCCCGATGCTGGCCCGGGCGGCTTCCGCCTCCGAGCTGGTCACCGGATAGGCGCAATAATCGGCGGCGTAGAAGGCGCTCGGGCGGTGGTTGCCCGAAAGGCCCAGGCCTCCGAACGGGGCGTTGGAGGGCGCGCCGTTGGTCGGCTTGTTCCAGTTGATCACACCGGCGCGGATATTGGCCCAGAAGCGGTCGTACAGCTCCGGGCTTCCGCCGACCAGCGAGGCGGCGAGGCCGTAGCGGGTGGCGTTGGCCTCGGCGATCGCGGCGTCGAAATCCTTGACCCGGACGATCTGCAGCACGGGCCCGAACATCTCCTCGTCGGGCCGCCGCTCGACATCGGTGACGTCGATCATCGCGGGCGTGAGGAAAGGCCGCTCGTCGGACTTGCGGTCGAGCCTGCGGACGGCGCGGCCGCCCTTGCCGAGCAGATCGAGGAAGGCGTCCTGGAGATGGTCGGCGGCCGCATTGTCGATGACGGGGCCCATGAAAGGGGCGGGCGCGGCATGCGGATGATCGACGATCAGCCGGTCGACGAGCTTGCCGATCGTCTCGATCAGCTCCTCATGCGCGCCGTCCTCGACGATCAGGCGGCGCGCCGCGGTGCAGCGCTGGCCGGCGCTCATAAAAGCGGACTGGACCGCGATCGCGGCGGCGGCGTGGACATCGCGCGCGTTCCAGATGACCAAGGGATTGTTGCCGCCCATTTCGAGCGCGAGGATCTTGTGCGGGGTCTCGGCATAGAGGCGGTGGAGGGCGAGGCCGGCGCGGGCCGAGCCGGTGAAGAGGAGGCCGTCGAGGCCCGCATGGACGGCGAGCGCCTTGCCGGTCTCGGGCCCGCCCTGCACGCAGGTGACCGCGCCTTCGGGCACGCCCGCCTCGTGATAGAGCGAGACCAGATATTCGCCCACCGCCGGCGTCTTCTCGCTCGGCTTGAAGACGATCGAATTGCCGGCGAGCAAGGCGGGCACGATGTGGCCATTGGGCAGGTGCGCCGGGAAATTATAGGGGCCGAGCACACCAAGCACGCCGTGCGGCTTGTGGCGGACGGCGACGCGCGCGCCCATCGCGCCCTCGAGCCGCCTCTGGGCGGTGCGGTCGGCATGGGCCGCGACCGAGATATCGACCTTGCCAACCACCGCCTCGACCTCGGTGCGCGCTTCCCAGAGCGGCTTGCCGGTCTCGCGCGCGATCAGGTCGGCGAGGGGCTCCAATTTGCCGCGCACCACGTTGGCGAAGCGGCGCAGAGTCTCGACGCGATAGGCGAAGGAGCGCGCCGCCCAGGGCGCCCAGGCGGCCCGTGCCGCGGCCACCTCGGCCTCGACGTCGCCCGCGGCGCCTGTCCACAGGGTCGCGCCGGTGGCGGGTTCTTCGGAGGTGAGGGTGGCGGCCATGCGCGTCCTACATGCCCGCGCGGAAAGATTTTTCAAGCATTTGCATGAGTGAGCGCCTCGCCCATCCGGCGCACCGCCGCGAGCTTGGCGTGGAGCGGCGCCCAGTCGTCGCGCTCGTCGATCGCCGCCCAGATCGCCTCGACCTCCTCGATATGCATGGAGCAGGGGCCGGGATCGGACCAATAGGAATGATCGCGCGCGCCCGTAACCGGCTCCCGACCCCGGACCTTCTGCCGAAGCGCGTCGAACTCCGTTCCCTTATAAGGGGCGTCCCTTATAAGGGAACGGGCGGGAGAGGGGTCCGGTTGGCGTGAGAGGCCGCCGCGCCAGTCGAAAAAGAAGCGGTCGATCTCGACGGTCTTCCGGGCCAGGGCTTCCTCGAGGGCCACGACCAGCTTCATGTCCTCGTCGAGCGCAGCGGGGACGATGCCGAGCCGGGCGAACAACGCGTCGCGCAGGGCTTCCTGGAAGAGGTGCGGAAAGGTCTCGAGCCTGGGCGTCAGCGCGTCGGCCTCGGCGATCGTCCTCAGCGAGAGCGCGAGCTGGACCAGGTCCCAGTGGATCGCCTCGGGCTGGCGGCCGAAGCTGTAGAGGCCCTGATGGTCGAAATATGCGGCGGTGAAATGGCCGTCCCAGAAGGGCGTGAAGCGCCATGGGCCGTAATCGAAGCTCTGCGCGGTGATCGCGATATTGTCCGAGTTGAGCACGCCGTGGACGAAGCCGGCGGCGATGTAGGACGCGGCGAG
This sequence comes from Allosphingosinicella sp., assembly GCA_035629975.1. GTDB lineage: Bacteria > Pseudomonadota > Alphaproteobacteria > Sphingomonadales > Sphingomonadaceae > Allosphingosinicella. The sequence goes on along the minus strand of DASQLN010000018.1, from coordinate 61,889 downwards.
CTTCGCGGCCTGGGCGGTGACGGCGCCGAGCAGCAGGGCCGCAGCCTCTTCCCCGTCACTGCGAGCGGAGCGAAGCAATCCAGTTCCCGACTCCGTGCGGGGCTGGATTGCCGCGTCCCTCGGATCGGGTCCGGGGTCCTCGCAATGACGAGCCTCGGGATAATAGTGCCTTAGGCAATAATCGGTGAGCTTGCGGATATTGTCGGCCTCCCCGAGCGTGGCGAGACGCTGGAAGGTGCCGATGCGGATGTGGCTGTGCTGGAGGCGGACGAGGACGGCGCCGCGGGTGGGGGAGGGCTCGTCATTGCGCTCGAGCGCCTCGCCGGTCTCGATCAGCGAGAAGGTCTTCGAGGTTTCGACGCCGAGCGCCTCGAGCATCTCGGTTGCCAGAAGCTCGCGAACGCCGCCCTTCAGCGTCAGCCGGCCGTCGCCGAAGCGGCTGTAGGGCGTCTGGCCCGAGCCCTTGGTGCCGAGATCGAGCAGGCGGCCGGCACCGTCGCGGACCTGCGCGAACAGGAAGCCGCGGCCGTCACCGATGTCGGGGTTGTACACGCGGAATTGGTGGCCGTGATAGCGCAGCGCCAGCGGCTCCGGCAAATTGTCGGGCAGCGGCGCGAACCGCCCGAAATGGCGGATCCAGTCCTCGTCGCTCAGCCCGCCCAGCCCGACGCCCTCCGCCTGACGCTGGTTGCGGAAGCGCAGGATCGCCTGCGGGAAATCGGCCGGACTGACGGGATCGTAATATTCGGGGCCGAGCTGGAGGATTGCGGGGTCCGGGCGGCAGGCGCTCATCGCGCGACCAGCCCGACCCGTTCGAGCTGGATCAGGCAGCCGCCGTTCAGCCGGGGGGCCTTGCTGCCGTAAACCGTCACCAGCCGGCCCGGTCGCACCGTCTGGTTCAGCCGCTCCCATTCGGCACGGGTCATTGCGAGGTGAGCGCAAACGTGCGGGTTGATTTGGACGTGGGCGCCATCGTCGAACGCGTCGCTGAGATGCCCCCCGGTCCGGACCCGGGCGCCGATCGGCAGGCTTTCCCAGACGCCGTCGTCGGCGCCGCCGACGAGCGTCTCACCGCCGTTCGCCGGCGGTTCCGAAATCCCGCTTTTGGCCGGGGGTTGCGACGTCCCGCCATTCGCCGGAGGTTCCGGAGTCCCGCAGGCGGCGAGCAGGGTCAGCAAGGCCATGCAGCGCCGCGCTCCACGGTTGCGCGAAGCAGCGGCAGCGGCGATAGGATCGGGACCCAGTTTGGAAGGCAGGTGCATGGCGAGTTGGTCCGATGGCTATTGGGAGTCGAGCGATGGCCTGAGGCTCCACTACCGGGATTATGCGGGCGATGCGAGCCGGCCGCCGATCGTCTGCATCCCCGGCCTCACCCGCAACGCGCGCGACTTCGAGGGCGTGGCGGCGCGGCTCGCGGGCGACTGGCGGGTGATCTGCGTCGAGCTGCGCGGGCGCGGCGAGAGCGCTTATGCCAAGAACCCGATGAGCTATGTGCCGCTGACCTATTTGGAAGATGTGCAGGCGCTGATCTTCGCGCTGAAGCTGGAACGCTACATCCTGTTCGGTACCTCCCTGGGCGGCCTCATCACCATGCTGCTGGCCGCGGCCGGCAAGGAGCGGATCGCAGGCGCCCTCCTGAACGACATCGGCCCCGAAATGGAGGCGCGGGGGCTCGAACATATCCGCTCCTATGTCGGCCGCTCGCAAAACTGGCCGACCTGGCTGCACGCCGCCCGCTACCTCGCCGAGGCGCAGCGCGACCGCTATCCCGACTGGGAACTCGACCACTGGCTGGTCTACGCGAAGCGCCTCGCCAAGCTGACCCCGACCGGGCGCGTCGTCTTCGACTATGACATGCGCATCGCCGAACCGTTCAAGCTGCCCGCGGGCGAAGCCGGCTTCGACCTGTGGCCCGCCTTCCGCGCGCTCGCCGGTATCCCCTCGCTCGCCGTCCATGGCGAGATTTCCGATTTGCTGAGCGCGGAGACGGTCGAGAAGATGAAGGCCGAGGTCCCTTCGATGGAGAGCGTCACGATCCCCCGCGTGGGCCACGCGCCCACCCTCGAGGAGCCCGAAGCCGTCAAGGCGATCGACCAGCTGCTCAAGCGGGTGGCTGCGAGGAAGAGATAGCGGCATAAAGGCCGCATGGCGCTCAATATCCTCCATTGCCATTCGACCTTCTCGCTCGGCGGCAAGGAGGCGCGCTCGGTGCGGCTGATGAACGCGTTCGGCGATGCCGCGCGGCACAGCATCCTGAGCGCGATGCCGGACAGGCTCGCCGCGCGCGAGGCGATCGAGCGCCGGATCGCGGCGGATTTCCCCGCCGACGCGCCGCCGCTCACCGGCCCGCCGACGCCACGGCGGTTGTGGCGGCTGGCGCGCTACATGAAGAGCTTCGACCTGGTGCTGACCTACAATTGGGGGGCGTTCGACGCGGTCATGGCGCGGCGGCTGTTCGCCAAAGCCCTCAAGCTCCCGCCGCTCATCCATCATGAGGACGGGTTCAACGAGGACGAGGCGGAGCGCACCAGCCCGCGCCGCGACCGCTACCGCCGGCTGGGCCTGGGTGCGGCGCATTCCCTGGTCGTTCCCTCCGAGCGGCTGGAGAAGATCGCCCGCGCATCCTGGGGCCGCAATCCGGTGCGCATCCCGAACGGCGTCGCGATCGCCGATTTCGCGCGGCCGCCCGAGCCCGGCGCCATTCCCGGCTTCGAGCGCGAGGGCGACGAGGTGGTGATCGGCACCGTCGCCGGGCTGCGCGCGGTCAAGAACCTGCCGCGCCTGGTCCGCGCCTTCGCCGCGATGCGCCACCGGCCCGCGCGGCTGGTGATCGTCGGCGAGGGGCCGGAAAGCGAGCGGATCGCCGCCGAGGCGCGCTCGCGGGGCGTGGCGGCGCGGCTGCTCATGCCGGGATTTCTGAGCGAGCCCGCGCGATGGATCGGCCATTTCGACATCTTCGCCTTGTCGTCCGACAGCGAGCAATTCCCCTTGTCTCTGGTCGAGGCGATGGCGGCGGGATTGCCGGCGGTCGCGACCCAGGTCGGCGACATCCCGTTCATCGTGGCCGACGACAACAAGCCGCTGATCGTCGAGGCGGCCGACGAGGCGGCTTTCGCGGCCGCGCTCGATGGGCTATCGGACCGTCCGGACCTGCGCAGGGCGATCGGACTGGCCAATCGCGAAAGGGCCGCGGCGGAATTTGATGAAAAGGCGATGATCGCGCGTTATGGGCGCCTCTACGGTGGAGCCGTTGGCCGACCGGAAGCGTTCATGCCCCCGCGTTAGTTTGACTTACTGACTTATGTTATGCTCGCGGGGCGGGCCGGCTTGGAGGGATGATGTTCAAGGGTGTCAGGCCGATCCTTTATGCGGGCCGCGAGGTGCTGCCGTTGATCGAGGGCGGCAAGGGCGTTTCCGCCACCAACGGCTTCAGCTCGGGCGCCTGGGCTGCGGCCGGCGGCATCGGCACCGTCTCGGCGGTCAATGCCGACAGCTACGATCCCGAAGGCCGGATCATTCCGCAAATCTATCATGCGCTGACCCGGCGCGAGCGGCACGAGGAGCTGATCCGCTACGCGATCGACGGCGCCGTCGCGCAGGTCCAGCGCGCCTATGACATCGCATCGGGCCGCGGCGCGATCAACATCAACGTGCTCTGGGAAATGGGCGGCGCCCAGCGCGTGCTCGAGGGTGTGCTCGAAAAGACCAAGGGCCTGATCGCGGGCGTCACCTGCGGCGCCGGCATGCCCTACAAGCTCTCCGAGATAGCCGCCTCGCACAAGGTTTCCTATCTGCCGATCATCAGCTCGGCGCGCGCCTTCAGCGCGTTGTGGAAGCGCGCCTATCACAAGGCCGCGGAATGGCTGTCGGCGGTGGTCTATGAGGATCCCTGGCTCGCCGGCGGCCATAACGGCCTCAGCAACGCCGAGGACCCGCTCGCCCCGCAGGATCCCTATCCCCGCGTCAAGGCGCTCAGGGAGACGATGCGCACGGGCGGCATTTCGGACAGCGTTCCGATCGTCATGGCGGGCGGCGTCTGGAATCTGAAGGAATGGGACGATTGGATCGACAATGACGAACTGGGGCAGATCGCCTTCCAGTTCGGGACCAGGCCCCTGCTCACCAAGGAAAGCCCGATCCCGGAGGAATGGAAGGCGCGGCTGATGACGCTGGAGGAAGGCGACATCCTCCTACACCGTTTCTCGCCGACCGGCTTCTATTCGTCGGCGGTGCGCAACCCGTTCCTGAGGAATCTCGAGGCGCGCTCGCACCGCCAGATCGCCTTCACCAAGGAGCCGCTCGGCGACCATGCCTTCCCGCTCGACGTCGGCGTCGGGAGCAAGAAGAATTATTGGGTGACCAAGGGCGATCTGCTGCAGGCCCGGACCTGGTATGCGCAAGGCTATACCGACGCGCTCAAGACTCCCGACGAGACGCTGGTCTTCGTCACCCCGGAGGAGAAGCATTGGATCCGCAAGGACCAGTCGGACTGCATGGGCTGTCTTTCCCAATGCGGCTTCTCGTCCTGGGCGGACAATGAGAAGAACACCACCGGGCGGCTGGCCGATCCCAGGAGCTTCTGCATCCAGAAGACGCTGCAGGACATCGCCCATGGCGGCCCCACCGAGGAGAACCTCATGTTCGCGGGCCACTCCGCCTTCCGCTTCCGCAAGGACCCCTTCTATTCGAACGGCTTCGTTCCGACCGTGAAGCAGCTGGTCGAGCGCATACAGACGGGCGACTGAGCGCACGAAATGGGGACAGTTGCGCGCAGCCGTCCCCTTCCCACCGGCTTGAAGAAGCGCCGCCAAGCGGCCTAAGAAGGCGCCGAAGGGATATGCAATGCCGGGTCGAATAGCCGCCGCCCTCGTCGCCTGCGCGCTCTTGCTTTCCTTCCCGGCCGCTCTCGCGCAGCCGCAGCGCGACACCCCCTATATGGCCTCGATCGCGTCCGGGCGGGCGATGATGCGCCGCGGACCCGGCCAGACCTATCCCGGCATCTGGCTTTACGTCCGGCGCGACCTGCCGATCCGTGTGCTCCGCGTGCATGGCGACTGGCGCCAGATCCAGGATCCGGACGGCACCACCGGCTGGATGCTGGTCAGCCTGCTCTCCGACCAGCGCACCGCGATCGTCCGCGGCGAGGGGCTGGCGCCGATGCACGAGTCGCCCGACGAGGCCAGCCCGACCCGCTTCCGCGCGGAGCCCAATGTGGTCGGCCGGGTGTCGCGCTGCGGCGGCGGCTGGTGCAATTTCGATGTCGGCGGCCGCAATGGCTATATCAAGGTCGACCGGATCTGGGGCGTCGACCCGGGGGAGACGATTCGCTGATGGACCTTTCGCGTGAGATGACGCTGGCCGATTTCTCGGGCCGGATCGGCAAGATGTTCAACGTTCACGTCGCCGGCCAAATGGTGCCGCTGCGCCTCGATGCGCTGCAGGAGCTGCCGGGCTCCAAGCGGGAGGGCGGCTCTTTCCGGCTCGAATTCATCGGCCCGCTCAATCCGCAGCTCGGTCAGGGCGTCTTCCCGTTCCTGATCGGCTCCGATCAATATGCCATCTTCATCGTCCCGCTCGGCCCCCGCGAGCAGGGGATGCGCTACGAGGCGATCTTCTACTGAGCTACGATCGCTCCGCCAGCGGCCGCCAGGCCATGAGCAGGTAAATGGGCGATTCCTCCTCGATCCGGAAACCGAGCCGCTGGTAGAGCCTCAGCGCCGGATTGAGGCGCTCGACATGGAGCGTCACCGGCCTCCCCGCCGCCCGGCCCAGGGCGACGACGTCGGTCACGATCGCGCCGCCGAGCCCGGCGCCGCGCTGCTCGGGGACCAGGGAGATATCGATCAACAGCAGCGCGTCCGCGTCGCTCCCGATGTAGAGTCGACCGACCGGGGCGCCGCCGCGTTCGACGATCAGCCATTCCGCATCTTCGTAGGTCGCCCGGTACTGAGCGTGCTGGACTCGATGCTGCTGGTCGCAGAAAGCGGCCTTCATCTCCTCGGGCCAGCCGCTCGCTTCCAGCTCGCGGGCGCGGGTGGTCGCGTAGAGCGCGGCGACGAACGGCATGTCGGCGTCGGTCATCTCGCGATAGGCGATTCCGAAGGGGGCGGCGGCCTCGACCGGCGGCGGCATCAGCGGCCTAGTTGAACACGGCGAGCATGCGGCCGGGCATATTCGAATTCCCCTCCGACAGAAAGAGCGGCAGCGGTCCATATTCGGCATGGTTCGCGGCTTGGATGAGGTCGGGAGCGACGTTCCGGCCGCTCCCCGTATCGAACAAGGCCACGAACGCCCGGTTACGGCCGACCCGCGGCCGCATTCCCGCGGACGGGAACGCCCGCACCCCGGCCAGGGTCAGGCGGGTGCCGTCGCCGAGCGTGAAAACCGAGCCGACCTGCGCCGCCCATTCCTCGTAACCGGCGTTGGCGAGCGAGACCAGGCCGCGCCCCAAAGACGTGCTCGTCAGCACCTGGCGGGCGGTGGCCGCGATCTCCTCGCGGAACGGCGCGGCGATCAGCGCGCCGGCGCCGGCGATGGCGCCGCCCGTGATCAGCATCATCTTGCGGCGGGTCAGCGCCCCAGTGTCCTTTTCCATGATTCAGCTCCCCTCGCAGGCGATGTCGGCGTTGGCCGTCGTCGAGGACGTCTGCGTGAGCCTAGGATATAGCGAAACGCTACGGAGGTGAAACATCCGTTTTGGGGGAATTCCTCGCGGCAATGCCCGAAAAGGGACGCAAATCCGCTATTTTCCAACGCCCGCTTGAGCTTTGCGGCGCCGCTTGCCACGGGGGTTCATGGCCAGCCTGCTTCCACCGCCGCCCGACTTGCTCGACAACGGCGCCCTGTTCCTCGATTTCGACGGGACTTTGGTGGAGCTCGCCGACAGGCCCGACACGATAAAAGTGCCGGCGGGCCTGGCGCCGATGCTCGAGCGGCTGCGCCGCCGTCTCGACGGGCGGCTGGCCATCGTCAGCGGGCGTTCGCTCGCCGACCTCGAGCGGCATCTGCCGCTGCACGGCACCGCCTTTTCGGGCTCGCACGGGCTCGAGCTGCGGCTCGCCGACGGCACGCGGCTGCCGTTGAGCGTCCCGATCGGTCTCGACGACGCCCGCGCCCGGGTCGAGGCCTTCGCCGCCACCGCGGCCGGCCTGCTCGTCGAGGAGAAGCCCGCCGGGATCGCGCTCCATTACCGGCTGGCGCCGCGGGAAGGCGCGCGCGCCGATGCGTTCATGGCGGCGCTGGCCAGGGAGCGCGGCTTCGCGGTGCAGCGCGGTGCAATGGTGGTCGAGCTGCGCCCGAACGGCGCCACCAAGGGCGATGCCCTGAAGGCGTTCATGATGGAACCGGACTTCGCCGGCGCGCGTCCGTTGTTCATGGGCGACGATCTCACCGACGAGCATGGCTTCGCGGCGGCCGCGGGGCTTGGCGGCGCGGGCATCTTGGTCGGGCCGGAGCGGGACAGCGCGGCGCTCTACCGGCTCGGTTCGGTGTCCGAGGCGGCGCGCTGGCTGCACGCGGCAGCATGAAGGGCCTCGACCTCTGGCCGATCGGCAATTGCCAGGTCAGCGCGCTCGCCGACGGCGCGGCCGGCCTGGTCTGGGCGTGCCAGCCGCGCGTCGACGGCGATCCGATGTTCTGCTCGCTGCTCGATCCGAAGGGCGAGAGCGCGCTGCCTCGCGGAGAATGGCGGATCGGCGTCGAGAACCAGGTCTCGGCCGAGCCGCGCTACCTCAAGAACACGCCCATACTCGTTACCCGCCTCACCGACGCCGACGGCGCCGTCGCGGAGGTCTTCGATTTCTGCCCGCGCTTCGAGCGGTCCGGGCGGATGTACCGGCCGGTCGCCTTCATCCGCATCGTCCGCCCGATCGCCGGCACGCCGAGGGTCAGGATCGCGCTCAACCCCGCCGCCGGCTGGGGCGCGCGCGACGCGACGAGGACCAGCGGCACCAACCATATCCGCTTCCTGCTCGAGCCCCAGCCGATGCGGCTGACCACCGACGCGCCCGTCCTCCACCTGATCGAGGGACGCAGCTTCCGGCTCGAGGAGCCGCTCCATTTCTTCCTGGGGCCGGACGAGCCCTTCGTCGGCAACGTCAAGCAGGCGCTGGCGATGATGCTCCACCAGAGCTCCGACCATTGGCGCGACTGGGTGCGCGGGCTGGCCATCCCGCTCGAATGGCAGCGCATCGTCATCCGCGCCGCGATCACGCTGAAGCTCTGCCAACACGAGGAGACCGGCGCGATCGTCGCGGCGATGACCACCTCGATCCCGGAGGCGGCGGACAGCGGGCGCAACTGGGACTATCGCTATTGCTGGATCCGCGACGCTTATTACACCGTTCAGGCGCTGAACCGGCTCGGCGCGCTCGACGTGCTGGAAGGCTATCTCTCCTATCTGAGGAACATCGTCGACGAGGCCGAGGGCGGCCAGATCCAGCCGCTCTACGCGGTCTCGGGCGAGCCCAGGCTGGAGGAAAGGGAGGCCGAGGCGCTGGCCGGCTATCGGGGGATGGGGCCCGTGCGCGTCGGCAACGCCGCCTTCACCCAGGTCCAGCACGACGCCTACGGCCAGATCGTCCTTTCCAACGCACAGGCCTTCTTCGACGAGCGGCTGCTGCGGCCGGCCGGCGCCGAGGATTTCGCGTCGCTCGAAAAGGTCGGCGAACGCGCCTTCGCGATGCACGACCAGCCCGATGCCGGCCTTTGGGAGTTCCGCACCCGCACATCCGTGCACACCTATTCGGCGGTGATGAGCTGGGCCGCCTGCGACAGGCTCGGCAACATCGCCGAGACGCTCGGCCTCGAGCCGCGCGCCGCCTTGTGGCGCGAGCGGGCGGCGGCGATCCGCGCGACCATCGAGGACAAGGCCTGGCACGAGGCCGAGCAGCGCTTCGCGGCGACCTTCGGCGGCGACGATCTCGACGCGAGCCTGCTCCAGCTCGTCGACATGCGCTTCCTCGAGCCCGGCGATCCGCGCTTCCTCGCTACCTTCAACGCGGTCGAGAAGGGGCTCAGGCGCGGCGCGCATATGCTTCGCTACGCCCAGGAGGACGATTTCGGCCTGCCCGAGACCGCCTTCAACTTCTGCACCTTCTGGCTGATCGAGGCGCTCCACCTGGCTGGCCGCGGCGAGGAGGCGCGCGCGCTTTACAAGAAGATGCTCGAGCGGCTGACGCCGGCAGGGCTGCTTTCCGAAGATACCGACTTCGGAACGGGCGAATTGTGGGGCAACTATCCGCAGACTTATTCGCTTGTCGGGTTGATCAATTGCGCGGGGCTGTTGTCCCGACCCTGGAGCAGTGTTCGGTGAGCAGGCTGATCGTCATCTCCAACCGGGTCTCGGTGCCCAAGCCGCGCAGCGCGGAGGGCGCGCAGGGCGGGCTCGCGGTCGCGCTCGGGGCGGCGCTCAGGGAATCGCGGGGCCTGTGGTTCGGCTGGTCGGGCGAGAAGACCGACCGTTTCACTGGCAAGATCGACCTCCAGCGCCACGAGGGGGTCACCACCGCGACCATCGACCTCGAAGAGCAGGACATCGACGAATATTATAACGGCTATGCCAACCGCACCTTGTGGCCGCTCTTCCACTACCGGATCGACCTGGCCGAATATGACCGCAGCTTCGGCGCCGGCTACGAGCGGGTCAACGAGCGCTTCGCCGAGACGCTGGCGCCGCTGATCGAGGACGAGGACCTGGTCTGGGTCCACGATTACCATCTGATCCCGCTCGGCCAGCAGCTGCGCCAGCGCGGAATCGCCAACCGGATCGGCTTCTTCCTCCACATTCCCTGGCCGCCGCACCGGCTGATGGTCTCGATGCCCTATCATCAGCGCCTCGTCCGCTCGATGCTCGCTTACGACCTGATCGGCTTCCAGACCGACGAATGGCTGGAGAGCTTCCACCATTATGTGACGTGCGAGCTCGGCGGGACCGTCGCCGCGGACGGCACCATCCGCGTCGGCGACCGCGAGGTTCGGACGGCCGCCTTCCCGATCGGCATCGACGTCGAGGAATTCGAGAACGTGATGACCGCCGACGACGCCCGCAACGCCTTCGAGACGCTGCGGACCAGCGCGGAGGGCAAGAAGGTGATCATCGGCGTCGACCGGCTCGATTATTCGAAGGGGCTGGCCGAGCGCTTCCTTGGCTATCGCCGCTTCCTCGAGGAGCATGACGACTGGCGGGGGCGGGCCTTCCTGCTGCAGATCGCCCCGCCCTCGCGCGGCGAGGTCCACACCTACGAGAATATCCGCGAGCAACTCGACGAGCTTTCCGGGCGGATCAACGGCGAGTTCGCGCATGTCGACTGGGTGCCGATCCGCTACGTCAACCAGGGCTATCCGCGCGCCGGCCTCTCCGGCTTCTACCGCGCCGCCGACGTCGCCCTGATCACGCCGCTGCGCGACGGCATGAACCTGGTCGCCAAGGAATATGTCGCCTCGCAGGACCCGGCAGATCCCGGCGTGCTCATCCTGTCGCGCTTCGCCGGAGCGGCGCACCAGCTGAAGGAGGCGCTGCTGGTCAATCCCTATTCCAAGGACGACATTTCCGACGCGATCCGCAAGGCGCTCGACATGCCCAAAGAGGAGCGGCTGAGGCGCTGGCAGGCGATGATCGAGAACGTCCGGCGCGAGGACATCCTCCACTGGCGCCGCTCCTTCGTCGCCGCGCTGCAGGGCGAAACGGCGCCGCTGGTGGCGGAGCCGGTGCCGGCCTGAGCGCGTCACGCGCGGTTGAGTAAGAGCCGCGATCCGGCCGCAGGGCCGAGTCGGGATCTGGATGCGGCAAGAATCCTACATTGAAAGGCCGGTGGTCATGGTCCGGCGGTGACAGGATGGCCGGCCTGTGGCACCTTGTGCCCGGCGGTGACAGTTACGTAACTGTCACCGACCGGACCGGGCCGGCATGCGAAGGGGGAAGCTCATGAAACTGCGTCATGCTGTGATGGGCGCGGTCGTCGCGCTCGCGCTGGCGGGCTGCGAGCGCAGGGCGGACGATGGGGTAAGCGGGCTCGATCCCAAGCAGCGCGAGTTCCTGGACAAGGCGAACATCCAGGTCGCCGACGTCGAAAGGGTCGGCCGGGGCTGCGTCGGGCCCGGTAACGCCAGCCGCCCGGGCTCCGACTTCAGCCAGGCCGAGCGGCTCGAGATACTCTCCTGCATCAATCGCGAGGCCGTCCGGCTGATGACGCCGCGGCTGCCGATCCAGATCGATTCGGTGACCAGCCTGACCGCGGTGGTCGCGTCCGGCCCGCTGCTCACCTATCATTCGCGGGTCGCCATCGACGCCTCGCAGGTGACCCCGGCCCAGATGCAGCTGGTCCATCAGGCGGCCCGGGCCAATGCCTGCGGCCAGCCGGCGATGCGCCAGGCGCTCAGCCTCGGCGGGTCCTATGCCTATGTCTGGACCGACCGCAACGGCCGCAGCCTGCCGCCGTTGCGGATCGATTCCTGCTGAGGCGGCGGGGGGCCGAAGCGCGGCTCCCCCCGTCCTCGTCCCGCTTTAGCGGCAGCGCATGTCGCTGTTGCGCTCGACCTGGCGGCCGACCAAAGCGCCGAGCACGCCGCCGACCACGGTGCCGGTGGTGCGCTCGCCGCGCGTATCGATGCCGCGGCCGACCAAAGCGCCGACGCCGGCGCCCACGACGAGGCCGGTGGTGCCGTCGCTGCGGCGGCAATAATAGCGTCCGTCCTCGCCGCGATAGACCTCGTCCTCGGCGGCGAGGCGCCGCTCCTCGGCGCGCGGATCCTCGCGATAATAGCGGGACGGCTCCCAATCGTCGCCGGCCTTCCAGCCGTAACGGCCGCCGCCGCCGCCGCGACGGCCGCGACGGCTCGCCTCGTAGCGCTCGCGCTCGCGCTCGAAGATCGCGCGTTCGGTGTCGAAGCGCTGTTGCGCCTGTTGCCAGCGAATCTCGTCGGCGCGGGTCTGGCCGGAAGCGGGCGCGGCCAGAACTACGGGAGCCATGGCGATGGCGGCGAGGGCGAGCAGTCTGCTTCTCATGTCGATCTCTCCTTGCACGGACGGCCGATTCCGGCGTCCTGGCGCGAAAGGAAAACATTCCTTGCGTCGCCTCGTTCCGTAACCGAATTGGCGTGCCAACTCCATCCGTCACCAGGAAATGCGATTCAGGCGCACGCCATCACGGCTAAAGGCGTGCAACAACAAGAAAGTTTGACGATCCGGCCGCGAGCGCGCAGGGTCGCGGCGGTGAAGCGTGAGTAGGAGTGAGAATGCGCAAGGCTTTCCGGAATGCCGAAACACAGGCGGCGCCGGCCCTCCGCGATCATGACGGAGACATCCTTCGAGGCTGGGCGCCGAACGCGCTCGTGATCAACGGCAAGCCGGTGTTCGAGCTTCCGCAGATCATCCAGCAGCTGACCGCGGCCAACACCGCCTGGGACGGCGCGCCCGGCCACCCCATCCCCCGCGCCGGAGTCGGCACGATCACCTACGCCTTCTTCAATCTGGCCTCGGAGGTCTATTCCTCGGAGAGGAGCGGCTTCCAGCCGCTGAGCGCGGCGCAGCGCGACGCGGTGCGCAGCGCGTTCGCGATCTGGGGCGATTTCGTCAACGTGACCTTCGTCGAAGGGACCCCCGGCACCGCCGACATCAACATCGGCAATCTCGACACGGACGAGGATCATTTCTCGGCTTATGCCAGTTATCCGGGCTTCTCGCAGGCGGCCGGCGACATCTGGATCAGCACCAGCGCGGCGAGCAACCAGCAGATCGGCCTCGCCGAGCCCGGCTTCCGGACCTTGATGCACGAGATCGGCCACGCGCTCGGCATCTCGCATCCGGGCAATTACAACGCCGAAGAGGGCGTCACCCTGACCTACGAGGCCAATGCGGAATATTATCAGGACAGTCTGCAATATACGATCATGTCCTATTTCGCGTCGAGCTCGACCGGCGCGGTCAGGACCTCCTTCGCCGCGACTCCGATGGCGCACGACATCGCCGCGATCCAGAGCCTCTACGGCGTCAACACGGCCACGCGGACCGGCGACACGACGTACGGCTTCAACAGCAATGCCGGGCGGGCGGCGTTCGATTTCAGCCAGAACACCCTCCCGGTGATCGCGATCTGGGACGCGGGCGGCATCGACACGCTCGATTTCTCGGGTTGGAGCAGCAACTCGCGGATCGACCTTATGCCCGGCGCGTCGAGCGACGGCGGCGGCCAGACCTTCAACGTCCAGATCGCCTTCGGCACGCTGATCGAAAATGCGACCGCCGGCGCGGGCGACGATCGGCTCACGGGCAACCACGCGGGCAACGTCCTCAAAGGCGGCGGCGGCGCCGACATCCTCCAGGGCGGGGTCGGCGGCGACCTTACCGAAGGCGGCGCCGGCTCAGACACCTTCGTGTTCGGCGGCCCCGGCGACAGCCGCCAGCGCGGCGCGCGCTCGGACGGCAAGAAGGCGATGCCGGACCAGCTCCCCGACTTCGTCTCGGGGACCGACAAGATCGACCTCAGCCTGCTCGATGCGAATGCGGGCACCGTCGGCGACGAGGCGTTCAGCTATGTCGGCGCGGGCGCCTTCACCGGCGTGGCGGGCCAGCTCCGATCGCAGGTCGCGGGCGGACAGGTCCACATTTACGGCGACATGGACGGCGACCTCGTCGCGGACCTGCATATCATCGCGGGCGGGACGCAGATTTTGGTGACGGACTTCATCCTCTAGGGTCGTCCGGGCTGGCACCGATGCGTTCGTCATTCCAGCGAAGGCTGGAATCCCTTTTCCTTTCGGTATGGGAAGAAGGGAGAATCCAGCTTTCGCTAGAATGACGTTTCAATCTGAATCGAGCCGAGTCTCGCGGGGACCGCGGGTCAGGGGCCCAGGACCTTGTCGCGGGAATGCGGCGCTCCCGCATCGCGTCCGCGACTGCGACGGGGCACGCGGGTTTGACTCGCGCGCGGAGCGGAGGCAGCATCGCGAAGGGCCCGGGGATGGGCGGCCAGCACGGGTACGTGTTCACTGCGTCTCACATCGATCCGGGGGGAAGCGAATGAAAATGGACGGGAGCAGCGGCCGCGGCGGGCGGATCGCGGGGGCCGGCGCGGACGGGGCGAGGTTGTCCCGCCGCCGCTTCACGCAGGCGGGCCTCGCCTCGGCGGGGCTGTTGCTGGGCGGGCCGGCGCTGGCGCTGCAGGCGCGCGAGCCGACGGCGGAATCGCCCTTGGGGCCGTTCTATCCGGTCAACCGGCTCGCTGAGAACGATATCGACCTGACCCGGCTCGCCGGGCGGCCCGGGCGGGCGCTGGGAGACGTGATCGAGATTAGCGGGCGGGTGCTCGACATGCGCGGGCGCCCGATCGCGGGCGCGGTGGTGGAGCTGTGGCAGGCCAATGCGGCGGGGCGCTACATGCACGAGGCCGACATCGCCACGGCGCCGCTCGACCCGAATTTCCAGGGCTATGCGACGCTGACCACCGACGCGACCGGCGACTGGCGGATCGTGACGATCAAGCCTGGCGGCTACGATTCGCCGATCGGCCAGCGCACGCCGCACATCCATTTCATGATGCAGGGCCGCAGCCACCGCAACGTCGCCCAGATGTATTTCGCCGAAGAAGCCGAGCGCAACGCGCTGGACCGGCTCTACCGCGACCTCGGCGAAGCCGCGCGGACCTCGGTGGCGACGCGGGACGCGGCCGACGCGAGCAAGTATCGCTGGGACATCGTGATGATGGGGTGAGTGGGCACGCGAGGCGCGGCGGCGAAGAGTCACGACTGGCACGAATGTCACATGGAATCGCGGGGGGTCTTCTCCCGCGAGGCGCCCAATGCAGGCGGAAGCGGCGGCGGGCGTCAGCGCCGCTTCGGATGGGGATGAACACGCAGAAAGAGCCGCGACCCGGGCCGCGCGGACCCGAGTCGCGGCAAGCGTGACAGACGAAATCCTATTTTGGAAATCCTATTCTGGCCTGGGGCCACCTCGATCGTCATTGCGAGCGCAGCGAAGCAATCCCAGCGTCTCTGGATCGCCAGGCGATCCGGCGAAATATCGCTGGGACATCGTGATGATGGGGTGGGGAGCGACATCGGCTTTGCGCCATCGGCCCGCAATGCTATGTTGCGCCACATGAAGTCGGAAAAGAGCCTGTTCGATTCACCCGAAGCCGAGGCGAAGTCCGAGGCGCGCGCGGAGGCCGATGTGCGCGCCGGCCGGGTGATCTCGCACGAGGCGGTGCGGCGTTGGCTCTCCTCATGGGGCAGCGCGAAACGGCTGCCGAGGCCGCGCGTCGGCGACTGACTTGAAGATCGTCTGGACCGACGAGGTGGTCGGACAGCTCGAAGCGATCGTCACACAATTTCTCGTTCTCAATCGGCCGCAGGGCCGAGCCGCGAGGGCTCGGTTCGCAAGGCAGCGAAACAAGCCAACCGGAGACAAGGCGGAGAAGGGAGTGTAAGATTGACGCATGGCGAAATCCAACCTTCTAAACACAAGCACCTCAAACCTAATCGAGCTTGTTGGAAATGGGAGGCTTTTCCGAGTGCCGCCCTACCAGCGGGACTATTCATGGGGCGAGGAGCAGTGGGAAGACCTCTGGAGCGACCTTGTCGAGCTAAAGGACCAGCCTGGTGATTCCCACTATATGGGAGCTCTGGTCGTCGAGGCTAAGACCGACAGGGACCTTGAAATCATCGATGGCCAGCAGCGCCTCGCCACACTGAGCCTGTTTGCCCTTGCCGTGATCGAGCAACTCGAACAGCTCGCGGCGCGTGGCGTTCAACCTGACGACAACCGCGAGCGAGCTCGCGCCCTTCGGAACCGCTTCATCGGCGAAAAAGACCCCGCCTCCCTGGTTGAAGCAAGCAAGCTCAATCTCAACGCGACCAATAATTCCTTCTATCAAGATTACCTCGTGCAACTCAGAGCGCCAATGAACCCTCGTGGTTTGGTCAAATCTAACAAATTGCTTTGGGACTGCTTTAACTACTTTAAGAATAGAATCAGGAGTGCCGCGGGCTGGAGTGAGAACGGGGAGTCTTTGGCTCGCTTGTTATCTGAAACGGTTGGCCGACAGTTGATGTTTATTCGTATAACTGTTGACGACGAGCTCAATGCATATACGGTATTCGAAACACTGAATGCTCGCGGGCTTGAACTGTCCTCAACCGATCTTCTCAAAAACTACTTATTTTCCAGAATACCGTTGGAGGCCGATCGCGCTGCATTGCATAGACGTTGGCAGGCCCTAATAGATCGCGTTAGCGCGCCCAACTTCCCTGAGTTCCTACGCTACCATCTACTGACCCAGT
The DNA here is from genome assembly GCA_035629975.1 of Allosphingosinicella sp. GTDB lineage: Bacteria > Pseudomonadota > Alphaproteobacteria > Sphingomonadales > Sphingomonadaceae > Allosphingosinicella. The sequence continues at coordinate 45,614 of DASQLN010000018.1, read as the reverse complement.
TTCCGAAGGTCCGTACCCAACGGCTCTTCAAGATCATTAGAGATCAGGTGAAAACGCCTCCACAGGTATTTGGGCTGCTGGATAAATTAGACCCCCGTGGCGAATTATTTTCAGCTCTGAAGGATCCAAATCACGGCTACTGGGCTGAATTGCCAGATGCCCGCCAATATGTCCGTGACCTAAACATTTTTCGTGTGCGGCAGATGACGCCTCTTCTCTTTGCTGCTTGGGAAAAGCTGGATCGCGATGATTTCGTGCGTGTACTTAGGCATCTGACAGTTATTTCATTCCGCTACACCGTTGTGGGTGGCCTGAACACAAACGCTCTCGAGCCTGTATATCATGATGCAGCAAAATCCGTGCTTGATGAAACTGCCACGCGGGCGGGGCACGTTGCCGAGAAACTCCGGTCGATCTACGTTAATGATGAGCGATTTGCGGCCGCCTTCGGCGCGCTTGATCTTGAGGGAGCTGCCCATAGTCGCAAGATCGCAAAGTACATCCTTGCAAAGCTCCAGACACACCTTTCCGGGAGGCTTTGCGATCCTGACACCGATCCCGGCACTATTGAGCATATTTTGCCACAAAATCCTTCTCAGGACTGGGATGCTGACTTCCCTGGCGAGACCTGGGAACAGAACGTGGAGAGGCTTGGTAACTTGACGCTTTTGGAGGCGGCACTGAATCGGAATCTCGCCAATGCACCTTATGCCGAGAAGGTAGTTGAATATCCCAACAGTGCCTATGAGTTGACACAAGCAATTCCGCAGATCGCCCCTGAGAGATGGACTCGCGAGTTGCTCAGCGAACGCCAGCGTATCCTAGCGCAGTCGGCGGTTCAGATTTGGCGTTCGAACTTCGGTTGATCGAATCGATTTGGACCGCCCTTAATCCACCAGCTCCACCGCCATCGCGGTGGCCTCGCCGCCGCCGATGCAGAGGCTCGCGACGCCCTTCTTGCCGCCATGAGTTTTCAGCGCGCTGAGCAGCGTCGCCAGCACGCGCGCCCCGCTCGCGCCGATCGGGTGGCCGAGCGCCGTCGCGCCGCCGTGGACGTTGATCTTGTCGTGGGGGATGGAAAGGTCGCGCATGGCGATCATGGCGACGCAGGCGAAGGCTTCGTTGACTTCGTAGAGGTCGACGTCGGCGGCGGTCCAGCCGGCCTTGTCGAGCGCCTTTTGCATTGCACCGACCGGGGCAGTGGTGAATTTCGCGGGGGCGTGGGCGAAGGCGGCGTGGCCCGTGATGCGGGCGATTGGCTTCAGGCCGAGGCGGTCGGCGACGCTCTGGCGGGTGAGGACGAGGGCCGCGGCGCCGTCCGAGATCGAGGAGGCGTTGGCGGCGGTGATTGTGCCCTCCCTGGCGAAGGCGGGCTTGAGTGTGGGGATTTTGGCGGCGTCGCCTTTCGAGGGCTGCTCGTCCTTGTCGACGGTCGTCGGGCCCTTGCGGCCCGCGATCTCGACGGGGACGATCTCGCGGGCGAAGGCACCGCTCGCCTGCGCCTGCTGCGCGCGGCTCAAAGAGGCGATGGCGTAATCGTCCTGCGCTTGCCGTGTGAACTGATATTCGGTGGCGCTCTCCTCGGCGAAGCTGCCCATCAGCCGGCCGGTCTCGTAGGCGTCCTCCAGGCCATCGAGGAACATATGATCATAGGCGGTATCGTGGCCGATGCGGGCGCCGGAGCGGTGCTTTGGGAGGAGATAGGGGGCGTTGGTCATGCTCTCCATGCCGCCGGCGATGACGATGTCGGCCGAGCCCGCCTCGAGCGTGTCCGCGGCCATGATCGCGGCCTGCATGCCCGAGCCGCACATCTTGTTGACCGTGGTCGCCTCGATGTGGGTGCCGAGCCCCGCCTTGATCGCCGCCTGGCGCGCGGGGGCCTGGCCCAGGCCCGCGGGGAGGACGCAGCCCATGTAGATTTTGTCGATGTGGGCGGCGGCGACCCCGGCGCGCTCGACCGCGGCCTTGACCGCGGCGGCGCCGAGCTCGGTGGCGGTGGCGCCGGCGAGCGCGCCCTGGAAGCTGCCCATCGGGGTGCGGGCGTAGGAGAGGATTACGATGGGATCGTGGGCGGTGGGGGTCATTGGGCACTCCAGAGTTCGTTCGTCCCGAGCGTAGTCGAGGGGCGTTGCTCGGACTCATCACGGGCGCCCCTCGACTTCGCTCGGGACGAACGGTGATGTTTGTGGTCGGGACATAGTCAGCCCGCCCGCCTTGTTCAAATCCTTGGGGCTCTGCTACGGGCTCCCCCGAACAGGAGACATGCATATGTCCGAGCTTGGCCTCGATTTCGAACTGGGCGAGATGGCCGATGCGATCCGCGACACGACGCGGCGCTTTTCCGCCGACAGGATCGCGCCGCTCGCCGCGAAGATCGACGCCGAGGACTGGTTCCCTGTCGAGCTTTGGCCCGAAATGGGGGCGCTCGGGCTGCACGGGATCACGGTCGCGGAGGAGGATGGCGGGCTCGGCCTGGGCTATCTGGAGCATGTTGTCGCGCAGGAGGAAGTGGCGCGCGCGTCGGCCTCGATCGGGCTTTCCTACGGCGCCCATTCGAACCTCTGCGTCAACCAGATCAGGCGCTGGGCGAGCGCGGAGCAGAAGGCGAAATATCTGCCGAAGCTGATCTCGGGCGAGCATGTCGGCTCGCTCGCCATGTCGGAGGCCGGGGCGGGATCGGACGTGGTCTCGATGAAGCTCAAGGCCGAGGCGGTGCAGGGCGGCTATGTGCTCAACGGCACCAAATTCTGGATCACCAACGCGGCCCATGCCGACACGCTCGTCGTCTACGCCAGGACGGGCGATGGCTCGCGCGGCATCACCACCTTCCTGATCGAGAAGGGGATGAAGGGTTTCTCGATCGGCCAGAAGCTCGACAAGATGGGGATGCGCGGCTCGCCCACCGCGGAGCTGATCTTCGACGATTGCGAGGTTCCGGACGAGAATGTGATGGGGCCGGTGAACGGCGGCGTCGGCGTTTTGATGTCGGGGCTCGATTACGAACGGACCGTGCTCGCCGGGATCCAGCTCGGGATCATGCAGGCCTGCCTCGACGTGGTGCTGCCCTATGTCCGCGAGAGGAAGCAGTTCGGCAAGCCGATCGGGAGCTTCCAGCTGATGCAGGCCAAGGTCGCCGACATGTATGTCGCGCTGAACAGCGCGCGCGCCTATGTCTACCAGGTGGCGCGGGCCTGCGACGCTGGCAAGACGACGCGCTTCGACGCGGCCGGCGCGATCCTGCTGGCGAGCGAGAATGCGGTGAAGGTGGCTGGTGAGGCGATCCAGGCGCTGGGCGGCGCGGGCTACACCAAGGACTGGCCGGTCGAGCGCTATTTCCGCGACGCCAAACTGCTCGATATCGGCGCGGGGACCAACGAGATCAGGCGGATGCTGATCGGGCGCGAGCTGATCGGGGCATGACCCCACGATGATCCCCGTCGAGGCGATCGACCATATCGTCCTCGCCGTGCGCGATGTCGCGGCGACGCGGCGATTCTACGAAGACCTGCTCGGCATGGAAACGCGCGAGGAGCGGCCTGGCAAATATTCGCTCCATTTCGGAACGCAGAAGATCAGCCTGCACGCGGCGTCCGCGCCCTCGATCGCCAAGGACACGATTCCGGGAAGCGGCAATTTCTGCCTGCTGACCGATATGCCCGTCGGCGACGTGGTCACGCAGCTTGCGAAGGCCGGCGTCGCCATCGTCGATGGCCCGGGAGAGCGCGCCGGCGCGACCGGCCCGATCCTCTCGGTCTATTTCCACGATCCCGACGGCAATCTCGTCGAGGTCAGCAACCGGATCGGGGCCTAACCGGCATCCCCGCGAAACCGGGGATCCAACCGCTGCTTCGCGTGCCTCCGCGGGAACAACGCGGACGGGGGAGGATGTGTGGATGGACCAGCACCACCTCTCGGGCGAATAGTGGGCCGTAATTCCCTTATAAGGGAAGTCCCTTATAAGGGAACGAATGCTGTAGCGGTTTCCAGGCGGGGCGTGATCCGTCCGCTCGCGGCCTACCAGATCCTGACGCGGGCCTCGGGCTCCAGATAGAGGCGCTGGCCGGGGCGGACGTTGAAGGCCGTGTACCAGGCGTCGAGGTTGCGGACGGTCTCGGCGCGGTAGCGGCCGGGGGCGTGGCCGTCGGCGGCGATCAGATTGCGCAGCGTCGCCTCGCGAGTGTGCTCGCGGCGGCTCTGGGCATAGCCCAGGAAGAAGCGCTGGTCGCCGGTCAGCCCGCCGATCACCGGCGCCTCGCGGCCGCCCAGCGAATGCCGCCAGGCGTCATAGGCGGCGGCGAGGCCGGCGAGGTCGGCGATATTCTCGCCCAGAGTGAGCTCGCCGTTGAGGTGCAGGCCGGGGAAGGGCTCATAGGCGTTGTACTGGCGGACCAGGGCCGCGCTGGTCTCGCGGAAATGGGCGCTGTCCGCGCTCGTCCACCAGTTGCGCAAGCGCCCTTCGGCGTCGAACTCGGCGCCGAGATTGTCGAAGCTGTGGCTGATCTCATGGCCGATCACCGAGCCGATCGCGCCGTAATTGTAGGCGGGATCGGCGTTGCGGTCGTAGAAAGGCGGCTCGAGGATGCCGGCGGGGAAGTTCATCGCATTCTGCAGCGGCAGGAAGACGGCGTTCACCGTGTGCGCGCCGAGCCACCATTCGGCGCGGTCGACCGGCCGGCCCAGTTTGGCGAGCTGGTGGCGATATTCGAATTCCTGCGCGCGCCAGGCATTGCCGAAGGCGTCGTTCCGGCGGATCGCGAGCGAGGAATAATCGCGCCAGCGCTCGGGATAGCCGATGCCGACGGTGACGGTCTCGACCTTGCGCCGCGCCTCGGCGAGCGTCGCCGGGGCCATCCAGGTGGCGGCCACCAGCCGGCGGTCGAAGGCGGCCACGATGTTGCGCACCATCGTCTCGACCTGGGCCTTGGCGGCGGGCGGGAAATGGCGCTCGACATAGATCCGGCCGACCGCGTCGGAGAGCGCGCCGCTGGTCGCCTGGATGGCGCGGCGCTCGCGCGGGCGCTGCGCTTGCGCGCCGGAAAGGATGCGGCCGTAGAAGGAGAAGCGCAGATCGTCATAGGCCGCGGGCAGTACGGCGGCGAAGCGGCTCGCCGTGTGGAAGGCCATCCAGTCCTTCCAGGTCTCGAGCGGCTCGCTCGCCACCAGAGCCGAGAGGCCGCGGACCGGCTCGGAATGCCAGGCGACGATCCGGTCCTGCCCGCTCAGCTGCGCCGCGGCGAAGAAGGCGGTCCAGTCGATGCCGGGCGCCCTCGTTGCGAATTCGGCGCGCCGCCAGGTCTGCACCCGATGCGGGTCCTGCGCGGCGACCGCGTCGACATGGGCGCGGGCGATCTTGACCTCGAGCTCGAAGATGCGCTGGGCGCGCGCCGCGGCGTCGGGGACGCCCATCTGCGTCAGCATCGCGGCGATATAGGCGCGGTAGCCCTCGCGGACCCGGGTCATGGCCGGCGTGTCGGAGAGGTAATAATCCCGGTCGGGAAGGCCGAGCCCGCCCTGCAGCAGATAGGCCATGTTGCGATTGGGCTCCTGCAGCCCCTGCGCGACGAACACGCCGAACAGGTTCTCCGTGCCGAAGCTGGTCGCGTTCAAGGGGTCGACGTCGGCGCGCATGCTGGCGCCGAGCGCGGCGGAGAGCGCGCGCCGGCTGGAAATGGCGCGGATGCGGGCGAGCGCCGGCTGCAGGGGCGCGGCGCCGCGGGCATCGATCCCGGTGCGGTCGAGATAGGCGCCGTAATAATCCGCGACCCTGCGCGCATTGCTGCCCGGGGCGGGATCGCCCCGGCCGGCGCCGGTGATGATCTCGACATTGCGCTGCTCGACGAGCAGGGCGGCGGCCGAGAAGGAGCCGATTCCGGAGCGGTCGGCGGGAATTTCGGTGCGGCCGCGCCAGCCGCCATTGGCATATTGATCGAAGCCGTCGCCCGGCGCGGCGCTCCTGTCGATGCCCGCGAGGTCGACGCCGACGCCCGGTTGCGCGGCGGGCTGGGCGAACGCGGCAGCTGCGGCCAGGAAGGCGGCGGCGGCGAGCATGAAACGGGGCATGGCTGTGTCCGGAGCTATGGCGGGGTGGCACAGCCCTAAAGGCCCCCGCCCGCCGCGCCTAGCCCGTTCGACCAAGGCCCACTTCCCATCGACAGGCGACGCGGCTAACCGGTCGTTGAGACAATGAGGGGAAGCGGATGAGCGCCGACATGCTTTTCGTGCTGCAATGGTATGGCGCGATCGCCGCCGCGATCGCCGCGCTGACGGTCGCGCTCGATCTGGGGCGGCGGCCGACGGGCTGGGCCTTCGTGCTGTTCGTCAGCTCGTCGATCGCCTTCATTCTCTACGGCTTCCTCGATCCGCGTCCGGAGGAGGCGATCGCGAGCCTCAACGTCGTCCTCTTCTTCATCAACCTGTTCGGGGTCTACCGCTACCTGATCCGCAAGAAGAAGCCGGCACACGCGTCATGAGGCTCGGTCTCTCCTCCCACGCTTCCGTTCGCCCTGATGAAGCAGGTCGCCATGCCCCCCGGGCATGGCTGCGGATGTCCGGGGGACATCCGCACCTGTTCATTGTCGAAGGGCTTTTCTTTTCTTTCTCGGATCGGAAAGAAGGGCAGGGCTTCGACAGGCTCAGCCCGGACGGAGTTGGGGTCTGATGGTGCAGCTCACGTCACGGATCGACGAAGGGTCGGAGGATTTCCGCAAATATGAGGCCCACAATCGAGCGCTCGCCGCCGAGCTGCGGGCGCGGGTCGCGGAGGCGGCGCTGGGCGGCAACGAGAAGTCGCGCGATCGGCACGTCTCGCGGGGCAAGCTTTTGCCCCGCGACCGCGTCTCCCGGCTGCTCGATCCCGGCTCGCCCTTCCTCGAGATCGGCCAGCTCGCCGCCTGCGACATGTACAAAGGCGAGGTGCCGGGCGCCGGCATGATCGCCGGCATCGGCCGCGTCTCGGGCCGCGAGACGATGATCCTGTGCAACGACGCCACGGTGAAGGGCGGCACTTATTATCCGATGACCGTGAAGAAGCATCTGCGCGCGCAGGAGATCGCGCTGCAGAACCGGCTGCCGAGCGTTTATCTGGTCGACAGCGGCGGGGCGAACCTGCCGCACCAGGCCGAGGTCTTCCCCGACCGCGACCATTTCGGCCGCATCTTCTACAATCAGGCGCAGATGTCGGCGGAGGGGCTGGCCCAGATCGCCTGCGTGATGGGGAGCTGCACCGCGGGCGGGGCCTATGTGCCGGCGATGAGCGACGAGAGCGTGATCGTCAGGAACCAGGGCACGATCTTCCTAGCCGGGCCGCCGCTGGTGAAGGCGGCGACGGGGGAGGTGATCTCGGCGGAGGAGCTGGGGGGCGGCGATCTCCACGCGCGCAGGTCCGGCGTCGTCGACCATCTCGCCGAGAATGACGAGCATGCGCTGAGCATCGTGCGTGACATCGTCGCGCGGCTGAACAGCGTGAAGGCGGTCGACATCGACCTTGCCGAGCCTGTGGCGCCGAAGCTCGACGCGGAGGGGCTTTACGGAGCGATCCCGGACGACGTGCGCACGCCCTATGACGTGCACGAGGTGATCGCGCGGATCGTCGACGGGAGCGAGTTTCACGAGTTCAAGGCGCTGTACGGCAGCACCCTGGTCTGCGGTTTCGCGCGGATCTGGGGGATGCCCGTGGCGATCCTCGCCAATAACGGCATCCTGTTCAGCGAAAGCGCGCTCAAGGGCGCGCATTTCATCGAGCTCGCCTGCCAGCGGCGCACGCCCTTGCTGTTCCTGCAGAATATCTCCGGCTTCATGGTCGGCGGCAAATATGAGGCGGAGGGGATCGCCAAGAACGGTGCCAAATTGGTCACCGCGGTGGCGACCGCGCAGGTGCCCAAGATCACTGTCCTGATCGGCGGCAGCTTCGGCGCCGGCAATTACGGAATGTGCGGGCGGGCCTATTCGCCAAGGTTCCTGTTCACCTGGCCCAATGCGCGGATCAGCGTGATGGGCGGCGAGCAGGCGGCGAGCGTGCTGGCGACCGTGCACAAGGATGCCGAGACGTGGACGCCGGAGGAAGCCGAAGCCTTCAAGGCCCCGATCCGCCAGCGCTACGAGGACGAAGGCAATCCCTACCACGCCACCGCGCGCCTGTGGGACGACGGGATCATCGACCCGGCGCAGACGCGGGATGTGCTGGGGCTGGCAATCGCGGCAACTTTGAACGCGCCGATTCCGGAGCGGGCGAAGTTTGGGATTTTCCGGATGTGACGATGGAATTGATTCTGGATGGTAAGGAGATCGGCTCCGAGGCCGCTTTTCACGATGTGATCGACAAGGCGGCCCGCTCTGTCGGATTTAAAGGCTACGGCCGGAATCTCGATGCGCTGGAGGAGGTGTTGGCGGCAATCCTACCGGCACCCGTCTCGATCAGATGGGTCAACGCAGACAGGTCGCGCACCGCAATTGGCGCGCGCTTCGACAAGCTGATTGATGTGATGACTGATGCCGAGACGGAACTGGGTACAGACCAGTTTCGATTTTCCCTTGAGCGCTGATGAGGACTGACGCGATCGAGTCGTCCGACGCCCCCTCGGCCTCCGGCGGCTATGCGCAGGCGGTGCGGGTCGAGGGCGCGGGTGAATTGCTGTTCGTCTCCGGGCAGATTCCGGTCGATGCAAACGGCAATGTCCCAGAGGCGTTCCCCGATCAATGCCGCCTGGTCTGGCGCAACGTAGAGGCACAACTTCGGGCGGTCGGCATGGGGCTTGGCGACATCGTCAAGGTCACGACCTTTCTCTCCGACCGCGCCTATGCCGCCGAGAACAGCGAGATCCGTCAGGAGGTGCTGGCGGGCTTGACCCCGGCGCTCACCATCATCATCGCGGGCATCTACGATCCGGCCTGGCTGCTGGAGATCGAAGTGATCGCGGCGCGCGCCGGGCGGGATAAAAGGACGTGACGATGGCGAACCGCAAGCGCCGGCCAAGCGTGAGACGGGCGATGATCGCGCTGTCGGCCGTGGCCCTCGCCGGCTGCGGCGGCGCGAGCGAGCCCGAGCCCGCAGCGGCAGCGGCGGGACCGAGCGCGGAGGAGAAGGCCGCCGTGCTGCAGCCGGTCAATGCCTTCCTCGACGGCGCGGCGCGGCGCGATCCGGCGGCGTTGCGGGCTACCATTCATCCCGGCGGGGTCGCCGCCGGGGTCGGCTGCGGGCCGACGGGCCAGTATAACCAGCTCTTCGCCCAGCCGCTTGCCACTTATGTGGAAACGGTGGGCAGCATGCCCGCCGACCAGCGGGAACGCGTGTTCGACCCGGAAGTCAGGATCGAGCGCAATCTCGCCACGGTCTGGAACCGCTACGAATATAGCAGCGGCGGGCGCGTGCGGGCCGCGGGTTATTCGAGCTATCAGCTGGTGCGGGTCGAGGGGCGGTGGAAGATCTTCAATTACAGCTGGTCGACCCGGCCGCAGGATTGCACGCCGCAATGAGGGAGCCGATCATGCGACAGATGTTTCTCACCTTGTTGCTGCTCGTCGCGGCCGCGCCGGCCGTGGCGCAGGATGCGCATGAGCGGGATCGGGCCGCCGTGCTTGCCGCCGCGCAGCGGCTGTTCGACGCGCTGGCCGCGCGCGATCCGGCGGCGGTGATGGCGGTGGTGGTCCAGGAAGGGACGATCAGCGGGCATGTGACTCGCGACGGCACGACGCGCTTCTTCGCCGACAGGTGGCAGGACTGGGCGAACGGCCTCCGCGAAGGCAGCGAACGGCTCGAGGAGCGGATGCACAACCCGCGCGTGCGCATCCGCGGCAACATGGCCTCGATCTGGACCGAATACAGCTTCTACCGCGACGGCCGCTTCTCGCATTGCGGCATCGACCTGTTCGACATGGCAAAGGTCGAGGGCCGCTGGCGGGTGCTCAACATCACCTTCACGGTCGAGACGCAAGGGTGCCGGCGGCGGTGAGCGGCTCCCATCGTCTTCCCGAACTTGTTTCAGGGTCAATCTCGCCGTCCGCGCCGGCGGTGGAGGCATGGATGCTGAAACAAGTTCAGCATGATGCAGTGCGCGTGCCCCGATGATCAAATCCCTCCTCATCGCCAATCGCGGGGAAATCGCCTGCCGGATCATCCGCACCGCGCGGCGGCTGGGGGTGCGGACGGTCGCGGTCTATTCGGATGCGGACGCAAAGGCGCTGCATGTGCGCGAGGCGGACGAGGCGGTGCATATCGGGCCGAGCCCGGCGCGGGAGAGCTATCTGGTCGGGGAGAAGATCATCGCCGCCGCCAAAGAGACGGGCGCGGAGGCGATCCATCCGGGCTACGGTTTCCTGAGCGAGAATGCGGATTTCGCGCAAGCCGTGATCGATGCGGGGCTGATCTGGGTCGGGCCGAAGCCCGAAAGCATTCGGGCGATGGGCCTCAAGGACGCGGCGAAGAAGCTGATGGACGAAGCGGGGGTGCCGACCACGCCCGGCTATCTTGGCGAGGACCAGGATCCGGCGCGGCTTAGGCAAGAGGCGGACAAGATCGGCTATCCGGTGCTGATCAAGGCGGTGGCGGGCGGCGGCGGCAAGGGGATGCGCCGGGTCGACGCCTCCGGGGACTTCGCCGACGCCTTGCTCAGCTGCAAGCGCGAGGCAGCTTCCTCGTTCGGCGACGACCGCGTCCTGATCGAGAAATATATCCTGCGCCCCCGCCATATCGAGGTGCAGGTGTTCGGCGACACCCATGGAAACGTCGTGCACCTGTTCGAACGGGACTGCTCGCTCCAGCGCCGCCACCAGAAGGTGATCGAGGAGGCGCCTGCGCCGGGGATGGACGAAGCGACGCGGGCCGCGGTCTGCGACGCCGCGGTCAAGGCGGCAAAGGCGGTCGACTATGTCGGGGCGGGCACGATCGAATTCATCGCCGATGCGTCCGAAGGGCTTCGCGCCGACCGCATCTGGTTCATGGAGATGAACACCCGCCTGCAGGTCGAGCATCCGGTGACCGAGGAGATTACGGGGCAGGATTTGGTGGAATGGCAGTTGCTCGTGGCGTCGGGCGAGACGCTGCCGCTGCGGCAGGAGGAGTTGGCGATCAACGGCTGGGCCATGGAGGCTCGGCTCTATGCCGAGGATCCGTCGAACGGGTTCCTGCCTTCGATCGGCAAGCTCGAAACATTCAATTTGAGCAGGCCGGAGCCGGGCGCCCTCAATGTCCGTTACGACCTGGGCGTGGATTGGGACGACGTCGTCAGCCCTTATTATGATCCGATGCTCGGCAAGATCATCGCCTTCGGGGCGGATCGGGCAGCGGCCATCGACGAGCTGAAATTGGCCTGCGACCTGTCGTTGATCTGGCCGGTTCGTACAAATCTCGGCTTCGTCGGGAGATGCCTCGACAATGCGGCGTTCCAGGCGGGCGACGTCGATACGGGCTTCATCGAGAGACACTTTGACGAACTGACCTCGGTAGAGCTGCCGCTGGCGCAGATGGCGGCTTCGGCGGCGGATGAGCTGGTCGCGGATTTCCGCCTCGGCCGAGACGCATGGACGGGGGGGCTGACAGGCTTTCGGCTGAACGCCGGAACCGAAGCGGAGGTTCGTGTCGTCGACGAGTTCGGTCGTGTCTATCCGCTCGATCTGCTCAACCTTGACCGGCGGGCATTCTGCGGAGCGTACGGCCCCCCCGCGCTTGTCAAATCGGGCGGCGAGATCGTGGCATTCAGCCTGTATCGCGGAGAAGGTGCCACCGCCGCCGGCCTCGCGGACGGCGCCATCGTCTCCCCAATGCCGGGTAAGCTGATCGCGGTCGAGGTGAAGCAAGGCGACACGGTGACCAAGGGCCAGAAGCTGGTCACGCTCGAGGCGATGAAGATGGAGCATAGCCTGACCGCCCCGTTCGGTGGCATAGTGGCCGAGCTCAATGCATCCGAGGGCGCCCAGGTCAGCGAGGGAGCCCTGCTGGCGCGGATCGAGAAGGGGGAAGGATGACTATTCTCGTCATTCCCGCGAAAGCGGGAATCCAGACGGACTGGGCGACCGGTTCGAGCGCAGCCTGGATCCCCGCTTTCGCGGGGATGACGAAGGTATCCTGAAGTGCCCGGCCGCTATTACGAGCAATGGAGGCTCGGCGACACGATCCGCCACCAGCCGCACCGGACGGTGACCGAGACCGACAATCTCATGATCTCGGCGCTGACCCACAATCCGCAGCCGCTGCATCTCGACGAGACCTATGCGGAAGCCACCGAGTTCGGCCGGATCGTCGTCAACGGCTGCTTCACCTTCTCGCTCCTGGTGGGGCTCTCGGTCGGCGACACGACGCTCGGCACGTTGGTCGCCAATCTGGGCTACGACAAGGTGAGGATGCCCAAGCCGGTGTTCATCGGCGACACCTTGCGCGCCGAGACCGAAGTGGTCGCCCTCAAGGACAGCAATTCGCGGCCCGAAGCGGGGATCGTCACCTTCGAGCACCGCATGTTCAACCAGCGCGACGAGCTGGTCTGCGTGACGGAGCGGACCGCGCTGATGCAGCGGCAGGCGGCGTGAGGGAATTCCTCCCCGGAACGGGGAGGGGGACCGCACGAAGTGCGGTGGAGGGGCCGCCGCGCCAGCGGCGGTTGCACCGCCGCCCCCTCCACCACGCCGCTTCGCGTCGCGATGGGCAGGTTCGGATCGCCCCGCGATCCGAAGCCATGTCCGGGGGACATGGCGACCTGCCCATCCCTCCCCGTCCCGGGGAGGATCTATGAAGCTGCGCTCGCTGCTTTTCGTGCCGGGCGACCGGCCGGACCGGATGGAGAAAGCGCTCGGCGCCGGCGCCGACGCGCTGATCCTCGACCTGGAGGATGCGGTCGCGCCCGCCGCCAAGGGCGACGCGCGCAGGGCGGTCGCGCGCTTCCTCGATGCGCACCCGCAGGCCCGGACCTTCGTGCGGGTGAATCCGCTCGACGGCCCGGAGCACGAGCGGGACCTGGAAGCGATTCTCGACCGCCATCCAGACGGGATCGTGCTGCCCAAATCGGAAGGCGGGGCCTCGGTCGAAGCGCTCGCCCGGAGCCTCGCCGAGCGCCGCAACATTACCGCATTGATCCTTCCCATCGCCACCGAGACGCCAGCTGCCCTGTTCCAGCTCGGAACCTACGCGGGGTGCAAGAGGCTGGCGGGCCTGACCTGGGGGGCCGAGGATCTGCCCGCCGCGATCGGCGCGGTCACCTCCAGAGAGGAGGACGGCCGCTTCACCCCGCCGTACGAGCTCGCCCGTTCGCTCTGCCTGTTCGGGGCGGCGGCGGCCGGAGTGCCGCCGATCGAGACCGTCTATCCCGCCTTTCGCGACCTCGAGGGCCTGGCCGCTTACGCCGCCCGCGCCCGCCGCGACGGCTTTGCAGGGATGATGGCGATCCACCCCGACCAGGTCGGCGTGATCAACGCCGCCTTCACGCCGAGCGAGGGGGAGATAGCGAATGCGCGCGCGGTGGTGGCGGCGTTCGAGGCCAATTCCGGGGCCGGCGCACTGGCGCTGGACGGACGGATGATCGACCGGCCGCACCTGCTCCAGGCCCAGCGCATCCTGCAGAATGGGGACGGTTGCTAGCAGCTGCCCCCGGGGAGATTTGTCACAAAAGCTTGTCGGATTCGTCACAAAAGTGTAATGACTCGGCCAATCCAGGGAGATGGCCGATGAGATTGCCCGTGACGCTCGCGCTCGCCGCGTTTTCGCTTGCCGGGTGCGCGGTCAATCGTGCGGCGCCTTTGGCCGAGACGGGCTATGCGCCGGGCAGTCTCGCGGTCGCCGCCATCGAGCGTGGCGACTGGGCGCGGGCCGAGGCCCTGCTGACCGACGCCAGCCGCGGCGCCGCCGACGATCCCGCCCGTTTGATCAATCTCGGAAAGGTCTATTGGGAGACCGGCCGTCACCAGCAGGCGCGCGCCGCCTGGCGGCGGGCTCTGGCGTCGAACCAGGCCTTCGAGGTCGAGACGATGGGCGGACGCACCGTCTCCACGCTCGAGCTCGCGCGCGAGGCGCTCGCGACGCACGAAGCACGGCCGGCGACGGTGATCGCGGCGCGGCGCTGAGGGACGAATCGCGCGTGGGTCGTCATCCCCGCGAAAGCGGGGATCCAGCTTCTTCTTTTTCCCGCCGCCGTCTGGATTCCCGCTTTCGCGGGAATGACGAATAAAATTCGACTCATGCAGGAGTGTCGTCCTAAGCGCGGACGGTGTCCGAGGGGGTTTTCCTGCAGCCGCCGCTTTGGCTCGCCGCCACCTTCGGCGCCGTGCTCGGGCTCCTCGTCGGCAGCTTCCTCGCCACAATGCTGATCCGCTGGCCCGCCGGGCGAAGCGTGATCGGCGGGCGGTCGCGATGCGACGGCTGCGGGAAGGCGCTTGGGCCGCTGGAGCTTGTGCCGGTGATATCCTGGCTGGTCCGGCGCGGACGCTGCCGGCATTGCGGCGCGGCGATCGACTCGCGGCAGGTCGCGATCGAGCTTGCCGCCGGGCTGATCGGCCTGGTCGCCGCGCTGGCGCACCCGCTGCCGCTGGCCTTGGCCACCGCCGGCTTCGGCTGGTGGCTGCTGCTGATCGCAGCGCTCGACCTGGAACATCAATGGCTGCCGGACCTGCTCACCTTGCCCCTGCTCGCGCTCGGCCTCGCCGCCGCATGGGCCGGCTTCGGGCCGCCGCTCGCCGAGCGCGCGATCGGAGCGGCGATCGGCTGGGCGAGCCTGGCGCTGATCGCCTTCCTCTACCGGCGGATACGCGGCCGCGAGGGGATGGGCGGCGGCGATCCCAAGATGTTCGGCGCGGCGGGCGCCTGGGTGGGCGCCTGGAACCTGCCGGCGATCCTGCTCGCCGCCGGGCTGCTCGGCCTCGCCGCGGTGCTGGCGATGCGGCTGAGGGGCGAGACGGTGAGCGCGACCAGCCGGCTGCCGCTCGGCACGCTGATCGCGCTCGCCGCCTGGCCCGCCTGGCTGCTCGTCGCCCAAAGCGTCGCGTAAGTCATTCAGGCCTCGTCCATATTCCCGCTGCTAGCGAGGAAGCTTAAGGGCGGCGTCGTTCCCTAGAGGCGCCGCCCGCCTTCCCCGGGGACAGTTACTCGTAACTGTCCCCATTCCCGTATCTCAGCGCGGCCGGGACAGTTACGAGTAACTGTCCCCATTCTCACGCGGTCCCGTCCCTTCCCCTCGAATCGCTTGCGCGGCGCAGCAAAAGCTGTGAACGTCCCGTCTGTACGACTCTTCGGGGAAGGGGAGGCGTTTTCGCCCACCAGTTCAGGACGATGAGCCGTCGGATTCGTCCGGCCCTGTCTTATTTGAGTCACGGGCCGGTCATAGCTGGGCGCAAGGACCGTTCGGGGGGAGGCTTGGACATCGCATCGCGGCTCGCCTTGACCACCCGCGGGGGGCGGCTGCTCGAGCGGCTGCCGCGCCTCACCGCTTTCTCGGCGGCCGAGCTGCTGCTTCTCGTCCTGCTCGCCGTGCAGGGCGCGCGGCTGATCTGGCTGCTCGTGGCGCCTTTGGGGCCGGTCGGCGACTGGAAAGCGTCCTCCGCTTTGGCGATGCCGGCGAGCAGCGGCGTGCTGAGCGGCTTCGATCCCTTCTTCCGGCTGAGCGCCGGCGGGCCTGTCGTCGTCACCTCGCTGAACCTGAGGCTGCACGGCGTGCGCGAGGATCGCGCGACGGGGCGCGGCTCGGCGATCATCGCCTTGCCCGACGGCCGCCAGATGAGCTTCGCGGTCGGCGAGGAGATCATGCCGGGCGTCACCCTGACCGCGGTCGGCTTCGACAACGTCACCATCTCGCGTTCGGGAACGCCCGAGCAGATCTTCCTCGACCAGTCCGAGCCGGCCGCCGTCGCGGGGGGCAGCTCGACGACGCCGGTGCCGCCGGGCGCGCCGCAGGTGGTGGCTCCGCAAATGGGGCCAGGCGCCGGCGCGGCGATCAACTTCCAGCCGCGAATCGCCGGATCCGGGATCAACGGCGTGATCGTCTCGCCCGGCGCCGATGGCGGTCAAGCGCTGCGAGCGGCGGGTCTGCTGCCCGGCGACGTTATCGTTTCAGTGGACGGCCAGCGCATCACCTCGCTCGATCAGGCGCGCTCGATGGTGACGGGCGGCGAGGTCAACGTCATGGTCGATCGCGGCGGCCGCGCGGTCGCGCTCAGGGTAAGGCTCAACCAGTGAAACGTCTGTTGCTTGCTTTGGCGTTGCTGTTCGCGCCTCTCTCGGCCGCCCAGGCGCAGCATGTGCTGAACCTGCGCGACGCCGACATCCGCGCCTTCATCCAGGATGCGGCGCGGGTGACCGGGCGCACCTTCATCATCGATCCCGCCGTCCAGGGCCGGGTCTCGGTGATCACCCAGAGGCCGCTTTCGACCAGCGAATATTTCGAATTGTTCGTCTCGACGATGCGCGCGAACGGCTTCGTCGCGGTGCCGGTCCGCGGCGGCGCCTTCCGAATCCAGCCGATCGCCGGCGCGGCGGCGAGCGCGCCGATCAGCCGCGGCCGGCGCGGCAATCCGTCGGGCTTCGTCACCGAGATTTTCCGAGTCCGCCATATCGAGGCGGCGTCGGCGGTCGAGAGTCTGAGGCCGCTGGTCAGCCGCGACGGCGCGATCACCGCCAACAGGGGGACGATCATCGTCTCGGACTTCGCCGACAATATCGCGCGGGTGCGGCAGGTGCTGGCGCGGATCGACGTCGACCAGAGCGCGACCCGCGTCGTCGGCCTCCAGTTCGCCGGCGCGCGCGAGATCGCCGCCGCGCTCGCCGAGCTCGCCCCCGACGGCGTCTCGGTGGTGCCCGTCGACAGCTCCAACGCGATTGCGTTTCGCGGCGATGCCGCCTCGGTCGCCAATCTGATCCGCATCGCCGAGGATCTCGACAGCCGCGCCGCCAGCGGAAGCGAGATCAGGGTGGTCTTCCTCCAGCATGCCGACGCCGCCCAATTGCTGCCGGTGCTGGAGCGGCTGCTCGGCCAGGCACCGACCCAGGCGAGCGCGCCGCAGCGCACGCGGCGGAGCACCGGCGCGGGCGCGGCGGGCCAAAGCGGCGGCGCGCCTCAGTCCGTCACCTCCGCGCCGGCCCCCGTGGCCAGCGGCGGCGGCGCCCAGGCTTCAGGCGCAACCCAGACGGTCGGCCAGCGCAACGCCGTCGTCACCCGCTTCGAGGGCGCCAACGCGATCGTCATCTCGGCCTCGCCCGACGTGCAGCGTACTTTGGGCGAGGTGATCCGCCAGCTCGACGTCCGCCGCCAGCAGGTGCTGGTCGAGGCGATCATCGTCGAGATCGGCGACACCGCGGCGCAGAGGCTCGGCGTCCAGCTCTTCCTGTCCGGCCTGCGCGGCTCGAACATCCCGTTCGCGATCACCAATTATTCGAGCATCGTTCCCAATATCGGCACCATCGCCGGCGCCGTCGCCGCGCGCGAATTGGGCGGCTCCACCACCACCGTGACCACGGGCACCGGCTCGACCACGACCACCACCACCGGCACCGGCTCCGATTTGATCGAGGCCGCGGCGGGCCAACTCGCCGGGATCAACGGCGGCGTGCTCGGCGGCGCCTTCCAGAGCGGCAACGCGATCTTCGGAGCGATCATCAACGCGGTCCGCTCCGACAACCAGTCGAACATATTGTCGACGCCCTCGATCATGACGCTCGACAATCAGGAGGCGCATTTCCTGGTCGGCCAGGAGATCCCGATCACCACCGGCGAGGCGCTGTCGCCCAATTTCGACAACACCTTCCGCACCGTCCAGCGCCAGAATGTCGGCGTCACGCTCGACGTCAGGCCGCAGATCAACGCCGGCGGCACGATCAAGCTCGACCTGCGGGTCGAGGTCAGCTCGATCGCCGGCCCGGTTTCCTCGACCTTTCAGGATCTCATCCTCAACAAGCGCGAGATCGAGAATACCATCACCATCGACGACGGCGAGATCGTCGGCATCGGCGGCCTGCTCGACGACAATGACCGGCGCACGCTCGACCGCGTGCCGCTGCTCGGCGACATTCCGGTGATCGGCAATCTGTTCAGGTCGCGCGGTCGGGCCAGGGCGCGGACCAATTTGATGGTCTTCATCCGGCCGACCATATTGCGCACCGCCGAGGACGTCCGGGCGATGAGCGCGCGGCGCTACAATTATGTGCGCGGCCACCAGATCATCGCCAGCCCGAACCGCGAGCCGACGCTCGACGAGATCGTCCGCGACTATCTCGGCACGGTGCCGCCCACCGTGCCGGAGGGGCCCGGGCCGCGCGACCAGGTGATCGTGCCGACCGCGCTTCCGTCGCCCCCGCCGGAGGAGGCCGAAGAGACGCCGGTGGAGGCCCCGGCGTTCCGGGCGCCGCAATGAGGATCGCCAAGGGAGACGAAATTCAGGTGGCTGAGGATGCCTCGGTCCTCGACGCGCCGCAGGCGGCCCCGTCCATCCCCTACAGCTTCGCCCGCCGCCACGGCCTGCTGCCCACCGCGGAGAGCGACGGCCGGCTCGACGTGGCGATGCGCGCGGGCGCCGATCCCAGGGCGCTGATCGAGCTGCGGCGCTTCCTCGCCCGGCCCTTCGCGGTGCGCGAGGTCGATGCGCCCGCCTTCGACCGACTGCTCTCGGAGCTCTATCCCTCGGGCACCGAAGCGGCGGCGGACGCGGCCGGTTCGCTCGGATTCAACGACGATCTCGGCCATCTCGCCGCCGCTTTGCCCAGCGCCGAGGATCTGCTCGACACGTCCGACGACGCGCCCGCCATCCGCCTGATCAACGGCATCATCGCCGATGCCGCCCGCCAGGGCGTCTCCGATATCCATATCGAGCCTTATGAGACCGGCCTGGTCGTGCGGATGCGGATGGACGGGGTGCTTCGCGAGACGCTGAGGATGCCGCCGCACGTGGCGCCGGTCGTGGTCAGCCGGGTCAAGGTCATGGCGCGGCTCGACATCGCCGAGCGGCGGCTGCCGCAGGACGGGCGGATCGGGCTGACCCTGGGCGGCAAATTGATCGACGTGCGCGTCTCTACATTGCCGAGCCGGGCCGGCGAGCGGGTGGTGCTGCGCATCCTCGACAAGGAGAATGCCGGGATCGACGTCGAGATGCTCGGCATGAGCGAACAGGTGAAGCGCCTGTTCGAAAGCGCGCTCGCCGAGCCCAACGGCATCGTCCTGGTCACCGGCCCCACCGGCTCGGGCAAGACCACCACGCTCTATGCGGGCTTGAAGCGGCTCAACGACGGCAGCCGCAACATCCTCACCGTCGAGGACCCGGTCGAATATGCGGTGGACGGCGTCGGCCAGACCCAGATCAACCCGCAGGTCGGGCTGACCTTCGCGGCGGGGCTGCGCGCGATCCTGCGGCAGGACCCCGACGTGGTCATGGTCGGCGAGATCAGGGACCGCGAGACCGCCGACATCGCCGTGCAGGCGGCTTTGACCGGCCACCTCGTCCTCTCCACCGTCCACACCAACGACGCGATCGGAGCGATCACCCGCCTGAGGGACATGAAGGTGGAACCCTTCCTGATCGCCTCGACGGTCCGCGCCGTGCTCGCGCAAAGGCTGGTGCGGCGGCTCTGCGCCGCCTGCCGCGAGCCGGTCGAGGCGACTGGCAGCCTCGCTTCCCTGCTCGGCATCCCCGCCGGCACGATCGTCCACGAGCCCAGGGGCTGCCCGGCCTGCGGCGGCAGCGGCTACAAGGGCCGGATCGGCCTGTTCGAGGCGGCCAGGGTGGACGACGAGATCCGCCGGCTGATCAATGCGGGCGCCGACGAGGTGGCGATCGAGGCGCACGCCTTTCGTAACAGCGACACGCTGACCATTGCCGCCCGGGCCCTGGTCCAGGGCGGGGTGACCAGTCCCGAGGAAGCGGTGCGGGTCTCGCGCCGCGAGGCGGCCGATGCCTGATTTCGCTTATGTCGGGCTCGACACGGCCGGGCGCGAGCGCCGCGGCTCGGTGCGCGCCGAAACCAGCGAGGCCGCGCGCGACCAGCTCGTCACCCGAAAGCTCTATGTCGTGCGGATCGAGCCAGCCGGCGAGGATGACGGGCGGCCTTTGCTCTCGCGGGGCCTGTTCACGCGCAGGAAGATGGGCGTGAAGCAGGTCACCCTGTTCACCCGCCAGCTCGCCACGCTGATCCAGGTCAGCCCGCTCGAAGAGGCATTGCGCACCATCTCGCGCCAGACCGAGCGCGAGGAGGTGCGGCGCGTCCTCAGCCACGTCCATGCGGGAGTCGTCGAGGGGCTGCGCCTGTCCGATGCGATGGCGCGCGAGGGCGCGAGCTTCCCGCCGCTCTACCGGGCGATGGTCGCGGCCGGCGAGGCCTCGGGGACGCTGCCGCCGATATTGGAGCGGCTCGCCAACCTCATGGAGCGGCAGGCGCAGGTCAGGAGCAAGGTGCTCTCGACGCTCGCTTATCCGATCATCCTCGCCTTCGTCGCCGCCTTCGTCGTCTTCGCCTTGATGATCTTCGTCGTGCCCAAGGTGGTCGAGCAATTCCAGGACGTCGGCCAGTCGCTGCCCTGGCTGACCCGGATGGTGATCGGCCTCTCCAATTTCCTCGCCGCCTGGTGGTGGGCGATCCTGCTGGTCATCGCCGCGGCGGTGTTCCTCAGCCTGCGCGCGCTCAAGGACGAGGGCGTGCGAATGAAGTTCGACCGTTTCCTGCTGCGCCTGCCCCTGGTCGGCCGGCTGATCCGAGACCTCCACGCCGCACGGATGGCGCGCACGCTGTCGACCATGGTGGCGAGCCGGCTGCCTTTGCTGGAGGGGCTGAAGCTCACCATCGGCACCGTCCACAACCGCGTGCTGCGCGCCGCCATGGCCGACATCGCCGAGCAGGTCCGCACCGGCGGCAGCCTCTCGGGGGCGATGCGGCGGGCGGGGATCTTCCCGCCCCTGCTCGTCTATCTCGCCGCTTCCGGGGAGGCCTCGGGCAAACTGGACGTGATGCTGGAGCGCGCCGCGGACTATCTGGAGCGCGAGTTCGACGCCTTCACGACGACGGCCCTGTCGCTGCTCGAGCCCGCGATCATCATCGTGATGGGCGTGGTGGTGGCGCTGATCGTGCTTTCGATCCTGCTTCCGATCCTGCAACTCGATACATTGGCTGGAGGTTTCTGAAGATGTTGCGGCGTTCTCGACGTGCTCCCGCGAAGGCGGGAGCCCAGCTACCGAGGCGGTTCCACTGGGCCCCTGCCTTCGCAGGGGCGCGCCCCCGCTCGCGGCGCGAGCGAGAGCGCGGCTTCACGCTCGTCGAGCTGATGGTCGTCATCGTCATTCTCGGCCTGCTCGCCACCATCGTCATCATCAACGTCGTGCCGGCGCTCGACACCGCCTCGGCCCAGAAGGCGCGGACCGACATCCAGACGATCGACGGGGCGGTGCAGCAATATTATGTCGACAACCGCCGCTATCCGACCACGCAGGAAGGGCTGGCGGCGCTGCGCCCCTATTTGCGGCGCGTCGCCAACGATCCCTGGAACCGGCCCTACGTCTACGCGGCGCCCGGGCGGAGCGGGCAGCCCTATACGGTGATGAGCCTTGGCGCCGACGGCCGCGAGGGCGGCACTGGAAAAGATGCCGACATCGCCAACTGATCCCGGCTCGGCCATTCTCCTCGCCTTCGCCGGCGATGGGGTGGTGCCGGGACGCTGGCTGCTGATCGAGGGCGGCCGCGTCGCCGCGCGCGGCGAGGAAGGCGACGAGGTGCTGCTGCCGGCGGGCACGCGCACCGCGCTCGCCGTGCCGGGCGCGCAGGTGACGATCCACTGGCTGGATCTGGCCGAAGGTCTCACCCCGGCCCAGGCCGCGGCGGCGGCGCGGCTGATGCTCGCCGACGCCAGCGCCGCCAGCCTCGCCGACATGCACGTCGCGGTCGGCCTGCCCGAGCGCGACCTGACGCCCGTCGCGCTCGCGCCCGAAGCGCTGATGACGGCGTGGACCGCGCGCGATCCCGACATCATCGTCCCCACCTCGCTGCTGCTGCTCCCGCCCGAGGAGGGACTGGTCCGGCGCGACGCGGGGAGCGTCCCCGATTACCGCGCCGCCGCCGCCGCGTTCAGCGTCGAGCCCGAGCTCGCGCACCTCCTGGTCGGCGAGGCGCCCACCGCGACCGTCGACGAGGCGGGGTTCGAGGCCGGCCTCGCCGCGGCGTTGTCGCCGCCCGTCGTCAACCTCCGCCAGGGCGCCTTCGCCCGCCGCCGGCAGTGGAAGGTCGACGGGTCGAGCCTGCGCCGGGTCGCCTGGCTGGCGCTGGCGCTGGCCGCATTGTCGCTGATCGTCCAGCTCGCCCAGATCATCGCTTATTCCTCCTCCGCCAGCCGGCTCGAGGACGAAGCGGCGGCGCTGGCGGCGCGCTCGCCCGCGCGCGGCGAATCGCGGCCGGGCTTCGTGCCATTGGCCTCGACCCTGTTCGAGGCGATCCGGCTGGTCCCCAATGTCGAGCTGACCCGGAT
Organism: Allosphingosinicella sp.; assembly: GCA_035629975.1. Classification (GTDB taxonomy): domain Bacteria; phylum Pseudomonadota; class Alphaproteobacteria; order Sphingomonadales; family Sphingomonadaceae; genus Allosphingosinicella. Next base: position 23,208 of record DASQLN010000018.1, on the reverse strand, counting down.
CGACTATCGCGCCGACGGGAGCCTGTCGGCGATCGTCACCGCCGACAGCCCGGCGACCCTGGCGGCGTTGCGCCGGCAGATCGAGACAGGCGGCCTCGTCGTCCAAGACGGCGCGCCGCAGCCCGGCGGCGGCGCCCGCACGAGCGCCGAATTGCTGCTGAGGCCGGCATGAGCGGCGGCGCCCCCTCCTGGTGGCTCGAACGCAGCCGGCGCGAGCGGCGGCTTTTGCTCGTCATGCTCGCGCTCGCCGTAATCGTGCTCGGCTGGCTGCTGGTGGCGAGGCCGCTGTCGGACGCGCTCGACGCCGCCAAGACGCGCCACGCCGCCGCCACCATCGCGCTCGGCGAGGTGAGGGCGCGCGCCGCTTCGGGCGCCGGCCCGCGCTCGGCGCCGCTTGCCATGCCGGTCGACAGCCTGGTCGGCCGCGCCGCTGGCGAGGCGGGCTTCACCGGCGCCCGCATCGCGAGCCAGGGGCCGATGCGGGCGAGCGTCTCGATCGACGCGGCGCGCTCGCAGGCCTTGTTCGCCTGGATCGTGCGGCTCGAGCAGAGCGGCGTGGTCGTCGAGCGGCTGGGTGCCCGGGTGAACAGCGACCGCACGCTCGCCGCCGAAGCAGCCTTCCGGGCGCGGAGACGCTGATGAGATTCCGCCTGCCGCTGCGCCGCACGGTCTTCTTCCTCGCCGCTCTGGCCGTCGCGCTCGTCCTGCTGCTGCCGCTCAGGACCGCGATCGGCTGGTTCGACCTGGGCGGGCGGGGTCTCGCCGCGCGCGAGGCCGAGGGCAGCTTGTGGTTCGGCACATTGCGGGAAGCGCAATTCGGGGCGGTGGCGCTGGGCGACGTCGAGGCGCGGCTCAACCTGCTGCCGCTCTTCCTCGGGCGGGCGCGGCTATCGCTGCATCGCGACGCCGCGGCCGGCGGCCGCTTCGACGGCGCGATCACGGTCAGCCGCCACAGCTTCGGGCTCGACGATCTGACCGGGCAATTGCGCACCGGCGCCTTGTTCGCTCCGCTGCCGGTGACGACGCTCGATCTCGGCGACGTCACCGTCCATTTCGACAACGGTGCCTGCGAGAGCGCGGAGGGGGAGGTCCGCGCCGGCCTTTCCGGCGACGTCGGCGGGATCATGCTTCCCTCCGGCCTGCGCGGCACGATCCGCTGCGCCGAGGGCGCCTTGCTGATCCCTCTGACCGGCCAGTCGGGGATGGAACAGGTCAATATCCGGGTCGAGGCGAGCGGGCGCTGGCGCGCCGAGCTCATCGTCCGGCCGACCGATCCCGCCGCCACGGCGCGGCTGACCGCCGCCGGCTTCGCCGCCGGGCCGGGCGGCTATGTGCGGCGGATAGAGGGCAACTTCTGACGGGCCGAGCCGCGCGAAGGATAGAAAGCGGCGGCGGTCCGTTCATCAGGCACACAGTCACTCACGATGCGGCGAGGGGGCACTCGCCCGGCGGCGCGCGCGTGCGCGGCCGGCTCAGGCACGGAGATAAACCCATGAAATCGCTTCCTCTCGCGGCCGCCGCCCTCCTGCTCGGCACCTCCGCCTTCGCCATGCCGCCCTCGACTCCCTCCGCCGCGGCGCCGGCGGTGGCCAAGCCCGCTTATTTCGCGGCCATGCAGAGCGCCGCCGCCCACAATGCGTTACACGCGGTGGCGGGCGGCTGGTCGCACGAGGCCGCGAGCATCGAGGCCGCTTCGGCAGCCGGCAATCCCGACCTCGATCTCGCCGTCGATCCGGACGTCGAGCAGGCGAACCTGACCGGCATGGGCGGCCCCGAAGAGCCGCTCGACCTCGCGCCGGCGCCCGAGGCGCTGGCGGCCGCCGACATCGCGCCGCGCCCGGCCGCCCAGAATTATCCGGCCTGCCGTCCGGGCCCGGGCGACGACAATTGCATCCAGCTCTATGAGCCCGGCGTCCAGGTGGCGCTCGCGGGCTGGACCCAGCCGACGGGCGGCCTCGCCGGCGGCGAAGCCACCGCGATGGGCGGTCCCTATGAGCCGGTCGACGGCGCCGGCGCCGAAACCGCCATGGCCGGCGACGGCATGGTCGATACGGAGATGGGCGAGATTTCGGCGGACGAGGCGGTGGGGATCTAGCGGCGCCGCGTGATGGGGACAGTTACAAGTAACTGTCCCCTTACTCGGTGCGTGGCGCTCCGCCCGGATTGTCGGCGAGCCAGGCGTTGAGCTTGGCGATCGTCCGCTCGAGCGCGCGGACGATGGCGCGGACCTGCTCGGGGTCCTCCTCGGCGAGCGCGATCTCCGAGAGCCAGCGCGTGTCGGACAGCCATTCCTCGCCATCCTCCCGGTCGCTGACCGAAATGCCGATATAGGCCTCCGGCGCCTCGACCCAGGCTTCGCCCTCCAGCGTGAGGCTGTGCAGGCGGATCTGGGCATTGTCCTCGATGTCGCCGATGCAGACTTCGCGCGCCGCCTCGAAGAATGGAGCGACCACCCCCCAGTCCATCTTGGACTCGGAAAGGACCGCGAAGACCGCGTTCAGGATCTGCTTCTGCGCGATATTGTGGAAATCGGCCGTGGTGAGCGGGGCATCGTCCGCGGGCTCGCCTTCGGCCGCGGCGTCCGCGCCCTCGTCCATCAGCCAGGCGGGATCGGGCTCCGGCTTGTCGAGCGGGGCGCCGTCATCCTCGAGCCAGTCCGGATCGGGCGCCGGCTTGCCCGGCGAGTCGTTTTTATGCGGGTCCTTGTCGTCCATCGCCCGAGCGCTGCCTTGCGCCGATGGCAAGGTCAAGCGGCCTTTCTCCTCCGCCGCTTGCGCCCCACCTCCAGGTCCATGATCGAATTCAGCTCGGCGCCGAGCAGCAGGATATAGGCGGTGAGATAGAGCCAGGTCAGGAAGGCGATCACCGCTCCCAGCGAGCCGTAGGTCGCGTTATAGTCGCCGAAATTTGCGACATAGGCGCCGAACGCGCCGGTCGCCGCCAGCCAGACCAGGGTCGCCATTACCGATCCCGGCGTGATCCATCGCCAAGGCGCGTCGGGCCGGCACGGCACGTGGCGGTAGACCAGAGCGAGCAGCAGCATGACCACCACACCGGCACCGAGCACGAACAGCACCTGCAGCAGCACCTCGGTCGCGCCGCCCAGCCCGGGGAGCAGCGAGCCGAGGAATGTCAGCGCGGAGATGGTGGCGACTGCAAGCACGAGCACGAACACCGCGCCCGCGGTCATCAGCAACGCCACCAGAATCTGCCTGATCGTGCCCCGGCATTCCTCTACCTCGTAGACGATGTTGAGCGCGGTCATGATCGCCCCCGCCGCCTTGCTCGCGCCGTAGACTGCGACCGCAAGCGCGAGCAGCAGGGCGAATCCGGTCTTGGCGCCGCTCGCCTCAGTCATGCCGCGCAGCTGATCGGCGATTATCTCCCCGGCATCGCCGGGCAGGAGCGCCGTCAGGGCGCGCATATGATCGACCACCGTGGCGGGATCGGCGAACAGGCCGTAGCTCAGCACCAAAGCGGTCAGCAAAGGCACCAGCGCCAGGAAGGTGTAGAAAGCGACGCCCGCCGCGACCAGCGACAGATTGTCGGCCGAGGCGTCGTTCCAGGTGTCGATCGCGACATTGCGCCATTGCTTGAGCGGGGTGCGGGCGCGGCCCTTGCGGCGCTTCTTCCTGCCCGGTTCCGCTGGCGATGCCGCTGTCATGCCGCTCCAAGCCATTTTGCGCCGGTCGGTTCCGCTCGCCGCGCTTTTCCGTCCCGGCCGCCGATGCTACCGCGTCGCGATGAGCGCGGCCTGGACCTTCTCGATCGACCGCGGCGGCACCTTCACCGACATCGTCGCCCGTGCGCCGGACGGCGCGACGATGGTGCGCAAATTGCTCTCCGACAATCCCGGCTTCTACGACGACGCCGCGGTGGCGGGGATTACAGCGATCCTCGCCGAACACGGAGCCTATCGTGCTCCTGCGAAAGCAGGAGCCCAGCGGAGCCGTGGAGACTGGACTCCTGCTTTCGCGGGAGCACAAGAAGAGCCAGAGGTGGCGCTCACGGTCAAGATGGGGACGACGGTCGCGACCAACGCCTTGCTCGAGCGCAAGGGCGAGCGGGTCGCGCTTGCGATCACCGCCGGTTTGGGGGACGCGCTCAGGATCGGCTACCAGGCCCGGCCCGACATTTTCGCGCGGCGGATCGTGCTGCCGGAGCCGCTTTACGGCACCGTGGTCGAGGTCGACGAGCGCGTCACGGCGGACGGCGCCGTGCTGCGCCCGCTCGATCGTGAAGCGGCGCGGGCCGGGCTACGGCACGCTTATGATTCCGGCTATCGCGCGCTCGCCATCGTGCTGATGCACGGCTGGCGCTGGACCGCGCACGAGGCGGCGCTCGCGGACCTGGCGCGCGAGATCGGCTTCACCCAGGTCTCGGCGAGCCATGAGGTCGAACCCCTGATCAAGCTGATCGGGCGCGGCGATACCGCGGTGGTGGATGCCTATCTGTCGCCGGTGCTCAGGCTTTATGTGGACAAGGTGGTCTCGGGCCTTGCCCAAACTTCGCTCGGGACGAACGGAGGGGGGCAATCAGTCCACCATCTGTTCTTCATGCAGTCGAACGGCGGGCTGACCGACGCGGGCCGATTCCGGGGCAAGGACGCGATCCTCTCCGGCCCGGCCGGCGGCATCGTCGGCATGGCGAGGACGGCGGCCGAGGCGGGCTTCGATCACGTCATCGGCTTCGACATGGGCGGCACCTCGACCGACGTCTCGCATTTCGCCGGGAGCTACGAGCGGACCAGCGAGCGCACGGTGGCGGGGGTGCGCGTGCGCGCGCCGATGCTGGAGATCCACACGGTGGCGGCGGGCGGGGGCTCGGTCTGCGCCTATGACGGCCAGCGATTCCGGGTCGGTCCGGACAGCGCCGGCGCGGTCCCCGGCCCCGCCTGCTACCGGCGCGGCGGGCCGCTGACGGTGACCGACTGCAACGTCGTGCTCGGCAAGATCCGCCCGGATCATTTCCCTCGCGTCTTCGGGCCGGGCGGCGACCAGCCCATCGATGCCGAAGCCTCCCTCGCCCGTTGCGCGGAGATCGCCGGGCAAGCGGGCAAGAGCGTCCGCGAGGTGGCGCAGGGCTTCATCCGCATCGCGGTCGACAATATGGCGAACGCGATCAAGCAGATCTCGATCGCGCGCGGCCACGACGTGACCCGCTACACGCTGCAATGCTTCGGCGGGGCGGGCGGGCAGCATGCCTGCCTGGTGGCGGATGCGCTCGGCATGGCTACGGTAATGATCCACCCGCTCGCCGGCGTGCTCAGCGCCTATGGGATGGGGCTGGCGGACATGGTCGAGCTCCGGCAGCGCTCGGTGGCGGGCGGAGAGCTGGAGGCGATCCTGGCGGGGCTCGAAGCCGAGGCCCGCGCGGGCCTGGCGGGGCAGGGGGTCGCGGATCCCGAAATCCTTCGCCGCGCGGCGTTGCGCTACGACGGCAGCGATTCCAGCCTCGAAGTGCCGGTCTCCGATCATATGCGCGAGGATTTCGAGACCGCGCATCAGCAGCGCTTCGGCTTCACCGCCCCGGAGACGGCGGTGGTGGTAGAAACGGCGATCGTGGAGGCGATCGGACGGAACAGTGCTCCTGCGAAAGCAGGAGCCCAGCTTCAGCGCCGAACTGGACCCCTGCTTTCGCAGGGGAACCTATATGAGCGACTCGAACTCGCGGCGGGCGACACCATCCCCGGTCCCGCCCTCATCATCGACCCTTCCGCCACCACCGTGGTCGAGCCCGGCTGGCGGGCCGAGGTGGACAAGCTCGGCAATCTCATCCTCACCCGCGCCGTGCCGCGCGCCGCGGCGACGGCCGGCGCCGAGGTCGATCCGGTCATGCTCGAGGTCATGGCGAACCTGTTCATGGCGATCGCCGAGGAGATGGGGGTGGCGCTGCAGAACACCGCCTCGTCGGTCAACATCAAGGAACGGCTCGACTTCTCCTGCGCGATCTTCGACCGGGCGGGCGACCTCGTCGCCAACGCGCCGCACATCCCGGTCCATCTCGGCTCGATGGGCGATTCGATCCGCACGATCATCGCCGCGCGGGGCGAAGGGGCGGACGGCAGGGGCATGAAGCCCGGCGACGTCTATGTGCTGAACGCCCCCTATCGCGGCGGCACCCATTTGCCCGACATCACCGTGATCATGCCGGTCTTCGCGAGCGACGACGACGCGGCCCCCGCCTGGTACGTCGCCGCGCGCGGCCACCATGCCGATATCGGCGGCATCGCGCCCGGATCGATGCCGCCCGACAGCCGCTCGGTTCACGACGAGGGCGTGCTGATCGACAATGAGCTGCTGGTCGATTCGGGCCGGTTCCTGGAAACGGAGATGCGCTCGCTGCTTGCGTCGGGCGCGTGGCCGGCGCGCAACCCGGACCGCAACATCGCCGATCTGAAGGCCCAGGTCGCCGCCTGCGCGCGCGGCGCGAACGAGCTTCGGCGGGTCTCGGGCGAATACGGACGCGACGCGATCGACGCCTATATGGGCCATGTCATGGCCTATGCCGAAGAGGCGGTGCGGCGGCTGATCGGGCGGCTGAAGGACGGCGCCTTCACCTACGAGATGGACAATGGCGCGCGCGTTTCGGTTTCGGTGAAGGTGGACCATGCGGCGCGCACGGCGATCGTCGATTTCGCCGGCACCAGCGACCAGCAGGGCGACAATTTCAACGCGCCATATTCGATCTGCAGGGCGGCGACACTCTACGTCTTTCGCACCCTGGTCGACGATGCGATCCCGCTGAACGACGGCTGCATGCGGCCGATCACGCTCAATGTGCCCGAAGGCTCGATGCTCAACCCCGATTATCCGGCCGCGGTCGTGGCCGGGAATGTCGAAACCAGCCAGGTGGTTACCGACTGCCTGCTGGCGGCGATGGGCGCGCTGGCGCCGAGCCAGGGGACGATGAACAATTTCACCTTCGGAAACGCGGCCTATCAATATTATGAGACGATCGCGGGGGGCGCCGGGGCAGGCCCGGATTTCGACGGAGCGAGCGCGGTCCAGACTCATATGACCAACAGCCGCCTCACCGATCCGGAAGTGCTGGAGACGCGCTTCCCGGTGCTGCTGGAGCGTTTCGCGATCCGCCGCGGCTCGGGCGGGGCGGGGGCGCACCAAGGCGGCGACGGCGTCCAGCGCCGCATCCGCTTCCTCGAGCCGACGCAGGCGAGCATCCTCTCCAACCGGCGCCGCGTTGCGCCGAGGGGGATTGCAGGCGGCGGGGACGCCAAGGCGGGGGTGAACAAGGTGGTGCGGGCCGACGGGAGCGAAGAAGTCTTGAGCGCCACCGCTTCGGCGGACATGAAGGCGGGCGACGCCTTCGTCATCGAGACGCCGGGGGGAGGGGGATATGGTGCTTAGAGATCCTCCCCGGAACGGGGAGGGGGACCGCACGAAGTGCGGTGGAGGGGTCGACGGCCTCTCCAAGCTCGCTGCGCTCGCGACCCCTCCACCACGACGCTTCGCGCCGCGGTCACCCTCCCCGTTCCGGGGAGGATTTTGATGGCGCAATATCTCCCCCTCATCGGCATCCTCGTCCTGGTCCTGGGCTTCGCGTTCAGGTTCAATCCGATGCTGGTGGTCCCGGCCGCGGCGCTGAGCACCGGGCTGCTCGCCGGGCTCGGGCCCGACGAGGTGATCGCCAAGCTCGGCAAGGCGTTCAACGACAGCCGCGCGATCATCATCCCCTGGGTGGTGCTGCCGGTGATCGGCCTGCTCGAGCGCTACGGCCTGCAGCAACGGGCCCGCGCGGTGATCGAGAGGTTCCGGGCGGCGACGGCCGGGCGCCTGCTCATCCTCTACCTTTTCTACCGCCAGCTCATCTCGGCGATCGGCCTGCATTCCACCGCCGGACATCCGCAGACCGTGCGGCCGCTGGTGGCGCCGATGGCGCTCGCCGCGGCGGAGCGGCAGGCGAAGCTCGACGATGCCGCCCGGCAGCGGATCAAGGCGATGGCCGCGGGCACCGACAATGTCGGCCTGTTCTTCGGCGAGGACATCTTCATCGCGATCGGCTCGATCGTGCTGATCCAGCAAACGCTCGAAGCCTATCAGATCACGCTCAGGCCGCTCGACCTCGCTTTGTGGGCGATTCCCACCGCGATCGCGGCCTTCCTGATCCATTCCGCGCGCCTCATCATGCTCGATCGGTCGCTGGCGCGGCTCGCGGCGGGGCAAAAGCCATGATCACGCTGCAGCACGTTTTCTATCTGATGGGCGCGATGTTCGCAGCCTATGCCGTGCTCAGCCTCGGCGACCGCGGCAATCGCAAGCGGCTGGCCAATGCCGCTTTCTGGGGGCTGGTGGCGCTGAGCCTGCTCGCGGGCGAGCGGCTTGGCGATTATGCCAATGGCTGGCTGGTGCTGGCGCTGGCGGGGCTGGGGGGCTTCAACCTGCTCGGCCGCGGTCAGGCCGAGACCGGGGAGGTGGAGCGCTCCGCGCTGGGCGAGCGCTTCGGCAACCGGCTGTTCCTGCCGATCCTGATCGTGCTTGCGACGGCCGTCGCCGGGACCTTGCTCTATCTCTACGTGCCCGCCATCCATGCCACGGGGCTGTTCGAGACGAACAGGGAAACCTTCGTCCTGCTCTGCCTCGGCGTGCTGCTCGCGCTCGCCTATTGCTATGCCTGGCTGAGGCCGCCCGCGCTCGCGCCCCTGCAGGAGGGGCGGCGGCTGATCGACGCTGTGGGCTGGGCCGCGGTGCTGCCGATGATGCTCGCCGCGCTGGGGCTGGTGCTGCGCGATACCGGCGTGGGCGCCACGATCGGCGGCCTGATGCTGACCGTCATTCCTGAAGGTAGCGTGATCGGCGCCTGCTTCGCCTTCGGGATCGGCATGGCCGTCTTCACCATCCTCACCGGCAACGCTTTCGCCGCCTTCCCGGTGATGGCGACCGCGATCGGCGTCCCCATCCTCATCCAGGGCTATGGCGGAGACGCCGCGGTGGTCGGCGCGATCGGCATGCTGGCCGGCTTCTGCGGCACGCTGATGACGCCGATGGCGGCCAATTTCAACATCGTGCCGGTGCGCCTGCTCGAGCTCGACGATCAGAATGCGGTGGTAAAGGCGCAGATCCCGACGGCCCTGCCGCTGCTGCTCGTCAACATCCTCTTGATCTATTTTCTGGCCTTTTGACCCGCCCCGTCATGCTGAACTTGATTCAGCATCCATGAACGCGGAATGGGCGGACCTGCCGGGTCCGTGTTCATGGATCCTGACTTTCGTCGGATGACGCCGAAGGGATGATGAGAATTTGAAGCACCGCCTCACCCACGAAACCGCGAGCCGCTTCGCCGAGATCGCCTTGTCGCACGTGACCCGCGAATATCCGCACAAGCTCGACCATGTCATGGAGGGGCCCGAGGACGTGCTCGGCCCCCGGGCGCTCCATCCGGTCTTCTTCGGCAGCTTCGACTGGCACAGCTGCGTACACGGCTATTGGTTGCTGATGCGGACGCTCAGACTCTATCCGGACATGGCGGCTTCTGTCCGGATCCGGACATTGCTCGACGGGATGCTGGCCGAGGACAAGGTGGCGGGCGAGCTCGCCTATCTCGACCGCGCCTATACGGGCGGCTTCGAGCGGCCCTACGGCTGGGCCTGGCTGCTCGCGCTCCATGGGGAGGCCAGGCGTCACGACGCCGGCTGGGCGGACGCGCTTGCGCCGCTCGCCGGCGCCTTTGCCGAGCGGTTCAGGGCCTATCTGCCGAGGCTCAGCTACCCGATCCGTACCGGCACCCATTATAACAGCGCCTTCGCGATGATCCTCGCGCGCGAATGGGCAGAGGCACATGATGCCGAGCTCGCCACCCTGATCGGCGAGCGCGCGGCCTTTTATTATGGCGGGGACCGAGCCTGCCCGGGCTGGGAGCCGGCGGGGGACGATTTCCTCTCCTCCGCGCTGACCGAGGCGCTGCTGATGCGGCGCGTGCTCGATTCGCGCGCCTTTCGCGCCTGGTTCGACGCCTTCCTGCCCGATCTCGCCGCGGGCGAGCCGCGCAGCCTGTTCACGCCGGCCTTCGTCTCCGACCGCTCGGACGGCAAGATCGCCCATCTCGACGGGGTCAATCTCAGCCGGGCCTGGTGCTGGCGCGGCCTCGCCGGCGCGCTCGACCCCGATCTCGCAGCGCTGGCGCACGACACCGCCGACGCCCATCTCGACGCCAGCCTGCCGCATGTGGCGGGCGATTATATGGGCGAGCATTGGCTGGCGACCTTCGCCTTGCTGGCGCTGGATGCCGAAGAAGACTGAATTGGAGACCCGCGATGAACCACCTTTACCTAGCACTCGGCCGCGCGATCGCCGGAATATGCCCGCCGGGCTTCAAGGAGGCGCGGCTGACGGCGGCGCCCGACGAGGAGAGGTTCGAGCTGGCCTGCACCCTGGCCGACGGAAGCCAGGCCGCGCCGGCGCTGGACGGGGAAGCGCGGCAGGGCATCGCCGCGGCGCTCGATGAGGTCCGCCAGGCGATGGCGGGCGAGGACGGCAAGAGCTGGCGCTCCTGCACGGTGACGCTGGTCGCGGGCGGCGGATTCAGCATGGAGGTGGCGGACTGAGTCCCGGCCCGGTCTCCGTCATTCCAGCGAAAGCTGGAATCTCACGTCGTTGGACGGCCGCCTGAAAGGCAGGGAGATTCCAGCTTTCGCTGGAATGACGATTGACTTGGGTGTCCGCCGCCCCCCTGTCGGCATGGTTTACAAATCCTTACCCGTTAACCTTCGGGACCCGCGCTTTTCCGCCATTGGCCCCATTCTTGCCTCTGTGGACCCATGTGGAAAAAGCTCGGCCGCCTGTTCGTCATCAAGAACCGCTTCGAGGCGCTGGCGGTGATCTACGCGCTCGGCCTGGGGGCGATCGAGCGGGGGCTGGCTTACACCCACTCCTATCCCGGCTTCGGCGGCTGGCTGCTGTTCGCCGCCTGCACCTGCGCGGTGTTCATGGCGGGCGCCCGCCTGCTCGAATTCACCCGCAAGGACAATCGCCAGCGCCGCCGCCGCTCGGACTTCGAGGCCGCGCCCCAAACATTGGCGGAAATCACCAATTAGCGGCGACGGCCTGACGGCCGCTCACGCCCCCCGAAACTGAAAAACGGCGGATTTCCGCCGAAAATTCGAGTTGGCACGGCTCCTGCTAACCTTGTGGGCATCAGTTTCACGAAGGTTCAAGGAGCAACGACATGATCAACTTCACCAACATCCGCAAGACCGTCACCGCCAGCATCGGCGCCGTCTTCATTTCCACCTTGTTCGTCGTCGCCGCGGTCGGCAATCCCGCCGCCGCCACGGCCCCGGGCACGACCGTTCAGGCCCAGGCCTGACCGCCCGGCGCGCGGCCGGCTGAGCAAGTCTCTTCCCCCTTGGCTCGCTCTCCGGCCGCCGCCTTATTCTTCGAAACCCCGCCTCCAGTTCGGAACCACGAGATGAGCATCTTCTCCCGCACCCGCGACATCATCGCCGCCAACGTCATCGACCTGGTCGACAGGTCCGAGGACCCGGCCAAGACGATCCGCGTGATCATCCTGGAGATGGAGGAGACTTTGGTCGAGGTGCGCGCCTCGGCGGCCCGCGGCATCGCCGACCAGAAGGAGAAGAGGCGCCAGGTCGCCGAGCTCGCCACCTCATGCGAGAGCTGGACCGAGCGCGCCGCGCTGGCGCTCTCCAAGGGCCGCGACGATCTCGCCCGGCTCGCTCTGGTCGAGAAGGAGAAGCTCAGCGGTCTTTCCGACGAGCTGGAGGAAGAGATCGCCGCGATCGGCGAGGGGCTGCGTGCCTTCGAGGGCGACATCGCCAAGCTGCAGGCCAAGTTGCGCGAGGCGCGCGTCCGCCAGAATGCGGCCGCGACCCGCTTCGAGAGCGCGCAGAACAAGCTGCGGCTGCGCGAGCTCTATGCCGGCAGCCGGACCGAAGAGGCCTTCGCCAATTTCGAGACGCTGGAGCGCGAGGCCGACCTCGCCGAGGGCCATGCCGATGCGCTGCTGCTCGCCGCGCCGCGCAGCCTCGAGGACGAAATCGCGGAATTGAAGGCCGCCGAGCGCGTCGACGCCGAATTGCAGGCGATGAAGGACGCGATGTCCAATGTGCGCAGGCTGGCGGCATGAGCGGGATCGACATGGACTGGGCCGAGGCCGAGCGGCTGTGGCGCGGCTCGGGCGGGCTCGAGGACCGGCTCGCTCTGGTCGAGCGCGCGCTCGCCGCTTTGGCGGGCAAGCAAAAGCGAACGGATTTGGAAACGCCCGGGCAGGACCGGGCCTCAAGGAGGACGAAATGAACGTGCGGGGCAAGAGGTTCGCCGTCGACAAGGCCAATGGCAAGCTCGCCGGCGTCTGCGCCGGGATCGGCGACCATCTCGGCGTGGATCCGACGATCGTCAGGATCGGCTTCGTGCTGGCGGCGGTGATCGGGAGCACGATATTGACGCTGATCATCTATGGCGCGCTCGCTTATGTCGGGCAGGAGCAGGGCGGCTCCCGCCGCAAGCCGGCCCGCGCCGTCAGGGGCCGGGCGTCGCGCGAGGAGACGCGCGAGCGGATCCGCGACATCGACCGGCGCATGCAGGAGATCGAGACCTATGTCGCCAGCCCGAACAACCGGCTCGCCCGCGAGATCGACGAGCTTCGCTAGACTTTTGAACCGCATCATCCGTCCAGGGAGGAAGAGATGAACGATCCGATGACGACGATCACCGTGGCGGGCGCCGCCCTCTCCGGCCTCGGCATCTTTACCTTCGCCGCCTTGCGCGGCTGGCAGGGCTGGCTCGAGGTCAGGCGAATGGAGCTGGCCGGCCCCGCCCGCTGCGAGGCCCAGCGCAGCCCCGCCGGCGACATGATCGAAGTGGCCGATCTGAAGGAACGCGTCCGCAAGCTGGAGGCGATCGCGGCCTGCGTGGATCTTTAGGGACGGCAAGCATTCCGTCATCCTGACGAAAGTCAGGATCCATGAACACCGGATCGCGACACCTGGCGCACTCCGTGTTCATGGATCCCGGATCAAGTCCGGGATGACGCCATTGATTATGGTGCCTGGGCGCTAAGGCCTCGCCAGCGCCAGATAGACGCTGTCGCAGACCTCGTCGCCGATCGTCCAGGTGCCCTTCACGCGGCTGGTCTCCTGGAAGCCCAGGCGCCGCAGCAGGCCGAGCGAGGCCTGGTTCCTGGGATCGACGTCCGCGGTCAGCTTGTCAATCGGCCGGGTGGCGAAAAGGTGCTGGATCACCGCCTCCACCGCCTCGCGCGCCAGGCCGCGGCCCCAATAGTCCGGATCGAGGATGAAGCCGATCTCGGGCAGGCGATAACAGCCCGCCTTGCCTATCGCGCGCCCCTCATGCTCGATGATGTAATCCTCGCTGATCTCGGCCGGCGCGTCGATCATCGCTTGCAGCCATTCCCGCGTCCGCTCTTCCGTCTCGTGCGGCAGCGAGGACCAGTAACGCATTGCCCGCGGGTCGCTCATGATCGCGTGAATGCGCGGCAGATCCTCGATGCGGGCACGGCGCAGGAGGAGGCGGGGCGTTTCTATCACGGCCGAATCTAGCCGGCCGTATCGCGGAACACGCGACGGAAGTTTCCGCCCAATATCCGCTCGACCGCCGCCGCGCGGTGCCCGCGCCGCGCCAGAGCGGCGGCGAGCACCGCCATCCTGTCGGGCCGGTCGAGGTCCGGGCTGGTCACGTGGCCATTGAGCGGATCGGCGCCCGGCATCCCCGCATTGCGCGCCTGATAGGCGGCGAGGCCCGCGACCTTTTCGGCTTGCGGCTCGGGATCCCCCATCGGCGGCTGGTCGCTGCCGAAGCCGGCCGTCTCGATTCCGCCGATCCGGATGACGTGCTCGATATGGTCGATGACGTTGTCGACACTCGCATGCGCGTTCTGCGTGAGCCAGCGGCTCATCATGTAGACGCCGAAGAACCCGCCTTTGTCGGCGAGCGCCCGGATCGCCGCGTCGGTCTTGTTGCGCCGGCTGGGATGGAGGGCGCGGCACCCCGCATGAGTGACCGCGACGGGCTTTGCCGACCGGGCGATCGCCGAGAGCGTGGTGACGTCGCTGCAATGGGAGAGATCGACCAGCATGCCGAGCGCGTTCATCTCGCGGATCACGGCCTCGCCGAGCAGCGACAGGCCGCCGTCATTCCTCTCGCGGAAGCCGTCCGCGACCGCGTTGCGCTCATTGTGGGTGAGCTGGAGAACGCGCAGCCCGAGCCCGTGGAAGCGCCGGAGCGTCTCCAGGTTCGTGTCGTTCACCGAAAAGACGGACGGTCCGAGGATCGCGGCGTCCTGCGAGGCGAGGATGACGCCGAACTTGCCGTCCCGCATCGCGGCGCCCAGATCGACCTCTCTCCGGACCAGCCTGAACGCTGCGGAGGCGCTGCTCGCGGCCGCGTTCCAGCCCTGCAGGGCCGCCTCGGCCTCGGCCGGTCCCCGGGGATAGATTGCAAGGTCGAGGACGCCGGCATCCATGCCGGCCGCGCGCTGCTCCGCCGCTGGGAAATCCGGCCCGGCGCCGACGCAAAGCGTATCGATCACCGCGGCACGCCTCGAAGGCCTCGGCCGCTGCCCCGCCGACGCCCGCATGGGCAGCAGCATCGCCGCCGCGAGCCCGCCCGCCAGCAATTCTCTCCTGCGCATCACCGCCTCCCCCGCTCCAGGGGGACAATGTGCTGGAGTCGCGGCTTCACCTCAAGCCCGGACGCGCGCATCGCGGCGATCCGTATCCGCGCCGCGGCGCCGGCGAGGCGCAGCGCCGCGATGTCTTCAGGGCGTTGCCTGGACCGGGACGTCCGTTTCTTGCAATCGCTTCCGCGCGCGGCGGCGGCCGCGGTGAATCGCGAATGCCAGCAGCAGCCCGGCGAATTGGACCCCAACGAGTGCCGTGACGTCGAACGCGAAGGCAACGGGCCGGAACGGGCCGCCGCTGAATCCGAAATCACCGGCGGGCCGCACGCCGTCACCACCCGGAGCGGCGCGCTTCGCCTCTGCGAGCCTGCGTTCGCTGGCGGAGAGAATCTCGAAGAGGGTCTCGAAGTCCCGCCCGCGTTCCGGATCGGAGCTGAGTCCTTGCAGCATCGCGAGCAGAGCGGCGCGGTCGCCGCCGCGAAGATCGTAGGCGATGTGAACGAGGCTGCGCAAATCGTCCCCCCGCGTGTCCGCGCGCTGGATGCGTGCGAGCAGCGCCGGCCCGACCAGGCGGGCATCGGGGAGGTCGCTCAGCCGCCGCAGATCGTCCGCCGCGACGCGCTGGTCCGCGATGAGGCGAGGCAGCAGGGTGCGGTCGGCGGCATCGGCGGGCCGAGTCCCGAGCAGTGCCAGATACTGGGGCGCGAGCTGGTGGCGCGCGTCTCGGGCCGCCGCGGGCGGTAGCGCGACTGCCGCCGCGAGCATGTCCCGGATGCGGTGCCAATCGGTTTCCGGCACCGGCGGCAGTGTGAATCCCAACGCCTGCCACGGCTGGGTGGTATTCCCTTCGCTCCCGTCTCGGGCTGTCGTGTCGAGAGTGGCGGCGATCCAGCCGGCGCGAGAGGGGAGGATGGCGAAGGGAAAGGTCCAGCGGCGTATATGGCTGAGTTGCATGCGCTGGCTGAGCCGCGTCCAGCCCGTCCCGGCGCGGCGGTCGATAAACTCGTAGCTGTAGGCGTACAGGCCGGTCGCGCTCGGCTGGGGAGCGCCCCGCGGAGCGCGGCCGGAGCGCCAGCCGAGCACCAGCTGTGCGTCGGCGAAAAGGGCGGGCTCGGCGACCAGGCATTGGCCCGCGGCGATCAGCGCAAGGGCGCGATCCTCCGCATTGGGTCCCGCAGCCGCGCTCGAGGAAGGGCCGACCTGGGGAGCGCCGACGAAGCGGCCGTGCCGGGCCCAGTTGGTGCCGGTTGTCACCACCGGCGGGCAGAGCGACCTTCGTTCCAGGCGGAGCGCCGGCGCGGGCGCATATTTGACCGGCTCCCCTTCCGCCCAACGCGGCCGCGGCGCCAGCGGCGCTTCGGCTGCGGGGTCACCTACCACGACCCGGCGGGCACTGCCGCCGAACAGCAACCGCAGGCAGGAATCGCCGCACTGCGCGATACCCACCTGCGACGTGTCGCGACTGTTGAACGCCGCTTCGACCGCGATCGTGTCGACGCGGGCGGGCACGGGTCCGACGAAATCGCGCCCGCCGCTCGCGCTTGCCACCCACAAATTGTGCACGAGCGGGGGCAGCAGCGCGCCGGCCAGGACCATCGCCGCCGCGCCCGCCCATGGCCGCCGGGGCAAAGCGCGCTCACCTGCGGCGATCAACAGACGGTAGAGGAGGATGGTCGGGATCCCGGCCACCATCAGGCCGAGCCAGGACATGGTAACGGCGCCCGGATGATAGGCACCGTGCGGCCCCTGGGCATAGAGGTGGTTGCCGAATACCAGCCACACCGCGGCGAACGAGGCGAGGCCAATGGGAATCAGCCACCGCCACATCGCCTCTCTCCCATCGAAGCGCCGGCTCGCGCTCTTCGGTAAGTGTCTAGATGACCTGAGTAAAAAGAGGATTACGAATCAGCGCGGCGCAATCCGCCGCCGGGTCGTCGCGCCGCCGGGAGCGATGATCCAGATGTCGCCGAAATCCTCGTGAACCAATGGCGCCGGCCGGGTGCCGCCCAAAGCGGCGACGATGTCCGGTACGGTGTTGCTGTGGCCGACGATCAGCACCGGCCCAGGCTCGGCGCGGACGCGGGCGATCAGGGCCGGGGTGTCGCTGGGGTCGTAGAGAATGAGCTGGAGGCCGAGGCGCTCGGCGAGCGGACCGGCGGTCTGGCGGGTGCGCTTATAGTCGCTGACGTAGATCGCGACGGGGCGCGCCCGCTCGCGCTCGAACCAGCCGACCAGCGCGGCGGCGGCGCGTTGCCCTTCGGGGAGAAGGTCGGGATCCCGTTCGCCCGCCGGCGTGTTGAGGTGGCGCATCACGTAGGTCGCGGGCGGCGCCGCATCGCGCAGGGTCGCGCAGCCGGCGAGAGCGAGGAGGGCAATGACAAGTAAACCTGACAGCCGCATCGGACCGATCCTTCACAAGGGGTGCATCGCCGCGAAAAATCGACTAACGGCTGCGCGCACGATAGACGCACAGGGTAGAGGATGACCAGCAAGACCGAGCGCCGCAACCGGCCGGCTCTCTCTTTATATGTTCCCGAACCCGACGCGCGCCCCGGCGACGCCGTCGATTATAGCGGCATCGCGATTCCCGCCGCGGGCAGCGTCGGCAAGCCCGATGTTGCGGCGAGCGCGGCCGAGACCCACCCGCTCT
This sequence comes from Allosphingosinicella sp., assembly GCA_035629975.1. GTDB lineage: Bacteria > Pseudomonadota > Alphaproteobacteria > Sphingomonadales > Sphingomonadaceae > Allosphingosinicella. The sequence continues at coordinate 5,945 of DASQLN010000018.1, read as the reverse complement.
GCTTCACGCTGGTTCGCGTGCTCGACGAGGAAGGGAAAGCGGTTGGGCCCTGGGACCCGAAGCTCGACCCCGAGACGCTCCGCCGGATGCTTCGCGACATGTCTTTGGTGCGGATCTTCGACGAGCGCATGTTCCGCGCGCAGCGCCAAGGCAAGACCAGCTTCTACATGAAGTCCCTGGGCGAGGAGGCGGTGGCGGTGGCCGCCGCGCACGCGCTCGACGCCGAGGACATGTGCTTCCCGACCTATCGCCAGCAGGGCCTGCTGATCGCGCGCGATTACCCGCTGACCGAGATGATGTGCCAGATCTACTCGAACCAGGGGGACAAGCTCAAAGGCCGCCAGCTGCCGATCATGTATTCGGACAAGGAGAAGGGCTTCTTCTCCATCTCGGGCAATCTCGCCACCCAATATCCGCAGGCCGTGGGCTGGGCGATGGCCTCGGCGATCAAGGGCGACAGCCGGATCGCGGCGGGCTGGATCGGCGACGGCGCGACGGCGGAGGGCGATTTCCACAATGCCGTGACGTTCGCCGGCGTCTACCGGGCGCCGGTGATTCTCAACGTGGTCAACAATCAATGGGCGATTTCGAGCTTCTCGGGGATTGCAGGGGGCGAGCTCACCACCTTCGCCGCGCGCGCAGTCGGCTACGGCATTGCCGGCCTCAGGGTCGACGGCAATGACGCGCTCGCCGTCTATGCCGCGACCCGCTGGGCGGCTGACCGGGCGCGCTCGAACCTCGGGCCCACCCTGATCGAGCTCTTCACCTACCGTGCCGAAGGGCACAGCACGTCCGACGATCCGAGCGTCTACCGGCCGCAGGACGCGGGCGCGAAATGGCCGCTCGGCGATCCCATTGCGCGGTTGAAGGGCCACCTCATCGCCTTGGGCGAATGGGACGAGGAGCGGCACAAGGCGCTCGAGGAGGCGCTCGGCGCCGAGGTCCGCGCCGCGCAGAAGGAGGCGGAGAAGCAGGGCACGCTCGGCAACGGCCATTATCAGGACGTCGATTCGATGTTCGAGGATGTCTTCGCCGAAATCCCCTGGCACCTGGCCGAGCAGCGCGACGCCGCCAGGGCCGAGAAGGCGCGCGGCAAATGAGCGTCATGAACATGATCGAGGCGCTGAACAGCGCCCATGACGTGATGATGGAGCGCGACCCCGACATGGTCGTGTTCGGCGAGGATGTCGGCTATTTCGGCGGCGTCTTCCGGGTCACCGCGAACCTGCAGAAGAAATACGGGAAGAGCCGCGTGTTCGACGCTCCGATCGCCGAGGGCGGCATCGTCGGCGCAGCGATCGGAATGGCGCTCTATGGCCTGAAGCCCGTCGCCGAGATCCAGTTCGCCGATTATATCTATCCGGGTTTCGACCAGATCTTCTCCGAGGCCGGCCGCATCCGCTACCGGACCGCCGGCGAATGGTCGGTGCCGATGGTGATCCGCTCGCCTTATGGCGGCGGCATTTTCGGCGGGCAGACGCACAGCCAGTCGCCCGAGGCCTTCTTCGCGCACATGCCCGGGGTCAAGACGGTGATCCCGTCCAACCCCTATGACGCCAAGGGCCTCCTGATCGCGGCGATCGAGGACCCGGACCCGGTCGTCATCTTCGAGCCCAAGCGTATCTATAACGGGCCGTTCGACGGCTTCTACGAGCGTCCGGTCACGCCGTGGGCGAAGCATCCGGCCGCCGAGGTCCCCGATGGTCATTATACCGTGCCGATCGGCAAGGCCGCGGTGGCGCGGGCGGGCGAGGCGGTGACCATCCTCGCTTACGGCACCATGGTCCACGTCGCGATCGCGTCCGCGGAGGCGGACGGGGTCGACGCCGAGGTGATCGATCTGCGCACCATCGTGCCGGTGGACATCGCCACGATCGAGGAGTCGGTGAAGAAGACCGGCCGCTGCGTCGTCCTCCACGAGGCGACTCGCACGTCGGGCTTCGGCGCCGAGCTCGCCGCCTTGGTGCAGGAGCGCTGCTTCTATCATCTCGAGGCGCCGGTCGTCCGCGTCACCGGCTACGACACGCCTTATCCCCATTCGATGGAATGGACCTATTTCCCGGGCCCGGCGCGGCTTGGCCCGGCGCTCCAGGCCGTATTGAAGGACTGACCGAAATGGCGCGTTACGAATTCAAGCTGCCCGACATTGGCGAAGGCATTGCCGAGGCGGAGATCGTCGCCTGGCACGTCAAAGTTGGCGAAAGTGTCGCGGAGGATCAGCAGCTCGCCGACATGATGACCGACAAGGCGACGGTCGAGATGGAATCCCCTGTGGCGGGAAAGGTGCTGGAAGTTGCCGGAGAGGTCGGCGACATGATCGCGATCGGATCGGTGCTGGTGGTGATCGAGACGGACGCCGCGGCCGCCGCGGAAGAGCCGATCGCGGACGGCATGGCAGAGGTGCCGGAGGCGCTGGAGGACGTAGTGCCGCACGGCGACGTGGAGGCCGAGGAGCGGCGGACCGCAGGCGAGCGCCGTCGGGAGGAGGCCGCCGTCGAAGCCGAGCGAAGGGAAGGGGAATGGCGCGCGCCCAGGGAAGCTCGGGCGGGAGGAACGGGCGGCCAGCCGTCCACCCCCGGCGCCAAGGTCGGCTTCAACCCGCAGCCCGATCCGCCGAGGGTCCTGGCTTCACCCGCCGTCCGCGTCCGCGCCCGCGATCTCGGCATCGACCTTGCGCAGGTCAAATTTGCCGGGGACCGCGTCCGCCATGCCGACCTCGACGCCTACCTCCTCTATCATGGCGGCAGCGTCTCGCGCGGGGCCGCGCCGGCGCGACGGGACGAGGATATCAAGGTCGTCGGCCTCCGCCGCAAGATCGCCGAGAACATGCAGGAGGCCAAGCGCCGCATCCCGCATTTCACCCTGGTCGAGGAATATGACGTCACCGCGCTGGAGGACGTGCGGGCGATGATGAACGCCGACCGCGGCGCCAATCCCAAGCTCACCATGCTGCCCTTCCTGATCAGCGCGCTCTGCCGGACGCTGCCGGATTATCCGCAGCTCAACGCGCGCTACGACGATGAAGCCAATGTCATCCACCGCTCGGGCGCGGTCCACATGGGCATGGCGACCCAGACCGACAGCGGCCTGTCGGTCGCGGTGATCCGCGACGCCGGGGGCCGCGACCTGTGGGACCTCGCCGCCGAGGTCAAGCGCCTCGCCGACGCCACCCGCGCCGGCAAGGCGGCACGCGAGGAATTGTCCGGCTCGACCATCACCATCTCCAGCCTGGGGCCGATGGGCGGCCTCGTCTCGACCCCCGTCATCAACCGGCCCGAGGTCGCGATCCTCGCGGTCAACAAGGTCAAGGAGATGCCGGTGGTCGTCGACGGTGAGCTCGAGATCCGCAAGATCATGAACCTGTCCCTGAGCTGCGACCATCGCGTGGTCGACGGCTGGGACGCGGCCAATTTCATGCAGGCGCTGAAAGCGCTGATCGAGAACCCGCTGAAATTGCTGTCGATGCGCTGAAGCGTCAGATCACCTGGAAGTCGCTCGCGCTAAGCGCCAGGCCGGTGCCGAGGGTGGCGAACTGGATCGCGGCGCCGGCGCCTGAGCCGTCGGCGTCGAAGTAGAGCTGCCCCGTCGCGCTGTTGTAGAGGATCCGATCGTCGAGGTCGTGCGCCGCCGTGCCGACGTGGAAAGCGTTGGCGTTGAACGTGCCGGGCGTGCCGATGCCCGCGCCGAAGACGGCATCGTCGAGCGCGATCTTGTCGGTGCCGTGCACGAAATCGTACACAAAGTCGACATTGCCGGCGCCCAGCGCGGTGGTGAACTGGAACGTGTCCGCCCCGCCAAGACCCACCAGGCCGTCATTGCCGCCCTTGCCGTCCAGCACATTGTCGCCGGCATTGCCGTAGATCGTGTTGGCCAGCTCGTTGCCAGTGAGGTTGATCGCCGCCGTGCCGGGGTTGAAATCGGTGGTAAGGAGCTCGACCTCGGAGCCCGCCTGCAGGCGGTAGTCGACGCCGGCGAAGATCCGGTCGGAGCCGCCGCCCGCGCTTTCGACCACGCCCTCATTGCCGCCGACGATGAAATACCAGTCGTCGCCGCCAAAGCCGACCAGCGTGTCCGCGCCGCCGCCGCCGTTGAGCTGGTTGGCTCCGGCATTGCCGAAAATGGCCTGGGCCAGCGCATTGCCGGTGAGGTTGATCGCCGCCGTGCCCGGGTTGAAATCGGTGGTCAGCATCTCGACCTCCGCGCCCGCCGTCAGCGTGTAGCTGACGCCGGCGAAGACGCGGTCGCTGCCGCCGCCGGCGGCCTCGTAGATGACATCGCGGGTATCGTTGACGAAGAAGAAGTCGCTGCCGCCAAGCCCGACCATGGCATCGCCGCCGCCGCCGCCGGTAAGCTGGTTGGCGCCGTCATTGCCGTAGATCACCTGGGCACGTTCGTTGCCGGTGAGGTTGATCGCCGCCGTGCCCGGGTTGAAGTCCGTGGTCATCAGCTCGACCTCGGCGTTGGCCGTCAGCGTGTAGCTCACGCTCGCGAACACCCGGTCATTGCCCTGGCCCGCCGCTTCGAAGACCTGGTCGCCGGCATTGTCGACGAAGTACCAGTCATTGCCCGCCCAGCCGTTCAGCGAGTCCGCGCCCGCCCCGCCGTCGAGGATGTCATTGCCGAGCCATCCCCCCAATTCGTCGTCGTCCGCGCCTCCCTCCAACGTATCGTCACCGTCGTCGCCGAGAAGCTGGTCGCGCCCCGCTCCGCCCCGTAGAACATCCTCTCCGGTCCAGCCGTAGAGACGGTCCTCGCCCTCTCCGCCGTCCAGAAGGTCATTGTCCTCATCGCCCCCAAGGATGTCGTTGCCTGAACCGCCATTGAGCGAGTCAACGCCCGGGCCGCCGTAAATCTCGTCGTTGCCGCCATTGCCGAAGACGACATCGTCCCGCGTCGTTGCGAAGGGCTGCCCGCTTGGCGTGACGGAGGCGCTGATGACGTCATTGCCGGCCGTGCCGAGAATGAAATTGCCCTCCGCGGCGCTCTCGACGATGTTATTCAGCCGTACCGAGAGCGACTGCATATCCTGGACAAGGCCGTCGCTGACCGCGACGATCACCTCATAGACATTGTCGTTGTCCGCATCCGCAGGTCGCTCGAAATCCGGGGCCGTGGCGAAGGTTAGCGTGCCGGTGGCGGCGTTGATGCGGAACAATGCGGCATCTGTGCCGCCGGCCAGCTGGAAAGTGAACGTGCTTGCGGCGTCCGGGTCGACCGCGGTCACGGTGACGACGGCCACGCTGTTCTCGGCGATGCTCAGCGCCGCGCTGCCGCCGCCGCCGTTCGACGTGATGGCGGGCGCCTCGTTGACGTTGACGACACGGATGGTGAGTGCCTGATCGCTGGTCGCGCCGCCGCCGGTCACGCGCACGATCAGGTCATAGACATTGTCGTGATTGGCGTCGTCGGGCGCCTCGTAATTAGGCGCCGCCAGGAAGGTCAGTATTCCCGTGGTTGCGTTGATGCTGAATCTGGCCGCGTCCGCACCGCCCTGGATCAGGAACGTCAGGCCGGCGACCGTCGTAAGGGTGTCGATGTCGGCCGCGACCGCTTCGTTTTCGTCGACATTCACCAAAGCCGTTGTCGAGGAGTTCGTGTAGGACATTCCTCCCAGGCCGTGGACATTGGCGGGATTGCCGATGGCGGACAGCAATGTCGCGGTTCCGGCGACGGTGCCGTTGGTGGTGTACACCGTGTAGCCGTTGCCGTTGTCGGCGAAATACATGCCGTGGCCGTAGATGATGCCGAGATCGCCCCCCGGTCTCAACGGGGCGCCGCCGTTGATCGTCTGCAGCAGCACCGTGCCGGCGACGGTGCCGTCGGTGCTGTAATATCTGCGGACGGAGCCCACCAATGTCGAGAAAAGGTCCAGGCTGCCCGTGCTTCCAATGTCGACGACCTGCGCCGGGTCGCCAATGGCGGAGACCAAAGTCACGGTGCCGGCG
>DASQLN010000017.1:0-31564 GCA_035629975.1 Allosphingosinicella sp. | reverse complement strand
TCAGCCGCGCTCTGCCCGACGTTCGCGACGGCTTGAAGCCGGTGCACCGGCGCATCCTCTACGCGTGCCAGGAGGCGGGATACGTCGCCGGCCGGCCGCTCCGCAAGTCGAGCCGCATCGTCGGCGACGTCATGGGTAAGTACCACCCGCACGGCGACCAGGCGATTTACGACGCGCTCGCGCGGATGGTGCAGCCATGGTCGATGCGCGTGCCGCTGATCGACGGGCAGGGCAATTTCGGGTCGATGGACCCCGACCCGCCGGCGGCGATGCGCTACACCGAGGCGCGGCTGGCCAAGGTCGCCAACTTCCTGCTCGGCGACATCGACAAGGACACCGTCAACTTCCAGCCGAACTACGACGCGCAGGAATCCGAGCCGCAGGTCCTGCCCGCCCGCTTCCCCAACATCCTGGTCAACGGCGCCGGCGGGATCGCGGTGAGCACGATCGACTGGCGGTCGCCGCGGCCTTCCTCGATCACGTGCCGGCAGCGCTGCAGGATCGAGCCGCGCCCGGTGGTGTAGGCGCTGCGGATGCCGCTGAGGCCGAGGATGATCGCGCCGGTCGGGAAATCGGGGCCCTTCACATGCTCCATCAGCCCTTCGGAGGTGATCGCCGGATCCTCGATGTAGGCGCGGCACGCGGCGAGCACTTCGCCAAGGTTATGCGGCGGGATGTTGGTCGCCATGCCGACCGCGATGCCGCCGGCGCCGTTGACCAGGATGTTCGGGAAGCGCGCGGGCAGGACCAGGGGCTCCTCGCGCGAGCCGTCATAATTGGGTCCGAAATCGACCGTGTCCTTGTCGATGTCCTCCAGGAGGGTCATCGCTACCTTGGCGAGCCGCGCCTCGGTGTAGCGCATCGACGCCGGCAGATCGGGGTCCATCGACCCGAAATTGCCCTGGCCGTCCATCAGCGGCACCCGCATCGCCCAATCCTGGGCGAGCCTCGCCAGCGCGAAGTAGATCGAGGCATCGCCGTGCGGATGATAATTGCCCATCACGTCGCCGACGATCTTGGCGCATTTGCGATAGGGCCGGCCGGGGACGAAGCCGCCTTCCTGGCAGGCGTAGAGGATGCGGCGGTGGACCGGCTTCAGCCCGTCGCGCACGTCGGGCAGCGCCCGCGCGACGATCACCGACATGGCGTAATCGAGATAGGAGGTCTTCATCTCCTCGACGATGGAGATGGGGGAGATGTCGCTGGGCTCGATGGTCGGCGGGGCGCTGGCCAAATTGAATTCCTGGTTCTGTCTGCCTGGAGGAGAGCGCCGGAGCGCTGGCGATGGGCAATCCTAGCCGATGCGCCGCCTCTGCGCCACCCCGCGCGCGTGCGTACGCATACGCGCGCCCGCGCGCGAGGGCCGCGCGCCGGGCGGCAGGAAAAGACCCTGTTATCAGATATATTACAGCCGCCCCCGAGTTCAACGGCGGTTCATTGCCGGGCCCCTAGAAAGCGGCCGGCAATAAGGTTAGAAGCCCGGCGCTACCGCCGGGGCAGGCTGGATTCGTCCGCCCGGCGAACATGTCGAGAGGAGCCTTCCCATGACAGCCAAGACGGCCTTCATCGCCGCCTTCCTGACGAGTGCCGGGCTCTCCCTCGCGGTACCGCCCGCGCAGGCGCAAACGCCGCGCGCGCTCGATCTCAGCCGCGAGGAGCGCGGCGCGCTGACCACGCTCCAGGCTGCGACCGCGGGCCGCGACCGAGTGGCGCAGGATTCGGCGCTGGCCGCCGCGCGGGCCGCGGTGCGCGGTGCCCCGGGACGCTATGCGGCCGCGCATTACCAGCTCCAGATCGGCCGCCAGCGCGGCGACATGCAGATGCAGACCCAGGCCGTGGACGCCTTGGTCGAGAGCGGCCTCGCCACGCCGGAGGAGCTGCCGGGGCTGCTTTCCTTCCAGGCCGGGCGCGCGCTTGCCGCCCGCAATTCCGAGCAGGCCGACCGGCTGCTCGCCCGGCTCGTCCAGATGCAGCCGAACAACCCCGCCGTGCTCGTCGATTACGGCCAGTTCACCGCCGCCCAGCTGATCGTCGCCCGGCCGGCGGCCGCCGCGACGATCCGCGGCAATGCGATCGCCCTGTTCCGGCGCGCGCTCGCCGCCAACGAGGCGGCCGGACGGCTCTCGCCCGAGAGCTGGCACCTGCGCGCGCTCGCGCTGGCTTATGACGGCACGCGGCCGCCGGTCGCCAATATGGGCTTCGCGCCGGCGGCGATCGCGCTCGCCCGCGCTTTGGTCGCCGCCTATCCGAGCCCGGTCAACTGGCGCGACGCCATGGTCATCTATCGCGAGCTCGCGCCGGATCCGGCGCTGGCGCTCGACATCGGTCGGATGATGCGCGCCAGCCAGGCGCTCGCCGGCGAGCGCGACTATATGGAGTTCGCCGAGGCGCTCGCGCAGGCGAATTTGGTCGGCGAGGCCAAGGCGGTGATCGACGAAGGCGTGTCGCGCAACATGGTGGAGACGGCCCGCATCCCGCCCCGGCTGGCGCCACGGATCGCGGCCCGCGCCGTCGCCGCCGACCGCGCCGCCTTGCCGGGCCTTCGCGCCCGTGCCCAGGCCGGGGCGACCGGCGGAGCAGCTCGCGCCGCCGCCGACAATCACTTCGCCTACGGCCAATATGCGGAGGCCGCCGAACTCTATCGCCTCGCGCTCCAGAAGAGTGGCGAGGACGCCAATCTCGTCAATCTCAGGCTCGGCGCCTCGCTGGCGCTCGCCGGCCGCCGGCCCGAGGCCGAGGCGGCGCTCGCGGCGGTGACGGGCCCGCGCGCCGATCTCGCGGGTTTCTGGCTTGCCTGGCTCGCCCGGCGTCCGGGCTGACACTCTTGCTTTCATATCGTGCGACAGGAGATTTTCCGATGACGACGACCAAGCCCGCTTTGGCCGCCGCGCTCTTGCTCAGCGCGGCGCCCGCTCTGGTCCATGCACAGGACTATCAGGCCCCGCAGCAGCGGGTGGAGCCGCCGCGGGTGGAAGTACCCCGGGCGCAGCCCCCAGCGCCGGCGGCGGCGCCCGCGCCCGCCCAGGCCCAGCGCCAATATAATCTCAACCGCGCCGAGCGGACCGCCATGCAGCCGCTCGTCGTCGCGGTTCAGGCCCAGGACTGGACGGCGGCGCAGGCGGCGCTGCCGGCGGCGTCCGAGGCGGCGCGGGGCAGTGACGCCAAATATCTGATCGGCCAGATCCGGCTGCAGATCGGCATCGGCACGCAGAACCGGCAGCTGCAGTCGCAGGGCATTGACGAAATGATCGCCTCGGGCGGCGCCCAGCCGCACGAAATGCGCGCGCTCTACGAGAACCAGCTCGAATTCGCGACCGCGGCGGGGGACACGGCCAAGGCCGCGCGGGCGATGGCGCAGCTCGACGCGCTCAGCCCCAACGATCCCACCCGCTTCGTGCGTCAGGCGCGGATCCGCGCCGCCGCGAACGATGCCCCGGGCGCGATCGCACTCTACCGCCAGGCGATGCAGATGCAGACCTCCGCCGGCCAGCCGATCCCCGTCGATTGGCGCCAGCAGATTGCGGCATTGGCCTATCGGGCCCGGCTGCCGGAGACGTCGAGGCTGATGCGCGAATGGCTGGCGGTGGCGCCGACCCCGGCGCTGTGGCACGATTCGCTGGCCATCTATGCCGAGCTCGCCGGCAGCGCCGTCAGCGGCCTCAACCTGGACGTCTACCGGCTGGTCCGCGCCGCCGGGGCGATGACCAGCGAGCGCGACTTCGTGCTGCTCTCCGAGGCCGCCAATGAGGTGCGGGCGTTCGGCGAGGTCAAGGCCGTGCTCGAAGAGGGGCTGAGCCGCAACTTGATGGCCACCAATGCTGGCTGGGCGCGCGATCGCGTCACGCTCGCTACCCGGCGCGCGGCGGAGGACCGTCCGTCGCTGGCGGGCGAGCGGACCACGGTGCTTGCCGGAAGCGACGCCGCCGCCGCGCTTCGGCTCGCGGACGCTTATTACGGCTATGGCGAATATGGTCCGGCAGCGGAGCTCTACCGGGCCGCGCTGCAGAAGAGCTTCCCGGACGCCAATCTGGTCAACATCCGGCTCGGCGCTGCGCTTGCAATGGGCGGGCAGCGCGCCGAAGCCGAGACCGCGTTCCGCGCCGTCTCCGGCCCGCGCGCCGAGCTCGCCCAATATTGGCTGCTCTGGCTGCAGTCCCGCGCGCGCTGATCCGCCGTGATAGGGGACGGTCGCTAGTGACCGTCCCCATCCGCGCCGTCCCGAATTGCGACGCGCCGAATTCGGCGCTTCCGTGCGGGGATGGCGCCGGGTAGGCGAGGATCATGCGCTTCGACGACATGATCGCGACCGTATTGGCGCAGGCCGCGGACCGGCCCGACCGGCGCGCCGCGCGCTGGCGCCAGCTCGTCGACCTGCTGGCCCAGCACAGGCCGGAGACCGGGAGCGGCGCGGCCGGCCCGGCCTATGCCCTGCTCCGCGGGACGCGCGCCGCGATCGATCCGGAAATCCGCAGGGAATCGGCGCGCTCGCTCGCCGGACGGACGCTCAATCCGGATCTCGTCGCCTTCTTCGCCGAGGATGCGCCGTTCGTCGCGGCGCCGCTCATCGCCGGCGCCCGGCTCGCGCCCGAGGACTGGGTCGCGATCCTGCCCAGGCTCGGGCCGGCCGCGCGCTCCCTGCTGCGCCACCGCGAGGATCTCGATCCCGAGGTGACCAATGCGCTGGCCGCCTTCGGGCCAAGCGATTTCGTGATCGAGGGCGGCGTGGCGGTGCCGGGCGAGGAGGCGCCGGCGCAAAGCGAATCGCAGATTCGCGAGCTGGTCAGGCGGATCGAGGCCTATCGCAAGCACAAGGACAGCGAGGCTTTCGCAGCCACGCATCAGGGTCAGGCCGCCGGCTTCCGCTGGGAGACCGGAACCGACGGCATCCTGGCCTGGGTCGAGGGCGCGCCGCGCGGCGCTCTGGTCGGGCAGAGCATCGCCTGGTTCGGCGGGCCCGGCCAATATGGCGTGGACGGACAGGCGGCGGGCGGTTTCGACAAGCGCGCGCCGTTCCGCGACGCCCGCTTCATCGTCGCCGGCGACGGCCCGGCTTCGGGCGACTGGCGGATTTCGGGCATCCCCTTTTTCGACGCGGGGACCGGCGGCTTCCTGGGCTATCGCGGCACCGCCCGGCGGCCGCGCCCGGACGAGCTCGCGCGCAGCGCCGCGCAAGACGCCCCGCCGGGCGTGTTCGGCACCCAATTCCCCGCCGATTCGCTGCGCCAGCTGATCCACGAGCTGCGCACCCCCCTGAATGCGATCCTTGGCTTCGCCGAGATGATCGAGGGCCAGTATATGGGCCCGGCGGCCGCCGCCTATCGCGACCGCGCCGCCACGATCATGGAGCAGGCGCGCGGCCTGCTCGGCGCCGTCGACGATCTCGACACCGCGGCGCGGATCGAATCCCGGCGCCTCGATCTCGAGGAGGGCGCCGCCGATGCGGTCGCCCTGCTGGTCCGCCTGCACGACAGCTACGAGAAGGTCGCCGCCGGGCGCGGCGCGCGGATCGCGATCGAGATCAGCGAGGGGCTGCCGCGAGCGCGCGTCGAGCCGGGCGCCGCCGAGCGCATGTTCGCGCGCCTGCTCGCCGGGACGATCGGGCTGGCAGGCGCGGGCGAGACGATCGCCGTGCGCCTCGCCATGGCGCCGGCGGGGGCGCCCCGCGCGCTGCACCTCGCGCTCGACCGGCCCAAGGCGATCGAAGGGCTGGACGAGACGGCATTGCTCGATCCGGGCTACAGCCCCGACGGCGACTGGCCGGGAGCGCCGGCACTCGGGCTCGGCTTCGCATTGAGGCTGGTCCGCAACCTCGCCGAAGCGGTGGGCGGCGGCCTCGAAATGGGCGCCGACCGCTTTCTCCTGACTCTCCCAGCCGAGGAGACGGCGGCGCCCCCGGCGAGCCGGAGCGAAGGCTCCGCCTGAGCCTTTCGGCATTGCCGTCGGGTTTGCCCCATGGCATGGCGTCGCCTGGGCCTGTAGCTCAATGGTAGAGCCGGCCGCTCATAACGGCTTGGTTGCAGGTTCGAATCCTGCCGGGCCCACGGATTTCGATCAAAGTGGTGCTTTGATCGAGGAAGAAAGCGGAGCCATTCCTTCTTTCTTCCTGCCCCGGGTCGAAGTACCACTTTGACCCGATCTCGGGGAGTAGCGCAGCCCGGTAGCGCAGGTGCTTTGGGAGCATCAGGTCGCAGGTTCGAATCCTGTCTCCCCGACCACCCTCATCCGCCCGCCAAAGCCAGCTCGATCGCCGCCGCCAGCGTCTCCGGACGGTAGGGTTTGAGGATGACCGGGCGGCCGCCGGCGCCGGAACGGGCGATCTCGTCGCTGAAGCCGGTGGTCAGGATGACGGGCAGGCCGGCGCGCCGCTCGGCCAGCAGGCCGGCCAGATCGAGCCCGCTCATGCCGGGCATGACGACGTCGGTGAAGACGAGATCGAACGGCTCGGCCAGCGCGCGCTCGAGCGCTTCCTCGCCCGAACGGACCCGGACGACCTGGTGGCCGAGCTCGTCCAGCAGATGCTCGGCGAACTCGCCGACCTCGTCATTGTCCTCGACGAGCAGGACCCGGCCGGTGCGGCCGCCCGTGAGCCGCGGGCTTTCTTCCGCCGCGCTGACGGTCTCGGGCGCGTCGCTGCACGGGAGCAGCAGGGTGACGATCGTGCCGCTCGCGGGCCGGCTGGCGATGCGTACGTCGCCGCCCGACTGGGTGGCGAAGCCGTAGACCTGGCTCAGGCCCAGGCCGGTGCCCTTGCCCGTCATCTTGGTCGTGAAGAAGGGCTCGAAGGCGCGGCTCACCGTATCCTCGTCCATGCCGCTGCCGGTATCGCTGACCGACAGGGCGACCATCGCGCCGTCGTCACCCTCCGCATCTTCAACGACCGCGGTCCGGATTTCGAGCCGGCCGCCGTCGGGCATGGCGTCGCGCGCGTTGACCGCGATGTTGAGCACGGCGGATTCGAGCTGGGCGCGGTCGGCCTCGACGGTGCAGGCGATTTCGGCGAGTTCGGTGGTCACAGTGATCCGCTCGCCCAGGGTCCGGTCGAGCAGGTCGGTCATGCCGCGGATCAGCGCGTTGATGTCGATCGCCTCGGGCTGGAGGGGCTGGCGGCGGGCGAAGGCCAGCAACTGCCCGGTGAGCGCCGCCGCACGGCTCGACGCCTGCACCACGGCCTCGGCGAAGCGGACGCGCTTGTTCTCGGAGATTCCGGGACGGCGCAGCATATCGGCCGATCCCTGAATAACGGTCAGCAAATTATTGAAATCGTGCGCGATGCCGCCGGTGAGCTGGCCGAGCGCCTGCATCTTGTGGGCCTGGCGGAGCTGCTCTTCGGCCTTGCTCCGTTCGCTGACCTGAACCTTCAGTTCCGCATTGGCGCCGGCGAGCGCGTCGGCTCGCTCCTCCAATTCCCGATTGACCCGCTTCAGCGCCGCCTGGGCAACGCCGAGCACCGTCACCACCAAAGCCGCCATCAGGATCAGGAGGCCGATCACCAGATAGCGGGTGAGCCGTCGCGACACCGGCTCGGGATCGGAGGCGAGGACGACCGTCCCGATCCGCTCGCCGCGGCTCGTCACCGGCACCGAGGAGGAGACCGCGCTGCCGGCGGAGGCGGCCGACTCCTCGAGGCGGGGCGGTGGCCCGGCGCTCTCGCGGCCATAGCCCGCGACGAGGACCCCGCGCGCATTATAAACTCCGACGCTGCGCACCTGCGGGTTGACCCGGATCGCGGCGACTGCCTCGCGCGCGGCGACGTCGTCGCCGAAATCGAGCGCCGCGGCGACGCTGGCGGCGAGGATGTCGGCCTGCACCCGCGTCTCCTGCTGCTGCAGGTCGCGATAGGCGGCCTCGCTCTGCACGATCACGCCGATGCCGGCCAGCAGCAGCACCGCGACCACGGTGACGATCGCCACCGGCGCGGCGCTCCACCTGCGGGAGAGGCGTGAGGGGAGCCGCATCAGCGCCGCTGCCTGACGCCGGCAGCGAGCGCGAGCAGCCGCGAGCTGATCGAAAGGCCGCGCGCCGCGGCTTCCGCCTCGTCGATGAAGAAGCGGACGCGTCCGGAGACCATGGTGAAGTGGATCATTCCCCGCTGCGGGCCGGCGCGCGCGTCGGTGATGGTGAGGACGGACTGGCCGCGCAAGGCGAGCAGCAGCCTGCCGGTGTCGGCCGGCGCCGCGCCCTGAACGAAGGCCAGATGGCAGGCGCCCGCGCCGGCGGCGGTGGGCAGGCGGCGTACGGTCACGCGATGGCCGTCGATCTGCTCGGTCGCAGCGGCCACATCGAGCATGCGGCCGAACGGGTCGCGGCCGATCACGCAGAGCTGGAACGGCGCGCCGGGGCCGAGCTGAACGCGCTGCGGCCAGCCCACATAGCGCGCGAACTTGGGAATGAAGGCCGCCTTCACGGCTTCCTCGGTAGGTTGCTGCGCGCGCGCGGGCGGCGCCGTCAAGCCGAGGCAGAGCGTCACCGCAAGGCAGAGGCGCAAGGCTGGCCTCAAAATCTGAGCCTCGTGCCAAAGGAGAGGCTGCGCTGGGCGAGATGGGCGCGGTCGGCGTCGTTGCTCTCGAGATGGGTGCGGTGCAGCAGGTTGCGCCCGGCGACGTAGAGCTCGATCAGGTCGCTTAGGCGGTAGGAAAGGCTCGCGTCCGCCTCGATGTAGGAACCGATCGGCAGGGCGCTGTCGATATCGTCGACGTAGCGCAGCCCGGCATGGAGCTGCAGCCGGTCGTTCAGGTTCATCCGGGTGCGCGCGAACAGCTGGAAATCGGGATCGTGGCCGAGCGAGTCGCGTCCCGAAAGGTCGATGTGGCCCGGCTTCAGGCGAAAGCTCTGGTAGGCCGCGCTGATGCCCAGGTTCAGCCGCCACCAGGGGGCGAGCTGGGTCGTGCTCCACGCCTCTAGGCCGTAGCTGTGGCCCTCGAGGCCATTGGCGAGCTGGACCTGCAGCGGGCTGGTGTTCACCAGGTCGGCAGTCCGGATGCCGTCATAAAGGTTGTAGAAGAAGGAGATGGAAAGCGTCGTTCGCTCGGTCGGCTGGCCGCGATAGCCGGCCTCGAAGGCGATCAGCTTCTCCGAGACGAAGGCCGGGGCGGGCAGCAGCAGCGGCTGGAATTCGAGCTGCCGGTCGATCCGCGAGGGAGTCCGCACCGCCCGCGACACCGCCGCCCAGAGCAGGGTGCGCTCATTGGGCTGCCAGGCGAGGCGCAGGTTGGGCAGCAGTTCGATCCCGGTGAAGCTGGTCTCCTCGGCCTTGATTCCGACGGTGAGCGACAAGGCCTCGGTGAGCCTGATCCGATCCTGGACGAAGGCGTTGTAGATCCACAGACGCTTGGTTTGAGGAACAAGCTCGAAGCCATTGAGATTGTTTATAAAGCGGTCACGCGTTGTTCGTATGCCGCCGCCCAGGATGACGTCGTGGGGGCCGCTGGCCGCGTTGAACTGGGCGTCGAAATCGAAGGTCTGCAGCGAATCGAAGGCAAGCAGGAATTGCCGCTCGAAATAATCATAATAGGCCTGGACGCGCACGGACGAGCCAGCGCCCAGGCCGTGCGACCAGCGCGCGAGGATATTGTGGCCCTGGTGGCCGTCGCCGGGCAGCGAATCGACGTCATTGTCGAAGGCGTCGCCCTGGATGGTGAAGTGCGAGGCGCCCGATTCCAGATCGGCGCGCATCCCGGCCTGCCAGCCGCTGAAGGCGTCGTCGATCGGCGGGCCGACCGGGCCTTGCGCCAGCGCTTCGCGGTCGAACCAATTGCCGTAGAAGCGGATCGCGCCGGTCGATCCGAGCGCGGCGCCATAGCGTCCGGCGATCGTCCGTTCGAAGGCGCCGGCGGTGCCGCGCACCAGCCCGCCGATCGTCTCGCGGGCATCGCGGCTGGCGATGCTGATCACGCCGTTGACCGCATTCGGGCCGTACAGCGTGCCGCCCGGCCCGCTGATCACCTCGATCTGCTGGATATCCTCGAGCAGGGGCGAACGGAGCTGCCAGAACACGCCGGAATGCAGTGTCGAATAGATGCTGCGGCCGTCAATCAGCACCAGCAGTTTGTTCGACGATTCGACGCTGTTGAAGCCGCGCGCGGTGATCGCATATTCGAAGCCGTTGACCTGCTGGACCTGCAAATTGGGCGCCAGCCGCAGCGCCTCGGGCAGCGAGGTAACCCCCGATCCGACGATGTCGTCGCCGGTGATGACGAAGAGCGCGGTGGGCGCGGCGGAGAGCGGCTCCTCGCGCTTCGAGGCCGAGCGTACCGGCAGCTGCGCCAGCTCCTCGATCGACAGCGTGGAGAGATCCTGGCTCGCCTGCTGGACCGTTGGCGCGGGCGCCACCTGGGCGGACGCGCCGGTGGCGTGGATCGCCGCCCAGGCCGGGCCGAGCAGACAGGGGGTTAAAAGCCGGCGTTTCACGACCTTTGCCTCGCATCTCGCCCCCCCCCCGGCGTCCGGCGCTTCTTTATTGTGCAAGGGTAAAGGTCAAGCCGCGCTTGCGGCTAACGCGCAGGCGGGGCCGAAGGCTCGGCGGCGTGGATGACCCCAGGCGAATCGGCGGCCGCCGCGAGCATCGCCGTCCAGGCAGCGACGTTCTGGCGGAGCTGGGCGGGGTCGATCTTGTCGAGCGTGTCGTCGGGCGAGTGGTGATAGTCGAAATAGCGGGTGCCGTCCTGGCTGAGGTCGATCGCCGCCCGGCCCGCGCGCACCCATTCGCTCAGGTCGGCGCCCGCGCCGGCCGGACTGGCGCCGCGCAGGATGCCGAGCGGGGCGAGCAGGGCCGCGATCCGCTCGGCGAGCTCGGAATTGCCGGCCGCGAGCTTGAACTCGACGCGCCAGACGCGGTCGGCGCCGAAATCGGATTCGGCGACGAGGACGACGTTGCCGCGCTCGCGGTTCAGCCGGAAGTGGGTCTCGCCGCCGCCGCCGCCGACCTCCTCGGCGCCGAACAGGACGATTCGGATCGTGCGCCTCGGCCGGCCCGCCTGCATGATCCGGTGCGCGGCCGCCACGGTGATCGCGACGCCGGCGGCATTGTCGATCGCGCCGGTGCCCAGATCCCAGCTGTCGAGATGGCCGCCGATCAGGATCACGCCGGCCTCCGGATCGCTGCCAGGCACCTCGGCGACGACGTTGCCCGATTGGCGGCGGCCGATGTTGCGCGGCGTCAGCGTGAGCCGCATCCGCACCGGGCGGCCCCGGTTCAGAATGCGCTGGAGCTGCTCGGCGTCGGGCACGGCCAGCGCGCCCGCCGGTATCGGCCGCGCGCCCTCCCCGAAGGCCTGCACGCCGGTATGGGGATTGCGGTGAAAATCGGTGCCGATCGAGCGGATGACGATCGCCACGGCACCCTTGCGGCTGGCGAGCGTGGGGCCCTGACGGCGGGGCGCGCCGAACTGGCCGTAGCCCGATCCGTCCTGGGTCGGCGCCATCGCATGGTTGATGAAGACGATGCGGCCGCGCACGGCTTCGTCGGGCGCCGCCTGGAGCGCGGCGACGCTGTCGAAGCCGGCCACTTCGGCCTCGATGCCGGCCGCCGGCGTCGCGCCGCTATTGCCGAGCGCGGTCACCACAAGCGGCTGGGGGAAGGGGGAGACGATCTCGGCCCGTTCCTCGCCGCGCATCCAGACCGGCATCTCGAACGGTTCGACGCGCACGTTGGCAAAGCCCAATTCGGTCAGCCGCCGCACCGCCCAGGCCCTGGCCCGCGCCTCGGCCTCGGTGCCCGCCTGGCGCGGGCCCACTTCCGTTGTCAGCCCCTCGACGATCTCCCAGGCGAGCGTGTCGCCGCGGAGCGCCGCGTCGCGCAAGGCGGCGGCCTGGTCGCCGACCGACTGCGGCTGGGCGAAAGCGAGGGAGGGGAAAGCGAACGCGAGCAGGATCAGGTTTTTCATGGGCGGGGCCTTAGGGGGAAGGGGCGGCTTTGCCAACATCGCAGCGTGACCGCCGTCACGCGCATGCGCCCCAAGCGCGTGCATCCTGCCGGGATCGAATTGATATCGTCCGAGGAGAGAGAAATGACGAAGCGGCGCGCATTGTTGGCGGTCCTGGCTTGCGGGGCCGCGATGGCCGGCTCTTCGGCGTGGGCCCAGGACGGGGGGCGGGAGAGGGCGCCACCGGTGGACCTGCTGCCCCTGCTTGACGTCAGCCGCTCGCCGGATCCGGACACGCCGATCCCGTCGCCGGTCGGCGGCTACGTGCGCTTCTGGATAGAGCGGGTCACGGAGGAATTGCCTTCCGGCAGCGAACGGGATTATCGCACCGAACGTCGCCACTGGGTGTCGCGCTTTCTGGTCGGGCGCAATCGCGCCCGGATTTTAACCGCCCGGCTGGTGGTCAACCGCGCCAATCTGGTGACACAGACGGTGACGCTTGCTTCGGCGACGCACGACAGCAACAGGCGCCAGGGCGAGAATTGGACGTCGGAGCTCGGCGAGCGCCGCTTCCTGACGCCGTTCTTCCGGGTCGATCAGGGCACTACGGCCTCGGTGGAAGTTTCGCTCTCGGCCTCGGCGCGGATCGATCCGGACGTCACCCGCAATCTGCTCTCCATCATCGAGCGCGGCGCACGACTGGCGGCGCCCAAGGCGCCGCTGGTGACATCGCTCACCGCTCCCCGCCTCACCGAGACGGCGGATTTCGTGGACACCGCGGTCTCCCGGCTGTTCGGCGAGGCGGTTGCCGAACGGTCGCAGAACGATTTTGCGGCGGACGGCTGGTATCGCGGAACTCTGCCGGTCGCGACCATCGCCGCCGACTTTCCCATGGGCCGCCACGTCTGGGCAGGCGGCGACACACGCAGTGTCGGACGCTGGCGGGTCTGGGTGTCCGAACCGATCGTCTCGGTTTTCTCGCCAGTGCCGTTGAACGGGGCCGGCCCGGCCGCCGGCGCGGTCTGCCCCGCGGTGACCGCAACACAGAACGAGAAGGGGCAGGCCGCTGTCCAGCCACCGCCGCTCACCGGCTCCGATTTCCAGGCCTGCACCGCCTTCATCGGCTTGACGCCGAGCCGGGTCCTCGGCCTGCAGGTCGGCGACAATCTGACCCTCGGACAGGCCTTGCGAAGCGACACCGGCGTCACCGCGGCTTTGCAACGTTTCCCCAATGAGACGGCAGAGAGAAAGGGAGAGGCCGCCCGGGAGATTTGCGTCCTCATCGCCGAACGCGCGGAAAATTTGGGCCTGAACGCCTACGATTCCGCTGCCGCTTTGTGGGCGTTCGCGTCGAACGGAGGCATTTCTTCCGAAATTTCTGGAAAGATCTGGGACGGTGAATGCACTGTCGCGCGACTGGCCATCAGGCTGGGCCTTGGTCTCTCGCGGGCGTCGGCGACCGAGGCCTCTCCCGGGCAGGACAGGCCTCCGGTGACCGCGGAGCCGCAACCGCAGACCTGAACTCGGACGTATCGCGCCGAAGCCGCGGGAGTTCCGGTGCGCCGCGCATTTGCTATCCGCAAGGCAGGGCTCTAGGGAGGCGGCCACACAATCCCGCCACGCCTTCCGGAGTCTCGCGCCTCATGGCCGCCCAGTACAGCTTTGTGATGAAGGGTCTTTCGAAGACCTTCCCCGGCGCGCCCAAGCCGATCCTCTCGAACATCCACCTGCAATTCTATCCCGACGCCAAGATCGGCATCGTCGGGCCGAACGGCTCGGGCAAGTCGACGCTGATGAAGATCATGGCCGGCCGCGACAAGGAATTCGTCGGCGAGGCCTGGCCGGGGGAATATGTCACGGTCGGCTATCTCGAGCAGGAGCCGCAGCTCGATCCCTCGAAGACGGTCAAGGAAAACGTCATGGACGGCGTCCGCCCGGTCGCCGACATGATGGATCGGTTCAACGCGATCTCAGCGTTGATGGCGGATCCGCCCGAGGATGCCGATTTCGACGCGCTGATGGCCGAGATGGGCGAATTGCAGGAGAAGATCGACGCGGTCGACGGCTGGACGCTCGACAACCAGCTCGAGATCGCGATGGACGCGCTGCGCTGCCCGCCCGGCGACGCCTCGGTCGAGAACCTCTCTGGCGGCGAGAAAAGGCGCGTGGCGCTGACCCGGCTGCTGCTCGAAAAGCCGGGCATCCTGCTGCTCGACGAGCCGACCAATCACCTGGATGCCGAGAGCGTGCAATGGCTCGAAAAGCACTTGGTCGATTATCCGGGCAACGTCATCCTGGTCACCCACGACCGCTACTTCCTCGACAATGTGGTGAACTGGGTGCTCGAGCTCGATCGCGGCCGTTACTACGTCTACGAATCAAATTATTCCGGATACTTGGAGAAGAAGTCTAAGAGACTGGAGCAGGAGGAACGCGAGGAGCAGGGCAAGCAGAAGGCGATCACCGACGAGCTCGAATGGATCCGCCGCTCGCCCAAGGCGCGCCAGGCCAAGTCCAAGGCGCGCATCCGCGCCTTCGACGAATTGGTCCAGGCGCAGGAGAACCGCACGCCGGGCAAGGCGCAGATATTGATCCAGGTTCCCGAACGGCTCGGCGGCAACGTGATCGATCTCGACAACGTCTCGAAAGCCTATGGCGACAAACTGCTTTTCGAGGATCTGAGCTTCTCGCTGCCGCCCGGCGGCATCGTCGGCGTGATCGGCCCCAACGGCGCCGGCAAAACCACCTTGTTCAAGCTGATCACCGGCGTCGAGCAGCCCGACGGCGGCGAGATCAAGATCGGCCCGACCGTGAAGCTGGGCTATGTCGATCAGTCGCGCGATCATCTCAGCCCGAACAAAAATGTCTGGGAGGAGATTTCGGGCGGCTCGGACGTGTTCCACTTCGGCAAGCACGAAATCGGCACCCGCGCCTATGTCGGCGCCTTCAACTTCAAGGGCCAGGACCAGCAGAAGAAGGTCGGCCAGCTTTCGGGGGGCGAGCGCAACCGCGTCCATATCGCCAAGCTGCTGAAGGAAGGCGGCAACGTCCTCCTCCTCGACGAGCCGACCAACGATCTCGACGTCGAGACCCTGCGCGCGCTCGAAGAGGCCCTGGAAAATTTCGCGGGCTGCGCGGTGATCATCAGCCACGACCGCTTCTTCCTCGACCGCCTCGCCACCCACATCCTCGCCTTCGAGGGCGACAGCCACGTCGAATGGTTCGAAGGCAATTTCGAATCCTATGAGGAGGACAAGCGCCGGCGGCTGGGACCGGAAGCGGATCGCCCGCACCGGATGAGCTACAAGAAGTTGACGCGCTAGAAATGTTGGAGGCCTTCCTGACCCAGGCCGGCTCGGCAATCCGCTGGGATCAGCTCGGCATCTCGCCGGTCGCGCTCGATCTCGGCTTCTTCCAGCTCAAATGGTATCCCTTGAGCTACCTCGCGATGATCCTGCTGGGGTGGTGGTACATGGCGAAGCTGGTCGCCCAGCCCGGCGCGCCGCTGACCAGGCGGCATCTCGAATCGTTCGCGCTCACCATTACCGCGGGCGTGATCGTGGGCGGGCGGCTGGGCTATTGCATTTTCTACCGCCCGGAGATCTGGGCGACGCCGCTCGAGGTGCTCAAGCCCTGGAACGGCGGCATGTCCCTCCATGGCGGCTTCATCGGCGTGATCCTCGCGATCTGGCTGTTCTGCCGCGTCCAGAAGCTCGACATGCTTCGGGTGTGCGATTACGTCGCCTGCGCGTCGCCCTTCGGCCTCATCCTGGTCCGGCTCGCCAATTTCGCCAATGGCGAGCTCTGGGGCCGTCCGACCGATCTTCCCTGGGGGATGATCTTCCCCGGCGCGCGCGACAATCTCCCGCGCCACCCGAGCCAGCTCTACGAGGCATTGCTCGAAGGCCTGCTGATGATGGCGGTGCTTGTTTACCTGTTCTGGCGCACCGACGCCCGCTATCGGCCGGGCCGACTGCTCGGCACCGGCCTCGTCATCTACGGCGTCGCGCGCTTCCTGATCGAATTCGTCCGCCAGCCGGATGTGGGCCTCGAACATCTCCCGCTGGGCCTGACCATGGGCCAGATGCTGAGCGCGCCGATGCTGATCGCCGGACTCTATCTCCTCGTGCGTTCGGGCCGTCGCGACGCCGTTACAGCGGATAATCGTAGCGGATGAAGCCCTTGAAGCGGGCGACCTTGTCGTAAAGCGCCGACGCCGGGCGATTGTCCTGCTTGGTCAGCCAGTAATATTTCGCGGCGCCACGGCCGCGGGCCGCGCCCGCGACGGCGTGGATCAGGGCGGTCGCTATTCCCTTGCCGCGCGCGTCCTCGGCGGTGAACAGATCCTGGAGATAGCAGACTTCGCCAAGCCAGCTATGCGGGTGGAAGAGATAATGGGCGAAGCCGGCCAGGCGGCCGTCGATGCGGGCGCCGAGCCCATGCACCGCTTCGCCCGCCAGCACGAGGCGCCAGGTCCGCTCATAATCCTCGTCCGCCCCCGGATCCTGGTAGAAGGTCTTGTAGCCGCGGGCGAGGGCCTCCCATTCGGCGCGATCGGCCGGGGCGAGCGGCGCGATGGCGAGCACCGCCGTCATGGCGTTCAGCGCACCCGCTTGACGAAGACCGCGCCGCCGTCGCGCCTCTCGACCTGGAAATTGGGGATTTCCTCGATCAATTCGCTCAGGCGCGAATAGCCGTAATTGCGGGCGTCGAACGAGGAGCGGTTGCCTGCCAGCTTGCCGACTTCCTGCAGGCTCGCATAGCCGCGTTCGTCGCGTCTGGACGCCTTGATCGCGTCGCCGAGCAGCTTGACCACCGCTTCGTCGACCCCCGATTCCGCCGCTTCGGCCGGCGGCGCGGCCCGAGTCCCGACTTCGGCCGCGTCCGACTTGGCGAGCGCGCCGACGTCGATGAAGCGGGTGCAGGCCTCGCGGAAGGCTTCGGGCGTCTTGGCGGTGCCGAAGCCGTAGACGGGCAGGCCGTCCTGCTTGATCCGCACCGCCAGCGGCATGAAGTCGCTGTCGGACGACATGATGCCGAAGCCGTGGACGTGGCCGCGATAGAGCAGGTCCATCGCGTCGATCGTCATCTTCATGTCGGTCGCGCTCTTGCCCTTGGCGACGTCGAACTGCTGCTGCGGCTCGATCGCGTGGCGGTGAATGATCTTGGCCCAGCCGGAGAGGCTCGATTTCTGCCAATTGCCGTAAGCGCGGCGGATGTTGACCGTGCCCAGTTCGGCGAGGACGGTGAGCACCGGATCGAGCGATCCGGCCGAGGCATTGTCGGCGTCGATCAGCAGGCAGACGTTGCGGCTGTGGCGAGTGGGGTCTTCGGTCATGCGCCGTCTTAGCGCGGGGGAGGGCGGCGCGACAGACCCTAGTCGGCGCGCAGGCTCCGCGCCTTCGCATCATATTCCGACGCCATCAGCAGCAGAGTATCGACAGCGCGCTCGTCGGTCACCGAATGCGCGAGGCGGCGGCAGCGCATCGCCTGCGCGCGCAGCTCGCCGGCCTGGCGGGCGTCGGTGACGTCGATGAGGATGTTGACCGCGCCGGCGATTTTGCCGTCCGCGTCCAGCAGGGGGGTCGGATAGGGGGTGAACATCACCCGCGTTCCATCCGGCCTTTCCGCCACGGCGACGGCGCCGCGCACTTCGCGCTTCTCCCTGATCGCCACCGCCATCGGGCAGTCTTCGTGGGCGAGGAAGGCGCCGTCCTCGCCGTAGAGCTTCCAGGTCACGCACCATCGGTCCTTGCCGATCGCGGGCGTGCGCCCGGCAAAGCCGATGCAGGCGTCATTGGAGAAAGTGACGACGCCGCTCGCGTCGGTCGTGTAGATTGGTGCCGGCAACGTGCGCAGCACGGCGTGGAGCTCGGAATCGCCGTGGCGGGCCGCGGCGCGGACCAGGTCCAGCATCTGTTCGGGCGTGGCGGCGGCTGACGTCATGAGGGCGGACTCATCGGCCGGGGTGAATGTGCGGGATCCCCCATAGCCGCTGATTAACTCAAATTAAAATGGAAAGTTCCGGCTCCTTCTTCACGGAAGTTCTTCGCCGAGGATCACTTTCCGGCTTGTGGCGCCGCCGCAAAGCGGGCCAGGATCGTACGGCCGCAAAAAGGGGAAAGCGCGATGGCATCCTGGAACGCGAAGAAGACCATCATTCCGCGCGAGGAGATGCCCGAGGAGCACCGGCTGAAGCCGACGCTGAGCTGGCCGCACCTAATCGCGCTCGGAGTCGGCGCGATCGTCGGTACTGGCATCCTGACGCTGACCGGCGTCGGCGCCGCCAAGGCGGGGCCGGCGGTGATCCTCTCCTTCGCCATTGCCGGCCTGATCTGCATCGCCGCGGCGCTTGCTTATGCCGAGATGGCGACGATGATCCCGGCCTCGGGCAGCGCCTACACCTACACCTATGTCGTGCTAGGCGAGGGGCTGGCGTGGGTCGTCGGATGGAGCCTGATCCTCGAATATTCGCTGGTCGTGAGCGCGGTGGCGGTGGGCTGGTCGGGCTATGCCTCGCCCTTGCTCGAATCCGCGCTCAACTTCCCGCACGCGCTGACCCAGAGTCCGGAGCTGCAGGGCATCATCAACCTGCCGGCAATCGCGATCATCGCCGTCGTCGCCGGCCTGCTCATCTACGGCACGCGGGAAAGCGCGACGCTGAACGCCGTGCTGGTGGCGGTGAAGGTGCTGGCCCTGATCGTCTTCGTCGCCGTGACCATGCCCTATTTCGACAGCGCGCATTTCCAGCCCTTCATGCCGTTCGGCTTTCCCAAGAGCGGCGCGTCGGGCGCGGAGGTCGGCGTGATGGCGGCCGCGGCGATCATCTTCTTCGCCTTTTACGGCTTCGATGCGATCGCCACCGCGGCGGAAGAGACAAAGAATCCCGGCCGCGACCTCAAGATCGGCATCGTCGGATCGATGCTGATCTGCGTCGCCATCTACATGGCGGTCGCCGCCGCCGCGATCGGCGCGCTTGCCTATTCCCGCTTCGCGAACAGCCCGGAGCCGCTCGCCTTGATCCTGCGCGAGATCGGCCAGCCCCTCGCGGCGAAATTCCTCGCCATCTCGGCGGTGGTCGCGCTGCCGACCGTGATCCTGGCCTTCTTCTACGGACAGAGCCGGATCTTCTTCGTGATGGCGCGCGACGGCATGCTGCCGCCGGTGCTGGCGCGGGTCTCCCGTCGCGGCTCGCCGGTCCGCATCACCATTTTCACCGCGATCGTGGTCGCGGTGCTCGCCGGCCTCGTCCCGCTCGCCCAACTCGCCGCTCTGGCCAATGCCGGCACGCTGACAGCCTTCATCGCGGTGGCGGTCTGCATGCTGGTGATGCGCCGGCGCGCGCCCGGTGCCGAGCGCAAGTTCAGGACGCCCTGGGCCTGGCCGGTCGGCATCTTCGGAATCCTCGGTTGCCTCTATCTGCTCTACAGCCTGCCGGTCAGGACCCAGCTCTGGTTCCTCGGCGCGCATGTCGTCGGTATTGCCATCTATCTGCTCTACGGCATGAGGCGGAGCGTGGCGGGGCGAGCCGCCTAGGCGGGCGCGAATTCGCCCCCGGCCTCGTCGCAGACGTGGAGGATGCCGTCGACAATCGCGAAATAGGCGCCGTGCAGCTTGAGCCGGCCCGCCTCGACGCGCTCGCGCACCCAGGGGAAGGTCATGAGGTTGCGTAGCGAGATGCGGACGCCCTCCAGCTCCATTTCGAGGAATGCCTGGCGGTCGAGGACAGGGTGGCGCGCGCGGATCTTCTCGCGTGCGCCGGCGAGCATGTCGATCCAATGGGCGATGAAATGGCCCTCGCCATGCTCGGCATTGTCGAACCGGCCGGTCAGCGCCGCCTCGCAGCCGCCGCAAGAGCCGTGGCCCATCACCACCAGCTCGTCGACCTCGAGCTGGGTCACCGCGAATTCGAGCGCCGCCGAGACGCCATGGTAGTGATTGTCGCGCTCGAAGGGCGGCACCAGATTGGCGACGTTCCTGACAACGAACATCTCGCCCGGCCGCGCGTCGAAAATCTGGCTTGGGTCGACGCGGCTGTCCGAGCAGGCGATCACCATCACCTTCGGGCTCTGCCCCTCGGCGAGGCCGGCCCAGCGTTCGCGCTGCGCGCCCCAGCCATGGTCGCGGAAGCGGCGATAGCCGGTGATGAGATCGCTGAACTGGGCCAATTTCAACTCCGTTCGGGCTGAGCCTGTCGAAGCCCTGTCCTGTCCTTCGATCCGCTAGAAGAAGGACAGGCCTTCGACAAGCTCAGGCCGAACGGTGTCAGGTTGTGATGCTGGTGCGACATCGCTATCTGCGCGGCATGAGCGAAGCCGATCCCGTCAGCGTCCCCAAGAGCGAACCGCGCCAGCGCAAGCCCGACTGGATCCGGGTGAAGGCGCCGGTCGGCGCCGGCTTCATGGAAACGAAGGCGTTGATGCGCCGGCTCGGCCTCGCCACCGTCTGCGAGGAGGCGGCCTGCCCCAATATCGGCGAATGCTGGACCAAGAAGCACGCGACGGTGATGATCCTTGGCGACACCTGCACGCGGGCCTGCGCCTTCTGCAACGTCAAGACCGGCATGCCCAGGGCGGTCGATCCGCTCGAGCCCGAGCATGTCGCCGTCGCCGCTGCGGAGTTGGGCCTCACCCATATCGTGGTGACCTCGGTCGACCGCGACGACCTGCCGGACGGGGGCGCCTCGCAATTTGTCAAGGTGATCGAGGCGCTCCGGCGCAACACGCCGGCAACCACGATCGAGATCCTGACCCCCGATTTCCGCAACAAGGCGCAGGCGGCGGTGGAGCGGATCATCGAAGCGCGCCCGGACGTCTACAATCATAATCTGGAGACGGTGCCGCGCCTCTATCCGACGATCCGGCCCGGCGCCCGCTATTACGCCTCGCTGCGCCTGCTCGAGAGCGTCAAGCGGCACGACCCGTCCATCTTCACCAAATCGGGGGTCATGGTCGGGCTCGGCGAGCAGCGCCTCGAGGTCCACCAGGTGATGGACGACATGCGCTCGGCCGACGTCGATTTCCTGACCATGGGCCAATATCTGCAGCCGACGCAGCGCCATGCCACGGTCGAGGAGTTCGTCACGCCCCAGGCGTTCAATGCCTATGCCGCGATCGCGCGGGCCAAGGGCTTCCTCCTCGTCGCCGCCTCGCCCTTGACCCGGTCGAGCTACCACGCCGGAGACGATTTCGAGACGATGAAGGCCGCGCGCGAGGCTAAGCTGGGAATAACCGAGGATCGTTCGCCCCGAGCCTAGTCGAGGGGCGCTGGCCCGGACTCATCACTACGCCCCTCGACCTCGCTCGGGACGAACGAGGTGGGAACAGGTCAGGAAACATGCCCAGACACACCGAAAAGCGCATCCTCCCCTACACACAAGAGCAGCTCTTCGACCTCGTCGCGGACGTCGGCAGCTACCAGCATTTCCTGCCTTGGGTGGCGGCGACGCGGGTCCGGTCCGACAGCGAGACCGAGATGGTCGCCGACCTCATCGTCGGCTTCAAGGCCTTGAAGGAGACCTTCACCTCGAAAGTCCGCAAGCGCCGGCCCGAGCAGATCGAGATCGACTATGTCGAGGGTCCGCTCAAATATCTCCACAACAGCTGGACCTTCCGCACCGTCAGGAAGGGGGCGACCGAGGTCGATTTCTGCGTCGATTTCGCCTTCCGCAACCGCCTGTTCGAGGCGATCGCCGGGCAGATGTTCGACCGCGCGCTGAGAAGGATGATCGGCGCCTTCGAGGAGCGGGCGCGCGCGCTCTACGGCGAGCCGGGCTCGGGCAGCAGCAAATTGAGCGCGCACAGCGCCGCCTGAAGGCGGACGCCGCCGCGCCCCAGGTCGCCGAAGCATTGCGTGTCGGCGACGATGTCCTTGGGATCGGCGCCGCGCTCCGCCCGCGCGAACACGACGGTGCCGACCGGCTTGCGGTCCGAGCCGCCGGCCGGGCCGGCGATGCCGGTGAGCGCGACCGCGACATCGGCGCCCGAGCTCCTGAGCGCGCCCTGCGCCATAGCCCAGGCCACCGCCACCGAGACCGAGCCGAAGGTCTCGATCAACTCCTCGCTGACATGGAGCAGCTTGGCCTTGGCCTCGTTCGAATAAGTGACGAACCCGGCTTCGAGCACGTCCGAGCTGCCGGCGATCTCGGTCAGCGCCGCGGCGACCAGCCCGCCCGTACAGCTTTCCGCGACCGCGACCCGCCGCCCAGCGGCGCGATTCCCCTCAACGACCTGGCGGGCGAGGCCGACCAGCTCCTCGGGGAGGACGAAGTCGCGGGTGTCGGTCATTCGGCGCAGAGGATGCGTGTCGCCGGCGCGCGCGGGGGCTGCGCGTCGGCCGCCGCCACGGCCGCTTCTCCCTCGTCCTGGTCAGGGGACGCGGCCGAGCCGGCTTCCCCGGCAGTCTCCTCCGGAGGTGGGAAACGGCCCTCCATTTGCTGCGCGAGCGAGATGAATCCCGCCGTCATCCGGCCGAGCTGGTCGGGCGACATGGGTGCCATGGCTTCGACGACTTCGTTCATCTCGCGGCACAAGCCGGGGTCGCCCGGACCGATGGCCTCCGCGGCGGCGCCGGGGGCCATCATCCCTTCGAGCAGCGTGCCGACCACCTCGGGCGGCATCTCGCCGGTGCCGAACGCCCGGGCAATCGCCTGCGCAGCCGACGCCGAGCGCCTTTGCGCCTCCGAGCGCAACCGCGAGGCATAGTCCGTCCCGGCGGGTTGAACCATGAAGGCGCTGGCGGCGAGATGCGGGCGGCAGGCTTCGCGCATGCCGTCCAGCATGACCGAATATACGACCACGGTGAGGTCGCCGATTTGTTGGCGGGTCAGGCACTGGGTCGGCGCCGGCGCCGGTGTCGCGGCCTGACCGCTCAGCATCGCGGTCGCGGCGAGCAATTTGATCATCTCCGGTCCCCTATCAGCAACGTCGCCACCGCCTGAGCCGCTATGCCCTCGCCGCGGCCGGCGAATCCGAGCCGCTCGGTGGTGGTCGCCTTGATGCTAATCCTCGCCATGTCCAGCCGCAACAAGCCCGCGATCCGCTCCCGCATCGCGTCCCGATAAGGGCCGATCCGGGGCGCCTCGCAGATGATCGTGACGTCGACATGGGCGATCCGGCCGTCGGCCCTGGCGACGAGCTCGCGGGCATGGTCGAGGAACAGGCCCGAGTCCGCGCCCCGCCAGCGCGCGTCGGAGGGCGGGAAATGGTCGCCGATATCGCCGGCGGCGAGCGCCCCCAATATGGCGTCGGTCAGCGCGTGCAGGACGACATCGGCGTCGCTGTGGCCGACGAGGCCGCGGTCGTGGGGGATCCGCACGCCGCCGAGCCACAACTCCCGCCCGGGGCCGAGCGCGTGCACGTCGAAGCCGAAGCCCACCCGCGTCGTCAGCAACGCCGCCTCGGCGCGAAGGAAGTCAGCCTCGTAGGTGAGCTTGTCGAGCGCAGGGTCGCCTTCGACCATGGCGACATCATAGCCGGCGGCGCGCGCGACCTGGGCGTCGTCGGTCGCGTCGCCGCCGGACCAGGCGGCGTGGGCCGCGGCGATGGCGTCGAAGCGGAAGGCCTGCGGGGTCTGCACCCGCACGAAATCCTCTCGCGGCACCGGTGCGCCGGCGCGCGTCGCCAGGCTGTCGACCTGCGGCAATGTGGGGACCGCGCCGTCCTTGCCGTCGAGCGCGTCGAGAAGCCGGTCGATCACCGCGGCCGGGAGGAAGGGGCGGGCCGCGTCGTGGATCAGCACCCGCGTTGCGCCGCCCAGGGCCGAAAGGCCGTTGCGCACCGATTGCTGACGGGTCGCGCCGCCGATGACGGGCGAGGGGAGGGGCCTCTCGCCGATCGCGGCGCGATAGGCCGCCTCCTGGCCCGCGCCGATGACGACCTGAACGGCGTCGATCCTGGGGTGGACGAGATGGTCGAGGGCATGCGCGAGCAGGGGCCGTCCGGCGATGGCCCGATATTGCTTGGGCGTGTCGCCGCCCGCGCGGCTGCCGCTACCTGCCGCCACCAGCAATGCCACCGTCCGTGCCATGCCCGCGCCCTAGCCGAGGCCAAACTTGCCCGCCAGCGCATTCCACCCTATCTCGCGCCTCCCATGAGCCGCCTTGCGCCCATCAGCATCGGACCCGTCCGCATCGACACGCCGGTGATCCTGGCGCCGATGACGGGCGTCACCGACATGCCGTTCCGGCGGATCGTCAAGCGCTACGGCGCCGGCCTGACGGTGACCGAGATGATCGCCAGCCAGGCCGCGATTCGCGAGACCCGCCAGTCGCTGCAGAAGATGGTCTGGGATCCGAGCGAGGAGCCGGTCTCGATGCAGCTCGCCGGCTGCTCGCCCAGGGAGATGGCGGAGGCGGCGAAGCTCAACCAGGATCGCGGCGCCGCGATGATCGACATCAACATGGGCTGCCCGGTCAAGAAAGTCGTGAACGGGGAGGCGGGTTCCGCTTTGATGCGCGACCTGAAGCTCGCCGCGGCGATCGTCGATGCGACCGTCAAGGCGGTCGGCCTCCCGGTCACGCTCAAGATGCGGATGGGCTGGGACCATGCCAGCCTCAACGCGCCCGAGCTCGCCCGCATCGCCGAGGATCTCGGGGTCAGCATGATCAGCGTCCACGGCCGCACCCGCTGCCAGATGTACAAGGGCGAGGCCGACTGGCGCTTCATCCGCAAGGTGAAGGAGGCGGTCTCGGTTCCGGTCATCGCCAACGGCGACATCAACACGATCGAGGATGTCGGCGCGGCGCTCGACCAGTCCGGCGCGGATGGCGTCATGATCGGGCGGGGCGCTTATGGCCGGCCCTGGCTCCTGAAGCAGGCGATGCATTGGCTGAAAACCGGCGAGCGCCTCGCCGATCCAAGCCTCGAGGAGCAATATCAGGTGATCGTCGAGCAATATGAAGCGATGCTTGCCCTTTATGGCAGCGAGGTCGGCGTCAATTGCGCGCGCAAGCATATCGGCTGGTACACCAAGGGGCTGCACGGCTCGGCCGAATTCCGCAACGCCTTCAACAAGGAAGCGGACGCGAAGCGCGCGCTGGCGATGCTGCGCGATTTCTACGCGCCCTGGCTGAGCAAAGCGGCCGCCTGAGACAAAGAGCGCGCCGGCTGCGGCGGGCTCCCATATTCACTGTGTTCTTTATGCCACATTGTTGTGCTAGGGCCGCAGTGTGAACGCCGAAATAGCGATCCCTGTTGAGTCCCCCTCCCGGCCCCGCTGGCGCCGGCGCCTGCGCGTGATGCTGCGGCGCGGCGGCTGGGTGCCGATCCTCGAAGCGGGCGTCGTGCTGGCGCTGATCGTCGCCGTCGCCGTCTCCTACGCGTTGGTGACGGGGCGGACGCGCCCGGAAACAGCCCTCGCCCCGCCCATGGCGGCGGCGATGCTCGTCGCAATCCTGATTCCAGCCATGGCCTTGATGGTCCTGGTCGCGCGCCGGCTCGCGATGCGGCGTGCCGCGAATTCGCCGACCGGGGGAAGGGGACGACTCCATGTCCGCTTCGTTGCCCTGTTCTCGATCATTGCGACCGTGCCAACGCTTCTGGTCGTCGTCTTCGCCTCCGTCCTGTTCCAGGGCCCACTCCAATTCTGGTATTCCAATCGTGCCCGCACGGTGCTCGACAGCGCAGAGGTGGTCGCGCAGACCTATGTCGCCGAGCACCGCAGGCGCATGGCGAACGAGCTTCCGACCATGCAGTTGAATGTTATCGAGAATATCAACGTCTACGGCCTGGACACCGCGACCTTTGGCGATACGATGCTATCTCAGGTGGCCTTTCGCGACCTGACCGAGGCGGCGATCTTCCGGGTCACGCCCCGCGGAGACATACAGACTATCGCGGTGGTCAATTTCGACCAGCGGCCCATCGAGCAGCGGCTGCCGCGCAGCGTCCTGCCGAGTCTGCGCACGGGCCAGCCCCGGATCGTCACCGACGCGGGGGACCGGATCGAGGGTCTCATCAGCCTCGCTCCGGGGCAAGACCTGTATCTCTATATCTCCCGCAGAATGGACGCGCGCGCGATCCAGCAATGGCGTGAGGCACAGAGCGCGGTCAGCGACTATCGGATCACCGTCAACCGGTCCCGCGATCTGCAATTGCGCTTCAACGCGATCCTGCTGGCCGTCGCGCTGCTGATCGTGGCGATCGTGATTTTCATCGCGCTCAAGCTCGCCGACCGGCTGGTCCGGCCCGTGGCCGAATTGGTGGGCGCCGCTCGGCTCGCCACGACCGGCGATCTTTCGGCGCGCGTTCCCGAATCTCGCGCGCGGGACGAAGTCGCCACGCTCGGCAATGCGTTCAACCGGATGACCAGCCGGTTGGAGGCGCAGACCGGCGCCCTCGTCGCCGCCAATGCCCAGCTCGACAGCCGGCGCGCCTTCACCGAGGCGGTGCTCTCCGGGGTCACCGCGGGGGTGGTTTCGGTGGACGACGACCATCTCATCCAGCTGATCAACAGCTCGGCCGAGGCCCTGCTCAAGACCGGCGGCCAGAGCCCGGTCGGCCAGAAGCTCGCCGATCTCGCGCCCGAGCTCGACCGCCAATTGACCAGCGAGGGGCGCGAGGACGTCGTCCAGCTCGTTTCGCGCGGCGAGCCAAGGACGCTGGCGGTCAAGACGGTGCGGGTGAAGGGCGGCCATGTCCTCACCTTCGACGACATTACCGAGCAATTGCTCGACCAGCGCCGCGCCGCCTGGTCGGACGTCGCGCAACGGATCGCGCACGAGATCAAGAATCCGCTCACGCCGATCCAGCTCGCCGCCGAGCGGCTGCAGCGCCGCTACGGCAAGGAGATCGACAACGATCCGGCGACCTTCGAGCGGCTGACCGGGACGATCGTGCGCCAGGTCGGCGATCTCAGGCGGATGGTCGACGAATTCTCCGATTTCGCGCGCATGCCCAAGCCCGCCTTCCGCGAGGAGCCGCTGGCCGAGGTCGCCCGCGAGGCTCTGTTCCTCCACGAAGTCGCGCACCCCGAGATCGAATTCACGCTCGCCGTGCCCGATCTCTCGCCGCAGCTGGTCTGCGACCGGCGGCTGCTAGGCCAGGCGCTGACCAACATCGTCAAGAACGGCGTCGAGGCGATCGAGCAGAAGCGCGCCGAGCGCGAGTCGAGGAAGAACGCCCCCGGCGACAAGGTCGCGATAACGATTCGGCGGGAAGGCACGAAAGCTGTGATCGAGGTCGCCGATACCGGTATCGGCCTGCCGGCCGAGCGGCGACGGCTCACCGAGCCCTATATGACCACGCGCGCCAAGGGCACCGGGCTCGGCCTCGCCATCGTCAAGAAGATCGTCGAGGAGCATTTCGGCCAGATCGAATTCGAGGACGCGCTCGGCGGCGGCTCGCTGGTGCGGCTGACCTTCGACACGGAAACGCTCGCGAAGCTCGACCGATCAGCCCCGAGCATCTCTGAAGACAATCCTCCAGGTAATTGAGAATATTATGGCTTTGGACATCCTGATTGTCGATGACGAGCGCGATATCCGCGAACTGGTGGCTGGCGTGCTGGAGGACGAGGGTTACGAGACCCGCACCGCCGGCGACAGCGACGAAGCACTGCGCGCGCTCGCCGACCGGCGGCCGTCCCTGCTGCTGCTCGACGTCTGGCTGCAGGGCTCCAAGCTCGACGGGCTGCAATTGCTCGAGGAGGTGAAGAAGCGCGATCCGACCTTGCCGGTGCTGATGATCTCCGGTCACGGCAATCTCGACACCGCGGTCGCCGCGATCCGGCAGGGCGCGATCGACTTCATCGAAAAGCCGTTCGAGGCCGGCCGGCTCGTCCACCTCGTGTCCCGCGCCACCGAGACCGAGCGGCTGCGGCGCGAGAATGAGGCGCTGAGGCAGCAGATCGGCAACGAGATGGAGCTGACCGGGTCCAGCGCCGCGATCAACAATGTCCGGGCGACGCTGAAGCGGGTGGCCGCGACCGGCAGCCGCGTGCTTATCGCCGGGCCCGCCGGCGTCGGCAAGGAGGTCGCCGCGCGGCTGCTGCACAATTGGAGCACGCGCGCCGACGGCCCGTTCATCGTCGTCACCGCGGCGCGGATGACGCCCGAGCGGGTCGAGGAGGAATTGTTCGGAAGCGAGGATAGCGGCGAGCTGGCGCGCCCGGGCCTGCTCGAACAGGCGCATGGCGGCACGCTTTTTCTCGACGAGATCGCCGACATGCCGCTTTCGACCCAGGGCAAGATATTGCGCGTGCTGACCGACCAGAGCTTCGTTCGGGTCGGCGGCCAGCGCACGGTCAAGGTCGACATGCGGGTGGTGTCCTCGACCGCGCGCATCCTGCCCGACGAGATCGCCGCCGGCCGCTTCCGCGAAGACCTCTATTACCGGCTCAATGTCGTCCCCGTGCACCTGCCGGCGCTCGCCGACCGGCGCGAGGACATTCCCGCCATCGTCGATCATTTCGCCGCCCGCTACGCCTCCGACCAGCGCGTGCCGACCCCCCGCGTCTCCGATGACGCCATGGCGGCGCTGCAGGCCTATGACTGGCCCGGCAACGTCCGCCAGCTGAGGAACGTCATCGAGCGCACCGTGATCATGGCGCCCGGCGAGCGGATCGGCTGCATCGAGATCGACATGCTGCCGCCCGAAATCCTCAACGATCAGGCGCAGCTGAGCCCCAGCGAAGCGGTGAAGGCGATCATGGGCACGCCCCTGCGCGAGGCGCGCGAGACCTTCGAGCGCGAATATCTGCGCGTCCAGATCCGCCGTTTCTCGGGGAATATCTCGCGCACCGCCAATTTCATCGGCATGGAACGCTCGGCGCTGCACCGCAAGCTGAAGGCGCTCGGCCTCGCCGACACGCGCGGGGAGGGGAGCGGGAGCGAATAGCCTTATTGGCGCGACCGCCCGTCGCGTGATAATGGGGCCGGGCGGTCCGCCGCCAATGACCAGAAGAGAGAGCGAAAATGCCCGACAAGGTCAACAACCTCCAGGACATGTTTCTGAACAGCCTCAGGCGCACCAAAACCCCGGTCACCATGTTCCTGGTGAAGGGCGTCAAGCTCCAGGGAATCATCACCTGGTTCGACAATTTTTCCGTCCTTCTCCGCCGCGACGGCCAGGCGCAGCTCATCTACAAGCACGCCATCTCGACGATCATGCCCGCCCAGCCGCTCGATCTTGGCGGCCTGCAGGCGGCCTTCGCCGAACAGCTCGAGAAGAAGAAGCCCACGCTGCTCCAGGAAGTCTTCCTGACCGCGGTCAAGAAATCGGGCGAGCATGTCACCATGTTCCTGGTGAACGGAGTCATGCTCCAGGGCGAGATCGGCGCGTTCGACCTGTTTTGCATGCTGCTCGAGCGCGAAGGTCTCTCCCAGCTCGTCTACAAGCACGCAATCTCGACCGTGCAGCCCGAAAATCCGGTCAACTTCCAGGAAGCCCAGGCCGAGGAGTGAGCGGCTGAGCGTCTTCAACCGGGATGCCGACAATGAGGTGACCCGCGGCGCCCGCGCCGTGATCGCGCTGCCCGATCTTGGGCGCGAGGCGCGGCGCGACCCGGAGGCGCGGCTCGACGAGGCGGCGGGCCTCGCCGGCGCGATCGGAGTCTCGGTCGAGGACAGGCTCCATTTCAGGATCCGCAGCCCGCGCCCAGCCACCCTGTTCGGGCCCGGCCAGGTCGAGAAGATCGCCGACGCGGTGCGGCTGGCCGAGGCGGAGCTGGTCATCGTCGATGCCGCCATCACTCCGGTCCAGCAGAAGAACCTCGAGGAAGGCACCAAGGCCAAGGTGATCGACCGCACCGGGCTGATCCTGGAAATCTTCGGCGAGCGCGCGGCGACGGCGGAAGGCCGGCTGCAGGTCGAGCTCGCCCATCTCGATTACCAGGCCGGCCGCCTCGTCCGCTCCTGGACCCACCTCGAACGCCAGCGCGGCGGCTTCGGCTTCCTCGGCGGCCCTGGCGAAACCCAGATCGAGGCCGACCGCCGGCTGATCCGCGACCGCATGGCCAAGTTGAAGAAGGAGCTCGGCCAGGTCGCGCGCACCCGCACCCTGCACCGCTCGCGCCGCCAGCGCGCGCCATGGCCGGTAATCGCTTTGGTCGGCTATACCAATGCCGGCAAGTCTACCTTGTTCAACCGGCTGACGCGCGCCGACGTGGTGGCCGAGGACCTCCTGTTCGCCACGCTCGATCCGACGATGCGCGAGATCCAGCTGCCGGGCTTCGACAAGGCGATCGTGTCGGATACTGTCGGCTTCATCTCCGACCTGCCGACCCAGCTCGTCGCCGCCTTCCGCGCAACCCTGGAGGAAGTGGTCTCGGCCGACCTCATCGTCCATGTCCGCGACATCTCGCACCCCGACAGCGACGCCCAGCGCCAGGATGTCGAGCAGGTGCTGAAGGAGATCGGCGCGGACGAGGGAGCGCGAATCGAAGCGTGGAACAAGATCGACCTGCTCGGAAGCGAGGAGGCGGCGCGGGTGCGGGCCGAGGCGGCGCGGCGCGACGACGTGGCCGTTCTGTCCGCGCTGACCGGCGAAGGGGCGGGGGTCCTGCTCGGCGACGTCTCGACGCGGCTGCGCAAAGAGAACAAGCTCCGCACCGTCACCCTATCGGCGTCGGACGGGGAGATGATCGCCTGGCTCCACGCCAACGGCGAAGTGCTGAGCCACGACTATGAGGGGCTGGAAACCCGCTACGCCGTGCGCCTCTCGGATCTCGACTGGTCCCGCTTCGAGGCCTGGCGGAAGGGACGAGCCTAGCCTAGCCAGCCTAGCGGGTCAGCCTCTTGGCCCGTTGCCAGAGCGTTTCGAGCTCATCGATATTCATATCGTTCAGGGGCTTGTCCGCCAACTCTTCCACCTTGCGGAAGCGTGTTTCGAAACGCGCCGTGGCCTCCCGCAGAGCGGTTTCGGGGTTCACCCCGAGGTGGCGGGCGTAATTGACGACCGCGAACAGGAGGTCGCCGATCTCGCCGGCGCGCTCTTCGTCCGATCCGGCCCGTTCGATCTCGCCGAGCTCCTCGTCGATCTTGAGCCTGGGGCCCTGCGCGTCCGGCCAGTCGAAGCCGACGCGGGCGGCGCGGTTCTGCAGCTTGACTGCGCGGGTCAGCACCGGCAGCCCGACGGCCACGCCGTCCAGCGCCCCGGCCGCGCCCCGCTCGGCGGCCTTGAGGCGCTCCCAGTCGAGCGTCTGCTGGTCGGCGGACTTTTCCCGGCTGTCGTCTCCGAATACATGCGGGTGACGGCGCACCATCTTGTCGGAAATGCCGCGGACCACGTCGTCGAAGGCGAAGGCGCCGGCCTCCTCGGCCATCCGGGCATGGTAGACGACTTGAAACAGCAGATCCCCAAGCTCGTCCCGGAGCGCGCCCATGTCCTTTCGCGCGATGGCGTCGGCGACCTCGTAGCCTTCCTCGATGGTGTAGGGCGCAATCGAGTCGAAGTCCTGTTCGATGTCCCAGGGACAGCCCCGCTCGCGGTCGCGGAGGCGCGCCATGATGGCGACGAGCCGCACGATCCCGCCGTCCGCATCGCGGATCACGGGGTCGTCGCGGGCGGCGGTGGAGCGAGCGTCGTCGGGCATGGCGCCAAGGGTAACCGCAGCGTGCCGCGGGGCCAAGACCCTCCCTTGAACCTCAGTTCGCCGGCTGTGACGTGGCCGGCGGCGCCTCGACCGGATTGGCCTCGGTCTCGTCCGGCCCCTGCAGGGCGTGCGCGACCCACCACAGGAAGCCGATCAGGACGATCGCGAGCAGC